>JBDHKD010000081.1:0-11199 GCA_039586575.1 Gemmatimonadota bacterium | reverse complement strand
TAACCACGGCGCGCGTGGTGCTTACACCGACGCCCTCGGTGCCGCCACGCGTCTGCAGCCCGAAATAGCACCCGGTCATGGCGATGATCCCGCCGAAGAAGAACGGCTTGATCAGGCCCTGGACGAGATCTTTCGGTACGTAGCGGAAGATGAACCCGGACTGGGCGAGCGTGTCGTACACCGAGCGCATGTACAAGTCTGCGGTGAGGTCCAGCTTCACCACGGCGATCAACATACCGCCGAAGATCGCCACCGTGTCGGTGATCACGGTCAGCACCGGGAGCATCAGCAGAGCGGCGAGCAGCCTAGGGGTGACGAGCTTCTTGATCGGGTCGGTTCCGATGACGTTCAGCGCGTCGATCTGTTCCGTCACCTTCATCGAACCCAGCTGGGCGGCCATGCCGGACCCGACCCGGCCGGCGACCATCAGGGCGGTGAGCACCGGCCCCAGCTCGCGGACCGCGCTCGCCCCCACCAGCCGACCGATGTAGATGGTGGCGCCGAAGCGCCGCATCTCGATCGAGCTCTGCAGGGCGAGCACCATGCCGGTGAAGAGCCCGGTCAGCAGCACGATCCCCAGCGAGCCGACGCCGATCACGTCCATCTGCTGCAGGGTGTCCCGCCAGTAGAAGGGCCGGGCGAAGATGGCGCGCAGCGCCTTGGCCGTCAGGACGGTGTACTCCTGAACGCCCAGTACCGCCCGCTTGAGCCAACCCTCTATCAGCCTCCAGGCTCCCGCCATCGCCTCCCTCCTTTGACAGCCGAGATCGCCATGTTTTATCTTCGCGCGCCACCCGACGCAAGGAAAGCCCCAACTCCCGGCCGCCAGAAGCCGCCTCCTCCCCCGCTGCAGCGGGCCATAACTCCGCGGGTGGCACGGAGTTTGAACAAAGTATCGGACCGCTAGCTGTGATGCGGGAGTATGAGCCGCGGAGCCTGGCTGCGACGCAGGGATGGGTAAGGGCAGCGGGCGAGCCCGGGCCGCACGGAGGGGCAGTACGAACCTGACGAGTCCAAAAATGTCACGCTCTATACCTCAGGACATCGAAATCGCGCAGGCGGCGACGTTGAAGCCGATCGGTGAAATCGCCGCTCAGCTGGGCTTGGGAGCCGACGATTACGAGCCCTACGGCCGCAACAAGGCCAAGGTCTCGCTCGAGCTCTCACGCAGGGCGCCCAAGGCGAAGTTGGTGCTGGTGACGGCGATCACGCCCACGCCGGCCGGGGAGGGGAAGAGCACCGTCTCCGTCGGCCTCGCCCAGGCGCTCAGCAAGAAGGGGGTCAACAATGTGCTCGCCCTGCGCGAGCCCTCGCTGGGGCCGGTGTTCGGAATCAAGGGCGGCGCCGCCGGAGGCGGCTACGCTCAAGTCGTGCCGATGGAAGACATCAACCTCCACTTCACCGGCGACTTCCACGCCATCACCAGCGCTCACATGCTGCTGGCGGCGATGCTGGACGCCCACGTCCACCACGGCAACCAAACCGGCATAGACGTCCGCCGCATCACCTGGCCACGCTCGGTCGACATGAATGACCGGGCGCTGCGCAACATGGTGATCGGTCTGGGCGGTGCCGTTCACGGCGTGCCCAGGCAGGACGGCTTCGTGATCACCGCCGCCAGCGAGATCATGGCGATCTTCTGTCTGGCCCAGGACATCGACGACCTGACGGAGCGCTTGGGCCGGATCGTCGTCGGCTACACCCAGGGGGGAGAGCCAGTGCGGGCAGCCGAGCTGAACGCGCCGGGCGCCATGACGGTCTTGCTGCGCGATGCGCTGGCGCCCAACCTGGTGCAGACGCTGGAGGGTGGGCCGGCGTTTGTGCACGGAGGCCCGTTCGGCAACATCGCCCACGGCTGCAACTCGATCATCGCGACCCGCACGGGCCTGGCCCTGGGGGACCTGGTCGTGACCGAGGCCGGATTCGGCTCCGATCTGGGTGCCGAGAAGTTCTTCAACATCAAGTGCCGGGCCGCCGGCTTCCAGCCGCAGGCGGCGGTCATAGTCGCCACTACGCGGGCGCTTCGCCATCACGGCGGTGCCGCGAAGGAGGATCTTGGCAAGGTCGATCCTGCGGCTGTAGAGCGCGGGCTGTCCAACCTGGAGGCGCACGTCAACAACGTGAAGCAGCACGGTGTGCCACCTGTCGTGTCGCTGAACGTGTTCGACGGCGATACGGCGAAAGAGCACAAGGCGATCATCGATCGCTGCGCCCAGCTCGGTGTCCCCTGCATCAAGACCGAGATCTGGGCGAAGGGCGGGGCGGGCGGCCTGGAGCTGGCCGAAGCCGTGCTGGAGACCGTCGAGAAGGGCGAAGCCGAGTTCAAGCCGCTCTACCCGCTCGACCTACCGATCAAGCACAAGGTCCAGACCATCTCAACCAAGGTGTACGGCGCCGACGGGGTCAACTACACGCCGCAGGCCGAGAAGCAGCTGGCAGAGCTCGAGCGGTTGGGCTTCGGCGATCTGCCCGTCTGCATGGCCAAGACCCAGTACTCGCTGAGCGACGACCCGGCCAAGCGCGCGCGGCCCGAAGGGTTCGACATCACCGTACGCGAGGCCAAGGTTTCGGCCGGCGCCGGCTTCGTCGTCGTGTTCACCGGTGATATCATGACCATGCCGGGGCTCGGTAAGAAACCCGCCGCCGTCAACATGCGGGTCAACGAGAAGGGTCAGATAGAGGGGTTGTTCTAATGACGGATCGCAAGCGCATACACACCGACGGGGCCCCCGCGGCGATCGGGCCCTACTCGCAGGCGATTGTGAGCGGTGGCTTCGTCTTTACGGCCGGCCAGATCGCGCTCGACCCGGCCAGCGGTGAGCTGGTCGAGGGCGGCGTGGAGGCCCAGGCCGAACGCGTCCTCGAGAACCTGATCGCCGTGCTCGAGGCTGCGGGTGCTAGCACGAAGGACGTGGTCAAGACGACCATGTACCTGGCCGACATCGGCGACTTCGTCACCGTCAACGAGATCTACGCCGGGTACTTCGAGGAGCCGTTCCCGGCGCGCTCCGCCATCCAGGCGGGAGCGCTCCCCAAGGGTGCCCTGGTCGAGATCGACGCCATCGCGCGTCTCGCCTAGACCGGCGAGCGCTCGCCCGCTAGCCGCGGAAGCACTTGGCCTTGAGCTCGCGACACGCCGGGGCCAGCCCGGGCTCGAACATCGCGATCTGGTCGCAGATATACAGGATGTGATCCGTTCCCGCCGTGTGGAACGCCCGTAGCTTCCGCACGAAGGCCGAGTCGGTGGCCGCCACCACGCTGTCGAAGACCTGATTGATCTCCGACCCCTCGATCTCGATCACCAGACGGAGGGCGTCGGGCAGAACGTCGAGACCCTCCGCCGCCGCCTCCGCATCTCCCATCTGCCGCCCCAATCGGGGCACCGCGTCGCGCCAAGGGGCGAACTGCTCTTCTAGCCAGCCCTCAAGCCCCGCAAGCTCGCGGCACAGCTCGAGCAGCTCGGAGTGTTCTTGCTCCTGCCCCGCCAGCGTCTGGAAGAACCGACTCACCGCCTCGCGGTCTGCGAAACGCTGCGCCAACGATTCGTAGACCCACTTCGCCCTGAGTTCCAGCTCCACACAAGCCGCCAGCAGCTCGGGCACCACGACCCGCGGCGGTCTGAGCGCACCGCTCTCCACGAGCATCGATAGGAACGTCTGACGCCGGCCGGCGATCAGCGCTCGACAGAACACCGGCCAGCCGAAGCAGCGTATGGTGACCAGCGGGTGCGCCAGGATGTCACGCTTGCGGATGACTTCGACCATGCTGGCCCTCCTCCGTGTGGCGTTCGCCCTCTAGCCGTCGCACGCGCAGCCACGACCCAGGGTACAGGCCTCCTCGCTGGAAATACACGCGTCACCGCACGCCTTCAGCGCGAAGCTACAGGTAATGCAGCAACGGTCGCTGCCGGTAATCACAGCGCATCCCGTTGTCGTGTAGGCTGGAGAAAGTGAGACGAGCAAAGCCGTGACGGTCACTGCGAGTATCACAGCGCGTTTTCGCCGGCGAACGGGGACGCTCATAACTGCAACTGCCGAGCCTCGGGGGCCTCTCGCAAGGGCATCATGCGCCGCGACCGGGAGAGAGGCAACAGCAACCGATAACGGATAGCGATAGAAGTCGGCCGGGCTGACCTTCACAATGCAGGCTCGCTTGCTCTCTCGCGTTTGCCACCTCATTGTGAGTACGCCTTCGAACCGTATGTTCGCCTGCGCGCTGCAGTCCCTGGGACGCGGGTCCGTGAGGCGGACCGAACCTCATGACCGGAGCTTGTCGTGGAACCCTATGTGACTGACGAGACGATCGCGTCGATGGCGCTCGCGTGGCTCGAGAAGATCCGTCCGTACAACGAGCACCCGATGAAGCTGAACTCGGCGAGCAGCGTTCTGCTCGTCGTCGACATGCAGCGATTCTTCCTCGATGCCGACTCGCCGACTTTTACCTGTGGTGGATTGGCCATTCTACCGACCGTGAAGCGCCTGATCAAAGCTTTCCGCCGCGCGGACCGCCCGGTGATCTTCACCCGACACGTGCATCATCCGGACGACCTGGACAGTGGCATCATGGGTTGGTGGTGGGAAGGGAAGTGCCTGGAAGGCAGCCCGGAGAGCGAGATCCACCCCGAGCTGGCGCCGCTGCCGAACGAGAAGGTCGTGTTCAAGCACCGCTACTCGGCGTTCTACAACACGGACCTCGAGACGGTTCTGCGTTGCCTCAAAGTCGAGGATCTCGTCATCGCCGGCGTGATGACCAACATGTGCTGTGAGTCGACGGCACGCGACGCCTACTACCGCGACTACAGGGTCTTTATCCCGGCGGACGGCACCGGGACGATCAGCGAGGAGATGCACCTCGCGAGCCTTTTGAACCTGGCGTACGGCTTCGCGCTCGTGACCACGAGCGATGAGATAGTGTCCCGGATGGAGGATTAGGCTAGTATCTTCATAATGTAGAGCATGGGGGCGGATCGGGCCTGGTGGCTCGACTGGTCTTCAAAACCAGCTGGGCGGAGTGACCCTTCGCTTGGTGGGTTCGATTCCCACACGCTCCCGCCATTACTTCACCCGAACTCCACCATAATTCAGGGGCATGACCTTCTGCTTGGCGGGTTCGGTGCTTACCCGGAGCTTGCCCGCCGCCTCAGACGGCCCGACCGTGGTGCGGGATGGGTGGTAGTGCTCCCAGCAGGAGAACCACCGTCAGGGACAGTAACAGATAGAACAGCAGCCCTTCCAGGGTCCCATGGCCACACATTGGCCACAGCGCCGCTCACAAGCCTTGCGCGGTCTAGCCCGTCAGCGAGGCATGGGAGTGAATATCCGTCGCCTCGGTTGTCGCTCTTACGTTCTCCCGTAGGCAAGACACGGGCAACTCGTCTCAAACGCCTTACAGTGTAAGAGGTGTGAGTACCCGACTCGTTCGAAACCAGCGGGGCGGGGCGTTAGCCGACCCATTCGTTCCCCGACTTGATCAACTCTTGATCCAGATCTGCGAAACTGAGAACGTGGTACCCGGGGAAGCACTCTCACGAGGAGGCTCCGATGAGGATCACGACAACCTTGCTTGCCCTCGCTGTTGTGGCCTGCGGAGGGGGGTCGACAGAACCAGACTACCCAGACATCACCATTCGCGTAAGCGGAACGGTCACGGCAGCTGGGGATGGTTCTCCGATACTCCGTGCTGCAGTATCCGTGCACAAGCAGGAGTGGTTTTACGACCAATATCTCATCGTCAGAACTTGGACCGATAATCTGTGCCAATACTCACTCTCGTTCGTCTGGGAGGGACCCTGCCACGACGGGTCGTTCAGGATTGAAGCGGAGAGATCAGGGTATGGAACGTCGGACTATCACACGTTCATCCGCTGTACGGAGGAGACTCAGACCATAGACTTTGAGCTGGGCATGTCCTGAGACTTCTGCCTGCACGCGGTAGAGGCTGGTGAATAGCTGTGGCGGATCGAGACGATCGAGCGCTACTCGGAACTCGAGGTGTACCGCAAGCTCGTGGCGAACCGCAGGGCGAGCTCAGGTTGAAGAGCGAAGCGCCGCTCGCCCTCGTCTACTTTCTGCTCTATCTGGGCTATCTCTTTCTCAACCCCGAATCGGAACTCGAGCACTGGCTGACGCTCGTGGCCCTGCCGCTTGTGCTCCTCATACTCTACCAGCGGCGCGTCTGGGATGACTGGTCGCTCGCCAAGACGCTGGCCACGGTTGGACTCGAGCGGGGGAAGCTGGGAAGGGGGCTCGTCTGGGCGATACCGTTGGGACTGGTTGTCTCGCTCCTCGTGCAGCTCCTCTTCTCGCGGAGTTCCGAGGCATTCTGGGAACTCATCGTGTCGGGCCGCTTCTTCTACCTTTTGCCGCTGGCGCTCGTGATGCTGCTGCTCACGGCGGGATTTACCGAGGAGTTCTTCTTCCGTGGTGTTCTGCAGACGCGGCTCGCCGCGCTCTTAAGGTCGAAGGTGTTGGCGATCCTGGTCGTCTCAATACTGTTCGGCCTCTATCACTTGCCGTATGCCTACCTCAATCCGCACTGGCCGTCGCACGGCGACCTGGTTGCCGCGTTTCAAGCGGCGATGGTCAACGGGATGCTCGGGGGTGTGGTCCTGGGTGCGGTGTACGTCTTCGCCCGGGGGAACCTGGTCGCCCCGGTCATCGTGCACTCGCTGATCAATCTGTTTCCGGCGATGACGCAGATCCGCTTCGGGTAGCCGGAGCGTTCAGTCGCGGGGGCCCTGCTGTAGCAGCTCCTCGGCGCTCCCGCCCCGATCACCCGCGCTTCCAAGCGCTGCTGGAGATGCACACTCTACGTGGCACCAACATTAAGATCGCCGACGAGACGTAGACGAACGACGTACTCCACGTTCAGTTCGTCGCGCCAAACGCCATAGATCGCGTCGTCACGGAACAAGCTTGGTGTGAACCGGTCAGGCAAGGTGACGACACCCAGGAACCGTCCCTCGGGATCGAATACGTCCCACAGGGCGGAGCCCAGGTCTTCGAGGTGATTCTCCCGGATGGTAGCGAACTCTGCTTCGCTGATCTGGGAGGGCGGCCGCGCCTGCTGAGCCCAGATCGTGCCCAGCGGGCCGGCGGCCACGGTCAAGACGGCCGGGAGAGACTCGGCGAAGTGGAACCGCTCCCGTAACAACCTCTCCATCGTGGCCTCCGGCATGCCTTGCGAGGCGAATCTGCGTCTCAGTTCGCCTCGCAAGGCCTCTTTGTCGGCTTCGCTCAGCGGCGCGAGCTCGAAGCTCTTGGTGATAATCCGTTGCAGCTGCCCGTCCGAGTAGATGCGGATCCGATACTCGTCGCTCACCGCCAGGATGATTCTCCCATCGGCGGTCAGGTCCCAGACGGGTTCGGCGGCGAAGAAGGTGATACCTGTGCCGTCGAGCGCCTGGAAGCTGCCCGATGGGAATGTCATCAAGGTGTCGGTGACCGTGCCATCGCTCGCCAGGCGCAATAGCACGTCCAGACGGTTCTCGAGCGCCGGTTGCCCGGGCAGCGCGAACAATCGAACCTGCTCCGCCATAGCGCCCTGCGTCGACGCCCTGAACTGCATGGGCCACGCGCCATCGGGGTCCAGCCGAATGCTGCCGGCCTCGGAACCGTCCGGTGCGTAGCGGGTGAACCGCAAGTTCCGAGCGTCGGGGACCAGGATCGTGTCTCCCGGGCCCATCAGCAGCGCCAATGCGAACCCCAACTCGCCGGGTCCCCCTCCGCGAGCGCCGATCGTCTGCTCGTAGACGCCCTCTGGCGAGAAGACCCGGATGTGCTGGGCCTGTGCGTCCAGCACATGAATTCGCCCCTTCGAGTCGAGTGCGATGTCGCCGACCTGACCGATCTGATACTCGGGTGCCCCTTCCAGCGTGCCGATCCGCAGGTCTTCCTGCACCGTCCAACCCTGGCCCGGCGGCCACAGCCCTACCTCGCCGTTGGACACCATCACCACGCCGGCGCTGTCTGTAATGGCTCCGGCCCACCGCGCCTCACCGCTGCCGCAGGCCGTCAAAAATGCGGCCAGCACCAGCATGGTTCTCGCCGAATCAGCCTTCATTCTGAAACCCTCCTCTCGGTGAGGCCCGGGCCCGAGCTGCGGACGGCCATCAGGAAGCCAACCTGGCGGGCAGCTGCGGAGGGCACGCCCTGATCGATCTGTTTCCGGCGATGACGCAGATCCGCTTCGGGTAGCCGAAGCATTCAGTTGCGGCGGCCCTGCTCGAGGAGCTCGTCGGCCTGCAGGTTGCAGGCGCTGAACCGGTCGGCCTCGGCGTCGGCGTACTCGGCACTGAAGCGAGCCTCGAGCGCACGTCGTGAGCTAGCCAGCGCTTGGGCTTCACCCGCCTTCGTCTCGGCCAGTCCCGCGTAGCGGCTCGAGTCTTGGGCGCTGCGGGCGAAGTTGAGGGCGGAGTCGCCGTACGCCAGGGCGGCGGCGTGCAACGTGACGAGCTCGAGGTAGTTGTTCAGTTCGCGAGCCGCGTCGTCCGCCTGTTGCCAGACCGGGCGCGCGTAGTTGACATCGTTCTGCGCGTCGCGCAGCTGGCTCTGCGACCGGGCGAAGCGCGCCTGCAGTTCCGGGTCGTCGTGCATGGCGCCGCGCTCGGAGATGAACCTCACCAGGGCCCGGTGCGCGGCATCCGCCTCGGCGAGCCGGGCCTCCGCATCCTGCAGCGCGGACTGCCGAGAGGCAGCTACCGCTTCTGCTCTGCTTGCCGCGTCCGCGGTCTCTTGCAGGATGTCGCTGGCGATGCACGCGGCGCGTAGGGCATCCACCTGTGCGACGGAAAGCGCCGGCTCGGATCCGCAGCCGGCTAGCGAGAGCAGCGCCAGGATCGCCGGCAGGCGCCAGTCCGGCAGCGCTCTTGGCAAACGCATCTTCTGGTTCGGCATGGGACTGACGATTCTCGGTTCGGTTCCTCGGGCGCAGTGGGCGGGGCTTTATAACGCTAACCTCCCGGAGAGATTCGGCCAAGGGCTGGCGTGTCCGGAGGCTTTGTGCGCTTCGGGCACGGCGGGCGTTTCCGACTGACACGCGCCGGCCGCCTCCCCAGTTGGTATTGCGCGTCACGACTGGCTTCTGCAGCGAACCGTTTACGGCATCATGTTTGCCTTCTTCGTCACCGTCGCATGCATGGTTGGCTGAGGTAGTCCGCGAGTCGTAACGGAGGCGTCTCGCTACGCTTGTCAACCGGAGGAAGACGATGAGGAAGAGAACGCTGCGCTACTTGGGTCTAGCCTTGGCTCTTTCCGCGCTAACAGGGTGCGCCACCATCTTCAGCCCCGGCCCGGACGAGGTCGACTTGCGCTCCGAGCCTCAGGGTGCCGAGGTCATCATCAACGGCGCGAGCTTCGGCTACACGCCGGTCAAGCTCCATCTACGGCCCGAGAAGGACTACGTGATCACATTCCGCAAGGACGGCTACGAGGACGCGACGGTCACCCTGACGAGTCACGTCCAGGCCGGTTGGGTCGTGCTCGATATCTTCGCGGGCGTGATCGGCGTCGCGATCGACTCGGCGACAGGCAAGTGGAGGGCGTTCGACGACGCTCAACAGCACGTGGTCCTGCGCGTGGCGGACGACCGCTGACGCCTCTCGGGACCGCTCGACGATCCGGCAAAGGGGCAGCATGACGCTGCCCCTTCGGCGTGGCGCGCGGGCGTAGCGGTCGGCGCATGGGTTTCGGCGGGCAGCACGGCTCGCCAGATTGGGGCCATGGCGAACGAGCGGCATCTCGAGATTCTCAGGCACGGCGTCACCACCTGGAACGAGTGGCGGCTAAAAAGCCCTGGCGTCGTCCCCGACCTGATGGACGCCGATCTGGCCGGCGCCGACTTGGCCGGCGCCGATCTGCGGGTTGCCTTGCTGCTCAAGGCGAACCTGGGGGACGCGAACCTGCAGGGCGCCCAGCTGCACAAGGCGATCCTGGGCTCGGCGAACCTCACCGCTGCCAACTTGTCGGGCGCCGACCTCGAGCGGGCCGAGTGCCACGGCGCCGCGCTCGCCGAGGCGGATCTCAGCGGCGCGTCGCTCGATCACGCGATCTTCATCGATGCGGACCTCAAGAACGCCCGCTTCGTGGGTGCCAGCCTGAGCCAGGCCCTGTTTCGCAATGCCGATCTGCGCGAAGCGGACCTCAAGGGCACGTCACACGCCGAGACCGACTTCCGCGAGGCCGACCTGAGCGGTGCCGATATGAGCGACACGTTCGCCGGCCCCATCCTGCTTTCCCGGGCCCAGCTGCGTGGCGCCAAGCTGAGGGGCACCGTGCTGAACGGGGCTAGCCTGCGCGGGGCCTCCTTGCAGGATGCGAACCTGGCGGGAGCCGATCTGTCGGGCGCCGACCTCGAGGGCGCTGACCTCGAGGGCGCGAATCTGCGGCAGGCCGACCTCAGCAAGGCCCGGCTCGTTCAGACGAATCTGAAGAACGCCAACCTTACCGGTTGTTCGGTATTTGCCGTCTCGACCTGGGGGGTGAAGCTGGAGGGAGCGAAGCAGGTCGACCTCAGGATTACCGATATGGGCGAGCCGCTCATCGCGGTCGATGACCTGGAGATCGCTCAGTTCATGTATCTGTTGCTGCACAATCGGAGGTTGAGGGACGTCGTCCAGCAGATCGGCTCGAGCATCGTCCTGATCCTCGGCCGCTTCACCTCCGAGAGAAAGCCGGCGCTCGACACGATTCGTAAGGCGGTGCGCAAGTACGATTACACGCCCGTGCTGTTCGACTGCGAGCCGCTGTCGGCTCGCGATCTTGCTGAGGTGTTGGCGCGACTGGCCCGCATGTCGCGCTTCGTTATCGCCGACGTGACCGACGCTTCCGCGGTGCTGAACGAGCTGCGCGTCGTGATCCCCGAGCTGCCGTCCCTGCCGGTACAGCCGCTGCTGCTCTCGGGCGCCAAGGAGGATAGGCTCCTGCAGCGTGTCATGCGCCACCCCACGGTTCTTCCCTTGCACCGCTACAAGGACCTGGAAGACCTCGCGGCCTCCGTCAGCGACTCGGTGGTCGGCCAGCTCGAGGCGGCGGCGCGGGAGCTACAAGGCCGCTCGAGCTGAGTGGGCGGCGGCGGAGCCGGAATCCCGCCGGTCTCTATTCTCGTAGGGAGAAATGCGAAGTATATTGATAAGAGGGGCGCGTCATAACGACGCCGAGGGATCTGACGTGAACACATCGCATCCGGCCTCCTGCTGCAGCC
>JBDHKD010000161.1:0-2747 GCA_039586575.1 Gemmatimonadota bacterium | reverse complement strand
AAGCTCAAAAGATCCTACCTTTGCTCGGCGTCCTGGCGTTCGCGTCCTGCGCGCCAAAGGCCCCCGAGGGTCCCCTGCCAACGCCGCCTGAGGTGCGGGCGCTCTGGGTGATCAGGTACACGCTCGACCATCCCGACAGCGTGCGCGCGATGGTCAGGCGCGCCGACGAGGCCGGCTTCAACACGCTGATCGTGCAGATCCGCGGGCGCGGCGACGCGTTCTACGATGCGCGCTGGGAGCCGAAGGCGGAGTCGCTGTACAAGGACAAGTATGACCCGCTGAAGCTGGTTCTGAAGGAAGCGCACAAGCGCGGGATCGCGGTGCACGTATGGCTCAACACGCACCTGGTCGCCAATGCCGAAGAACTGCCGACCCGCCCAGGCCACGTCATCTTCACACGACCGGACATCCTGGCCGTACCGCAGCCGATCGCGCGGGACCTTTACGACATGGACCCCAGCGACGCGCGGTTCGTCGACGCGCTCGCCCAGTACGCGCGCGACAACGCCGACCACGTCGAGGGGCTGTACACCAGCCCGGCGGTGCCGGAAGTGAAGGAGCACCTCTACTCCATCTGGATGGACATCCTGGAGAAGTACGACGTCGACGGGATGCACTTCGACTACGTTCGCTATCCCGCCCCCGACTACGACTATTCGCGCCCGGCGCTGGAGCGGTTTCGGGGCTGGCTGGAACCTCAGCTAGCCGATTCCGTTACCGAATATTTCGCGACGTTGCTGCCGGATGACCCGCTGGTCTACACCGACTCGTTCCCAGAGGCCTGGGATCGATTCCGGCGCGAGCAGATCACCGCGCTGGTGGAGCGCGTGTACCACGGCGTGAAGAAGCGCAAGCCGAACGTCGTCGTCAGCGCCGCGGTCTTCGGCAACTCCGAGGACGCCTACACCCATCGTTTCCAGGACTGGCGAGGCTGGCTGCGGCTGGGGATCCTGGACGTCGCCTGTCCCATGGCCTACTCGCCCGACACCGAGATATTCCGCGAGCAGATCAGCGTCGCCCTGGAGGCGGGCGGTCGCGATCGCGTCTGGGCGGGCATCGGCGCCTGGCGCATCCCGGTCGAGAGCACGTTAGAGAAGATCGAGGTCGCGCGCGAGTTGGGGACGCGCGGCCTAGTCCTCTTCTCCTACGACGCCACGTCGCGGAACCGCGACGAAGCCACGGGAGAGAGCCACCTACAACAGATCGGCGAGCGGGCGTTCACGCGGCGCTAGCGGCGCCGGGCGGTTTGCCGCCCGCGGCGTTCTACTCCACGCGCAAGGATGAAATGACGCGGGGGCTATCGCGTCACGCCGCGCGCACGCGCTCTAGCGCCTCGAGACCCGGCCGCGCCGCCAGAAGCATCAGCAGCGTCATCACGACGGCCGACGTCAGGCACCAAGCGCAGGTCGCGCCGATGACGAACGGCTCCAAAAAGGTCAGATAGATGGAGAAGAGCGTGCCGAACACAGCCATCGCGAGCAGCGCCACCTTCGCCCAATCGGCCGCGGCACCGGAGCCGCGCCGCGACATTAGCCACGCGCCGACGATCGCCACATAGCCGACCAGCCCCAAGACGCCTACAGGAATACCGAACAGCACGGCGTACTCGCTCTGATTCACCGTATTGCAATCGCCGACGGGCCCACACACCGCCTGCGTCCCGGTGGACTCGATGTAGGCGAGGTATCCGGCGACCACGAGGCCGACGAGCGAGAGGGCCGGAATGGCCAGGCCAAGCTCGCGGCCCGTGCCGGGCTGCCGCGTTATGCTGTACACGGCAAAGAGGCTGAACAGCATCGCGACCAGGACCGCCACGGAGAAGCTGTTACCCACCGGGTCGCGCCGATACAACTCCAGCATGCCGGGCCGACGCGCGGCGATCATGCTCAAGTCAATTTCGCCCGGGCCGGCTTCGGCCACCGCGGCAGAATCCGCCGGCGGCGAAGCGTCAGCCGCTTCCTCAGTTGCGGGAACTTCGGCGCTCTCAGCTTCGGTCCCCGCGGATGGAGGGCTGTCGCCGGTTTCGGCCGCCTCGGTCGCTACCGTATCGGGCGCCGTCTCCGGCACCGGTTCCGTCCCGGTCTCAGGCTCTGTGCGGGCATCAGCCACAGGCTCAGGCTCGGGCTCCTCGGCAGCGAGCGGCTGCAACATGGGGAAGGTGGCCAGGGCGGGAGCGAGACCGTCTATCTCGGGCCATGCGATCCCGCCGCCGGCGAGACCAGCCTCGATCAACGTCGGGAAGATACTCGGGATCTCGAGCGACCCCACGAGCACGCTATCGGCAACGACCAGGCGCGGAACGCCGCGCCGGTCCTCCGGTATCTGCAACGCCTCGGTCGAAGCATTGAATACCGCATTGCCTCCGGGCAGCGATGCATCGACCAGCAGTACCTCCAGCTGCCCGTTCGAGACCAGGTAGAAGGCAATCTCTTCCCTGGGTTTCTGTTGATCGAACCAGACTCGAGCGTCACCGCCGAAGCGGCGAAAGATGACCGGCAGGTCCTCGTTGATGACCTTGTGGCAGTGAGGACAGGTGGGGGAGAAGAACAGTACGGCCCGAACGACGGGCCCCTGAGCGATCGCCGGCGCCGCTGCCTGCCAGACCATGAGAACGAGAGTGAGCAGGGTTAGGCGCGCTATGTGCTTCATTTCTATGTCAATCCTTCATCGGCAGGCATCGATAGCTTCCCCCGCACATTATCCGACAGGGTGTGGCACGACAAGGTCGTGCGATCGACTCGGTAGCG
>JBDHKD010000022.1:0-40017 GCA_039586575.1 Gemmatimonadota bacterium | reverse complement strand
AGGTGCTCATCGATCGCCAGGGCCGGCAGCGCGAGCGGGATCTGGAGCTCGGCGATGAACCGGAGGAGGAGGGGTCAGTGGGTCAGTAGACCGGTGGATCAGTGAGTGAGTCAGTCGGTGAGCTGCTGCCGTTGCACCGCCCAAGGTCGCTGATCCCACTGACCCACTGACCCACTGACCCACTGGCCTACTGATCGACTGACCCACGGGCACTCGTGTACGACTTCCCACTGACCCACTGACCCACTGGCCTACTGATCGACTGACCCACGGGCACTCGTGTACGACTTCGACACTTATCTCGAACGGACTCGCGAGCAGGTCAATCGCGCACTTGCCGCCGTTCTCGACTCCTACCTGGACGGGGTCAGCGATTGGCTGACCGAGCCGATACGCTACGCCTGCGAGGGTGGAGGCAAGCGCTTCCGGGCCATCCTCTGTCTCGCCAGCTACGAGGTGTCAGGCCGGGCGCCCAACGAACGGGTAACGCGACTGGCGACCGCTTTGGAGATCGTTCACGCTTACTCGTTGGTGCACGACGACCTCCCCTGCATGGACGACGACGATTGGCGACGTGGTCGGCCCACCTGCCACAGGGCGTTCGGATCCGAGCGAGCGACCATCGCGGCGGCGGCGATGGTTCCCCTGGCCAGCTGGGTGGTGGCCGGTGAGGCCGAGGCGCTCGGGCTATCGGCAGAGGAGGCGGCCGTGCTCGTGGCCGAGCTCTCAGAGGCGGCCGGCCCCACGGGCATGGTCGGCGGCCAGGTGCTCGATCTGATGGCCGAGGGTCGCAAGGTGACGCGCGAGGAACTGGCCGAGATCCACCGCCGCAAGACCGGCGCCCTGATCCGGGCCTCCGCCCGGCTCGGCGCCCTTGTCGGCCGCCTCGAGCCGCTGGCCCTGGAGACGATCAGCGCGTACGGGGAAAGGGTGGGCCTCGCCTTCCAGATCGCCGATGACCTCCTCGACGAGGAAGGCACGACCCAAACGCTGGGCAAGGACGCGCACAGCGATCGCGAGCTCGGCAAGGCGACGTATCCGGGCGTCTACGGGCCCGAGCGCGCTCGGGCGGAGGCGAACCGGCTGGCCCGAGAAGCCGTCGCCCTGCTGCGCGGGGCCGGCATCGCCAGTCCCGCGCTGGAGGGTCTGGCCATCCACGTCGTCGAGCGCGAGAGTTAAGGGGCGGGCCGGCAGCGCCCGGCCCCGTGTTGACGCCACGTTGACTCTGGGAACCCATCGTCCCAGCAACTGCTATCGGTTGGTCGCATGAAACGAATCGGCGTTGTCGGTAACCCCAAGTACAGGAACGTCGCCGAGGCGGTAGACCGCCTCCTGCGGCTCGCTCCCGACCACGAGTTCGAGCTCTTCTTGGATCGCCAGCTCAGAACCGGAAGAGAGGGAGCCGTCGCCGAGTTGCCCGCGAGCGCTGAAGAGATCGACTTGCTGATCACGCTGGGCGGCGACGGGGCGCTGCTGGGCGGTGCCCGCTGGGCGGGCCCCGTCGGGACGCCGGTCCTTGGCGTCAACCTCGGGCGGCTGGGCTTCCTGACCTCCATCGCGCTCGAGGAGATGGAGGCGGCGCTTGGCCGGATCGCCGGGGGTGACTTCGTCCTCGACACGCGTATGGGGCTCGAGGTCCGGCTCGAGCATTCGGGGGACGCGTCGGAGCCGTTTTACGCCCTCAACGACGCGGCCCTACACCGAGGCGGCCTCGTGCGCGTCGTCCACCTGAAGGTCTGGGTAGATGAGGAGGAGGTCGGCCTCTATCGCGGCGACGGTGTGATCGTCGCCACCCCCACCGGCTCTACGGCTTACTCGCTTTCTGCCGGCGGCCCGATCGTCGACCCGCGCCTCGACGCCATCGTCATCACCCCGATCTGTCCCCACACGCTGGCCGTGCGGCCGCTCGTCATTCGGGCGAGCGCCCGTATCACCCTGCAGGTCGTCTCCTCGCCCGAGGACCTGCTGCTCACCGTCGATGGGCAGGTGGGCTCGGAGCTCAAGCCCGGCGACCGGGTCGTCGTCTGCAAGGCGCCAGAACCGGTGCGCCTGGTTCGCCTGCCCGGGCAGTCGTTCTTCTCGCTGCTCCGCCGCAAGCTTAAGTGGGGCGACGTCTCCGAAGGCATGAACGCGGATCACTAGACTCCTAACGCCGTGTTGAGCGAGCTGCGCATCCAGAACTACGCCGTCATCGAGGACGTGGGCCTCCGCTTCGAGCCGGGCCTCGTCGTGCTGACCGGCGAGACCGGGGCGGGGAAGTCGATCATTGTCGGAGCGCTGTCGCTCGTGCTCGGCGAGCGGGCGGCCACCGAAGTGATCCGCGCCGGCGAGCAGCGGGCCGTCATCGAGGCGGTCTTCGACGTCGGTGGTCGTGCCGACCTGCGCCGGCGCCTCGACGATGCGGGGATCGACGCCGAGGACGGCTGGCTCGTCTTGAAGCGCGAGGTCAATGTCAGCGGGCGCAGCCGCGCCTGGATCAACGGTTCGCCGGCCACAGCGGCCCTGATCGGCGAGTTCGGGCAAGCGCTGGTCGACCTGCACGGCCAACACGAGCACCAGGCGCTGCTCCACGCGGCCCCCCAGCGCGAAATCCTCGACGCCTACGGCGGGGCCAGTGAGCTGGCCGGCGAGTTGCGCCGCTGCTGGTCGGAGTTGAGCGAGGTGCGTCGGGCGCGCCGGGAGGTCGAAGACCGGCGAGCGCGGACGGAAGAACGTGCAGAACTGCTGCGCCATCAGGTCGACGAGGTCGAGAGCGCTGAGCTGGGCGATGCGGAAGAGGATCTGAAGCTGGCCGACGAGGAGAGACGGTTGGCCCACGCCGAAGAACTGCTCGAGCGGGCCGGTGCCCTCTACGATGCGATCTACGCTGACGAGGGCTCGGTCTACGAGCGCCTGGGCAGCCTGCGTCGCGAGCTCGCCGCCCTCGCCAGGGTCGACCCGGGCACCGAGGCCCAACTGGGCGAACTCTTCGAGACCGCCTATTTCACCACGCAGGAGCTGGGCGAGCGCCTGGCAAGCTACAAGGAGTCGATCGATCTCAGCCCCTCGGCGCTCGAGCGGATCCGCCAGCGCATCGACACGCTCTATCGGCTGAAAGCGAAGTACGGGCCGACGCTGGAGCACGTGATGGCGACCGGCCAGCGCGCGCGCGAGGAGCTCGATGCTCTGGATACGGCCGGACTCGAGATCGAGGAGCTGGCGCGGGAAGAGGAGGCACGCGCCGCGCAACTCGAGTCGCTCGCTTCCACGTTGAGCAAGTCGCGAGGCAAGGCGGCGAAGGCGCTGGCCAAGGAGGCGAGCGGCCTGCTGCCGGAGCTCGGCATGCCGGACGGGCGCTTCGAGGTGGCGCTCCTCGAGCGCGGCTCGATCGCTTCCACAGGGGCCGAGGATGTGGAGTTCCGAGTGACGCTGAACAAGGGCTTCGATCCGCGACCCCTCTCGAAAGTGGCCTCGGGCGGAGAGCTGAGCCGCGTCATGCTCGCCTTGAAGACGATCCTGGCACGGCTCGATCGGACACCGACGCTGATCTTCGATGAAATCGATGCCGGGATCGGCGGGATCGTCGGCGGTAAGGTGGCCGAGCGCCTGAAGACGGTGGCGGGTCACCACCAGGTCTTCGTCATCACCCACCTGCCGCAAATCGCCGCCTTGGCCGATCACCACTTGCTGGTCAGCAAGGAATCGAAAGGGGCGAAGTCGGCGACGCGCGTGTCCGAACTGTTCGGCGACGAGCGGGTGCGCGACCTGGCGCGCATGCTCGGTGGCGACCCCGAGCGCGAGGAATCACTTGAGCATGCGCGGGCGTTGCTGCAGGGATCCTAGAGAATGCCTGCCTACTCCGTCGGTGTCCGCCAGAACAGCTGACGGTATAGCCGCACCGACACCTCCCAAATGTTCTGTCGCGGAGTGAAGCCGTCGACTGCTCTATTCGTGTTCCGGTAACGCAGCTCGACTTCCACCGGGATCCCACGCCGACGGTCACCCGCCCATTCGGTCGCCGAGTAGCGAGCCGCGAACCCCAGCGTGCGGGCGCTGAACTCCGTCCCCTCCTCCAGGTCTGAAGGCTCGAACGCCGGACCTTCCGGCGCGCTATCGACCGGTTCCACGCGGTCGGCGCCGTGGTGGGTGATCAGGTAGAGGAAGGAGAAGGTGATGTGACGCGTGAGATTGAAGCGCGGCAGGGCGGCCAGCGTCAGGACGTCGCCCGGATCCCAGCTGACCAGCGCCGTGTAGGCGCCCGGCTGGATCGGCGATTCCCGGGACGTGATCAGCCGCTCGACCTCGGCCTCGAGCTGGAGATTGTATCCGGCGAACAGCGACAGCCAGAACCTGGCTCCCAGCCCGAGATCGAAGGCCCCGCGTACTTCGAGGTCGGGTTGCCCGTCCCCGGCGCCCGGATCCATCACATGGCCGGCGACGGGCGGGCTGCCGGTGGCGAACCGGAGAAGGGCATCGAGGCGGGCCCGAATCGGAAAGCTGGGCCGAGCTGCGCCGGGCGGCCGGCGAAACGTGTTGAACGGCTGCACGCTGATGCCGGCCTCGATATCGCCCAGTTTGATGCCGGTGGACCGGCTCGCGGGTGGCTCGATCCCGTACGCCGGCCCCGAGGTCAGCGCCGTCGCCGCCTCGGCATCGAGCGCACGCGCCAGTGATAGTTCTGGCAGCTCCACCTCGAATCCAGCGAAGCCACCTCGCAGGTCGGTGTACAGTCCGGCCAGCGCCGCCCCGTTCGCGCTCGAGTCCGTGGGAGTGTAGGTGAGCCCGCCCAGCCCCAAAAGACCCGACTCCAGCAGCCGCGCCTCCGCCAGCAAGGCCTCCGCTTCCGCCCGATCATCGGGTGCCAGCGTGTCGGCCGCGACCATCGATTCCAGCGCGTTGATACCGCCGGCCAAGCCTGCAAAGAACGCGTCGGCGTTGCCTCCAAAGGCCGACGCCGTCGAGCCGGCGCTCGCCGCCAGCGAGTCGAGCTCGGCCGCCACGAACGAGCGCGCCTTCACGATGGGCACGACGGTGAAGACGGCGAGCCAGCGAGTCGGCGCGAAGGCAATGCTGATCGGAACGCGCGTCCGCTCGAACAGCACTTCGTATTCCAACGGCCCCAGCGTGCTCAACTCGGGCGCCGGCAAGCCGAGGGTGGGGAACAGCGCCGCCAGGGCGGCGTCCAGCGTGTCCAGCGCCGGCACCAGACGGGGATCCAGCTCCAGCGCGAACATCTCGTTCAGCGGCTGCCGCGAGCCGTCGATCAAGAACCGCTCGTCGGCCGTGATGTTCTGGCCGCTGATCCCTACCTGCAACTCACCGCGCCGCGGGAGCTGCGCGTCGAACCACTGGGCCCCCAGCCGGGTCGGCGCGAGCAACACCGTGGCCAGCACCAGGCCGCCGGCCCACCGGCTCGTTCCCCCTCGTCGTCGCCGCCTCATGCCGAGCTTTCCACCCGTTCGCAAAATCGGCAAGGTCGCAGGAGACTTGCTGCCTCCCCAAAAAGATGGTCGGTAATATGAGCCCCGCCGGGCGCCCGGGACAGGGAAGCGCCGAAAATTGACAGGGGAAGCCGACCGCCTAGTTTGTTACGAGATACCGCGGGCGCCGTAGCCAAGTGGACTAAGGCGAGGGCCTGCAAAGCCCTTATTCGTGGGTTCGAATCCCACCGGCGCCTCCTGAACCCCCGCCTCACGGCCCGCCGGCGTGAAACTGAGCCAGAGCCAGTGCGAGCGACAGCGCGGCGTGAGCGGCCAGGGGGAGTGTCGCCATTTTCGGTGCCCTCACCGGCAAAGCCGGGCCACTACCGGACCGAAGGCGTTGTGAAATTGTAACTTAGCACTCAGGCCTTGCTCTCGGGAGGTTTATTCGCCATTTTGGAGGTTGCCCGTCCTATGTCCCGACGCTGTCGCGCGGCAGTGTCTTTTGCCCCCCGCCAGCTCGAGTGCTGCCGCGGTATAACCATACTCGAGCTCGCCATGGCCATGCTCGTCGTTGCTGTGCTGCTGGGCCTCAGCCTGCCGCTGGCGTCTGCGCTTGCCGGTAGGTTCAAGGTAGGCAGCGCGCGCGACGCTTTCGTCAACACCTATGCCCGGGCGCGGGCCGTCGCCGTGCAGTATGGCCGGGAAGCGCGGCTGCATATCGCCATCGACAGGGGCGAGTTCTGGGTGGAGGTGGACACGGGAGTCCCCGGGGCCGCGGCGGCGGATACGATCGGCCGTGTCGTACGCCTGCCCCTGGAGTATGCGGGGGTCAGCATGTTCACCACGAAGGATACGCTGTGCTTCGATGCGCGGGGCCTGGCGTTCGCGGGTGGCGGGTGTAATACCCATGATGCTATAGTAACGTTTGCCCGCTGGGACCGCGTGGACACGGTCCAGCTGTCCCTGGGCGGCACGGTCGTTAGGCGCTGAGGTATTGATGCAAAAGGTTCGAGGCCAGTCGGGCTTTACGCTCACGGAGCTCTTGATCTCGGTGGTGATCATCGCCATCGGGGTCGTCGGCTTCGCCAGCGCGGTGGGCCTGGCCTCGACCGAGCTCTGGATGGGTGGCCGCGACACCGAGGTCTCGATGGCGATGACCGACGCGGCCGAGCGCATCAAGGCGCTGCCCTACAGCGCGGTTCAGACCGACAGTATGACTCTCGGTCAGTACACGGTTCGTTGGGATGTGCAGCCCGGCAATCCCAAGACGGTGATCCTATCGACCACATACTTCCGAAAGACCGGCGAAGCGCTGGCCGATACCATAGTCGTTTACGTCCCACGATGACGTCCCGGCGCATGCCGCCGCCTCGGGGGTTCACCCTGGTCGAGGTTCTCGTCGCGATGACCCTGACGGGGATCGTCGTCGCCGGCACTCTGCGCGCCCTCTCAGCTCAAAAGAAGTTCTACGCCCGGCAGGCGCGGATCCTCGATGCCCGCCACGCCATGCGGGCCTCGACGACCATACTCGCCTCCGAGTTCCGTGATGCCAGCGCGGCGGACGGCGACCTCTACGCTATTGGCCCGGACAGCATCGTGGTCCGCTCCTCGGCAGGCTTCGCCATCGCCTGCGCCGTCAACGTCGGCAACAGCACGCTGGCGCTGACCGAGGTGTCGGGACATTTCCGGCTCGATGTGGCGGACTCCGCCCTGGTCTTCGTCGAGAACGGTCTGCGCGATGACGACGATGCCTGGCGCGCCCTCCAGGTGACCGGCCTCTCCCCTACGCCGCCGGCCTGCGCCTGGGGGAACGCGGCCAGCCTGCTGCTCACCGTGAACGGCTCGTTGAGCGGCGTCTGGGTGGGCGCTCCGGTGCGCCTGTACAAACCCTACGTCTACGGACTCTACTCGGAGAGCGGCCGCTACTGGCTCGGGCGCCGCCCCTACTCGGCCGCTTCGGCCTACGTGCCGGTCGCCGGCCCGTTGGCTCCGGCGGATTCCGGAGGCCTGGTGTTGACCTACTACGATGCGGCGGGGGCGGTGACCACCGACCGGCTGCAGGTCGCACGGGTGATGATACAGGTGCGTGCGCCGACCTATCGTGCGGTCGGTGACCCCGACTACCGGTTACTGGAAACCAGCGCTTTTCTGCGGAACGATGATTGAGCGGCGTCGTCTGAGAGTCGTCATGCCGGACCGCTTGAGAGAAACGGGCGGCTTCGCCCTCGCCATGGCGATCTTTGCCCTGGTGCTGCTCGCCGCGGTGGTCGCCGGCGGTTACTACTCGGCTTCGCAGGAGTTCCAGATCGGGCGTGGGATGCGCAGCCTGACGACCAGCCTCTATGCCGGCGAGGCGGGGATACGCGAGGTGCTGGCCGATTGGGATCCCGTCCTCTACTCGACGATCGGGCCAGGCGACACGTTCGCCCTCGCGCCCGTCTCGCTACCGGGCGGCGGCAGCTATACGGCGCAGATCGTTCGCGTGGGGCGCGCCGCCGACTCGCTGAAGCGCTACTTCTACATCCAGGCAGTGGGCCGGCCGCCGGGCCCCAACCTGGGCGAGCGTCGCCAGGCGATGGTCGTGCGCGCTCGCTTTCCCGACATCTGCTGCCAGGCGGCAGCGAAAGTCTACGACGACGTCGAATGGAACGTCACGCTGGGGCCGACCAGCAAACAGATCACCGGGTACGACACCGACCCGCCCAGCTGGGCCCCCTCCGTCTGCGCTTCTTTCCCCTCGGAGAATCTTCCGGGCGTGCGGATCCGCAACCCGAGCGAAATCGATCTGCACTCGCGAATCGCGGGCTGGCCCGACTCCGTAGTGGCCGATGGCACGCTGACTCAGGCGACCCTCTTCAACAATACCTCCGGCCTGACTTTCGACGATATGGTGCAGCTCGCCGACTACCACTTCCCGGCCGGCTACTCGTGGAGCGGCGACTCCAACCCGAGCCTGGACGCGAGCGGTCGGTGTAATCGTGCCGATCCCGATAACTGGGGAGAGCCCGACGACGAGAGCCACCCCTGCTTCGATTTCTTTCCCATGATCCACGTGGCCGGAAACCTGAACATGACGGGGAACGGCACCGTTCAAGGCATCCTCTTGGTCGAGGGCAACGTGACCATTCAAGGGCCCTTCAAGTTCTACGGGCTCATCCTCATGCGGCCGACCACCGGCACGGCCGACCTTCAGTTGATCAGCCAGGCTGAAGTCTATGGCGGGGTCCTCGGCGAGGACGTCGACTTCGACGGGCCATTAGGGGAGGTCTACTTCAGCAGCTGCGCCGTCGAGCGCGCCGAGCGCCTCTCCAACCTGGCGCGCCCCGTCCCCGTCTCACCGCGGGCCTGGGTGGAACTGTTCTAGGTAATCGCCGAGTATTTCGCTCAGCTGCCCTGGCAGACCTTCCCGGTTGTCCAGCGACACTTGAATCACCTCCACTCCCGGCCGGCACCGTAGCGGATCGACCAGCGGTTGAGGTCGTTCCATGACCGTCCCGAGCAGCGGCTGCGGCGATGCGGAATCAAAGATGCGCTCCAGCAGAGCGATGAAGCGTTCGCTGAAGAGCTCCATCTTGCCGATCTCGTCCACCACCAGAAGACGCGAACCGTCACGCCACGCCCCCTCCAACGCCTCCACACCCAGACGCTCGAAGGCCGACACGTTCACCCCGTAGCGACTCACCCGGGGTCCCCGGTCGCCCGCCCGGGCCAGCGGACCGCGCCGGCCGTCCAGGGTCACCACATCGAAACCCACTCGCCGCCCCCGCTCACGCACCTCCTCCGTATAGAAGCCGGCACAGCGGTCCAGCCCGATCAGTTCCGCGGCACGTCGGATCACCGTGGTCTTCCCGCAGCCCGGCCTACCGGTCAACAGAATCCTCGGTGCTGATCCACCCGTCATCGGAATCACCGTGCTCAGAAGTCCGTCGGCAACCACCGACCGCCAGAATAGGGGAACAATAGAGGGGGGGAGCGGGGGAGCACTAGTAGAGTGAGGGAGTGGCTCCACGAGGAAGACCGGGAGTTGGGGAGCGACTTACGACAATAAAAGGCGAACGCCCCGGGCCCACGGGGCGTTCGCGAAGGCGAGAATGTGCGTTGGTGCGAGGGCTTCTTCCAACGTGGGGCTAGCAGCTTTCGGAACGGGCCGGAAGAAAGTTCCTCAATAAAGAACGGAGCCCCTGAGTCGCCCTCCCCCGCCGTTTTCCCTGTCCGGCTAAGACGCTCGAGACTCCGCTCTTCGCCTGGGGGATTGAGCAAGGGCTGTACCGAGGGGGGCCTGTCGAAGTTAAGTCTATGTCACTTAATCACTTAGCGTGATAGCGGGTTCCCGGCGCGGGCTCGCGGATACGATACTTTTTGCACAATTCCGCAAAACTTTGCTGTTTAGGGGCTTAGGAGCGCGGAGAATCGGCCAAAGACGGGCAGTTCGGCCGGCGAGCGCACGCCAATTCATGCAAAACCTAGCCAGCAGGCGGGATAGTAGTAAGTTATAGCGGCTCAGGGAAACAGCCGTCGGAGCGAGCAGCAAACGACCAGTCTGGGGGGGCCGGTCCAAGGGTTATGCCGGCCCCCCAGGCTAACGAATAGGTTGGTCTATCGTGAACAAGAAGCTCACTTTGGCGATTGGAATCGCGGTAGTGCTGGTGGTGTTCGGCTACTTCGCGTTTGGCGGGTTGGGCCGCAGTCTGGTGTACTTCTGGACGCCGACGGAGCTGCTGGCGGAAGGGAGTGCGGCCTACGGTACGTCGGTGCGCCTGGGCGGCATGGTGGTGCCGGGGAGTGTGAGCTGGGATGCGGAGGCGCGGGAGCTGAAGTTTCAGCTGGCGGATGACAGCGGTGTGATTCAGGTGGAGAGCGCCGGGGTGCCGCCGCAGATGTTTCTCGAGGCGGCGGAGCGGACGGAGCCGATCGGGGCGGTGGTGGAAGGCACGCTGGGCCGAAACGGTGTCTTCCAGGCGACGAACCTGATGGTCCGGCACTCGGAGGAGTACCGGGCGCCGCAGCATGTCGAGGACAGGCAGCAGTATTACCAGGAGCTGTTCAAGGAGCAGGGAGCGGATGGCGGGTCATGATTAGCAGCCTGGGTTATTTAGCCGTCGGCGGCGCGTTGCTGCTCTCGATCGTGGGGGCGGCCGCGGCGTTCGGCGCCGTGGGTGACAGGCCGCAGCTGGCCGTGTGGGGCCGGCGCGCGGCATACGGCGTGTTTGGGCTGGCGACGCTGGCGATTCTGCTGATGGTCTACGCGTTGGTGGCTCACGATTTCAGCGTGAGCTATGTGGCACAGGTCGGCAGTCGCTCGACGCCGCTCTTCTACACGGTGATCTCGCTGTGGTCGTCGCTGGACGGTTCGATTCTCTTCTGGGGATGGATCATCGCCGGTTACACGGCGGCGGTGGTTTACATTCATCGCCAGCGTTACGGCGAGCTGATGCCGGCGGTGACCGGAACGCTGTTGGTCGTCAACGCCTTTTTCTGGCTGCTCTTGGCCTGGCCGGCCAACCCGTTCGTTCCGGTCTTTCCGGTACCGGCCGACGGCCCGGGCCCGAACCCCTTATTGCAGAATCATCCCTTCATGGGTCTCCACCCACCGCTTCTGTACCTGGGATACGTGGGACTGGCGGTACCCTTCGCGTTCGGTATCGCCGCCTTGATCACCGGGAAGGTAGGCGGCGACTGGATCCGTGCCGTCAGGCTCTGGACGATGGCTCCCTGGATCTTCCTGACCGCCGGGATCGTCGCGGGTGCCTGGTGGTCGTACGAAGTGCTGGGCTGGGGCGGTTACTGGGCCTGGGATCCGGTGGAGAACGCCAGCTTTCTGCCCTGGCTCACGGCGACCGCGTTCCTGCATTCGATCATGGTCCAGGAGCGGCGGCAGACCCTGAAGATGTGGAACATCTTGTTGGTCGTGGCGACGTTCCTGCTCACGTTGTTCGGAACGTTCCTGACGCGCTCCGGCATCTTGGCCAGCGTACATGCCTTCACCGAAGGCTTGATCGGGCCGTTCTTCCTCGGCTTCATCACGCTGACGCTGTTCATCTCGCTGGGCCTCGTCGCCTGGCGCAGTGACGAACTGAAGAGCCAGCCGACCCTCGATGCCGTGGCCTCACGCGAAACGGCGTTCTTGCTCAACAACCTGTTGCTGGTCGCCTTCACGTTCACCGTCCTCCTCGGTACCGTCTATCCGCTGATCGCCGAGGCGGTGCGCGGCGTGAAGGTCAGCGTCGGCGCGCCCTACTTCAACCGTATGTCGATCCCGATCTCGCTCGGCCTGGTCTTGCTGATCGGTATCGGCCCGGCCTTGCCCTGGCGGCGTGGCTCGCCCGACCTGATCGCCAGGAAGTTCCTCTGGCCGACGATCGTGGCGCTGGCCGCCGGTATCGTCTTCTTCGTCGTCGGCGTGCGCCACTTCACGGTCTGGCTGACCCTCGTCCTGTCGGTGCTCGCGGTAGGACTGCTGGTAGGCGAGCTCTGGCGACCGGCGGTGGCGCGGACCGAGGCGCATGCTGAGAGCCTCGCTGGGGCGCTGTTCAACGTCGTGGCGAAGAACCGTCGGCGCTACGGCGGCTACATGGTCCACCTGGGTATCATCGTCATAGCGGTCGGCATCGCGCTCTCCTCGACCTACCGCAACGAGCGCGAGGTGACTCTCGGCATCGGTCAGGCCACGAGCTTCGCCGGGTATACGGTGCGCCTCGACTCGCTCTATGCGGGGCGCGAGCCGCAGCGCGAGTTCGTCGAAGCGGCGTTCAGCGTCGGGAAGGGCAGTGTCCCGACGGCGGTCATGCGCCCGCGGCTGAACTACTACCCGATGTCGGACACGCCGATCGGTACACCGCACGTGCGGACCCGGCCGCACGAGGACCTCTACCTCAGCCTGATGGCGTACGACAGGACCGGCACCAGCGCCACGGTACATGTTATCGTCAACCCGATGGTCGTCTGGATCTGGATCGGCGGGGCGATCGCCACGTTGGGTGCGCTGTTCGCCATTTCGACAGGCGGCGCCGGGGCACAGCAGCCTCGGCGGGTGGGTGGAGCGGCCGAGCGGCGCGGCAAGACGTTGGAAGCCGGCGTGGGAGGTAACGACTGATGAGCTGGAAGAAGATACTGATCCCGGCGAGCGCCATCCCGATCGTCGCCTTGCTGGCGTACGGGTTGACTCGCGATCCCAACACGATCGAGTCCCCGCTACCCGGTCGCATGGCCTTCGACTTCGCCTCCGAGACCCTGGACGGCGATTCGCTCAGCCTGGCTGAGCTGAGGGGCAGGGTCATCGTGCTCAACTTCTGGGCTTCCTGGTGCATCGCCTGCATCGACGAGCACCAGGTCTTCGTGGAAGCGGAGCGCCTCTACGCCGGCCAGGACTTCCAGATGCTCGGGGTCGTCTATCAGGACACCCCCGAGAACGCCCGGCGCTGGATGGCACGCCGGGGCGGCAGCTGGCCGAGCGTGATCGATCCGGCCTCCCGGATCGCCATCGACTACGGTGTCTATGGCGTCCCCGAGACATACTTCATCGGCCGCGACGGCCGGATCGCTTTCAAGCAGATCGGGCCGGTCAACCGCCCGCTCATGCAGCAGTGGGTCGATCAGTTGCTCGCTGAGTCCCCGGGCAGCGGCTCTGTGAGCGGGGGGAGTCAGCCGTGATGCGCGTACTGCGATTCGCCTCGTTGTCTTTGGCTCTGGGCATGGCGACGCTGGTGCCGGCCGTCGTGGCACACGCTCAGGAGACCCACGATGTAACGGCTGCCCAGGCCGAGGACCCTGCTCTCGAGGCCCAGGTCAGAGAGCTGGCCGCGAAACTGCGCTGCCCGACCTGCCGTGCCCTCTCCGTGCAGGACTCGCCGTCCGGGATGGCCCAAGAGATGCGCGACCTGATCCGCGAGCAGCTGCGTGCCGGAAAGACACCGGCGGAGGTCGAGGGGTACTTCGTCGAGCGCTATGGCGAGTGGATCCTGCTCGAGCCGAAGGCGGAAGGCTTCAACTGGGCGGTGTGGCTGCTTCCGGTCGTTCTGCTGGTCGGCGGTCTGGCCTTCGTTTTGATGACCGCTCGCCGCTGGGTCCAGGCGGGGCAGAACCAGGCGGCGGCGTTCGCAGAAGACGGCCCGGAAGGGGAGCTCTAGTTCATGGGTCTGACTGAGTTTCTGCTCGTCCTCGCGGTGGGCGGTGGGATCGTCGCCGTGCTGTTTGCTACCTTCAAGGGCGCGGCCGGCGCGGCAGAGTCTGGCGAAGCCGCGGCGCTCGGCGACGTGGAAGACCGGGGCGGCGGCGGATCGGAGCTCGAGGAGCGGTATCAAGCGGCCCTGCGCTCACTCGAAGAAATCGAATCGGACTACGAGGCGGGCAACCTGTCGGACACCGACTTCGAAGAGCTGCGGCAGCGCTATCAGACACGCGTGGCCCAGCTGGAGAAGCAGTTGGGTGCCGCCGATCGCCCGAGTGTGGGAAGCGCGAGGCGCGAGACCGGCGAAACGCCGGCGGCGCCCGTCAACCGGTCGTGGGTCCCGGCTGCCGTCGGCTGGACGGCTGGGGGCGTCGCGTTCGCCGCCCTCGCTTGGCTGGTGATGAGCACCGCACTGCGCCCTCGGGCCGGTGGCGACTCCATGACCGGCTCGCTGCCGGGACAGGACGTGGCTGCCGCGCCCATGGGCGCCCCGGTGGCCGAAGTCGACATGGAACAGCTGGCGGCGCTGGAGAGCGTCGTGGCGAACGATCCCGGCAACCTCGAGGCGTTGGTCGCGCTGGGCCACCTCTACCTCAGGTTGCAGCGCTACGACGAGCTCAACTTCGTCACCCAGGCGGCGCTCGACATCGATCCGGAGCATCCGGAAGCACTGACCCACCTGGGTATGCTGCTCTTCTCGATGAACCACCCGGAAGGCGTCATCCCTACCTTCGACCGCGCCCTGGCCGCGGATCCCAATTTCGCCGAGGCGCTCCAGTTCAAAGGGATGGTCTCATTCATGAGGCAAGACTATGCCACCGCGGTTGAGGCTTGGCAGCACTACTTGGAAGTCGTCCCGGCCGAGGAGATCTCGCCCCGCATTCAGGCGATGCTGGAGGCGGCTCGGGCCAGCGCCGGCTCGAGCGACGGGCCCCAGTAGCCGAAAACACCACACACGTAATCTCTTCGGGGAGGTTAGGTTGAACAGGCTACCGACGCTGCTGCTGGCTGTTGCTCTGCTGCTCGCGCCCGAGCCGGCGTCCGCCCAGCGGTTCGGCGGCGACTTCGGAGGAGGTGCGGGTTTCTGGCTCGTCTACGCGGACCTCGGACTGGACGAGGATCGCACCTTCGGTCACGACGTCGGCGGCGTGGTGGGGCTCGGCGGTCGCGGGTTCCTGCAGACTGGCAAGGTACGCCTGGGCGGCGGCGCGTTCGGTGGCGGCTTCTCCGACGAGGGTTTGAACAGCGACGGCAATCGCGTACAGGGCGGCCTGTCCGCCGGTGGCTTCACCGCGGAGTACCTCGTTGTACAGCGGAACGTGGAAGTGATCGTCGGTGGTATGGCCGGTGGCGGCGTGCTCACCATCGAGCAGGTCCTCCCGCCGGAGACCGGCGACCCGGTCGACGTCGAGCGACTGCAGAGGCGCCGCGATACGATGTTCATTGGCTACCCTTGGGTCCGGCTCGGCTACAACCCGGCTCCCTTCGTCAACGTCGGACTCCAGCTCGGCTACCTGGTGGGAACCGATGACGTTGGTGGTTTCGCCATCGGCTTGGAGGTCATGGCCGGCCTCATTCCATAGCCCTTAGGCGGGCGCCGCGTACCTGCCCCCACGGAACTTTCGGGTAGTTTCGGTGGTTAAACTAGTTGACGGGGCAGACGCGCCTAACGGCACCGCGTAAGGTTGACTCACTTCCCTTTTCTCCCGGGCCTTGCGCGGATGTCTTGCCCCGTCCCTTCCTTTTGTAGGCCCCCCGACAGTGGGGCCTCGGTGGAGGGGATAGCAACGAATCCCCCGCCGAATCGGCTTGCTAGGTATTCTCCCGCCGCGGTGGCTATATTAGTGTGGCGATGTGCGGTGACAACCCCCGCCCACAGGGTGATTTAGCGCCCCACCGGACATCGAGCTCGGGGAGGAGGGGAGAGTATGGATCACGCAATCCGAAGAATCTTCATGTTCCTGCTGGGTGTCTCCCTCGGTTACTGTACCGGCTTTCGTGACGCCAAGCACAACGAGCACATGGTCCCCATTCGCATCATCGAGCGGGTCCAGAACTTCGGCGAGCGGACTGTTGGTGACCGTGCGCGCGAGGTCGAGGAGGCGGCGGACCAGGCCGGCCGCCGCTAGCGCACGACCGCCGGCACTCGAGCTCCGCCTCTGGGTTCACACCGCCTCGAGCAAGGCGACGTGGCCCAGCCCACCGGCCGCGCAGATGCTGATCAGCGCCAACCCACCTCTCTCTTGCAGCTCCTTCACCGTTTGCGAGATGATCCGGGCACCGGTCGCACCGAAGGGATGACCGAGTGCCACGCTGCCACCGTTCGGATTGATCCTGTCCTCGGGGACCGTGCCGAGCTCGGCATCGACACCGGCCCGGTCGTTCAGCCAGGTTCGGTCGTCCAGTGCTCGAACGGTGCACAGCACCTGCGCCGCGAACGCCTCGTGGATCTCCCACAGCCCGATGTCGGCGTACTTCAGGCCGTTGCGCGCCAGGAGGCGCGGGATCGCCAGCGTCGGCGCCATCAGCAGGCCATCGCGCTCGATATCCACCGCCGCCACTTCCCAGTCGAGCAGACGCGCTCGGTAGGGAGCGTGCCGGAAACGTTCCAACCCCCGCTGCGTCGCGACCCAACACGCGGCTGCGCCATCCGTCAGCGGCGATGAGTTGCCGGCGCTGAGCGTGCCACGCCCGCTCTTGCGGTCGAACACGGGCGGTAGCTTGGCCAGCTTCTCCAGCGAGCTGTCGCCGCGCGGGATGTTGTCCCGTCGGAAGCCTGGGAACACGTCCGACGCGATCACCAGATCGTCGAAGAATCCGCGTTCCCAGGCGGCTAGCGCATTCGCGTGGCTCGCCAGCGCAAAACGGTCCTGGCTCTCCCGGTCGAGCTTCCACGCCTTCGCGGTGATCTCGGCGTGATCGCCCATCGTCAACCCGCTCGTGCGCTCTTTGACGCTGGGCACACGCAGCGCCAGGTGTCGCGGCCGCAGCCGGCCCAGCGCTTTCAGCGCGGCCGCCGGCCCCTTGGCCTGGGCCACGCGCCTGATCGTCTGACTCATGCCAGGCGTCAGACCGACCTGCGTCTGGCTCATCGCCTCGGATCCGCCACACAGCGCCAGGTCGATGTGGCCGGCTTTCATCTGCGCCGCGGCGTGCGTCGCCGCCGCCAGGCTGGTGGCACACTGCTGGATCACGGTCAGCGCCGGGACATGCGGCTCGAGCCCCGCATCGAGCCAGACCTCTCGCGCGATGTGGCTGAACGACAGTGAGGGGACCACGCTGCCCCACACGAAGCAGTCGGGATTCTGGCCTTCCTTCAGGCGCCCCTGCGTGTCCTGGACCACGGGCCGCGCGACCTCCACGGCGTCCAGCCGCGCCAGGGGGCCGTCGATCTTCGCGAACGGCGAGCGCGGCCCGGCGCAGAAGTAGACGGCGCTCCCCTCGTGTCTAGAAGCCATGCGACCTCCTTCACTCAGTGGGTCAGTGAGTCAGTCGGTCAGTGGTGTCAGTGATCACCGAGCCGACCGTCCCACTGACCTACTGACTAACCCACACGACCGCTCCCCAGTTCCGCCAACGTGGCGAGCACCGCTCGGGTCACCTTCATCATGAACTCGTAGTCCAACGTGTCGGCGCTGTCCGATTCCTGGTGGTAGTGAGGATTGCGTAGGAAGGCGGTGTCGGTGACCATCAGCGACGGGTAGCCGCGGTCCCAGAACGATGCATTGTCGCTGAGACGCGTGAGCGGCAGAGCCCAGCCGCGTAGAAACGTCCGGTAGGTGACGAGGGTGAGGTCCGGGACATGGCGGCCGGAGGAGCGCCCGAACGAGCGCAGTAGCCGGCGCGAGCGCCCGTCGCCCACGGCGACCAGGAAGGTCCCGGTGTCGGGCACGTTCTTGAAGACGAGCGGTGGCACTTGCTGGCTGCCAGCGTGACGGTCCGTGTAGCCGACCATCTCGAGGACCAGAGCCCCGGCGTAGCGCCTGCCGTGCCGGCGTGCCTCCGCCACGAAGCGGGCGCTTCCCACCCGGTAGGTGCCCACCATGTCCTGAGGTTCCTCCAGGTTGAAACCGACGAGCTCGACAGTGCGGCGTAGCCCCAGCGCGCCGAGCTGGCGGGCGACCTCCAGCAGCACGGCGACGCCACTGGCATTGTCGTCGGCGCCCGGCGAGTTGGAGACCGTGTCGAAGTGGGCGCCGACCAGCAGGAAGGGCAAGCTGGGGTCCGAGCCGTCCAGTCTGCCGACCACGTTGTAATACGTCGCACCCCGAAGCTGGAAGGGCTGGCGTTCCACCACCAGCCCTGCCGTGCTCAACTCGTCGGCGATCAGCGACTCGGCTCGCTGCAGCGCCTGCGGCGCCGCCCGCGGGTGCCTCGGACCTTCGAGCCGCCGGACGGTCTCCTCCAACCGGCCGCGGTCGACCTGCGAAAGCAGCTCTATCAACTGTCTTCCACGTGGGCGCGTTCGATCGTCACCGGCTCGGTCGGTACGTTCTCGTAGGGACCGACGGTGCGGGTCGACACCGCGGCGATCTGCTCGACCACGTCCATGCCTTCGATGACACGGCCGAATACCGTGTAGCCCCAGCCGCGCGGTGTCTCGGAGGTGAAGTCGAGAAAGGCGTTGTCGGCCAGGTTGACGAAGAACTGGTTCGTGGCGCTGTGCGGGTCGTTAGTGCGGGCCATCGCCACCGTGCCGCGCACGTTCTTCAGTCCGTTATTGGCCTCGTTCTTCAGTGCCGGCCGCGGCGTCTGCCGCTGTTCCATCTGGGGCGTGAAACCGCCGCCCTGAATCATGAACCCGGGGATCACCCGGTGGAACGTCAACCCGTTGTAGAAGTCGTTCTCGACGTGGTAGTGAATGTTCTCGACGGTGTTGGGCGCCGCCTCCCCATCGAGCTGCAGCGCGATACGGCCCATACTCGTCTCCAGCACGATGCGCATCTCTACCCCTCCTCCATGTAGGCTCGCTCGATAATGATCGGCTCTACCGGCACGGCCTCGCTGATCACGCCGGGCTCGGTATCTACCGCGGCGATGGCATCCACCACATCCATTCCTTCGACCACGCGGCCGAATACGGTGTATCCCCAGGCCCCGGTGCTGGCGTTGTAGTCGAGGCCGAGGTTGTCGGACAGGTTGATGTAGAACTGGGTCGAGGCGCTGTGCGGTTCGGGCAACCGTGCCATAGCCACGGATCCGCGCACGTTACTCAGCCCGTTGTCCGACTCGTTTTGCAGCTGCGGACGCGGCGACTGCCGCATCCCGCCAGCCGGTGTAAAAGCGCCCGTCTGGATCATGAAGCCCGGCATCACCCTGTGGAACGTGAGCCCATCATAGAACCGGTTCCGTACGTGGAGGAGTATGTGGTCAACCGTTCTCTGCGCCCTCTCGCGATCGAGTTCCAGTACGATCCTGCCCTTCGTGGTCTCGAGCACCACCCGCGGGGTCATGTTCGTTATGTCGGGCGGTAGAGCGGCTCCCCTCGTCGCCTCGCCCTGATCTCCATCGTTACCGCCGCCTCCGCACGCGAGGGCGAGCGCTGCCAGCCCCAGGGCCAGTGTTGTCAGCTTGCTCATTGTCGTTCCGTTCCTCCTCCGTCGTCGGCCGGTGCTCGAGTTCGACGCCGACGGGCCCCGGGTTGTGTCCCGCTGCCCGCAGACGTAATAGTCAACGTCTTTTTGGCTGCTAACTCCAGATGATGGCCCTTTGAGTCCGATTTCGCCATTCCCGGCCGGCAGCAACGGCCACAGCCCGGTTGAGTGCCGATGAACGGAACTGGCCTCGATCCCTCGATCCTCTCCCTGCTGCCGCCCATCGTCGCGATCGGGCTAGCCGTGTGGACCCGGCAGGTTTACGTCGCGCTCGCCACCGGGATCTGGCTCGGTTGGACGATTCTCAACGCCGGCAATCCGGTCGCCGGGTTCGCCGGCGCCATCGAGGGCGCGGTCACCGTGCTGGGTGAGCCGGGCAACACCCGCGTCCTGTTGTTCAGTCTGCTCATCGGCTCGTTGGTCGTCTACGTACAGGCATCGGGAGGTGTCGACGGCTTCGTGCGCTGGCTCGAGAGCCGCCGGCTGGTCAACAGCGCGCGCGGCGCCGGTATGCTCGCCTGGCTGATCGGCATCGCCATCTTCATCGAATCCAACATCACGCTGCTGGTGACCGGCGCCGTTTGCCGGCCGTTGTTCGACCGGTATCGCTCGGCACGCGAGAAGCTGGCCTACATCGCCGACTCGACCTCGGCGCCCATCTGCATCCTGATCCCGTTCAACGCCTGGGGAGCCCTGGTCTTAGGAATACTCGGGAGCCTGGCGGTTCCCGAGCCGCTCGGTGTGTTCGTGGCCTCCATACCGCTCAACTTGTACGCGATCGCTGCGGTGATCATCGCCGGGTTCACCGCCTGGAAGGGTCTCAACCTGGGGCCGATGAAGCAGGCCGAGGCTCGTGCCGCCGAGGGTATCGTCCTCAGCCCGGAAGGCGAGCTCACGGTGGACGAGGCCGCCTTCGAGGTCCGGCTGAGTCGCCAGGTTCCGCCCCGCGCCATCAATATGGTCGTCCCCATCCTGGCGATGGTCCTCATGATGCCGGTCGGCCTCTACATCACCGGCGACGGCGTGCTGGGTCAGGGGTCGGGCTCGACCAGCGCCCTCTGGGCGGTGATCGCCGGGAACGGGGCCGCCTGGATCCTGATGCTGGCCCAACGTTTCGCCTCGCTCGAGGAACTCGTCCGTCTCGGCCTCAAGGGGATCGAGGCGCTGCTCGGGCTGGTGCTCATCCTGCTCCTGGCGATCACGCTGGGTGACATCTGCGTGAGGCTCGGTACCGGTCCCTATGTCGCGGACGTCGTTCGCAACATCGCCTGGCCGGTTCTCTTGGTCCCCGCCACCTTCGTAACCTCGGCGCTCATCGCCTTCGCCACCGGAACGAGCTGGGGCACCTTCGCCATCATGGTCCCGATCGCGGTCCCCGCAGCCCAAGCGCTCGGTCTGCCGCTCGCGCCCTTCCTTGCCGCTTCGCTGTCGGGCGGTATCTTCGGCGACCACTCGAGCCCGATCAGCGACACGACCATCGTCGCCTCGCTGGCTTCGGCGACCGACGTGATCGACCATGTCCGCACCCAGATTCCGTATGCGATGATTGCCGCTGCCGTGGCGACTGCGGGGTTCGCGCTAGTGGGCGCGTTTCTCTAGCGGGGCCTTTCCCGACGTTCGCCACCGTTATAGGTTCGGCGCCGGGCTGAAGAGAGAGGTTGTTATGCCGAGCACCGAGTTGGTCTACCTGAACGGCGAGTTGGTGCCCTACGACGACGCGAAGATCTCGGTCGAGGACCGGGGCTTCAACTTCGCCGACGGTATCTACGAGGTCGTACGTTTGGTGGGGGGAAAGGCGTTCCGGATCGAAGCCCACCTTGATCGATTCGAGGGCGGCGCCCGGGCGCTCGAGATCGAGCTGCCCCGCTCCCGCGAGGGCGTTAGCGACGCCGTCCACGAAGTCGCCCGCGCCAACGATGTCGATGAAGGGACGGTCTACGTGCAGCTGAGCCGTGGTGCCGCGCCTCGCAACCACGCCTTCCCAGAAAAGGCCCGGCCGACCCTCGTAATGATCGCCCGCCCCTTCGCCGGACCGGACCCGGAGAAGCTCGCCAAGGGCGTCGCGGTCGTCACCGCGCCGGATCTGCGCTGGGGCTACTGCGAGGTGAAAACGATCGGGCTCCTGCCCAACGTGATCGCCTACCAGCACGCCCGCTCGGAGGGAGCCCACGAAGCGCTGCTGGTGCGCGATGGCGTGGTCACCGAGGGCAGTCACAGCAGCGCCTTCTGCGTTCGCGGCGGGGCGGTCTACACGCATCCGGTCGACAACATCCTGCCGTCGATCACCCGCCGATATCTGATCGAGGCGCTGCGCTCTGCCGGTGTCACCGTCGGCGAGGTCGCGGTGCCGCTCGATGAGTTCCGAGCCGCCGACGAGGTCTTCCTGACCGGCACGACCACCGAGGTGATGCCGGTCGTTCGGATCGATGGTGAGCCCGTCGCCGGCGGCACGCCGGGCGAGCTGACCCGCTTGGGCATGGAGCTGTATCGGCGCGACCTGGAAGCGGTGCGGGCGGGTTAGCTCTCCCGACGACGATGGCGCTGGGATGTCGTGGAGAAGATGGAGATGAAGATGAGGATGGAGAGTTGAGATGGGGCGGACCGTAGAGCTGATCCGCGAGGTCGATCGCTGGAGCGCGCACAACTACCACCCACTGCCGGTAGTGCTCGAGCGCGGCGAAGGGTGCTGGGTGTGGGACGTCGACGGGAACCGCTACCTCGATATGCTGAGCGCCTACTCGGCGGTCAACCAGGGGCATCGGCACCCGAGGATCATCGCCGCTCTGCGTGAGCAGGCCGAGCGATTGACCCTCACCTCGCGAGCCTTCCACAACGACCAGATGGGTGGCTTTCTGCACCAGGTGTGTGAGCTGGTGGGCTACGACAAGGCGTTGCCGATGAACACCGGTGCCGAGGCGGTGGAGACGGCGATCAAGGCCGTCCGCAAGTGGGGTTACACGGTCAAGGGTGTGGCTCCGGAGAAGGCGGAGATCATTGTCTGCGACGGCAACTTCCACGGTCGCACGACCACCATCGTCGGGTTCTCCAGCGAGGAGCAATACCGCCACGGGTTCGGTCCCTTTACGCCCGGCTTCAGGCTCATCCCCTACGGCGAGATCGACGCCTTGCGCGCGGCTGTCACTCGGAACACCGTCGGGTTTCTGGTCGAGCCGCTGCAGGGTGAGGGTGGCGTGATCCTACCGCCTGACGGCTATCTGAAGACGGCGGCCGAGATCTGTCGCGAGGCGAACGCCAAGCTCATGGCCGACGAGATTCAGACCGGCCTCGGGCGCACCGGCCGGTTGCTTTGCTGCGACTGGGATGACGTCAAGCCCGACGTCGTGATGCTCGGTAAGGCGCTGGGCGGCGGCGTATATCCAGTCTCCGCCTGCGTCGCCGACGAGGAGGTCATGGGCGTGTTCTCTCCCGGCGACCACGGTTCCACCTTCGGCGGTAACCCGCTGGCGGCGGCTGTGGGACGCGCCGCCCTCGACGTTCTGGTCGACGAGAAACTGCCGGAGCGCGCCGCCGAGCTCGGCGCCTGGTTCATGGACGAGCTCAGGGCCGTCGAGTCGCCGCACGTAGAGGAGGTGCGCGGCCGCGGCATGATGATCGGCGTCGTGATCAGGGAATCGTCGGGCACCGCGCGCCCCTTCTGCGAGGCGCTCATGAAGCGCGGCATACTCGCGAAGGAGACCCATCACCAGGTGGTCCGCTTCGCTCCGCCTCTCGTTATCACCAGGGAGATCCTCGAGGAAGCGCTCGCCGCGATCCGCGAGGTCCTCGAGGCCCCCGCGCCACAGCCGGCTAGACCGCGGCTGGCCGGCTAGCCGGCGATCAACCGCGCGTCATCGCGCCAGCACAGCGGGGCCGGGAACACATACGTGCGACCCCCGCTTACATCTTCAAGGAGCAGCCAGCAGAACGCGGTGCGGCCGCTCCAGAAGGCGCGTTGCCCGAACAGGTGGCCGTGAGGACAGCGCTGCCGACCTAGGAAGTCGCAGCGCGCGAAAGCCCCACACACGGGGCAGGGCACCTCGATGGGGTAGGGCCGCCGGACCGGCCAGAGCGCCGAGTCCTGCCAGCGCAGCTCGGTGCGGACTTCCGGCAGTATCGTGCGACCCACAGAGCCGGGTCGCTCGATGAACGCATCCATACCTAACAATTATAGTGTAGTCGGGCTTTCTTGCGGAAGGCTGGCCTGTCACGGCATGAGACCTGACAACTTGACTTTGCCTCGAGGCGCTATCGCCCCGCTGCTTCTGGGAAGTGTGCTCGCCGCCGCTTGCGACAGCGGGCCGCCGCGGGTCGGACCGCCGCCGGAACAGCCACCAGTCCAACCCAGGCTCGAGACCCACGAGGTGGTCGTCGAGCCCGTCGCACAGGACCTCGAGATCGTCTGGGGGCTCGATGTCGCCCCCGATGGGAGGGTCTTCCTGACCGAACGGCCGGGTCGTATTCGCGTTATCCATCCCGGCAGCGGACTGGCCACCGAGCCGTGGGCGGAGGTCGAGGTCTGGGCCCAGGGCGAATCGGGACTGCTCGGCCTGGCGCTTCACCCTGTCTTCCCCGACAGCCCCTATGTGTTCGTCATGTACACTTACCGCGGCCGGGACGGCGAGCCGCGCGGCCGAGTCAGCCGCTTCGACGAGCGAGCTGGCCGCGGCGCTAACGAGCGCCTGGTCATCGATCGAATACCGGCTGCCAACCGGCACTCGGGCGGCGCCCTCGCCTTCGGGCCGGACGGGAGACTCTACGTGGGGACCGGGGATGCAGGTTCGCCGGGCATCGCGCAGAAGCTCGAGTCGTTAGGCGGCAAGATCCTGCGGATCAACGCCGACGGTTCCGTGCCCGAGGACAATCCATTCGAGGGCTCGCCGATCTACGCGCTGGGACTCCGTAACGTGCAGGGCTTCGACTGGGACCCGGACACGGGTCGCATGATCGCCACTATGCAGGGGCCGACCGGCGAGTGGGGCAATTTCGGGCACGACGAGATCAACGTCATCGAGCCGGGCGCCAACTACGGCTGGCCGAAGTACTTGGGCGCTCCGCGCGAATACGGCTTCGCCGACCCGTGGCTCGAGTACGAGCGCGCTGTAGCGCCCGCGGACGCGGCGTTCTACGACGGGCCGGTCGCAGAGTGGCGCGGCGACTTCCTGTTCGCCACGCTGCGCGGCGAGAGCCTGCACCGGGTCATTCTCGACGACGACCGGGTCGGCGCCCGGGCCCGCGAACGGCTGTGGCCCGACGTCTACGGGCGTATTCGCGCGCTCGCGGTGGGACCCGACGGGACACTCTACTTCGGGACCAGCAACCGCGACGGGCGCGGCGCCGTCCGCACTGCCGACGATCACCTGTACCGCGTCGTGCCCGCTGACGCGCCGATCGATTGAGAAGATGGCGGCCGTGAAGACGCTCAAGACCGGACTTCTCTACTTCGCCTACGGCTGCAACATGGACCCGGACTTCCTGCGTGGCGTGCTCGATATGTCCGTGGCGCCGGGCGCGGCCGCTCGAGTCGATGGCTGGCGCCTCGCCTTCAACAAGGGTGGGGAAGGCGGCGAAGGTAAGTCCGTCACCGCGAACCTCGTTCAAGACACACAATCCCACACCTTCGGTGTCGTCTATCGGATCCCGCACGACTCGCTAGTAAGCCTCGACGCTTTCGAGGACGTCCCGGAACACTACCGCCGTCACACACTCTGGATCGAGCCGCTCGGCCGCTACGCTCGGCAAGCCGCGCTCGCCTACATCGCTCAGCCGCGCTGGATGGTAAAACCCGGAACCCCCGACCCTGCGTACCTGGCGCGTATGCTACGGGGCGCCGAACTCCACGGGCTGCCGGCAAGCTACGTCGCCGAGCTCCGTTCACTGGGCCGGCCTGCCTAGGGCCGCGTCCCAGCTGGTTCGGCGCGGACGCCGCCCGTATCTTGAGGTCGATGTCTGAAAGAGATGAGCGGTCCTTCGGCAAGCTCGGGGGACCCGATGCCCTGGCTCCGATGATCGATTTTCGCGGCGCGGACGGCACCTGCTATGCCCTGGCGTACTCCGAGCTGCTGTCCGTGGCACTCACATCGCCGGGTTGCATCGTCATGGAGTTCAGGAAGCACAAGGTCGTCGTCCGTGGGAGGAATCTGACGGCCGTTTATCGCGGCCTGGTCGGGCAGACGGTCGCGTACTTGCAGGAGGACGATTTCGACCTCGCACCGGAGTCCGAGGTCTTTATCGATTCGTTAGCCATTGAACCGAGGGCGGAGTGAGGTGGAGCTGAGACGCTCCGTAGCGGAGACCGTCGAACACCTTGCCGCAAGGTGGGCCCAAGCGGACAAGAGAATTCTGCGGCACGTATTCCCGCTGCTCACCGAAGGCCAGCCCGTGCCCGTGGCGCGCATCGCGGAGGCGAGCCAGAGTAGCGCTTCGATGGTCGAAGCGGCGCTCGAGCACGGTCGAGCGGACCGCGATTCCGAGGGCCGAGTTGTCGAGCTGTCGGGGCTGATGCTCAGTCCGACCATGCACCGGGTCGAGATCGATGATGTCGCGCTCTTCAGCTGCTGCGCGTTGCTCGCCCAGCTCGTGCCGGCGCTCGTCGGCCGGCCCGTCAGGGTGGAGTCGGTCGACCCGCTGAGCCGCCGCGTCGTTAGCCTGGACATGACTCCGGAGGGCGTCACGGCAGTGGAGCCGAGCGGGGCTGTGGCCAGCTTCGTGGTGACCGAGCCGGGCGGCGTGGCGCAAGACGTGGGCGCGAACTTCTGCCGCCACGTCCATCATTTCGCGTCCCTGGATTCGGCCAAAGCGTTCGCGGCAGCCGACCACCGGCGGTACACGCTGGAGATTGCCGAGCTCCACGAGGCCGCGCGAGCGCTCTACCGAGCGGCCTGGGCGGACTAGTGTTCTCCGAATCCGCCGAGTTCTACGATCTGATCTACCGCCAGTTCAAGGACTACCGCGCCGAGTCCACGCGCCTGGTGGAGCTGCTGCGCGAGCATAGCCCGTCGGCAATGTCGCTCCTCGATGTCGCCTGCGGGACGGGCGAGCACGCGCGATACCTCGGCCAGGCGGGCTACTCGGTGGACGGCGTGGACATCGAGCCGACGTTCGTCGAGCTCGCCCAGCGCAAGAACCCCGACGGGCGGTACTTCTGCCAGGACATGGTCGAACTCGAGTTGGATCGGACGTACGATGCGGTCCTCTGCTTGTTCAGCTCGATCGGGTACGTTCGCACCGAGATTCGTCTGCGACGCGCCATAGAGCGCTTCGCGGACCACGCCGTGGCGGGCGGCCTCGTAGTGGTCGAGCCGTGGTTCAAGCCGGGCGATATGCAGGACGGCTACTTCGGGATGCAGACGGCGGAGACCGAGGATGTGAAGGTCTGCCGGATGGCGCGGACGACACTGAGCGAGGGGATCTCGCGCGTCGAGTTCGAGTACCTGGTGGCTCGCCGCGAGGGCCTGGAGCGGCGGGGCGAGGTACACGAGCTCGGCCTGTTCACGCGAGAGCAGATGGAGGCGGCGTTCCGCGACGCGCAGTTGCAGGTCGAATACGATCCCGAGGGCCTGTTCGGACGTGGGCTCTACTTCGCCCGCAAGCCGAGCATCTCGGCCTCCCGTTGAATCAGCTCCCATGCATGCGCCACGTGCCGCTCCTCGGTCCGCACGTTCCCGATCGCCAGCCGCAGCGTTAGCCGACCGTTCAGCACGGTGTGCGACAGGTAAACCTCACCACCGGCATTCAGCCGTTCCAGCAGCGTCTGGTTGAGCTCGTCGAGCGCCTCCTCGCCGTCGCCGAGGCCGGCTGGCCTGGCCCGGAAACAGACGACGCTCAGTGGTGTCGGCGCCAGGCGCTCGAAGCCGGGATGCTCGTCCACCCACCCGGCGAACAGTTGTGCCAGGCGGATGTGCTCTCGGATACGCGCCGCTATCCCTTCGGCGCCGAAGCAGCGTAGCACCATCCAGAGCTTCAACGCCCGGAAGCGCCGGCCCAGTGAAACGCCCCAGTCCATGTAGTTTCTGATCTCGCCGTCGACGCTCGTGCGCAGGTATTCCGGCACCAGGCTGAAGGCGCCGGTGAGCACATCCGGCTTCGTCGTGTAGAGCGCGCTACAGTCGATCGGTGTGAACAGCCACTTGTGTGGGTTGACCACGACCGAATCTGCAAGGTCGCAACCGTCGAGCACGTGTCGGTACTCGGGGATGATCGCCGCCGGCCCGGCGTACGCGGCATCGACGTGCAGCCACAGGTCCTCACGTCGGCAGATCTCGGCGATCGCCGGCACCGGGTCGATGCTCGTGGTCGATGTGGTGCCGACGGTCGCCGTGACGCAAAACGGCCGGTATCCCGCAACACGGTCCTCGGCGATCGCCCGCTCCAGATCGGCCGGATCCAGGCAGAACGCGTCGTCCGTGCCGATCTTGCGCACACCGCGCTTTCCCAGCCCCAGCACCAGTGCCGCCTTCTCCACCGACGAGTGCGCCTGCTCCGATGTGTAGAGGCGAAGCAGTGGCAGATCGTCGCGGCCCGACATACCGCGCTCGCGGATATCGAGATCGGAGAGCGCCTGACGGGCGGCGGCGATGGCGCAAAGCGTCGACACCGAGGCCGTGTCCATGATCACGCCCTGGAAACCATCCGGCAGCCCTAGCAGCTGGCGCAGCCAATCCAGCGCGACTTCCTCCAGCTCGGTCGCCGCCGGTGACGTCTGCCACAACATGCCGTTGACGTTGAGCGCTGCCGAGAGAAGCTCGCCCAGGATACCGGGCGCCGAGCCGCTGACACTGAAGTAGGCGAAGAAACAGGGGTGGTTCCAGTGGGTGTTCCCGGGCACGACGATCCTTTCGAAGTCGTCGAGCACAGCATCGATTGGCTCACCCGTCCGCGGCGCATGAGTTGGCAACGCCGCCTTCACCTCGTTCGGCTTGACCTGCGAGCGGACCGCGTACTCCTCCGGATGGGTGAAGTAATGCGCGATCCAGTCTATGGCCCGCGACGCTGCACGCTTGAACTCCTCTATCGGGATGTCGCCCAATCCGTTCATGCGGGTTCCTCTCTGAGCAATCAGTGATCACGTATCACTGGTCACTTGGCTAATGTCACCGTCCGAGATGGCGGCGGAAAAACTCCACCGCCGCACGATATGCTCTCAACCAGTTCGTGTGCGTGGTGAAGCTGTGCACCTCGTCGGGGAATACCAAGAGCTCGAACTCCACACCCTGTGCGCGCAGCGCCTCGGCCAGGTCGACGGTCTCGCTGAACGGTACGTTGCGGTCGTCGTCACCATGGATGAGCAAGACTGGCGAGCGCCAGGTGTCGACCGCCGCCAGGGGAGACGACTCGAACGCCGTGCGCGCCACGTCGAGCCGCGCCTGCGGGTCGTATCCGGCTTCGAAGTTCCTGATCACGATGTTCCAGTCGTGCACGCCGTGCAGGTCGACGCCGGCGGCGAACAGGTCGGAGGCGCGTGCCAGCCCGAGCGCCGTCAAGTAGCCGCCGTACGAGCCGCCCCAGAGCCCAATCTTATCGGGATCGACCTCGGGCCGACCCCGCAAGAAGATGCCGCCGCCCAGCACGTCGTTGAACTCGCTGGCCCCGGTAGCGCCGTAGTTCAGCGCTTCGCGGAACTCCATGCCGTAGCCGATGCCGCTCCGGTAGTTGACCGACAGCACCGCGTAGCCGCGGCTGGCCAGGTACTGGTTCAAGGCGTAGGCGTTGTGGTAGTAGCCCCGGTAGTGCCAGCCGAGCAGCATCTGCCGGCGCGAGCCGCCGTGGAAGAAGAGCACCGCCGGCCGGCGGTCGCCCGGCCGCGCGTCGCGCGGCATGAACAGCTGGCCGTGGATCAACAGACCGTCGGCGGCGGGGAAGATGACTTGTTGGGGGACGATCAGAGCGTCGCTGGGGAAGTCGGTCGGAATTGCGTCGGGTGCCAGGTCACGCGGCGCGCCGGAACCGATCTTGATCGCCGGGCGTGCCGGGCGGCGAGCGTCCGAGCGGAGCAGCGCCAGAGCGCGGCCGTCGGCCGTCGGGGCCGGCGACCACTCGATCCCGTCACCTTCCGTGACCGCTCGCGGCCGCCCCCCGGCCGCCGGCACGCTCCACAAATGGCGTCGGTCGATGTCGTCCTGATTCGAGCTGTAGATCACTTCACTTCGGTCGTGGCTGAGGGCGACGTGCTGGACCTCGAACTCGCCCGGCGTGAGCAGCTGCGCCTCTCCACCCCGTAGCGGCACCGAGTAGAGGTGGGTCCAGCCGTCCTTCTCCCAAGGGAAGACGATGCGGTCGCCTGCCGCCCACAGGAGCTGGTCTTCTGCGTCGATGCCTCTGAAGACGCTCCCCGGGCCGGAATCGGCACGCCACACCTCGCGACCGCTGCCGCTCTCCACATCGGCGACACGGATCGACCACGGTTGCCCGCTTCGCCGCGGCCCGAACGGCAGCACGCCGCGCGTCGTCGGGGTCCGCCGGAAGGCGATCCTCCCGCCGTCGGGCGACCAGGCCGGGTTCGCGTCGCGGTCCACGCCAGGATCGAGCCAGCGAACTCGCTCGCTCGCCCGATCGTAGACACCGACGAAGCCGTGGTCACCTCGGCTGCTGACGAAAGCCAACTTCGAGCCGTCGGGCGACCAGCGGAGGGAGCCGCTGTTTCCGCGAGCCTTGATCAGCGGCGCCGGCACGCCGCTATCCAGCGGCACCAACCAGATCTCGCCGCGTAGGCGATAGGCCACCACGTCGCCGCTCGGCGCCACCGCGGGGTCCGACCCGTCGGCCAGCAGCCGCGGCTCGCCGCCCGCGAGGTCGGCGACCCATATCTGCTGGACCACACCCTCGGGTAGGCTCCAGGGGTTGGGGTACTCACCCTGGCGGTTCGCACCGCCGCCGCGTACGAAGACGAGCGCCCCACCGTCCGGCGTCCAGGCCAACCCGGAGATCGCCTGGCCGTCGTCCTCGCCGTAGGCGGTCAGCCGGCGTGCCTGGTAGTCCGGTGCTTCGGCTACCCAGATGTTGCGCACGCCCCGAGCGTTGAAGACCCAGGCGACCTTGGCGCCACTGGGGGCGGCGGTGAGCTCGCCAGGGAAGGGAGAGCTCATGATCTGCTCGATTGTGAAGGGCTGCTGCGCCGCGAGATCACGGACCGGGGCGGACAGCGCGAGCAGTGTGATTGCGGCGAGCACCAGGCGTCGGTGAAGCATCAGGAACCTCCTGCAGCATCTCTCTGGCCGTTGGGGCTTGGAATACGATGTTGCGGCGCGCCGCGCCGCGCCGCAACGGCTGTCCAGGGGTGGCCGGCAGGGCGCAGTGGGGTCTCGATCCCGAAGCGCTATTGCACGAGAACCCACCGATCATTTAGCGTAGTCCCCGACGGCAGCCGGTGGGTACCCGGCAGACTCGCCCTTTCCCAGGAGCGACGATGCGTTCCAAAGTCCGAGGCCTGATCCCGCGGTTAGCCAGCCTCGTGATCGCCTATCCAGTGTGTGCCGGCGCTCTTCTCGCCCAGGAGGAAGCGGCGCCCCTCCTGGTGCCGGACGGTTTCGAGGTCCAGGTCTACGCGGCTGGGCTTGCCGGCCCGGCGGCCTTGGCGTTTGGCTCCGATGGCGCGCTGTACGTGGCGCTGAGCGATGCGGGTGCGATCGTCCGGTTGATCGACCGCGACGGCGATGGGGCGGCGGACGAGCGGGCGACGGTCATCGAGGATCTGGAGGGCCCGAGCGCCATCACCTGGGCCGGCGCGGACCTCTGGGTAGCGGAGTCCGGCCGGGTCGGCCGGGTCCGGGCTCCGTCTTCCGCTGCCGGGCCTGAATACGAGGTCATCGTCGACTCGCTCCCGGTCGAAGGGCCGCCGATCAGTGCGCTGCTGTTTGAGCCGCGCGGGCGCGCCCTCTACATCTCGCTCGGCGCCTCCTGTAACCTGTGTGGCGAAGAAGACCCGCGCCGCGGCACGATCTTGCGCTATGACCTGGTGGCGAGGGAGTTGGTCGTCTGGGCCCGTGGCCTGCAAGCCGTCGGCGGGATGGCCTTTCATCCGGAGACGCGAGAACTGTGGGCGACGGAGTCCGGCCGCGATGGGCTGGGTGACCGACTGCCGCCGGACGAGATCAACGTGATCCAGCGCGGTCGTCACTACGGCTGGCCGTACTGTTATGGTCAGCGAGTCCCGAACCCCGAGTTTGCCGATACCGACCGCTGCGATGTCACCGTGCCGCCGATCCTGTCTTTGCCGGCGCATTCGAGCCCCCGCGGGCTGACCTTCTATCGGGGCGACGCGTTTCCGCAAGAATACTGGTCCGATGCTTTCGTCGTGCTGGCCGGGGAGGCGGCCTCGGCCGTGCCGTTGACGGGCCGCAAAGTCGTTCGCTTGCGCGTCGAAGCGGGCCGCGCTGTAGGTGTCGAGGAGTTCATGACCGGCTGGTGGGGCTCCGACGGCAGTGCCTCGGGCCGCCCGGCCGGTGCGCTGGTGGGGCCGGACGGAGCACTATATGTTAACGATGATGCCGGTGGCCGAATCTGGCGGGTGAGCTACCGGCCCGAAGGTGACCACTAGGTCGAGCGGGAAACGAGGGAGGGATCGCGGTGCGCGACTTCACCCAGGTGGTCCGAGAGAACGTCGGCGAGTACCGAGGCGTCTTCTGCAAGTTCGTTCGCTGGGCGCCGATCTTCGTGGCGACGCTCATGGTGCTCTCGCAGGATCCACGCCTGCAGACGCGCCATCGCAGCATGGTCAACGCGGCGCTGGCCTACTTCGCCGGCTCGGACGATGCGATGCCGGATGACGAGTTCGGCCCGGCCGGCTACCTTGATGATAACCTGGTCAGTGCCTACGTCCTGGAGCGCATCGCCAGAGAAGTCGGCTGGACCGTCATCGAAGACGCCTGGACCGGCGAGGGAGCGGCCCGCGACGTGGCGCTCGAGACGCTGTATCGAGAGTACGAGCTGCTCGGTGATCGCGGACAGGAAGCGCTGCAGCGCGCCGGCGTGCTCGAGGAGCGCGGCAGGCGTTTAGTGGACTGGGGGGAAGGGCCGAAGCCGTACGGGTTGGCCTGATCCGAGACTAGCGCGCCGAACTGCGGCGGCAAGAGGAACGACAAACCGAGGTAGGACTGTTCTATGGAGCACTTCGCGCTCATCAGCATGGCTATCGGGACGCCGGGCTGGCAAGAGATCGTGCTGATCGGTCTTCTCTTCTTGCTGCTGTTCGGCGCGCGCCGGCTACCGGAGATCGGTCAGTCGCTGGGAAAGGGGATCAGGGAGTTCAAGAAGTCGGTCACGGGCTCGGATGAGGAGCCCAAGCTCGGTTCCGGCGACAGCGACGCAGCCCAGGCCCAGCAGAAGCAAAAAGAAGAGGCGAGCTAGAGGCCGCCTGTCGCGGCCGTGGGCGCGGCGAGTCCCGGTGGATTCCTGCGCACCAAGACGCGCCACGTCGCTGGTCTAGCCACCGGTCGAAGGGTCTACCCGCGCTCCACAAGGGCGCGGGTTCGCTTTTCTTGGTTACTGCTCGCCGAAACTGCCCACCACCGGCTTGGCAAGCCGCTCGAAGTCCTTGTAGTTCAGGCGAACCGCTTCGGTGTGGTTCCCGGCGTTGAAGACGATCGTCTCGTCCTCGGTCAGCCGCTCGTCTACGAACACCGGCTGCCCGTACAGGTTGCCCAGGGGAGGCATAGCGCCCGGCTCGCAGTTCGGATATAGGCCGGCGAAGTCCTTCTCTTCCGCTAGCCGCAGCTTACCCGAGCCGACCAGCTTCTCCAGCTTGCCGGCGTTCACGTGAAACGAGGCGGGCAGGACCGCCATTACCGGCTCTTCCTTCTTCGTAAGAAAGATCACTGTCTTGGCCCACTCGTAACCCGAAATGTGCGATACCGCCGCCTCCTCGGCTGCCGTGTAGGCTGTCGGGTGCTTGATCACCTCGTAATCGACACCCTCGTCCTTCAACAGTTTCTCGACCTCCGGCGCGAGCGACATTGGACACCTCCTGCTGCTTGGTATTCGATCACCAATATCCGACATCAGGTGGCCGATGATCAAGGAACACGCGCCCCGGGTCCGTCTATTTCCCCAACAGCTCGAGGAACTCCTTCAGCGGGCGGGTATTCGCGACGTCCCCCTTCTCCAACCATCCGCGCCGTGCTTGATCGACGCCATAGCTCATGTAGTCGAGTTCGGCGGCGCGGTGAGCGTCGGTACTAATGACGATCTTCACGCCGGCTTCGCGCGCCATCTGCAGGTGGAAGTCGCGCAGGTCGAGTCGGTCGGGCTGCGCGTTGAGCTCCAGTAGGACGCCCTCGTCCCTGGCGACCTTGACCAGCTCTTCGACGTCGACCGGATAGGGCTCGCGCCGATTGATCAGCCGACCGGTGGGGTGGGCGAGGATGTTGACGCGCGGGTGCCGCATCGCCTTCGTGATCCGCTGGGTCATCGCCTCGCGGCTCATGTTGAACTTCGAGTGAACCGAGATCACAACGACGTCCATCAGCTCGAGTAGCTCGTCGGTCATGTCGAGCGACCCGTCGTCCAGGATGTCGACCTCGGCCGACTTGAGGATCCGGATGTCGTCATGCTCCCTCTGCAGCGCATCGATCTCGGCGAACTGCCGCTCGAAGTCCTCCAGCTTGATGCCGGTCATGGCCAGCGAAGGGCTATGGTCGGTGATGGCCATGTATTGGTAGCCGCGTGCGCGGCAGGCCTCCGCCATCTCGGCCACGCTCTGCTTCCCGTCGCTGTACTGCGTGTGCATCTGCAGGTCGCCGCGCATGTCCGCCAGCTCGATCGTCGCCGGCAGCCGCCGCTCACGTGCCGCGTCAACCTCACCGCGGTCCTCCCGCAGCTCCGGCGTTATCCAGGGCAGGTCAATAGCCGCGAAGACCTCCTCCTCGGTCTTCCCGCCCACCAGCTCATCGCCTCGGAACACGCCGTACTCGTTGATCTTGAGTCCACGCTCGCGGCCGATGCCGCGAATGACGATGTTGTGCGCCTTCGAGCCGGTGAAGTAGACCAAGGCGGCGCCGTAGCTATCGCGCGGCACCAGCCGCAGATCGACCTGTAGGCCGCTCTTCAACCGGATCGAGCTTTTCGTGGGCCCCTTGGCGATGACTTCCTGCGCGTCCCGGTACGCTACGAAGCGGTCCATGAGATCCGAGTCGCCGGACGCCGTCGCCAGGATGTCGATATCGCCCACCGTCTCGACCCGCCGCCGGTAGCTGCCCGCCACCTCGAGATCGGCGATCCCCTTTGCCTTCCTCAGGTAGCCGAGCAGCGGACCCACGTAGATGTCGGCGTCGGAGAGCTTGAACCGCCCGGCCCGCGCCTTCAGGTCCGCGATACCCTTGAGGATTCGCCCCTGAAGCGTCGGTCCGAAGCCGGGTAGCTGCTCCAGCGCCCCACCCTTCGCCGCTTCCTCGAGCTCCTCGAGCGTCGTGATCTCGAGCCCCTCCCAAAGCTGCCGCGCGCGCTTGGGCCCCAGCCCGGGGATGTGCATGATCTGTATGAGCGACGCCGGGACCTCGAGGCGCAGTTCGTTCAACGACTCGAGTTCGCCCGTCTCGTACAGCTCGCGGATCTTGCCGGCCAGGTCCTTGCCGATACCGGGCAGGTCATCGAGCTGTGCCTCCTCGTCGGCCAGCAACGATTCCAGAGGTTGTGATAGCGTCTCGATGGTGCGGGCAGCGTTGCGGTAGGCGCGGATGCGGAACGGGTTGGCGCCCTGGATCTCGAGCAGGTCGGCGATTTCCTGGAAGACCCGTGCGTAGTCGATGTTCTCCACTCAGACCGACCCCTCCCGCAGCATCTTCAGGAATTCCTGCTCGCTGAGCACCGTGACGCCCAGCTTCGCCGCCTTCTCGTACTCACTGCCCGGGCCGCTGCGGGCCACCACGTAACCGGTCTTCGCGCGGACGCTCGACGAGGCGCGGCCGCCCAGCGAACGGACTCGCTCCTCTGCATCGGACCGCGACATCGACTCGAGGCCGCCGGTGAACACGAAGGTCAGGCCGGCGAAAACGCTCGCTGCCGGCGCCCGCTCCTCCTGCAGCTTCAAACCGCGCTTCCGGAGTTCTGCGATGACCTCGCGAGTCCTCGCGCTGGCGAGGAAGTCGAACACCGCTTGTGCCACGACGGGGCCGATGCCCGACACCGCCTCCAGCTCCTCTCGCGAGGCGGCGAGCAGGGCGTCGAGCGAGCCGAAATGCCCGGCCAGGTCGCGCGCCGTCTGGGTGCCGACCTCCGGGATCCCCAGCGCGTAAAGAAAGCGGTCGAGCGTAACCTGCTTCGCCGCAGCGATCGCGTCCACCAGATTCCGGGCGGAGACCTCGGCAAACCCTTCCAACTCGACCAGATCCTTCTGATCGAGCGTCATGAGGTCGGCGATACTGCTGACCAGCTCCTCCTCGAGCAGTTGCTCGACCGTCCGTTCACCCAGCCCGTGGATGTCCAGTGCGTCGCGCGAGGCGAAATGCTGAATCCGTGCTTTGAGCTGGGCGGGGCAGGCGAGCCCGTTGGTGCAGAAGTCGAGGGGTCCCTGGCTGGCTACCGGCGATTGGCAAACCGGGCAGCGCTTCGGCATGTGCCACCTCGCGCTGCGCTTCCTCCCGGGCACCTCGACCCGCTCCAGCACCTGTGGGATCACGTCACCCGCCCGCTGTATGCGGACCTTGTCCCCCTTGCGGACGTCCTTACGCTCGATTTCCTCCCGGTTGTGGAGCGATGCCCTCGAGACCGTAACGCCGCCCACGTCTACTGGCCGCAGCATGGCGACGGGGGTCAGCTTGCCGGTGCGGCCCACCTGGACGACGATGTCCATGATCTCCGAGACCTCGCGGCGCGGCTCGAACTTGTAGGCGAAGGCCCAGCGCGGGTGGTGGGCCGTCGCGCCCAGCCGCTCGCGGGCGGCCAGGTCGTTGAGCTTGATGACCACGCCGTCGACCTCGTACTCCAGCTCGTCGCGCCGGCGCTCCAGGTCGTGGCGCAGCGCGATCGCCTCATCGACCTGCAGACCGGTTCGCGTCTCCGCGCTGACTCGGAAACCCCAGCCGCGCAGCGCCTCCAGCACCTCCGCATGGCTCGCCAGCACGAGGCCTTCGGCCGCCATAAGCTCGTAGGCGAACACCACCAGCGGCCGCCGCGCCGTTACGCTCGGATCGAGCTGCCTCATCGAGCCGGCCGCAGCGTTGCGTGGGTTGGCGAAGACCGGCTTGTCCTCCTGCGTCAGCCGGGCGTTGAGGCGCTCGAACTCGTCGATCATCAGGATCGCCTCACCGCGCAGCGCCAGTAGCCGCGGCACGCCGCGCTTGCCGACCCTGAGCCGCAACGGCACCGAGCGGATCGTCCGGGCGTTGGCCGTCACATCCTCGCCCACCCGGCCATCGCCCCGCGTCGCTGCCCGCACCAGGATTCCGTCCTCGTAGACGAGCTCCAGGGACAGCCCGTCCAGCTTCGGTTCCACCACGTACTCGACCGCCCCGTCACCCAAGGCCGAGCGCAGCCGCGCGTCGAACCGGCGAACCTCCTCCTCGCTGGCGGCGGAATCGAGGCTCAGCATCGGCGCCGTGTGCTCGAGCTCGCTGAAGCCGGCGCGCGGCCGGCCAGCCACTCGCTGCGTTGGGGAGTCGGGGGTTACGAGGTCGGGGTGTGCCTGCTCGAGCGTCTTCAGCTCGCGGTAAAGCCTGTCGTACTCGGCGTCGGAGATCTCCGGTTGGTCGAGCACGTAGTAATGGTAGTCGTGGTGACGAATGGCCTCCCGCAGCTTCTCAGCCCGGGCCCGCGCCGCTTCCCGTCCCCGCTTGCCGGCCACGCTCTACGCTTCCGCTCCTTCGTCGGCTGGATTGCCGGGCTCGTCCGTCGGCGGCTCCTCCGTCGGGCTCTCAGCCGCGGTCTCCTCCGCCTCGGGGGCGCGCCCCCTGCGGATCGGTTTGCCGAAGTCGCGCCAGCCGTGCGCCCACTTCCGCAGGCGCGCCGCGGCCTGCCCGTAGACGGAGTCGGCTGGGAACTCTCCATCGGCCTTACGCTCACCGGCGGCCATACCGGCGAGGATGGGCCAGCCCCCTTTGAAAGACCTGATCGGCCATACGTGGAACTGGCCGTCTCTCACCGCGTCGATCACCTCGTCGTTCAGTACCAGGTTGAGCAAGTTGCGGGCCGGGATGATCACGCCCTGCTCGCCGGTCAGACCGCGCCGCTTACAGGCCCGGAAGAAACCCTCGATCTTGGTCGTGACGCCGCCGATCGGCTGGATATCGCCCTTCTGGTTGAGCGCGCCCGTGATGGCGATCCCCTGGCGCAGCGGCACCTCGGCGATCGACGAGATGAGCGTGTAGAGCTCCGCCGCCGACGCGCTGTCGCCCTCGACCTCCTCGTACAGCTGGTCGAACGAGAGCGATGCGGACATGATCAGCGGGTGGTCTTGCGCGAACAGGTCGCCCAGGTAGCCCGAGAGCACCAGAACACCTTTGTTGTGGAGGGGACCGCCGAGCCGCACCTCGCGCTCGATGTCGACCACGCCGCTCGTGCCCATGAACGCGCTGGCCTCGATCTTGATCGGCCGCGCGAAGTGGTGGTCGCCGGACGAGAGGACCGCCAGGCCATAGATCTGGCCCACCTTCTCGCCGGCGGGGTCGACGGTCAGCGTGTCTTCTTCGATCAAGCTCAGCAGCTCGCGCTCCGGCCGGTTGACTCGCTCCTCGCGCTCACGGATAGCCCGGCGCACATCCTCCTTGGTCACGACCAACCGTTCGACGGCCCTGGCGAAGAATCCTGCCTCGCGCACCAGGTCGCCAACGGCGCCGAACTGTGTGCTGAGCCGGTCCTGGTGCCCGGCCAAACGCGAGCCGAACTCGACGACACGTGCGACGGCGCCGGCGTCGAACGGCGGTAGCGACTCTTCCTCGCCGCGTGCTGCGATGAAGGCTCCGTAGCCGCGCTCCGCTTCGCCATCCCGCTCCATGTATGGGCTGAAGTCGGCTTTCACCTTGAACAGCTCACCGAAGTCCTCGTCGTATGAGTGCAGCAGTTGGTAAGTGTACGGGTCGCCCAAGACGATCACTCGCACCTCCAGCGGTATCGGCTGTGGTTTGAGCGTCGTCGTCGCGATGAGGCTCGTGTATTCGATGATCTCTTCCAGTCGGATCGATCGCGTCTTCAATGAGTTCTTCAGCGCGATCCAGGCCAGCGGTTGGCGCAGCACGTTGCTGGCCTCGATGATCAGGTAGCCGCCGTTCGCCTGATGGATCGCCCCGGCCGTGATCTGGGCGAAGTCGGCGATCATCGTGCCGAACTGCACCTTGTGCTCGATGCGACCGATGAGGTTGTGATACGTCGGGTTCTCTTCCTGGATGACGGGCGCGCCACTGTCCGGCGTATGGCCGACGATCACGTTCACCCGGTAGTTGGCCAGCGGGTCCTCCTCGACGGGCATCCCCTCCGAGCTTGATTCCGACTCGTCGCTGGTGTCGGAGAACTGTTCGGCGTTCTCGATGATCTCCTGAGCCAACCGGTCGAGCCAGGCGGTGACGTCCGAACCAGTTTCCCAGCCAGCTTTGAGCTCGTTGACCAAATGCTCCACCTCCGCCTTGGCCACCATCTGCTGTAGCTCGAGTACCAAGCGCTTCGCATCGCGTTCGGTCTCGCGCACCTTGCGCTGGACCTCGGCGAACGCCTTCTCCATTTCATGCCGCCGCTCGAGTATCTCGTCCCGCTGCTCATCCGGCAGCGTCTGGAACTGTTTCTCGTCGATCGGCTCGTTGCCCAGTGCGGGTGCCACGACCCAGCCGGTCGGCGTCTGCACCATCGCCACGTAGCGCTCCGCTTCGATCTGCTTCTGGAACTCCTCGATCAGCTGGCGCTGGATACTCATCGCGCGTTCAGCGATATCGTCCTGCTCCTTGCGCACCTCTTCGCTCGCCAGCGCCTTGGGAAGCGCCGCCTGTAGCTCGCTCAGTAGCCCGTCGACCTGCTCGCGCAGATAGGGCCCGCGGCCCGCCGGCACGGCGAGCGCATACGGCTCGCGTGGTTTGTCGAAGTTGAAGACGTAGCACCAGTCTGAAGGTGTCGGCTCGTCTCGCGCCCGGTCTTCGAGCAGTTGCCGGATCATCGTCGCGCGACCGGATCCCGGCAGTCCGATGGCGAAAATGTTATAGCCCGGGTGCTCGACCTTGAGGCCGAAGCGCACCGCGCGCATTGCCAGGTCCTGGCCGATGGCCTCGTGCAGCGGCTCCAGTTCCGCGGTCGTCTTGAACTTCAGCGTCGCCGGATCGCAAGTTCTACGCAGCTGCTCGGCTGTCAGCGAGGCGGGTTTCGTGTTGGCCACGCGATTATCCCCTCGGTTCTTGATACGAGCCGCCGCCGCTCAGCCTTTGAGCTTGCCGTCGGCGACCGCGCGTACGATGTCGGTTGTCGTGACGATGCCCTTCAGGCTGCCCTCGTCGATTACGAGTACCCGGTGAATGCCCGACTCGAGCATGTAACGAGCGGCCGCCTTGACCGAAGTTTCCGACGGTTGGCTGAGCACATCGCGGGTCATCACGTCCGCAACGGTGTACTGAGCCAGGGGGTCCAACTCGCCCGAGCGGCGCGCCCGCACCCACGCCATGGCCTCGGGTTCCGAGCTGTCCCACGTGTCGTGACCGCCGCCGCGGCGCCGACCCGGGCCCGGCTCCGGCCTCGATGAGCCGGAGCCGGAGCGCAGCGAGTAGCCACCGCTTTCCTCCCGGAAATCGAACACATCGGTGGTCGAGATCACCCCGACCACCCTGCCGCCCGAGACCACAGGCGCGCCACTCACACCGGCCTCGGTGAACACCTCCAGCAGCTCACGCAGCGTAAGGTCGGGGGAGACGGAGATCACGTCGCGGTTCATCAGGTCTTTGAGCTTTATCATCGG
>JBDHKD010000160.1:0-2773 GCA_039586575.1 Gemmatimonadota bacterium | reverse complement strand
CGGCCAACACCGGACCGGTCGCGTCCACAGGGTCTGTCATGCCCAGGGGTTCCTGCCCTTCAGCGCAGCCCAGGATGGCGACGACTGAGAACCCGCAGACCCAACGGAGCGTTTCCATGACACGCATGATAGACCTCCTCTTCGAGGGTATAGAAGCCAAGACGACCTTGTGCTGCGCAGCGAATCTCCTGGCCAGGAGTGGACTGTGGGCCTAATATGAGATCGAAAGGTCACCTGTAGATCCACTGGTCTCCACTGAGAATCAACAGGTCGAAGGCGCGAGTTGGTGTACCGGCTCAAACTGCTCGGCGGCCTTGCCTTAGAGGGACCATCCGGCCCGTTTTCGGGTCACATCGTTCAAACGAGACGGCTGGCCGTATTGGCGCTGCTGGCGGCGTCGCGCGATAGCGGTCTCACCCGTGACAAGCTGGTCGGCTACCTGTGGCCGGAGAGCGACGAGGAACGGGCCCGCCACCGGCTCTCCAATACCCTCCACAGCTTCCGCAAAGAGCTCGGTGAAGAAGTTGTTCAGGCATCGGGGGAGATGCTGCGTCTGAACCCCGAGCTGGTCTGGGCGGATGTGCGGGCGCTGGAGGAGGCGCTGGAGCGCGGCGAGCCGGAGGCGGCGGTGGCGGTTTACGGGGGTCCTTTCCTGGACGGTGTCCATCTGGGCGAGGCGTTGGAGTTCGAGCGCTGGGTGGAGGGGGAGCGCGAGCGTTACGCGGGGCTCTATGCGCGGGCGCTCCAGGCGCTGGCGCGCGAGGCGGAGGATCAGGGCGATTATGGGAAGGCGGCGGAGTGGTGGAAGCGTCTGGCGGCTGAGGATCCGTACGATTCGCGGCTCGTCGTGCGGGTGATGGAGGCCTTGGCGGCGGCGGGCGATGTGGCGAACGCGCTGCAGCACGCACATCTGCACGAGCTGCGGCTCAGGGAGGAGCTTAACGTCGGGGCGTCGGCGGAGGTTTTGGAGACAGCGGAGCGGCTGCGGAGCGAGGCGGAGCGAAAAGGCCAACCACTCCGGCAGGCGGTCTCGACGGCTGTGAGTGCCGAGGGACGAGCGCCGGAGGTTGTGCGCGGGCGGCGGTTGACCTGGCGTGCGGGGCTGGGGGTCTTGGCCCTCGCGGTAGCCGTTCTGGTCGCCGTGGTTGTGGGTCTTCGCGAGCTGGGCGGGCCGGACGCCGGAGAGGTGCTGGATCCGAACAGGGTGGCGGTGCTCCCCTTCACCGTCCGTGGAAGTGACGAGCTGACCTACCTCGATGAAGGTATGGTGGATCTCTTGAGCACCTCTCTGGACGGTGCCGGCGAGCTGAGTGCCGTCGACCCGCACGCTCTCTTGAGCTTCGTCAGGCGCACGGAAGGGGTGATGGGCCCCGAAGAGGCGGGGCGGCTGGCCCGTCATTTCGGCGCGGGGCGTTACATCCTGGGCAGTGTCTTCGACGCGGGCGACGGGATACGGGTGAACGCAGCTCTGTATGACGTGGACGGATCCGTCGTGACCCGTGTGCAAACGGAGGTCGAAGACGGGAGTCGGCTGTTCGAGCTCGTCGACGAGGTATGCAGGCAGCTACTGGCCACGGGCGTGGGCGGTCCGGGGACACGCCTCAGCAGGTTGGCTGCGCTGACGACGGAGTCGCTGCCGGCGCTCCGAGAGTATCTGCGGGGTGAGAAGGCTTTTCGGTTGAACCAGAACAACGAAGCTGCGGCCGCGTACAAGCGCGCTGTGGCAGCCGACAGCACGTTCGCCCTGGCCTACTATCGGCTGGCGGTGGCCGGTACCTACTACTTCACTGACGTGGACGAACGCGGCGCGATGCAGCGAGCGTTGCAGTACAAGGACCGACTTGCGGAGCGCGACCGCGCTTTACTCGAGGCACACGATGCGTTCTTGCGCGGTGACGCCGGCGAGGCAGAGGACCGCCTTCGAACCCTCGTGGCGCTCTACCCCAGCGATCTCGAGGCCTGGTTCTCTTTGAATAGACTGCTGATCTGGGACTTTCCGGCGCTGAACCCGTCCGTTTCAGAGCTCAGGACGATCGCTGAGCGCATTCTCGCGCTGGATCCCGATCAACCCAAGGCAACGTATGAGCTCAGCTGGGTCGCCGGAATGGAGGGCAAGTACGACGAGGCCCGGGCGCTGCTCGAGCGGTTGCTGGAGCTCGCGCCCGACGGCGATCTGGCCCCGTCACGCCGGGCAGCGCTCGCCTACGCGCAACCGGATCGTGCCGAGCAGGAGCGAATACTCGCCGAGCTGCGAGGAGCCGAGTTTGGCCATGTGTATTTCGCCGTCGAGGATGTGACCAGAGCGTCGGATGACTGGGCGGGTGCGATCGAGGTCGCCGAGCTATTGACCGAGAGATCGCGCCAGCTGTGGAGTCAGGGGGTCGGTCTTTCCCTGGCCGCGCACCTGTACCTGGCATTGGGAAAGTGGGAGGCGGCGAAGGCCGAGCTCGAGCGAGCCGAAGCCCTGGAGCCCGACGACAGATGGTGGGCGCTCAAGATCCGCGCCGCGCTCGCGGCGAGCTCGTTCCTGCACGTGCCGCGCGGCGAACTGGAGGAGCTAAGGGGCCGAGTGGAGCGCGGCGTGCAACTTGAGGGCTATGATCAGGGCGATCGACCGTATCTGGCGGGCCTCCTAAGCGTGCGGCTCGAGGACTATGAGTCTGCCGAGCGGCACGCCCGGTGGTTGGATGCTTACGCGGAGGCGCCCGAGCCCGGGCCCGACTCCGTCTACCGGGCGGCGATGGCGCGCGATCTGGCTCTCAGCCTGCGGGCG
>JBDHKD010000159.1:0-2783 GCA_039586575.1 Gemmatimonadota bacterium | reverse complement strand
CTGTGGTCGTGCCGCCAGGCGACTACGAGGACTGGACCTTCAGCGTGCGTCTCAACACCAGCCAGGCACGCCCCGTATCGGCCGGGCTCGACGGGGGCGGCGGCGAATTCTGGAACGGTCACCACTGGTTCGTTGGCGGCGAGCTGGCGTTCGACAGCCCGCACATCGGGCTCGAGCTCGGTTACGAGCACAATGATGTCGATGTGCCGGGCGGCGCCTTCCAGACCGACCTCGTGAGAGGCCGGATCAAGCTGGCGGCTAACACCCGGCTGTTTGGCAACGCCCTGCTGCAGTACAACAGCCAGAGCGGCGCTTTCTCCGCCAACCTGCGAATCAACTGGATCCATCGGCCGGGCAGCGACCTGTTCATCGTCTTCAACGAGCGGCGCGACATAGTCGGCTCCACCTGGAACCCGGAGAGCCGGGCCTTCATCGTGAAGCTCACCTACTTGATTTGGTTCTAGCGAGTCGACCACTACGCCTTAACACAACCATTTCCAGCTCCACCCGGCTGTGAATCACCGGAACATGGAGGCGCCAAAGCTCCAGAGGGCATCGCCGGCGATGAGGCCGCCGGCGAAGACCGTCGACGGCGCGCCTTCCACCGCCGTATCACCCCGCGCCCAGGCGATACGAACCAGCAGACCCACCAGCACGGCCCAACCGGCGAGGGGATTGAATATCAGGAGCCCGGTGGCGAATAGGATGCCGAGTTGGCGGTTCGGCCCGCCCAGGAGCTGAAGGAGCGCGCCGAGCACTGCCCACACCAGCAGCCTGGCGCCCGCCTCGGGATCGATCCCAGCGTCTATCGCCGCGGCGTAAACGCGAACGACGGGCGGAAAGAGGTCGGCCTCGAAGTACGACCTGTAGAAGAGCGCGACCATGGCGAGTGCGGTGAGCAGGCCGACGAGCGCGGCGAAGAGTTGCTGCCGGCGGCCCGCCAGCTCGAAGGCCGCGTTGCGGCCGAACCCGCGCAGGTACCATCCCGTCTTGAAGTCGTAACCGGCGTCGGCGAACGCCGGACCCCCGGAGGCGACGAAACCCACCATCAGCGCGGCGGCCGCGGGCGGGAATCCGAGCGCGAGCCCGAGGAGCAGGAAGACCAGAGCCGTCGCGAAGGCGGGAAACCACCCGGCCTGCATCGCGGCGAGCCCGACGATGAACTCGGCAGCCACGCAGGCGACCGCGGCGAAAACCACCCAGCCCAGGAGCTGCGGCGCGCCCATATCCATCCAGAGGCCACCACCGACGGCCAGCAGGAGCCCGGCGAGCAGGTAGAGGCCGGTGCCACGCAGGAGCCCCGCCCGCGCCTCCTCCCGGGTGCGGGTCGGCTGCACAGACCGCGCCGCCCTATCACTAACCGTGTTAGCCCGGTCCGCGCGGCGGCGGAGGGCGATGACCACGGCCTGACCCAGCGCCATGATCCCCGCCCCGATCATCATCCCGTGCGGCACGAGCTGCGCCGCCAGGTCGATGCCCCAGGCGCCGGGCGCGTATCCCCGCACCAGAAGCCCCACGCCGAACATGGCGAGCGCCCAGACGTTCCCCAGGAAGGCGATGCCGAAGGCGGCCATCGGCAGGGCGCCGACGCCGGCGACCGCTCGCAGCCCCCCGAACAGCCCGGAGGTACCGAGCACGCCAGCGCAGGCCCCGAGCCCCAGCAGCCGGGCGCGTCGGCCCCCGCGATCGCCCGCCAGAATCGCCTCGGCCGACGCGATCCCGATCGGCCACGGCGACTCGCCGGGAAAGAGACGCGAGTCGAACAGCCAGTAGAGCATCGCCACATCGATCAGCATGCCCGCCGTCGCGCCCAGTAGCATCGGCACCACCAGCTCCGGGCGGCCGACCAGGATCGGCACGCCGATCGGGACCAGCAACGAATTCGCCGCGCCGAACGTCGCGCTCGACATCGTCGTCTGGATCAGGTTCTGACGATGGATCGAACGGAACGAGCGAAAGATGCGGAGCGGAACCCGGGAGACGAGGATCGCGACGATCACCGCGACGATCGACGTGTTCGGCGTGACACCGAGACTGGTGATGATCTGCTTTTTTAATGATACGGCGACCACCGAGAGGATGAGCGCGACAACCAGCGTGAGCGGTTCCCGCGCGCGCGGGTGCTCGGCTTCAGCTGTCGTGTGGGCAGGTTTCTCTGGCATCGATCTGATGATACTTGCGGTCCAGCGAACTCACTTCGAACACGGTGGTCCTGCCGAATGCTGCAACGCCGGCAGCCGATCGGCGCAAGTTAGGTCGGGCACGGTCAGGACAGCCACCCCCAACATGCGAGTGCCGCCTCAGTCTGACCCGAGTGACAAACCCCAGCGCCGGGTGATAGCTTAGAGTATCCACCCAACCCACAGCCACGTCTCAGGGGAGGACTGCCGCATGTCGTACTTCGAGCACGTCTCCGATCGGGCGCACGCACGTTCATCCAATAGACACTTCAAGCCCATCGGTCGCCGCATGAGCTGCGCTTTGTTCGTCGCTGCGAGTGGGCTCGTCTGCGCGGGCTGCCAGCCGGGAGGAGAGAACAACGCAGAGATGCTCGCCGGTCTCTTCTCGGGTGTCGAGGCTGAGTGGATCGACATGACCTACTCGTACGATGAGCGTGCCGTCTTCTGGCCGACGGCGCAGCCCTTCGAGCTGGAGGTCGTGTCGGCCGGCATCACCGAGGGAGGATACTACTACGCCGCCAATAACTTCTGCCTGGCCGAGCACGGTGGCACCCACTTCGACGCGCCGATCCATTTTGCCGAAGGTCAGCACACCTCGGAGCA
>JBDHKD010000080.1:0-11374 GCA_039586575.1 Gemmatimonadota bacterium | reverse complement strand
CTCACCCCTACCCCCTGGGCCCATGACACGTTCATCGGCGACACCTCCTTTCTTAGGATGGTCAAGTTCGAGCGCGACGAGGGAAACGAGATTACCGGCTACAGGGTGTCGGGCGGGCGGGTGAGAAACCTGCTGTTCGCCAAACGTTGATCGGCCAGCGTTCAGCAGGCCGCTCAAAAGGAGCGACGGCGAGGAGTCGGGACGGCGGGATTCGAACCCGCGACCTCCTGAACCCCATTCAGGCGCGCTACCGGACTGCGCCACGTCCCGCTATCAGTGGATCGGTGGGTCGGTCATTCAGTGGATCAGTGAACGCTCTGGGGTCGCCCGCACTCGCCGCCACTGACCCACTGACCTACCGACCTACTGACCCACTGAAGAATCGGGGAGGCGGGATTTGAACCCGCGGCCTCTGCGACCCGAACGCAGCGCTCTTCCGGGCTGAGCTACTCCCCGTGACTGACATTTTGAGGCCCGGAGAGTTTACGCCTTCCCTACCGGCCTCGCGGCCCGCCGAGAGACTTCATCCTCCCCGGGCATCTTCGGCGACACATCAGAGCGGGCGACCGGGCTCGAACCGGCGACCTCAACCTTGGCAAGGTTGCGCTCTACCAACTGAGCTACGCCCGCAAACATCGTTTCTCACCCGCGAGGCGCCGGGCGTCCGGCCGAGCGCAACTCGTGAGCGGGCCGGCGTGGCCCGGCGATCTGCCCGGCCGTCACCGCGAGCGGTGGAGCGAGCCGGACGGCCGGCGCCGAGCAAGCCAGCGGTGGGAATCGAACCCACAACCCCGGCATTACGAATGCCGTGCTCTACCGTTGAGCTACGCTGGCGCCGGGAAACGGCAATCTATTCAGCGGCTTCTGAGGGGTCAACCTCGGCCTCGCCGAGGTCGGGCACCGCAGCCTGGACGGGGACCCGGGCGCCGACCCCGAGCCCGACGGAGAGCGGCGAGCGGCTGGGGAAGCCTTTCTCCTTGGCCTCGAGGAAGGCCTCGATGACGCCGGGATCGAATTGGGTGCCGGCGCAGCGCTCCAGCTCGCTGAGCGCGTACTCCTCGGTGAGTGCTCTGCGGTAGGGCCGGTCGGTGAGCATGGCGTCGAAGGCGTCGGCCACGGCCAGGATGCGGCCCTCGATGGAGATCTTCTCGCCGGACAGGCCGTTGGGATAGCCGTTGCCGTCCCAGCGTTCCTGGTGGTGGAGAATGGCGAGCGCCGCCGGCAGCAGGAAGGAGATGCGCTGAATGATCTCGACCCCCAGCTCGGGGTGGCGCTTCATCTCGGCGTATTCTTCCTCGGTCAGCGGGCCCGGCTTGTTGAGGATGGCGTCGGGGATGGCCAGCTTGCCGACATCGTGGAAGAGCGAGCCGAGCCACAGGCTCCACATCTGCTTCTCGCCGAGCCCCAGCTCGGTTCCGGTGGCGAGCGCGTACTTGCTGACCCGGTCCAGGTGGCCGCCGGTGTAGCGATCGCGCGCCTCGATGGCGGCGGCCAGCGCCTGGAGGCCGTCGAGGAAGAGCTGGTTGATCTGGAGCGCCTGCTTCTGGACGCGCTCCTCCAGGCGTTCGCGGTAGGCCCGATTCTCCTGGAGCAGCGAGCGGTGCTCGAGCGCCCGGTAGACCGCGTGGCGTAGCTGGCCCATCTCGAACGGCTTGATCAGGTAGTCGTCGACCTGTGAGCGGATGGCCTCGACGGCGAAGTCGACGTCGGGGTGGCCGGTGATGACGATGACCTGGATCTCGGGATCGCGCTTCTTGACGAGCTTGAGCAGCTCGATCCCCGTCATCTCCGGCATGGTGATGTCGGTGACGATGACGTCGAAGTGCTTGTCCTTCAGGATCTCGAGCGCCTGCTTGCCGTTCGACGCGACGTCGCACGAGAAGCCGTCGGTGCTGAGTACCTTGGATAGGACTTTGGTGAGGGAACGTTCGTCGTCGACGATCAAGACTTTTGCCGGTCGTTCCCCTCGGCCGGCAGAGCTCATGCGGGCTTCCTCCCGGTCATCGGCTGTATCGGTTTCGGGGTCATCGAGGCGGGGGGCCCCGGTATTATGGCACGAAGGACGTGGCACGGCAAACTCCGCAGACCTAGTTTACGGCCGTCATGGACAGACTCTTCTTCGTCCTGGGCTCTGCTTCAGGTCTCGTGGGTGTGGCGGCGGGCGCGTTCGGCGCCCACGTGCGCTGGCCCGGCAGCCCGGTGCGGGCTGCGGGCTGGTGCTTTGCGGGGGGGACGGTGCTCTTCTCTGGAAGCCTATACGCGCTAAGCCTTTCCGGCGGGCGCTGGCCAAGTGGAATTACCCCATTGGGCGGCCTGGCGTTCCGTGCCGGCCGGGCCTGCCTGATCTGGGCGGCGGGACGGGGAACCGTCCCGCAGGTGGGATGATCAGCGCCACCGCCCGAGCGCTGCGGCGCTTCCACGACGGGCTGCGCCAGACCGAGCGGCTCTACATGGTGCTGGTCGCCATCGGCATCGGTGTGCTGGGCGGCCTGTGCGCCGTGGGCTTCCGCCTGCTGATCGTGGCGGTGAATCGGATCGCCTGGCAGCAGGGCCCGGTCGGGCTGGAGCACCTGGCGGGCCTGCCGCCCTGGTGGAAGATCGCGGTGCCGGCAGCCGGCGGTCTGGTGGTCGGCCTGATCGTCTACTTCTTCGCCCGCGAGGCGAAGGGTCACGGTGTACCGGAGGTGATGGAGGCGGTGGCGCTGCGCGGCGGCCGCATCCGACCGCGCGTGGTCATCGCCAAGATGTTCGCGTCGGGCATCTGCATCGGCAGCGGCGGCTCGGTGGGCCGCGAGGGACCGATCGTGCAGATCGGCTCGGCGCTGGGCTCGGCCATCGGTCAGTGGCTGAAGGTCGACCACCGGCGGCTGCGAACGCTGGTGGGGTGCGGAGCGGCGGCGGGTATCGCGGCGACCTTCAACGCGCCGGTGGCGGGGGCGCTCTTCGCGCTGGAGATCATCCTCGGCGATTTCGGCGTCGCCCAGTTCTCGCCGATCGTCATCTCGTCGGTGGCCGCCACCGTGATCAGCCGGCATTTCCTGGGCGACTTCCCAGCCTTCGAGGTGCCTGCCTACAGCCTGGTCCACTGGACCGAGCTCTTCGCCTACGCCGGCCTCGGTATCCTGGCCGGGCTGGTGGCGCTGGCCTTCATCCGCAGCCTCTACGCCGCCGAGGACTCGTTCGACAGGCTGAAGCTGCCGCTGCCGGTCAAGGCGATGGTGGGCGGCGCGTTGATCGGCGTCATCGGCATCGGGCTGCCTCACGTGTTCGGCGTCGGCTACGAGGCGATCACCGAGGCGCTGTACGGCCGGCTGGCCTGGGGGTTCCTGCTGTTGCTGGTCGTGATGAAGATCCTCGCCGTCTCACTCACCATCGGGTCGGGCGGCTCGGGCGGCGTGTTCGCGCCATCGCTTTTCATCGGCGCCATGTTGGGCGGCGCGGTGGGCACGGTCGTCCACTCGATCTGGCCGACCTCGGCGGCTGGCGCCGGGGCGTACGCACTGGTCGGGATGGGCGCCGTAGTGGCGGCGGGCACGCACGCGCCGATCACCGCTATCCTAATAATCTTCGAGATGACCGGCGACTACAAGATCATCCTGCCGCTGATGATCAGCTGCATCATCGCCACGCTGCTGGCGACGCGGCTGCAACGTGCCTCGATCTACACGATGAAGCTGTTGCGCCGCGGGGTGGACGTCCAGCGCGGCCAAGCGGTCAACGTTCTCCAGCACGTGCAGGTACGCGAGGTCATGCGCAGCGAACCCGTCACCGTGGCGGGGGACGATCATCTCCTGTCGCTCATCTCGAAGCTGATCGACCATCCCGGCAGCACGCTCTTTGTCACCGGTGAAGCGGGCGAGCTGGAGGGTGTCATCACCGTCGACAGCATACGCCCGATGCTGAGAGACCCCGGCGCGCTCGAGGCGCTGATCATCGCCGAGGATGTGATGACCGAAGCCGAGTTCCCCACCGTTGCACCGCACGACTCGCTGGCCGACGTGATGCGGCTGTTGGGTGGCTACCGCGGCGAGGTACCGGTGCTGGAGAACGGGCGGCTGGCGGGCGTGATCTGGCCGGAAGATGTTATCGGCCGCTATCACACCGAGCTGTTCAAGCGCGACATGGCGGGCAGCATGGCGTCCGCCGTGGACCAGGACAGCAAGGTCGAGTCGCTGCCGGCGGCGCACGACACCGTGGTCGCCGAGATCCCCGCCCCGGGACCGTTCGTCGGCCGCACGATCCGCGAGCTCAATATCCGCCAGGACTTCGGCGCCAGCGTGCTGATGATCAAGCGGACAACCGCCAGCGGTGAGGAAGTGCTCGACACGGCACCCGATCCCGACGACGCGTTCGAGTACGGCGACGTCATGCTGGTGCTGGCACCCAGCGCCGAGCTTCGCTACTTGAAGCGTGGAGTGCCGCGGTCCCGGTAGTCATTGGGAGCGTGGCCTGCGGCGTCAACGAAGAGAAAGCGGCCGGCACTCGGTACAAGGCGACCGACCACCGACCACTGCAGTGGAGCCGAGGGGGCTCGAACCCCTGACCTCCTGGGTGCGATCCAGGCGCTCTCCCAACTGAGCTACGGCCCCTGAAAGCGGTGAGGAATCAAGCAAACCGCGCCACCGCTGTCAACCACGAGACCGTCGATCGACGATAAGCTAAGGCGCCCTCCAGTTCAGCCGCTCGACGACCACCATCACCGGCTTGTCGCTCTCTATCGTGAACGTGTCCGGCGGCTCGCAGGCGCGCGCGAACGGCGTGGCCCAGACACGCAAGCGAACGAACGGCACGTCGGGCTCACCCTGCTGCGGGTAGGTCTCCGTCTGCGAGCGCTGGAACCCGGCCACCAGACCGGCGGAGTGTGTCGGCCCCGGGCCGGCACCGCAGACGAAGGCGACCTTGCGGTCCGCGGTCCAGAACGAGGTCTCGAACGGCCGGGTACCGTTGACATCGGTGGCGCCGAGCACCTCGAACTCGAGGGCCAGGTCGGCGCGGGTGATCGAATAGTCGAGCTCGACCCAGGCGCCACCCCCAACGATCATCTGGCTGGCCCGCGCCGGGTGGAATGCGACGAAGCTGACCTGTAGCTCACCCGCATCGCCAACCTCCGCCGTGTGGGTCGGTGGGAGCGAGGGACGTTCGGTGGGTCCGGCCGGCGCGGTCGCGTAGGGCCCGTCGATCCCGCAGGCGCTGGCGAGGAGGACCAGTAGGAGGACGACCGAAACGCAGGCGCCGAGCTTCAGGAGACACCCTTCGGGTCGGAGAAACATCAGAAAGGTGATGGGGGCGACAGGACTTGAACCTGTGACCTCCACGATGTCAACGTGGCGCTCTAGCCAGCTGAGCTACGCCCCCGGGATTGGAGGCTGGAATCTATCCGACCCCACAATAAGGGTCAACCTAATTCGCGCCGTCAGCGACGGCGGCGAGATCCGCCGCGCGCTTGAGTATCTGATCACCGGTGTACGAGCTGATCTCGTAGACCACGGGCGAACCGGCGCGCCGCACGTAGTAGCCGACGTCGTCGGCGCGCTCGAGGAACACGATGTCCCCGTAGGGCGCGTCGCCGGGGCCGAACAGTTGCACCCGGGCGCTCGGCGGCTCCCAGACGAGCGCCTCGGTGACCGAATCCGCGGCGAAGCCGATCGCCCGCAGGCTGGCGAATACCATGAGGATGCCATCGACCTGTGCCGCGTTGGCGGCGCCGCCCTCCGGCTCGAAGCGCCAACCCGTGCTATCGCGGACCAACGTGAAAGACTCGTCCGAGTAGGTGAACGCGACCCGCCCGACTTCGTCGCGGTTGACCAAGACGATGTCCTTGTCGCGCCAGTCATCGACGGCTCGATTCGCCAGACTGACCAGTGAGCCCTCGAGCGTGTAGACCTCATCGTCGCCCTCGCGCCGCACGTACGCCTGATCGAAGCCGCGCCTGCCCTGGCCGATGATCAGCGAGAGCTCTGCCGTGCCGCCGGCGTAGACTGTGACGCGACGGCCCGCCGTGCGCGTGACGCCGAGCCGCATGTGGTTCTCCGGGTTGCGACTGACCAGCTGCTCGATGCGCGCGCCCTCCAGCGCGCGCCGCAGCGACTCGCCGGTCTCCAAGGCCGCCTCGTGTCCGTTGACCGTCCAGCCGTCGCTGGCACGCAGGCGTACGGTATCGTCCGCCGCGGCAATGACGATGCTGTCGATATCGAGCGCCGCCGCCGACTCGAGGTCGAACGGCACGGGCTCCGGCGCAGCGCCGCGGCCGCCCAGCAGGCGGACTGCGGCCCAGGCCACGACGAGCGCGGCCAGGACGCCGACCAGGATCTTGAGTGACCGATCGCTCATGCCGGGTACGTCCGTCGAGTGAGGGTACGCCGCTGCAGCAACCGCAGCGCGCCGAACAACACGAAGAGCAGCGGCACACCGATGAGGTTGATGTATTTCACCGTTTGCATCGCGACGTTCGACTGGAAGACCAGCGGCCGCGGCGTCGGCTGCTTGGAGCGGATGGCCAGCAGCGCATCGCTCTGAGTCAGCCAGTCGAGCGCAGCCAACGCGAAGAGCATGTTCTCCGGCGAGTTGCGTACGAACCCGTCGGTAAGGAAGTCGGCATCACCGACGACGACCACGCGGCCGGTGGCCGGGCCCGACTGTACCTCGCGGTCGAGCACGCGCGCTTCCTGGGTGCCGCCCATAGCTGCCGCATCGGGGGTCGCCTCGTCGAGCGCGCCCGAGTCGGTGGGTACCGCTTCAGCGGAGCCGGCACTGTCGGCCGGCGACACCGGCGGCGGTACCGGCACCATCGTAGCGCCGACCGCGCCTTCTACGGCGACGGCGAGCAGGTAGCTGCGCAGCGCGGCCCGGTCATAGAGGGGCTGCTGGTCTGGCCGGATATCGAATCGCCCGCGCTGCAGGGCGGCGAACTCGCTGCTGGCGAGCAGCGGGGTGAACGAGCGGCCGCCCAACGTGGCCAGGGTGTCGAGCGAGCTGGCCCAGGGCAGGAACAGGCTGTTGAGGTTGCGGGTGATCGCATGTTCGGCGACCGGCAGGGCGCGCAACCAAAACGGGTAGGCGACGATGTAGTTGAAGACCTGACCGGGCACCGAGATCGACTCGTTGGAGCGCAGGTCGAAGACCATGTCGGCGTTCACCCGCACACCCAACGTCTCGCTGAAGTCGCGTGCGCTGTCGGCCACCGGGCTGGCGAACAGATATTGCAGGTTCACGTCGGCGCCCTCACCCAGGTAGAGGGCGCGCCCATCGGCGGCCAAGAAGTTGCGCAGCAAGGCGCGCGACCGCGCATCGATCGGCGACTTGGGCCCGGCGACGATCACCGCGTCGAGGTCGGGACCCAGCTCGGCATCCGGCGCCGTGAGATCGACGCTCGTCACTTCATAGGTGCGGCCAAGCTCACGGCTGAACGCCGAGTAGTCGGCCGTCGTCTTCTCGCCGTGCCCGCCGATGAAGGCGACCTGCGGCGTCTCGCTCCGCGTCAGCTGCCAGACGTTGGTCGCGAGCTGGTACTCCAGGTTCCGCGTGTCGCCGACGAACGGGATGACCTCCGACTCGCCGGCGTAGCCGACGGCGACCCCCAGCCAGCCCTGCTTGAGCTGCAGTTCCTCACGCCTGACCACGTTGAACTGGACGGGCGTGATGCCCAGCCGCTGCGACTCCTGGCGCGCATCCTCGCTGCGGTCGGGGTGCTTGCGAATCACCTGGATGTTGCCGCGGCCGTAACGCTCGAAGTCGCGTAGCACGTCACTCACATCGCGCTCCAGCGGCTTCACCTGCGCCGGTAGCTCGCGCGAGGCGAAGAGCGTGATCGTGACGACGTCGTTCAGGTCGCCGAGGATCTGCCGGGTGCCGCGCGACACGGTGTAGAGCCGCTCCGCCGTCAGGTCGATGCGGCCGGGGATGTGGCGGCCGAACAGGTTGGCGAAGATAGCGATGGCGACGATGACCAGCGTGCCCAGCCGCAGGTTGCGATAGAGTCGCGAGCCGTGGCTCAGCCGCTCGCGCTGCAGCAGCCAGAAGGCGAGAGCGAGAAATGCGGCGCCAAGAGCGACGAAGTAGACGACGTCGCGTAAGTCTATCACGCCGCGCGCCACGTTGCCGAAATGCGGCAGGATGCCCAACTCCTGCACCGGCCCCACCAGCCAATTGGGCAGCCCGATCTGTACCACCTCGCTGCCGGCCATCATCAGCAAGAAGGTGACGGCGGTGGCGACGATGAAGGCGGTGATCTGGTTGCCGGTGAGGGCGGAGGCGAAGAGCCCCACGGCGGCCATGCCGGCGATCAGCAGCGCGGTCCCGAAGTACTGCGCGACCACGACCCCGAAGTCGGGTTGGCCGCCGACCAGCAGCGTGAGCGGCAGTACGAGCGTGCCGACCAGTGCGATGTAGAGGAACAGCAGGTTCCCGACAAGCTTGCCGAGCAGGAACTCGCCCTCGTGGATCGGCTGGCTGAGCGTGACCTCGAGCGTGCCGCGCCGGCGCTCTTCGGCCAGCGCGCCCATGGTCACCGCCGGCACGAAGAAGAGCAGGATCCAGGGCAGCAGGTCGAACATGGGTCGCAGCGACGCCTCGCCGATGAGGAAGGCGCTGCGGAAGTAGAAGAAGAAGTTCACGACCAAGAAGACGACCAGCAGGATGTACGCGGTCGGGTGGTCGAAGTAGCTGCGCAGCTCCTTACGGGCGATCGTCCAGGTGTTACGCATGACTCGCTCCCTACCGCGTCAACTGGCTGAACAGGTCCTGGAGGCTGGCGGTCTCCTCGTGCAGCTCCCAGAGCACCCAGTCCTTCGCCTTGGCGAGCCGGAAGATCTCGGGTCGCGGGTCGGGCCCCGACCCGACGGCCAGGGTCAGACGCGTGCGGCCGTCCGACTCGGACTCGTCGGTCACTTCGTCGACGTTGGGAAGCTTCAAGAGCTCCTTGGCGACCCCCTCACCTCTGATCTCGACGACGATGGTGCGCTTGGTGCCCAGACCGCGCGCCTCGGCCATCAGCTCTTCGGTCGAGCCGTCGGCCACGATCTTCCCCTCGTGGATCACGATGATGCGACGGCAGGTCTCCTCGACCTCCGGCAGCACGTGGGTGCTGAGGATGACCGTATGCTCGCGGCCGACCTCGCGGATCAGCCGGCGTATCTCCTGCCGTTGGTTCGGGTCGAGCCCCTCGGTGGGCTCGTCGAGGATTAGGAAGTCGGGCCGGTGGAGGATGGCCGCCGCCAACCCGAGCCGCTGCTTGTAGCCCTTCGACAGCTCGGCGATCGGCCGGAAGAAGACCTCGGCGATGCCGGTCGCCTGGACGGCGTCGTCCAGGGCGCTGCCCGGCCCATCCGTGCCGACGCCGCGCAGGTCGCCAACGTAGCGCAGGTACTCGGCGACCAGCATGTCCTGGTAAAGCGGGTTGTTCTCCGGCAGGTAGCCGATCCGGCGGCGCGCCGCGACCGGGTCCCGGCGGACGTCGGCGCCGTCGATCAGCACCGCACCGGAATCGGGCTCCAGGTAGTTGGTGATCAGCCGCATGGTCGTCGACTTCCCCGCCCCGTTGGGGCCCAGGAAGCCCACGACCTCGCCGCGGTCGACCGTGAACGAGGCGCCGTCCACGGCTACCGTCGGGCCAAACGACTTGCTCACGTTCTCGAGCGTAATCAAGCCGACCTCCGCTATAATAAGGACGGAAACGCGCTGAGCGGCGTCGCAGATAGGATTCGCGAACTCTGGAAAGCGGGGCTGACGGGACTCGAACCCGCGACCTCCGGTGTGACAGACCGGCACTCTAACCGAACTGAGCTACAGCCCCAGGGTGCGGCGAAAATCTATCTCCCTACGGGGGACGGTCAAGTCTACCCGGTACCGCCGACCGTCCGCGACTCTTGCCACGCGCGGCACAAACTTGTAGCTTGAATTGCAGTCCTGCCTATTTCCCCGCCGGGCGACCTCCAATGCATTACTAGCTCCGACGTCGACGAGCATCCTCGCGCTCGCCGCCATGTGCGTTGGCCCGATGGGTCCGGCACACCTCGAGCGGCGTGTCACAGCCAGGAGGAAACTCATGCCCAGACTCTCTAAGCTTGCCGCCCTGACCCTTTGCGCCGGGCTGCTGGCCTTCGGCTGCACGGAGAGCGAGGGGCCGCTGGAGCCGTTGGTCCCGGCCGACCTCGCGCCGCAGCTCGGGCTGGCAGACGGTGAGGTCGTCGCCGAACTCATAGCCGGTCGCCACATCGATGCGGGTGATGTGCGTCTCTGGAACGACGCCGACTACATCTACGTCGAGTTCACGGCCGCCGGCGATTGGTGCTTGCTCGAGACGCACCTGCACGTGGCGGAGGTGCTGGCCGACATCCCTCAGACCAAGAAAGGGAACCCGATCCCCGGCGCCTTCGACTACGCGGATGCGCACGACTGCATCACGGACTACACGCTCATGGTTCCCTTGAGCTGGGACGTGGGGACCCCGCTGGTGGTCGCGGCCCACGCCGTCGTATCGAGCCCCGCTGGCACGGAGACGGCCTGGGCGCGTGACGGCGATAACCTCGAGTTCCCCGGCAAGAACTGGGCGACCTATATCGGGTTCGAGGTCGAGCAGTGGGAGATCCGCGTGCTGCTCTACTACGGGAACGGCGGCTTTCTACCCGGCGACTTCCCTTCCGGCGCCGGCGACCTGTTCGAGCTCGAGGCGCACTATCTGGGGCTCGGCGCCATCGTCGATTACACCGACGACTGGCCGGACGATCTGAGCGCTTACAAGCTGGTGCTGCTGCACGGGCCTGGCTGGAAGGGCGACGGCGGCGAGAACTATTTCAGCGCCGGTCAGAAGAGCCAGCTCACCGACTACATGCGGGCGGGCGGCCGGGTGGTGCTCCAGGGTGACCACAGCGGTCTTTTCGGCGTCAACACCGTCAACGACCTGCTGGCCGGTCTCGCCATCGGTATCGTACAGAACGCCGACAGGGCGACGCACGACACTGACATCTGCGCCCCGATCACCGACATCACGGCGGACCAGGTGACCGATGGACTCACGCAGCTCGACCCGTCGGCCACCTCCAGCCTGACGCTGTCGGGCACGGCGAAGAGCCTCGCCCGCATCGATGACGCGCCGTACACCTGCACAGGTGGTGTCAGTAATGGCGTCACATTCATGGCTGTCGACCAGGTCGCCGGCGCGCCGGCCCGGCCGGGCGGCGACATCATCGTCATCGGCGACATCAACATGCTCGACGACCCAGGGTTCGAGGATTGGGCGAACGATGGCACGTGGTCGGCGGAGCTGGCGAGTAACCTGCTCAACTACTAGTCGGCGACCCCGGGCGGCGAATCAGGAAAGGCCCGACGCTTTGGCGTCGGGCCTTCGCATGTCACGACTGCAAGGTCGGCTCGCAGG
>JBDHKD010000079.1:0-17410 GCA_039586575.1 Gemmatimonadota bacterium | reverse complement strand
CTCGTAGGGCGTGACCCCGAGCTGCAGGCAGAGTGCCCGGTCGCGGTAATACGTGTAGAACCAGTCGTAACCGGGCTTGAGCGCCAGGCCGGCGGCGACGCCAATCGCCTCGTGCCCGGCGCCGCTGATCTGGAAGAAGATGCGGTTCTGCCGCTTGAGCTGGATCTCCTTGTCGTCGATTCGGCGTGACAGGTAGATCGTGCGGTAGATCGCCACCAGCTGATCGGCGGTCAGCCCCTGATACTTGCCCTCTTCGTTCTTGGCCGTTTCGGCGCGTGTAGCCATGAATTGCAGCCTATATGCAGTTCCTGCCGGGAGTTACCCGACCTGTGGCCTGAGCGAGCGACCCAAAAGATTAAGAGTAGCGGCGGCTTGCCGCCAGCCGCCCGCGGCGGTGCCCGGGCATGTGGTGAGCGAGGCTGCGGAACATCTGGTCAAAAGCGTTCGATACTTGTATACTGTTGGTCCCTCTCATCACGCCGTAACGAGTGGAATCCCTGGACCGGCCGGGCACGGACGGTGCGCGTAGTATTGCGTAAGTCTCTAGTCGCGCGTACTTTCGGAAGCCCAAGCTATAAACACAATCGGGCTCGAGGCGCGACCCGGCATATGGACGGTATCGTCTGCGACAACTGTTCCACGCCGCTTCCTGTCGGCAGTAAGTACTGCAACGAATGCGGTACGCCGGTGCCGGGAAAGGGCACGCCGCGTCCGCTCAACGGTTTCCCCACCGATCTGCGCCAGGCGTTGCAGATGGCAACGGCCGGCGAGTACGAGATTCATCACGAGCTGGGCCGCGGTGGGATGGGCTCGGTCTTCCTGGCACGGGAGATCGGGCTCGATCGTTTGGTGGCGATCAAAGTGCTGCCGCCGAGCCTGATGTTCGACGAGGGGCTGATCGAGCGCTTCAAGCGCGAAGCGCGGATGGTCGCCAAGCTTCACCACCCCAACATCATCCCCGTCTACCGCGTTCACCACAGCCATAATTTGGCGTTCTACACGATGCACTTCGTTCCGGGCCGCTCGTTGAACGAGCTGCTGGGGCGAAACCGGGTGCTGACGCTTCCGGAGGTGGAGCGGATCATGCTGGAGGCGGCGGCGGGCCTGGGATACGCGCACAAGCGTGGCGTGGTCCACCGTGACGTGAAGCCGGCGAACATTCTGATCGACGCCGAGGGGCACGTCCACCTGACCGACTTCGGTATCGCGAAGGCGTTGGTGGGGAGCACGCAGCTGACCGAGACGGGTGCGGTGATCGGCACGCCGCAATACATGGCGCCGGAGCAGTGCGAGGGGAAGATGGTGGACGGGCGGGCGGACCAGTACTCGCTGGCCGCCGTCGGTTACCACCTGCTGGTCGGTAACCCGCCCTTCCAGTCGGACTCGATGAAGGAGCTACTCTACCACCACCTGTTCACACCACCGAGGCCGTTGAATGCGCTGCGGCCCGAGACACCGCTGCCATTGCGCGACGCGATCCACAAGGCGCTGTCGAAAGATCCGTCCGATCGCTTCGACTCGCTGGAAGATTTCCGCATGGCGATCGAGGGGAAGGGACCGCCGATCTTCGTGCCGTGGATCGACGCGCCGGAAGAGCGGCGGCGCACGCCACCGGCGCTGGCGCAGGGGCCGCACCCCTATCGGCGCTCCTCCGACCCGCCGACGACCGAGAAGTTCGCCGAGGCGCCCTGGGGGAGCGACGGCTATCGCGAGGAGATCAGTGGCGGCCGCTCGGCCGTCCACCGGCGCGCGATGGCGGCGCTCGCCGTCGCGGCGGTGACGATCTCCACGGTCGCCGTGCTGGCGCTGACGCAGGGTAGGGGGCTCGCCGGCTCGTGGCTGGCCGACTCGGTCGGTGCCGGAGAACAGGCCGGCGAACTGCAGCAACTGGCGGTGAACAACGCGGGCGATCCTGCGCAGGCGTCGCCCACGGGCGCGGAAACGGCGAGCCCGGGGGCGGCGCCGATCGAGCTCGATGCGGCTCGGCGCTCGGCCTATGTGATGATCGGTGGCGATCTGCCTCGCGACGCCCGACTGACGGTGGGCGGTGTCGAGTCGGGAATCGATCTCTCGCGGGGCGAGCCGATCGAGTTGCCACCCGGCACGCACGAGCTGCTGATCAGCGCGGCGGGCTTCGTGCCCTATCGTCACTCGGTGACGCTCGAGCCGGGAGAGACGGTACCGCTGAATCCGGCGCTGGAGGCCGTCACCCGCGCCCAGCCGCTGAGCCAGCCGGCGACGGTGACCGACAGCCGGCCGCGGGTCCCGACAGCGCTGACGGACACGCTGGCGGCGATGATGGAGCAGGGGCGCGTCCTTCACGATATCGGCCAGTACTGGGATGCGGCCGAGTCGTTCAAGGAGGTGCAGCGCCGAGCCCTGGAGTCCATGCGGGGCTATCGCAACGGCCGCGAGTTGCAAGCGATCGCCGACCGGGCTGCCGAGGCGTTAGCGAGAACGCGACAGGCCTGTGAGATCGAGAAGCGGCCCAACTGTCCATAGATCTTGCACAGAAAACGACCGAGCTGTTGAATCGGTAACCCGTCGACCGAGATGATGCCGCGGTACGCCTATCTACTGCTCACAGCTTGCCTCGCCGCGTCGGCCGTCGCGCCGGCCCGGCTCGAGGCCCAGGAGCGCGAGCCCTACACGATCGATGATCTCGTCCAGTTGTTGGAGTCGGGCGTCTTCTCCGAGTCACGCGTCAAGACGCTCGTCGAGCGCAGTTGCATCGGTTTCCGCCTGGACGACGCGGCGGTCCGGCGACTGTCGGCTGCCGATGCCTCGACGGGTCTGATCGCCGATCTCCGGGAAGTCTGCGTCAGGCTGCCGCATGTCGTCGAGACGGTCGTGGTGACGCCGGCCGAGCTCGACATGGCAGTGGGCGCCAGCCGGATCCTGCGGGCGCAGGCGTTGGCACCGGACAGCACGCAGATGAGCGGTGTGGTGTTCGAGTGGGCGTCAGAGGACACGGCCGTGGCGGAGGTGTCGGGCGGTGGCATGGTCATGGCGAAGGCGCGCGGTGAGGTCCGGATCACGGCCCGCACACAGGAAGGCCCATCCGGTGCGGCGCTGGTCCGCGTGGGCGGCGCCGGAGCGGCCGGGGTGGACGAGGCGGCTGCGGAGCCGGTCCCGGGCGCGAAGAGCGTAGGTACGGCGGCGGCGCTGGGCGTGGTGGTGCCGGGCGGCGGCGAATTTTACACCGGCAATAGCGCCAAAGGTGTCGCCGTCCTGGTGGGCTCGGCGGGCGCGCTGGCGGCCGGCTTCCTGATCACCAGCTCGGAGCTCGACTCCGTCTCCTACCGGGCGGAGACCGCGGCGAGCTGCGCGCCGGAGGGCACGCCGTGCGACTACGATGTCACGCGGTTCGAGAATTCCACCGAGACGAACAACCTCTTGATCGGGGCCGCCGCGGCGGGCGCCCTCTGGGTGTACGGTCTGGTGGACGGGATACGGGCGGCGAAGAAGTCGCAGGTGGCGCCGGCGCAGGAGGAAGAGTCGCCGAGCTCCGGCCTCTCGCTCGAGATCCTTCCCGCCGACGGCATTCGCTATACGGCGCTGGGCGAAGTCGAGTTCACCTTCATACGAGTCCGATCGTGAGATACCAGGCTTGGGTGTGCGGGCTGGCGGCGGTGACGCTGGCGGGGCTGAGCTGCGAGAGTTCCGTCACCGACCAGGTGCCGAGTACGCTCAGCGTGGAGATCGCGGTGGGCGATTCGCCATTCCTGTCCGCCGGTGACACGCTGGTCGGTGACACGGTCACCTTCCAGGTCGAGGTGAAGGACGGCGGTGTGGTGATCCCGTCGAGCGGCTACGAGTTCGCCGTCGTGTCGGGCAGCTCGGTCGAGATCATCAACGCGAGCACCGGACAGGCCGCGTTCACGGACGTCGGACAGTCGACCGTACGGGTGACGGTCCAGGACCCGGACCTCGGGGGCAGCGTGACGCTGCGCGCCAGCATGCCGGTCGAGGTAAAGCAGTACGACGTGGAGCTCGCGCTGGTCTCGACGCGCACCGGCGCCGATGTCGATGCGGCGACCGGACTACTCGACGACACGGTGCAGGTCGTGGCGACGGTGAGGAAGGGGACCGAGGTCGTCGCCAGTTCGGACCCGGCGGTCACCTCATCGAACCAGAATGTCGCCAATCCGGTCACGGCGGGTGGTGACATCGTCGCCTACGATGCCGAGGGCGACGCGACACTGACGGCCACCTTCACGAGCCCGCAGATCCCGGGACCCGATCCGCTGGCGGCCGGCCTACCGGTGACCGTCAGCGCCTTCGATGTGGGGATCAAGCTGGAGTCGATGGTACCGGGCTCGAACCATCTGGCCAACGGCGACACGCTGGTTACCGACTCTCTCGTGCTGCAGGCCGGGGTAGTTAGGGCGGGGGACGTTCTGGTAAAAGACACGACGGCGACGGGCACGGCCTGGACCTCGTCGCGGCCGGCGGTGATCCAGATCGTGCAAGACACGATCGCCCGCTTGCTCGCTGCCGATACCGCCACCCTGTTCGTCAGCTTCACGGGCCTCGATCTGCCCGGGGAACCGTTCCCGGTGCCGGTCAGGGTGAGCACTTACACGACCCAGGTCAGGCTGGCCTCGCTCTATACCGCCCAGGATCCGCTCGCTGACACGCTGGTAACGGACTCGGTACAGGCTAGCACAACGGTCACGAGCACGAAGGACGGGAGCACGCAGCCGGGCACGATATCGTTGATCGCATCTTCGGATTCGACCGTCATCAGTCCTGTTCTGAACGCGATCGCCGAAGATGTGGCCGTGTTCGCCGACACGGGGAGCGCTCAGCTGATCGTGGAGCTTGCCGACCCAACGTTGCCGCAGGCGACATTGCAAGGCATAGTCGACCTGCAGGTCAGCACCTACTACGTGCTCGCCGATTCTGTCTCGAGCGAGACCCCGGTCATGGGCGATACGGTGCAGTACTACGCGAGTGTGTGGGATACGCGGCCGGATCCGGACACGGTGCTGATCGATGAGAGTTTAGACTTCACTTCGTCCAATACAAGAGCGGTCAGTTTGCTCGATGCGGCTACAGGTCGTGCACTTGCCCGTGACACTGGATCGGCCGAGGTCAGCGTTTCTCTGATTGGGCCCACACTGCCCAACAGCTTGGTGGCAGACACATTCAATGCCTTGAGCGTTCCGGAAGAGTTTTTCTACGGCGTATTTTCCGCCTTGAGTGGGAACTTCCGTGATACGGTAGTCGTCCGTGCATCGGTGGTACATAGTTTCACAGACAGTACGCGAGTGTTCTTCCCCAACGGCACGGTTGCCCTCATGGACACGTCGTGGACCGATTCCATGCGGGTAATCGTCGGGGCTGGGGCTAATTCGGGTGAGCTGCTGCTCTACAACCTGCTGGCCAACGGGTCCGAGGACCGTGACAGTGTGCCAACCCGGGACACCTTCTTGGCCAGTGGTGGCATCGCCGACCCGTTCGAGCCGAACGACACCTTCCCGCTGACTGTCGCCGACTCGTTCACCGTGCCATCTGTGGCGGGAGTCTTCTTCGAAGAGGTTCTCAGCATCGATCCGACGAAACTGGACCCGATTGACAACAACTTCTTCTGGTTCACGCTCAGTCAGAACGTGACGCTGAATATCACGGCGGAATGGCAGCAGCAGGCAAACATCGACTTCTACGTCTGTACGGGCGTCAACGTGCCTCCGCAGGGCTTGCTGGGCACCCCTTGCCAGTTAGAAGCGTTCGACACAAGTACTACTGGGCCGGAGACGGGGTCGGTGGCCCCAGGAATCGGAGGGCCGTACGTGCTGCGCTTCTGGTGTGAGGACAGCTGCCCGACCGTTCCGCTGACTTATAAGGTGACCATAGGTCGGTAGTGAAGCGGAGGCAGAGAGCCAACGAGGGGATTGCTGGTGGCGAGAAAAGACAAGCTGATCATGTGCCCCGCTTGCGGCGAGGTGAACGCGGAGAGTCTGCCTGGCGGACCTGACGGGCGACAAGAAGTCGGCGTCCGCCGCGGTGAGCCAGCTGGCCCACCTGTCGCAGCTGGTCAGGAGGGTCGAGGTCACCAACCGCCGGCTCAACTTCCTGATCTTCAGCATCTGGCTGATCTTCGCGCTCTTCGTGGGCTGGACGGTAGTCGCCGGCTTCATGGGTATTGAGGGGCCGGGATCGCTGTTCCGCTGGCCGTTCTAGGCCGCACCACGCGTTAATATCGATCGGGGCGAGCCGCTGGTTGGGCTCGCCCTTTTTGTTGACGGGGTCGGTCCCCCAGCCTGTGGTATCATGCCCGCGGGGTAAGAACTAGATTGGGCCAGGTCCTCCAACCCGGCGCGGGAGGCGGCGATGGCCCCAGCAGACGTTCTGCTGGCAGAGCGCGAGCTCGCGAAAGACCCGCTGGCCCTGGACGTCGAGGAAGCGACGGGCGGCGATGTGGCCGTCGAGCGTGTACTCGGTGAGGGTCGGATGGGGCGGGTGTATCTGGCGGAGCAAGTCAGCCTCGATCGCAAGGTCGCGGTCAAGGTGCTGCTGCCGCGCCGCGGGCGGGACCGGCGCACGCTGGTGCGGTTCAAGCGGGAGGCGAAGGCGATGGCGGGGTGCTCACACCCTGGCATCGTCAGTGTGTTCAGCGTCGGCGAGACCTCTCGCGGCCTTCCTTTCTTCATCATGGAACACGTAGCGGGCGAGTCGCTGGAGGCGCGGCTGGCCCGCCGGGGTAAGCTGCCGCTGCAGGAGGTCGTGCGCATCACGATGGCGGTGGCGGACGCGCTCACCTATGCTCACGGCCGCGGCCTGGTGCACCGGGACGTGAAGCCGGGCAACGTACTGCTCGAGCGAGGCACGGGTCGCGTGTTGCTGACGGACTTCGGGATCGTGAAGGCGATCAAGGGCACGTCGCGAGCGACGACGATCACCGGGACGGGCGAGGTGGTGGGCACGCCGGAGTATCTGAGTCCGGAGCAGGCGGAGCGTGGAGAGATCGATGAGCGTAGCGACCAGTACTCGCTGGCGGTGATGACCTACCGGATGCTGGCGGGCCGCCTACCGTTCTTGGGGCCGACACCACAAGACTTCGTGCGCCAACACGCGGAGGAAACGCCGCCCTGGCTGCCGCGCGTCGAACCGACCGTGTCGCTCGAGGTCTCGAAGACCGTGGATCGCGGGCTGATGAAGGAGCCGGGCGCGCGTTTCGGCAGCGCCGAGGCGTTCGGGCAGGCGCTACGTGCAGCCAGCCTGTCGGTTCCCCGGGAACCGAAGCCGCGCATCTGGTGGGGCTACGAGCGCCAGCTGGTGCAGGCCACGGCGATCTACGCCGGTGCTGCCTGGGGCGTGCTCGAGGCCACGAGCTGGGTACTAGAGACCTTCGACTTGCCGATGGGATTCCGGCAACCCGCCTTGTGGGTCGTCATCGGCGGCCTGCCGCTCACCCTCGCCTTACTCTGCTACGCGCGCAACCGGCCGGCCACGGTCGAGGCTTGAGAACCCAACCTTATTCTTCGTTCTCTTCCTCAAGTTCGACGGGAGGCTGGAAGTCCGCTCGCGCCTCGGGGTGCGCAATCTGGCCACCGAGGTAGGAAGTCCAGCCGACCCAACCGGTGACGGCGATCACGAGGGCGAGCAGCGTCGGTGCCAGCCAGCGCGGCGGTGACTGCCGACGCCGCTCCGCAATCAGGCCGAACAGCGCCAGCGCGCCGATCACCTCCAGAGCGATGAGGCTCACGAGGGCGGCCTCCTCGTGAGCCTCGAGCGCCGCCTCCGATACCCCCGCCAGTTGCTCGACAATCTCCTCCGCCGGCTCGCCGGTCAGGTACACGGGGATCGAGATCACGGCCACGGCGACGAGGAAGACGAGCCCGGTGCGAACGAGCTCGGGGCTCTCGCGCAGCATGCCGGCGACGAGCAGCGCCAGGCAGAAGATCAAGCCCATCACCGGGAAGTGGTTGAGCACCAGGTGGAGGTGTGCGGCGTTCATCTCGGTCCTCTCCTCACGCGATGAAAATCGATTCCCGACAAACTGGCCGTGGGGCACTCGCTTGTCCAGCGAGGCCACGATTGAGGTTGGGCGCACGCCCGAATAGATTTCGAGCCTCGGAGTCGGGGGCGGTAGCTCAGTTGGGAGAGCGCCTGCCTTGCACGCAGGAGGTCGTGGGTTCGAATCCCATCCGCTCCACTCCCCTACATTCTTTGCGCTGGCATCGACCCAGTGTCATTATGTTAGCCGTCTCCGGGAGGTGGCTGCGGCGGTCGTGAGTAGTCCTGTTGCTCCGGGAGCCGCCACCGTGCCTACATATCTGCTTTCTGTCCCTCTCCAAGCTGGTAAGCAGACTTGTCCAGCCAACGTCAGCTGACGCCCAGAGCCTCAGAGAGATTGAGGGTGCCGGAATGACCACGCGACTCAGGCCTGCTTCACCTCTATCGTCCCTGATAATTGCCGCCCTATGGCTCCTATCAGGCTCTCTATTAGCCGCGCAAGAAACCGATTGGCGCACGATTGAGTTCGAGACCACCGAGGTCACAGAACCCGACATCACCGTATCACCAGATGGCGAGTGGCTGGTCTTCACCATACTCGGCCATCTCTTCCGAGTGCCGACCGAAGGAGGCGAGGCCGAGCAGCTCACCTTTGGCCACTGCTACGACCAACAGCCCGTGGTCGCCCCCGACGGTGGCCGCATCGCCTTCGTATCTGACCGGGACGGGAGCGAGGGCAACATCTTCATCCTCGACCTGGAGAATAGGCAAGTCAGCCAGCTAACCAACGAGCTCTGGGCTACCAGGCCAAGTTGGAGCCCGGATGGTGAGACGCTTGCCTACCTCAGTATCGAACTGGAGGCCTGGCGCCCCCGCGGCCTGGGAGACGTGTCGATCCCAGCTCGCGTAAAACGTCTCGCAGCAAACGGTGGTGAGCCCGAGTCGGTCAATAGCGAACCGGAACTAGTTGAGGAGCTGTTCCATTTCGGGGACGGGCGCCTCGCTTGGTCAACGTGGTCGTTCGAGCGACCGGGCGGTTATCCGGCGCGTCCTGAGACGCACGTTCAGGTAGAGAATCCGGTTGCAGGTTCCGATACGGTTCTGTCGATCGAAGGTGTCGTCGTACAGTTCCTTGCGGGCCCGCAACCTGATCGCCTCGTGTATCGCCGGAGACTGAGACGCCCGGGGGTGGAACTACTCGGCTTGGAGTCGTGGATCGTTTCCTCGCCAATCGGCGAGCGAGAGTATCAGATCGCGTCATTCACCCAATTCGGCTCTGCACCACGGGCTGCACTGAGCGCCGATGGGAAGACGCTATACCTAGGCGACGCGGGGCGGATATGGGCGGGAGACATCGACAGCGGTTCCTGGAAACCGATCCCCTTCTCGGCGCGCGTGCAGTTCTCCGCCTGGGAACGGATCACGCCTCCGGAGAAGCCTTTCCCGTCTCCAGGCACGGTCGTAGCGCCCCGCGCCGTCCTCACCCCGAGGCTCTCACCGGACGGAGAGCGGTTGGTCTTCGGGGCGGCAGGCCACATCTGGGAGCAACCGCCGGGCGAGCCAGCGCGGCGACTCTTCGACGGAAGTGCCATAGAGCGCAATCCAGAATTCTCACCGGACGGAAGGCAGCTGGCATACATCCACAGTGAGTTCGGAGCTGAAGAGATCCGCGTGTTGGACGTCGAGAGCGGGCGTATCCGCGCAGTGATTGAAGCGAGTCCCGAGCAGCACGGACTATTCGGTTGGGCTCGGGACGGTGATGAGCTGCTGTGGCTAGAGTCGGGTGCTGTGGTGGCAGGGAGCATCGCCGATGGCAGCAAGCGAGTAGTAACGGGCGCGGCTCGTTGGTCGGTGCGTCCACATATGTCTGGGGACGGCCGGACTCTGTACTTCTCGGCGAACAGAGAAGGAATCGGATCGCTCTATCGTCTCTCATTGCAGGGGTCCGCTCGACCGGAACGCTTGACCGACCTGGCAAGGCACCTGAGTGACGGGTCCGTGTCGGGGGATGGTAAGTGGCTCGCTTTTCGTCGTAACACGGAGATCTGGGTTGCAGCGTTGGACGGTGATGCTGTTACCGAAGAAGATGTCCACCGCGTGAGCGAGGAAGGTGGTGACAGCTTCTCCTTCACGGCTGATGGCTCGGCTGTGATCTATGCGGTAGGCGATCGAGTGTGGAAGCAATCGCTCGAAACCGGTGAACGCGAGGAGCTTCCGCTGCGCTTGCAGCTAGAGACCCCGACCCCCTCCTCGTTGCTCGTCCGGAACGTGAGAATTCTCGACTTCGAGATCGGGGGCTTCGGCCCGCAGACTACGATACTGGTGCAGCGAGGCAGAATCGAGGGGATCGGGCCCGAGGCAGAACGTGCAGCACCGCCCGACGCAGTGATTCTCGATGCCTTGGGGAGGTATGCCATTCCGGGGTTGTTCGACATGCACGTCCATGTGCAACGGAACGGTGCGAATGAGGCGTTCTTGGCGTTTGGCATCACGTCGGTGCGTGACTGTGGTGTCTGGCTCAGTTGGCTGCAGGCATTGGCTGATAGGAGTGAAACGACCCCTGACCCATTCCCGCGCTACTTCTATTCGGGTGGCCAGTTCATGGGTGCGTTGCCCGCTTGGACCGATGTCGACCTGTTGTTGCACGACGCGCAGGAGGCGGAAAGATACGTGCGACGTTGGAAGGAACGTGGTGCCGACTTCATCAAAGCCTATGCTCTAGCCTATATGCTGGAGGGAGCACGTCCGCGCTGGTTGCACCGAGCCATCGCTGAAGAGGCGCGGGCGGTCGGCATTCCCATAGCAGGACACGGGAAGAACATCGAGGAGATCGCCAATTCGGTGATGCTGGGGTTCGCAACGGTGGAGCACAGCATGTGGATGTACGACGATGTGCTTCAACTACTTTCAGCGACGGGAACCCGCTGGGTGCCGACGCTCAACGTGGAAGGCGGGACGTTTCTGCTATTGCGCGAGGAGCCGGAGCGTCTAGCGGACGGTATGCTGAGGAGATTCACCCCACCTGATGCCGTGACCTCAGCAATTGGATTCTCACCGTTCAACCGCCGCTGGGAGATGGGCATGTGGGAAGATGGTCGGCGTATCGGCAACAACGCGCGCAAGCGCGGCGTGGGTCTTCTGGCTGGAACGGACGTGTACGTTCCAGGTGACGGCGATCAGGCATTTGTGGGGTCAGCGCTCCACTGGGAGCTCGAGCACTTTGTCAAGCTGGGTATGCCGCCGCTCGAGGCGCTGCGGATAGCGACGCACGACGCAGCCGAAACCGTGGGCGCCTCAAGCGATCTCGGCACGCTCGAAGTCGGGAAGCTTGCCGACATAGTGCTTCTCGATGCGAATCCACTCGAGAACATCAAGAACACGGGGACAATCTGGCGCGTGATCAAGGGCGGGTGGGTGTTCGATCCGGAAGAGCTGCCGGCTCAGCGAACGAAGAACTAACGGGTGTGTCATGGCGGCTGGGGCATTGTCACAAGAAGAGGGAGGCGCTCCATGAACAAGCGCGTCCGCGTTGGCTACCGGGCGAAGCGAGCTGGCCTTGCCACGTTGTTGGTTATTGCAGTAGCGGCGTGGCCGAGGAATGCCCAGGAGGTCGAACCCCTCGACCTGGAGGCGATCGCGCTGATCCGCGAAGAAGCCATGGAGCGGTCCCAGATTATGGAGACCGCTTGGTACATCACCGACCTATACGGTCCCCGACTCACGGGCTCCACCAACCTGAGGGCCGCCGCCGAGTGGGCGCGTGACCAGATGACCGAGTGGGGGCTCACCGATGCAAGGTTGGAGGAGTGGGGTCCCTTCGGTCCTGGTTGGAACAACGAACACTTCTACGGGCATGTTCTCGAGCCACAACCGTACCCGCTGTTGGGATTCCCTGCGGCGTGGACCCCCGGAACCGATGGGCTGGTCCGTGGCGAAGCGATACTGGCACCGATCGGAAGCCCGCAGGAGTTTGAGCGATTCCGCGGTACGTTGAAGGGTAAGTTCGTCCTGACTGACGCGCCCATTCCATTTCAACACGATTCGGACCCCGAGCCGTGGCCGTCGCGCCACACCGATGAGACGCTGGAGGAGTTCGTACACGAGCCCGTGATTCAACCGCTTCCGCGCGAGCGATGGGTTGACAGGGCGGAGCGCCGGTTCTTCGCGGTCCCTCTGGGGAAGTTGCTTGTCGAGGAAGGCGTAGCCGCGTGGCTTCGCCCGGCCCGCCGATGGGCCAACGGCGCGATCATGTTGGCCGATGGCTGGGAGATCCTGACTCTGAACATGGGCTCGACGCCAGCGACCGTGAGGCTACCTAGCGAACAGTATGGCCGCATCTACAGAACGCTGGAACGCGGCGTACCGGTCACGCTCGAGATGGAGGTCCGCAACCGCTGGAACCTCGAGAACTCCACGTCGTTCAACGTCGTGGCGGAGATCCCCGGCACGGACCGGGCGGACGAGGTGGTGATCATGGGCGCGCACCTCGACAGCTATCTGACCGGCACCGGGGCCGGTGACGACGGCGCAGGGGTGGCGCTGGTGATGGAAGCTGCGCGAATTCTCAAGGCCCTGGACCTCCCGATGCGTCGGACCGTGCGGGTCGCGCTCTTCAGCTCAGAGGAGACTCTGGCTCCGGAGGGTTTCGGCTCCCACGCCTACGTGAACGATCATCTGTTCGACTTCAAGACCGGCAAGCCAAGGCCTGAACTCGGCAAGGTGTCAGCGTACTTCAACCTCGACTGGGGATGTGGGCGAATCCGAGGGATTATGGGAGTCAAGAGCAGCGAGGTCGCCGCCGTCACGCAGCGCTGGAGCGAACCGTTCCGGGATCAGGGCATGACCATGGTTGGACACGGTCTCCAAATCGACACAGACGATCTGCCCTTCAGGCTCGCTGGAATCCCTGCCTTCTTCTTTTTGCAGGACGGCATTGACAGCTACGGCCACACACACCTGGATACCTATGAGACGCTTCTGGAAGACGAGCTCAAGCAGGCCGCGGTAGTTGTTGCCTCTTTCGTGTATCATGCGGCAAATCGAGACTCGCTGCTCGCAAGGCGGCCGATTCCTCGAGAGGTGCAACTGCCAGTGGAGGTTCTCGATCGGTATGTCGGAGAATACGAGGACGCTCCAGGGTCACGAGTGCTCATTCAGCGAATGGGAAACCGGCTCGTCTGGCGGTCCCGACTCACGGCGATCGGCTTCGAGTTCCCCGCCTCTGAGTTCCGGCCCCTCTCGGAGACCGAGTTCTTCTCCTTCGACGTGCAAGTTGGGGGGATGACCGTGTCAGCACCGCGATTAAGGTTTGCGCTGAATGAGGAACAGAAGGTCGAGAGCCTGAGATTCGAATCGGTGTCGTTCTACTTTGACGCCAAGCGAGTTCGGTAGGTAGACTGTTTCGCCGCTCCTCCGTGGCAACTACTCGGCTTTGAGAGCCGAAACCGGATTGATACGACTGACTCGGCGAGCCGGGACGTACGTCGCTAGTAGGGCCACACCACCGAGCACCAGAGGCACCGTCACGAAGGTAACCGGGTCCAAAGTGCCGATTCCAAACAACAAACCAGCCAGCGCGCGGGTAAGCAACAAGGCCAAAACCAGCCCGACCGCGCCGCCCACCATGACCGGTCTCATGCCGCTGGCCATAAGCATCCGAACGACCGTGCCGCGATCGGCACCGAGTGACATCCGGATCCCCACCTCGCGGGACCTTCGCGCGACGGCGTAACTGACCAGCCCGTAGAGGCCGATGCTTGCGAGAACGAGAGCGAGGGCAGCGAGCACCGCCAATGCGAGCGCACCGAGGCGAGCCGGCAAGAGCATGGCGGCCAGGTGCCGCTCCATGGTCTTGCTCTCGAACACGATCACCTCGGGGCCGATCTCGCGGACCAGTGCCAGGAGGTCGAGCTCGGTTCTGCGCGCTTCGAGAGAGGTTTTGGCGACGACGCTCACGAACGGAGTGTATACCTGACTTTGCGGCCGGTATATGAACGGCCGGGGCGCTTCGGCCAGCGAGCGCACTTTAGCGTCGGTGGCCACACCCACGACGCGAAGGTCCGGGTTATCCCCTTCCCGGTGTATGGCGCGACCGATGGGGTCTTGGCCGGGCCAGAAACGGTTCGCCAGCGCCTCGCTGATGATCGCTACCGCTGGGCCGTCAGCGACATCGCTGTCGGCAAAATTCCGGCCGCGAAGAATTCGCACGCCCGCGGCTTCGAAGAAAGCCGGGTCGACCCTCGCGATGTCGACAGCGTGCGAGTCGCGATCCGGTGGCGGCTCGACGCCGTCGACGTTTATCTCGGTCGTCTGAATGCTCAGGGTGTTAAGGTGCAGGTTGTCGATCAGGCCCGCCGCGGTCACGCCCGGCAGGGAACGCGCTCGCTCCAGCAACTGCCGCGTGAAAACCCGGCCTTCCGCTTCCGTATAGCGGGTTCCGGGCATCGCAAACGTTACGATGGCCGCCGGCTCTCGCCCGAACCCTGGATCCACCGAACGTGTGGCCTGGAGACTCCGCAGGAAAAGGCCCGAGCAAAGGAGAAGCATGAGCGACAGGGCAAGCTGGGCAGCCACCAGCGCATTCCTCAGCGCCAAGCGTCCGGGCCTTCCACCCGCTCCCGCGCTTTCGTCCCTGAGCGTTGGGGCCAATGAAGGTCTCGTTCCCTGGAGCGCCGGCGCGAGGCCAAAGAGAAGGCCCGCCACCAGGGAAACCGCGACGCTGAACAGGAGAACGTCGGCGTCGACGGAGAGGTCCAGGGTGATCGGTATCGGAAGCGGCAGGTCGACGCGGGACAGTAGCTCCAGCAGTCCGAGGGCAAGGAGCACACCGGCCGCGCCACCCATCAGCGCGAGCAACACGGTCTCGGTGAGGAGCTGACCGATGAGCGTGCGACGGGTCGCTCCCAACGCGAGGCGTACTGCGACCTCCTTCCTCCGGTCCATCGCCCGGGCCAACAAGAAGCTCGCCAGGTTGGCGCAGGCGATCAGAAGTACCAGCCCGACCACGACCATCACGAGAGCGGCGGCTGGACCGATGAATCGATCGAGCGCCGGGTTAACGATCACGTCCTCCGTCGGCACTAGCACCATCACGTTGTCGGCCGGCCATTCCTCTGGTTGCTCCTCCCTCAACCGCGAGGCGACGCGTGCGGCTGCGACCCGAGCGGCAGCCATGGACACGCCGGGCTTGAGTCGCCCCTTCGCGAAGAACCAGTAGTTACTCCGGGCCTCCAGTTGACTCTCTTCGCCGCCGGGCATCAGCTCGTCGTACATCGCTACTGGAGCGTAGATGTCGGGAACCAGCCCGCGGATGTTGCCCGTATACTCACGGGGTGCAACGCCGATGATCGTGTAGGAGCGCCCGGCCAGCCGGATCTGCTTGCCGATCACGCCCCGGTCTCCACCGTGCGCACGCTGCCAGTAGCCGTGCCCCAGCATGGCGACGTAGTGGCCGCCGGGTATCGTATCGTCTTCGGGCAGAAGTGTTCGCCCGATTTCCGCCTGCACGCCCAGTAATTGGAAGAAGTTGCCGGTCACCACCTCACCCATGAGCATCTGCACCCCGTCAGCGGCGTCCGCCTGGACGAATGCCAGGCCGGAGCCGGCCACGCCCGCGAAAACGTCCGTTGTCCAGTCCCGAAAATCCTCGAAGTAGGGGTACGAGAAAGGCGCGAAGGGGAAGGCCTCGGTGTCGATGTAGATCTCGACCAGCTCCTCAGGATCCTTCAGCGGTAGGTCCCTCAGAAGCACGGCGTTGACGACGCTGAAGATCGCTGCGTTCGCCCCGATTCCCAGCGCCAGCGACACGATGGCGACCAGCGTGAACCCCGGACTCCGCACGAGACGCCGCACGGCATATCGGAGATTCCTGAGCAGTGCATCCATGTCAGATCACGCTGTTGCAGTTGATCATTGGCAGGCGCCACTGGCCATTTCGTCCCGACTGTCCTTCATTAACTACGACGCTGCGGCCATCGCTGTTTCGCGCGTCCGAGGAGCTCGCATATGAGATAGAAGGCGTCATCACATGCGATGCTTCCAATCGCAGGAACGACTGACCGGCTGACTCGGAGCCAGAAATCCGCGGTCGCGAGACAACAGGGGCGATTCCCTCAGGGGCGGCCTCTCGTACTCAACCAATTTCATCCTCGATGAATCTAAATGTAGGGGGAATAGGCCCACGTCCAACCGAGTTCGAGATCATGTTGACGGCGCGGAAGGGCGACTGCCGTGTCGCCGCCTCGGTCGTCAGCCTGTTGCTGGCGTGGTCGACGGGCTGCGGCGACTTGAAGACGCCGGCGGCCGGGGAGTGGCGGGCTGTCTATGATACGATCGACGATACCGTGGTCGTAAGGACGGTGGCCGGCAGTATCTGGGGTGACACCGCCGAGCTTGTCCCCGGTCTCGTCATTGGTGTCCTCGAGGGCGCGGACGAGTACATGTTCGGAAGTATCCGCTCGCTCGCCGTCGGGCCGGATGGCTCGGTGTACGTCTACGATCGCTACGTCAGGGAGCTCAGAAAGTACGCGCCCGAAGGAACGTACCTCACGACGTTCGGTCGTGAGGGCGCTGGCCCAGGTGAGTACCGCAGGCCCGACGGGGGGCTTGCGGTGCTGCCGGATGGCCGAGTCGTGCTCCGCGATCCGGGGAACACTCGGATCACGGTCTATTCCTCTGACGGAGACTACCTGAGCAGTCGGAACACCGCGTACCCGTTCAGCACTTCCGACCCTCTGTTCATCGATACGGCGGGCAACTCCTACGCCATGCAAGTTCTCAACTTGGAGGCTCCGCCGATCGAGTGGGAACGTGGGTTGATCATCCGGGACTCCAATGGCACGGATCTCGACACCGTGGCACTGCCCACCTGGGACTACGAGCTACCACAGCTCTTCGCGGACGGGAACACTCAACACGTGCCCTTCGCGCCATGGCCGGTTTGGAGCGTCAGCCCGTTGGGCTACGTAGTCGCGGGACTCCCCACCCGCTATCGGCTCAACTTGTACCTGGCTCCCCACCGCGTCCTGTCTATCGGGCGCGAGAACTGGCAGCCCGTAGGAGTCCTTCCCGAGGAGCGGGAGGAACAGCAGCGGCTCATCACGGCGAGCATGCGGCAGATCGAGCCGGGTTGGAGCTGGGAAGGGCCTCCGATCCCGGCGGTGAAGGCTCCCTACCACGATCTTTTCATCGGTGGGCGCGGCCGAATCTGGCTTCGGCTCCACCAGCGCGCCCACAGGGCTCAGGCGGCCGAGGGCTCTGAACCGCGAGGAGCAGCCGCTGAGGAAGCCGCCCAGACCTGGGTGGAACCGGTGGCCTTCGACGTCTTCCAGCCCGATGGTGGGTACCTCGGCTTCGTGAGAGCGCCGCCGGGCATGCAGCTCTATCCCCGGCCAGTGGCCCGCGGTGATACCGTGTGGGCGGTCGTTGAGGACGAGCTTGAGGTCCAGCG
>JBDHKD010000158.1:0-2839 GCA_039586575.1 Gemmatimonadota bacterium | reverse complement strand
GACTGGGTCATAGAAGGTTATTCACTACCGGACACTTTTTGAACACAGATGTTGGGAATAGCCAAGTGGGGGCTGTTCTGTCACTCTGAGCCGGAGGCGAAGAGTCTCGTTCCTCACATAACAAGGCCATTGCTCACCTAGAACGAGATTCTTCGCACTGTCCTGGACCCTGTACCTGTCCGGCCCTGTCCTTGTCCGGACAGGACAAGGGTACAGGACAGGTGGGCCAGTACAGGGTCGCTACGCTCCTCAGAATGACAGGCCATCAATTGGCTTTACCCCAAGAGCTTTTGAAATGAACCACTAGTTCTAGCGCGTGCTATGTTGTTCTGTTCCTCACGCATCACGTTTTAACTGCCCTTGCAGCTCGTTCAACACCACCAATGCCTGCACCGGCGTCAGGTTGGCGATGTCCAGGCCGTACAGCTCGCGCAGCACGGCCCATACGATCTCATCGTCGGCGGGCAGAAGCAGTCGCTCGCCCACCTGGCGAACGACTTTGACTGCTGCCTCTTCCACCGCCCGCCCTTTCTCGCCTGTCCCCTCCAGCCGGTGCATGACCTCGGTCGCGCGGGCGATGACGCGTTCTGGCAGACCGGCCAGTCGCGCCACCTGCACGCCGTAGCTCCTGTCCATCCCACCTGGCACGACCTGCCGCAGAAAGACGATCTCGTCGCCCTGCTCAGCCACGGCCAGGGAGACGTTGCGCACGCCGGGGCGTTCCTCGCTCAGCGCCGTCAGTTCGTGAAAGTGGGTGGCAAAGAGCGTCCGCGCACGAACGGCGTCGTGCAGAAACTCGCCCACGGCCCAGGCCAGGCCGACGCCGTCGTAAGTGCTGGTGCCTCGCCCCACCTCGTCGAGCACGACCAGGCTGCGAGGCGTGGCGTGTTGCAGGATGTGGGCCGTCTCGCTCATCTCCACCAGGAAGGTGCTGCGACCCTGGGCGATGTCGTCCGTGGCCCCGGCGCGGACAAAGATCCGGTCGGCCAGGCCCACTCGCGCCGAGGCGGCGGGCACAAAGCTGCCTGTCTGGGCCAGCAAGACGATCAGTGCCACCTGGCGGATGAGGACACTCTTGCCCGACATGTTGGGCCCGGTGACGATCACCAGGCGGGAATCTTTGCCGTCCAGGCGGGTGTCGTTGGGCACGAAGCGCTCGCCGCCAGGCAGCGACCGTTCGACGACCGGGTGACGGCCTTCTCGGATCTCGATGACGTCGCCCTCGTCGACAACGGGCCGCACATAGTTGTGCCGGGCGGCCACCTCAGCCAGCGCTGCCGTGGCGTCCAACTCGGCCAGCACGCGGGCGGCGGTCTGCAGGCGGTCGCTCTCGGCCGCCACCTGACGGCGGAGCTCGACGAACAGCTCGTATTCCAACTCGTCGGCGCGATCCTCGGCAGAGAGGATGGTCGCCTCTCTTAGCCTGAGTTCCGGCGTGACGAATCGCTCGGCGTTGCGGACGGTGGCCCGCCGCTCGTACTCGGACGGGACCTTGTCCAGGTGGCTTTTGGTTACCTCGATGAAAAAGCCAAAGACCTGGTTGTACTTGATGCGCAGGTTGGGGATGCCGGTGCGCTCCCGCTCGCTCGTCTCAAAAGCGGCCAGCCAGTCGCGGCTTTCAGCGGCAGTCGCCCGTAGCGCGTCCAGGGCGGCGTTGTAACCCAGGCGAATGAGCCCCCCCTCGCGCACCAGGATCGGCGGGCTGTCTACCACCACCCGCCGGATGAGCTGCGCGATGTTCTGCACAGCATCCAGTGACTCGTTCAGAGACTGCAGGCGGGCTGCGGCCGCCTTGCCCAGCAGGGCTTTGAGGTCGGGCAGCCGATCCAGCACCGTCCGCAGCGCGATCAGGTCACGGGCGTTGGCGTTGCCAAAGCCGATGCGCCCCACCAGCCGCTCGACGTCGTACAGCCCGTCGAGGAGGCCGCGCAGGTCACCCCGCAAAAAGTGATCGTTCACCAGGTTCTCCACCGCGTCCAGGCGGGCCTCGATGCGCTCTCGATCGAGCAACGGCTGCTGGATCCAGCGGCGCAGCAGCCGCGCGCCCATGGCCGTGGACGTGGCGTCGAGGGCCCAAAAGAGGCTGCCCGGCGTGCGGCCTTCACGCAGCGTGCGGGTCAGCTCCAGATTACGCCGGGTGACGCTGTCCAGGCTCAAAAAGTGGGACAACGAGTAGGTGGTCAGCCGTAAATGGCTCAGATCGGAAAGCTGGCTCTCCTGCAGGTAGGCCAGTGCCGCCCCGGCTGCGCTCGTCGCCAGGGGCTGGCCCTCGCAGCCGTAGGCCTCCAGCGAGGCGACGCCGAAATGGGCCAGCAGCCGCCTGCGGGCGGCCGCCAGGTACAAGTGCGCCTCGTTTAGCGGCGAGAACCGCACCGGGCGCACAGCCTTTAGCGGCGCAGTGAACGCTGTGTCGGCGGCCAGACGGGCGGGCAACACATATTCACGGGGCTGAAGGCGGCCCAACTCTTCCAGCAGCGCAGGCCAGTCGTCGGTCTGGGTGACGGCAAACTCGCCGGTGGAGAGGTCCACGACCGCCAGGCCATAACCTTGCTTCTCGTCGACGGCCAGTGCGACCAGGTAATTCTCCGCCCCCTCTGGCAGCAGCGCCTCTTCGACCACCGTGCCGGGCGTGATGACGCGCACCACCTCCCGTCGAACCAGCCCCTTGGCCTTGCGGGCGTCTTCCATCTGCTCGGCGATGGCTACTTTGTAGCCCCCTTCGATGAGGCGACCGACGTAGGCCATGACCCGGCGGTAGGGCACGCCGCACATGGGCAGGCGGATCTCGTTGGAGAAGCGGCGCGAGGTGAGCACGATCTGCAGTTCGCGGGCGGCGACC
>JBDHKD010000157.1:0-2849 GCA_039586575.1 Gemmatimonadota bacterium | reverse complement strand
CTGCGCCCCACGTTCGGCCGCGTGAGCCGAGCCGGCGCGATGGCGCTCTCCTGGAGCATGGACAAGATCGGCCCCATCTGCCGCAACGTCGAGGACTGTGCCATCGTCTTCGCAGCGATCCAGGGGCCCGACGGGCGCGACCTTGCGGTGGTGGACCACCCGTTCAACTGGGACGTCGAGCTCGACATCAAGCGGTTGCGGGTGGGCTACGTGCAGAGCGCCTTCGAACGCGAGCGCGAGGAGCAACAGGAATGGAAGGACTTCGACGAAGCGACGCTGGCGAAGCTGCGCTCGCTGGCGATCGATCTGGTTTCCGTCGAACTACCCGAGCACCTGCCGGTGAGCGCCATGCGGATCATTCTGAACGCCGAGGCGGCGGCGGCGTTCGACGAGCTGACCCGCAGCGGTCGTGACGACCTGCTGACCCGTCAGGACCGCGGCGCCTGGCCGAACTCGTTTCGCCAGTCACGTTTCATCCCGGCCGTAGAGTACATCCAGGCCAACCGGGTGCGTACGCTGGCGATGGAGGCGATGGCGCAGCTCATGGACGGCATCGATGTCTACGTCGTCCCGTCGTTCGGCGGCAGCAACCTGACGTTGACGAATCTCACCGGCCATCCCTGTGTCGTGGTGCCCAACGGGTTCAGGGCGGACGGCACTCCCACCAGCATCAGCTTCATCGGGAACCTCTATGCGGAGGCCGAGCTGCTCGCCGTGGCTCGCACCTACCAGGAGGCCACCGACTTCCATCGGAGGCGGCCGACGCTTCAGACTTAACTGGCCTCAATCGGAGGCGAAGAAACGCTCGAGCTCGCCCCAGCGGGCCTTCGCGTCCCGGTAGCCCAGTTCGATCAGGCGGCTGACGAACGGCTCCTCGAAGATCAGGTAACTGAGCAGGTCACCGCTCTGCACGCGGTGCACACCCAGCCCGCGCAACAGGAAGCGCAGCGAGCGGGGCAGCTTACTGCGATACTCGCTGGCCAGTACGGACAGGTCCTGCGAAGGCCTCACGATTTGAAGCTTGATGCGCCGCAGCCCGGCGGGATTGGGGATGCCGTAGGGCAGGGCTTCCATCACATGGTTGAGCCGCTGCAAGCGCTCGGCATCCTGCTCCAGCGTATCGAGGAAGACCGTGTTGAACAGCGCGCCGACGATCTGAGCCGGCGGCGGGTAGCCGCCGGTCGCCCGCGCTCGTACTTCCTCCAGGGTGGGATCGTAGCGGGTGGCGATGGCGAGCAGCCGGTCGGCGCCCAGATGGATGGCAGGCGCCAGCGGTGCGGCCTGACGGATGCTGCCGTCGCCGTGGTACTCGCCGGCTATGTCGATGGCGGGGAAGACCAGGGGCAGTGCGCTGGACGCCATGACGTGGTCGACGTTGATACGGGCGCGCACGGCGCGGCGGCGAACGCGATCCCAGGTCGGCAGGCCTTCCTGGCCGTGGACGAAGGTGATGGTCTGACCCGTCGAGTAGCGGGTGGCGCTCAGCGCCAGGGCCGTGAGACGGTCGTCCGCGACGTTCGCCTCGATGCCGTCGACGTTCAGATTCGCCTCGAGAAAAGCGCGTAGCGGCTGAGTGTCGAGCAGCGCTCTGACCCGCGGCTCCCGCCCGTGCCCGCGACCCAGCGTCCACAGCCAGCGGGCGGCGCTCATGCCCAGGGCGCTGAGGTTGGCGTCCAGCACCTGGTTCACCGTCAGGCCGCGCCACAACTCCGCCAGATCCGCCAGGACCGGTGGGCCGCTGCCCTGGTGGCCGGCGATGAATGTCGCGTTGATGGCGCCGGCCGACACGCCCGTGATGATCCGGAAATCGATGTGCGATGCCCGTTCCGCGATGCAGGTCAGCACTCCGACCTGGTAGGCGGCGCGGGCGCCGCCACCCGAGAGGACCAGGCCGTTCATCTGACGCCCGGGGTATGCATCTGGTCCGTGCGCTTCATGCCCGTCGCTTACTGTGTGAGTGATGGGTCGGGGTCACCGAAACGTGCAACCGGCCGGTCCAGGCCACAAGTCGAGCGCCAAACGGTTGCCTCCGTCGACAGGTAAGACCCACGCGGATAACTTGTTGTTGCGGACGGACCGCAGATCGCTGCAATCCGGAGTTCGCCGGTCTGGCGCCTGAACGGGACGCGCAGTCGCGAGCCGGAACACCTGAATCGGAGTCTTTGAAACAGGGCTCACCACCGAGGGTACATAGTCTGGGATGGGCCCCGGCCTGCCGGCTACACCCGGAGATCAGCGGCGGCCGGGTGGGTCGATCGAGGTGGGAGAGTAGCCCGGGTGAAGGTGAACCTCCTGCATGTCCAGCCGCCCACGCCCCCGCCCACGCAGAATGAGTTCGGACCCGCGCCGGCCGGGACCGAGCAGCCGAGATGACTGACCGAAGAGAGCTATCATTCGACCCGATCACGGTCCTGTACAACAGGCGCGAGGACGAGATCCTGCGTCGCGGGCGGCGTACGATCTGGGGAGACCTGACGCCCGACGAAGAGGGTCTGATGCGTGCCGAGCACGACCAGGTCCCATACACTTTCGGCCTGTTCATCCAGTCCAAGGACGGTCGCGCCGTCGACTCGCTAGAGGGCGGCGTGGGCCGCATGTCGGGCGTCCCATCCGATCGCTTCGGCCAGCTCGAGTTGCGTGCCAGCGTCGATGCTTTTCTGGTGGGTGGCTCGACGCTGCGGGCGGACCGGACGATCGGTGCGCCGGTGCTGAAGGAGCTGTTGCAGCGGCGGCGCAAAGAGAAAGGGAACGCGGCTCCCCTGAACGTCTTCTTCTCGGCGTCGGGTGACATCCCCGCCGACCTGCCGGTTTTCTGGATGAACGATGTGAAGACGGCGATTTTCATCACC
>JBDHKD010000078.1:0-21379 GCA_039586575.1 Gemmatimonadota bacterium | reverse complement strand
GGTCGGCGGTTCGCGCAACTGCCCGTATTGCTTGTTGTACTGGGCGTTGAGGTTGAAGTAGACCTTGACGCGCTCGCCGGTACTGGGCGGTTTTTGCTTGATGTTGTCCTCACTTAGCCAGACTTCGTTCAGCGGCAGGTCGAGCTGCGTCCGACTGCCCCGGCGACCCACCGCGCCCGCCGCAGCGAGCGCCGCGACGGCGGCGAGGGTGAGGTGGGTGGGGGTCATGTTCTCCTCAATGGGTATCCGCCAGCCTCAAGCATCTGAGCGACCAGTATAGTGGCGTCACGGTCGGGTTGGTAGATGGCATCGGGGCTGCGGGACCAGATGTAGTCGGGTGGCGGCTTGTCGAGCCACTCTGCCCCTATCATGTTCTTCGCCAGCCTGGGGAGATCGCCTGTAGTGATGTCGATGATCTCCTGCGTCTTGGGGTCTGCCGCCCAGACGTGAAGCTCAGGAAGGGTTCCTCGCGCCATCGCTATCCTTGTGGCCATGCTGTGCGGCTCCCACATGTAGGAGAAGTGTGTGGACATGACCCCATCATCCAGCTCTGGCGGGACCATCCTCCAGCTCGCGGAGCCCGCTTGCAGGACCAGTCGCCTCCCCTGCTCCCTCCCTGCCTCGATGACCGACCAAGCCATGATGGGACACATCCCGTACTGCATGTCTGAGCAGTCGCCCATGCGGGACTTGAAGATGGCCCGCGCCCTGGAGACCAGTTTGTCTTTCTTCTTCGCTGCCGGGCTATTGAGTGGTCGGCGCACAGATCGACGCCGAGGGGGCTTCTTGCGGGCCATGCTGCCGCGACTCTTAGCAACACCAGCAGTCGCCAGGGCCGCGACAGCGGCGAGGGTGATGTGGGTGGGGGTCATTCTCTGATCGCTCCTGCCGCCTCTGCGTCGAACGTGGGCCAGCGTGTGTCGCCGTCGAAGCGGGCATTTTCGAGTTGAGCGGTCTCGATCTCCATCGCGCCCAAGAGGTTCGCACCCCTCAGGTCCGCGCCCCGAAGGTCTGTGCGCTCGACCTCCGCGTCCCGAAGGTCCGCGCCCCTCAGGTCCGCGCCCCGAAGGTCCGCGTGACCCAGTCGAGCGCCCCTGAGATCAGCACCCATGAGGTCAGCCTTGTACAGGTCAACCGACGACAGGTAAGAACCCCGAAGGTCCGCGCCTTTAAGATTGGCGCTGCTGAGGTCCGTCCCGTACAGGTCGGCCCGCCGGACTATCGCGCCCTGAAGGTCCTCGCCCCGGAGATCCATGTGAGTCAGCTTGGCCTCAGACAGCACCAATCGAATCCCCAACGTCTCCGATCTGTCGCTCCTCGTTGGAGAGCGTGTACTCAGCACCGCGCCGGTAGAACGTGAACAGGTCGCTCGCCCGCTCAGGAGAGACGGGCCGAGTGCGCCGTCGAGCTGGCGAACCTCGGCGCGCCGCGCCCGCCGCAGCGAGCGCCGCGACGGCGGCGAGGGTGAGGTGGGTGGGCTTCATCCTTTCCGTGCTCCTTCGGCCATCGGATTGAACCCGGTGGGCCAGATGGTGCGCTCGTCGTACTTGGCCCCGCTCAGGTTGGCCCCGCTCAGGTTGGCCCTGAACAGGTTGGCCCTGAACAGGCTGGCCTCTTCCAAGTCGGCCTTGGACAGGTCGGCTCCGTTCAGCCAGGCCCGTCTCAGAATGGCCCCGCGCAAGTCGGCCCCACTCAGGTCGGCCCTGCTCAGGTTGGCGTAGCGCAGGTTGGCCTCGCGCAGGTTGGCCTCGCGCAGGTTGGCATCGATTAAGTTGGTGTTGCTCAAGTTGGCATCGCTCAGGTCGGCCTCGGCCAGGTTGGCCCCGCTCAGGTTGGCCACATTCAGGTTGGCCTCGGCTAGGTTGGCCCCGCTCAGGTTGGCCCCGCTCAGGTTGGCCCCGTACAGGTTGACCCCGCGCAGGTCGAGCCCGCTCAGGTCGAGCCCGTACAGCCAGGCCAGGCTCAGGTTGGCCCCGCGCAGGTCGGCCCCGCGCAGGTCGGCCCCGCTCAGGTCGGCCTCGGCTAGGTTGGCCCCGCTCAGGTTGGCCCCGCTCAGGTTGGCCCCGTACAGGTTGACCCTGCTCAGTTTGGCCCCCGCGAGCACCAAGCGGACCCCCAGAGTATCCGCGAGTTCGCGGGCTTGCTCTCGGTGGTCGGGCCCATCAAGCCAGAGTCGTCGGATCTGGCGCTCCTCTGCGGTCATCCGGGGGAGGGATCGACGGACCCGCGAGGTGCTGTAGCGCCGCTGTCGAGCTGGCGAACCCCGGCGCGCCGCGCCCGCCGCAGTGAGCGCCGCGACGGCGGCGAGGGTGAGGTGGGCGGGGGTCATGCGATCTCCAACTGATCGGGCGTGAGGTGTGCTATCAGGCGGATCGTGCTGGCGTCCAGCAGGGGCTCACCATCCGCCCCGTAAGCGTACACCGGGTAGGGGCCCTCCCCGTAGTCGTCGTAGGTCTCCCCGTACTGCACCCTGTCGCCCTGGAGGAGGTAGGCAGGGCGCTTTCGGGCCAGGCGCAGCATCCCCGCCATGTAGTCTCGGGGTAGCCCGTAGACCGCCTCAGACTGCATGGGTCGGAGGAGTCCCCACCCGGTGCCCGTGGGCACCGCCCCGAGGACGGAGACCCCCGCCTCATACCGACGCTGGGTGACTCGATCTACGAATCCGTGCGACTGACCGATGACTTCCTCGTCGTCCAGAAATACGCGAGAGAAGGCTCCCCACTCACCCAGGCGCACGTAGAGGGGCTGGGACCAGTCGATGGGCAGGGAGAGGAGGTGCCGTCCCCAGGCGCGGTGTCGGGCCATCCACTGCTCGATGGCGACGATCTGGTCAGGGTCCGCGTGCAGTCCCAGCTTCTGTCGCATTTTGGGAGCTGGCTCGCTCCGGTGGAACACCTGACCGTCCAGGGTGTAGAACCACGCGAAGTACATGCCCTTCCCGTAGAAGACCTCGACCCGCCAGGTGGGCGTGTCTCCCCAGGTCGAGAAGCGCGCGTCGATCTGGGGTTCCCAGGCACGACTCCCCCGGCGCGCCGCGCCCGCCGCAGCGAGCGCCGCGACGGCGGCGAGGGTGAGGTGGGCAGGGGTCATGTCTTGATCGCTCCTGCGTCCACCGGATCGAACCCGGTGGGCCAGGTAGTGCCATCGGTGTACTTGGCCCATCTCAGGTTGGCCTCCTCCAAGTCGGCCTTGGACAGGTCGGCTTCGTTCAGCCAGGCCCAGTGCAGGTAGGCACCCTCCAAGTTGGCCCCACTCAGTTTGGCCCAGTCCAGCTTGGCCCTGCTCAGGTTGGTGTTGCTCAAGTTGGCATCGCTCAGGTTGGTCCGGCGCAGGTCGGCATTGTGCAGGTCGGCCCCGCTCAAGTCGGCCCCGCTCAGGTCGGCATCTATCAGGTTGGCCCGGCTCAGGTCGGCCCCGCTCAAGTCGGCCCGGCTCAGGTCGGCCTCCTCCAGGTCGGCCCAGTGCAAGTCGGCCCCGCTCAGGTTGGCCCCGCTCAGGTTGGCCCTGTACAGGTCGGCCTCGCGTAGGTCGGCCTCGCGCAGGTCGAGCCCGCTCAGGTCGAGCCCGCTCAGGTTGGCGAAGCTCAGGTTGGCCCCCGCGAGCACCAAGCGGACCCCCAGAGTCTCAGCCAGGAACTTGGCTTGCCCGTGGTTGTCGGGCCCCGAGAGCCAGAGTCGGCGGATCTGGCGCTCCTCTGCGGTCATCCGGGGGAGGGATCGACGGACCCGCGAGGTGCTGTAGCGTCGCTGTCGAGCTGGCGAACCTCGGCGCGCCGCGCCCGCCACAGCGAGCGCCGCGACGGCGGCGAGGGTGAGGTGGGTGGGGGTCATGGGGTTCACTCGTTGGTCGCTCCTGCGTCCACCGGATCGAACCCGGTGGGCCAGATGGTGCGCCAGTCGTACCTGGCCCCGTTCAGGTTGGCACCACGCAGGTTGGCCTCATTCACATTGACCCCGATCAGCAGGTTGGGTACAGCGAATCGGGTCATGATCAAGTCGGCCCCGCTCAAGTCGGCCCCACTCAGGTTGGCCTCGATCAGATCGGCCCTGGTCAGGTCGGCCCCACTCAAGTTGGCCCGGCTCAGGTCGGCCCGGCTCAGGTCGGCGTAGCGCGCGGCAGCTCCGATCAGTTTGGCCCCGCTCAGGTTGGCCTCGATCAGGTTGGCTGTGCGCAGGTCGGCCTCGCGCAGGTCGGCCCCGCTCAGGTCGGCTTCTTTCAGCCAAGCCCAGCGCAGGTAGGCACCCTCCAGGTTGGCCTCGCGCAGGTCAGCCCCGCTCAGGTTGGCAGAGCGCAGGTTGGCCTCGGACAGTTTGGCCTCGGACAGTTTGGTACTGCTCAGGTTTGCACTGCTCAGGTCAGCCCCGCTCAAGTCGAGCCCGCTCAGGTCGGCCTCGACCAGGTCAGCCTTGCTCAGGTCAGCCCCCGCGAGCACCAAGCGGACCCCCAGAGTATCCGCGAGTTCGCGGGCTTGCTCTCGGTGGTCGGGCCCCTCGAGCCAGAGTCGGCGGATCTGGCGCTCCTCTGCGGTCATCCGGGGGAGGGATCGACGGACCCGCGAGGTGCTGTAGCGCCGCCGTCGAGCTGGCGAACCTCGGCGCGCCGCGCCCGCCGCAGCGAGCGCCGCGACGGCGGCGAGGGTGAGGTGAGTGGGGGTCATGGGGTTCACTCGTTGGTCGCTCCTGCGGCCACTGGATCGAATCCGGTGGGCCAGGTGGTATCCTCGTCGTACCTGGCCCCGGTCAGATTGGCCCCGCTCAGGTAGGTATCGCGCAGGTCGGTCCCGGTCAGATTGGCCCCGCTCAGGTCGGCCCCGCGCAAGTCGGTCCTGTCCAAGTCGGCCCCGCTCAGGCTGGCCCCGTACAGGTCGGCCCCGGTCAGATTGGCCCCGCTCAGGTCGGCCCCGCGCAAGTCGGTCCCGCGCAAGTCGGCCCCGCTCAGGTTGGCCCCGTACAGGTCGGCCCAGGTCAGATTGGCCCCGCTCAGTTTGGCCCCGCTCAGGTTGGCCCTGAACAGGTTGGCGTACAGGCCAGTCCCGCGCAAGTCGGCCCCACTCAGGTCGGCCCCACTCAGGTCGGCCCCGCTCAGGTCGGCCCCGTACAGGTAGGCCCTGATCAGGTTGGCCTCGCTTAAGTTGGCCCCGTTCAGGCTGGCCCCGTACAGGTCGGCCCCGCGCAAGTCGGCCCCGCTCAGGTTGAGTTCGTCCAGACCGGCCCCGGTCAGGTCAGCCCCCGCGAGCACCAAGCGGACCCCCAGAGTATCCGCGAGTTCGCGGGCTTGCTCTCGGTGGTCGGGCCCCTCAAGCCAAAGTCGGCGGATCTTGCGCTCCTCTGCGGTCATCCGGGGGAGGGATCGACGGGCTTGCGAGGTGCTGTAGCGCCGCTGTCGAGCTGGCGAACCCCGGCGCGCCGCGCCCGCCGCAGCGAGCGCCGCGACGGCGGCGAGGGCGAGCCTGCTGCCGCTCACTCCAGCCTCCGACGGTAGTAATATGCGCCGCCCACCACCGCGAGCCCGGCGAGGGAGAGCATCCCCCACGGCGTGGGGTTGGGGTCTCCGCAGCCCAACTTCTTGATGCAGGCGACGACCTTGGCCTGGTCGGGGGTCAGCCGGCTCGACCGCTTGTTGACCTCCGCGAGCTTGTAGATCCGACGACAGAGGCTATCCCGCACCCGCTCGACCCAGGCGTCCACCCGCTCCAGCTCCGGCAGGAAGTAGCTCAAGAGCCACAGGGCGACGTTGACCCCAGCGGCGAGCAGGACCGCGCTGACGCCTGAGACCTTGACCGGAAAACCGAGCCTGGAGTCTGCGGTGCGCCGGTCCCCGGAGTTGAAGTGCTCCCGAAGGACATAGACGGGCTGGGCGAGGCGCGCCAGAGTGTCGCGCATCATGAGGGCGCGGTTCATCTCCTCCTGCTCCGGCGCGAAGTCCCTGCCGAACGCGCTGGCGCACTCTGCATAGAGCCGGAAGAAGTCTTCGATCCTCCGGTAGATCTGCATCGCCTTGTTGGCGCGACCCATGATCTCCGGCGAGGTCTCCCCGACGCCGGGGAGGCCCGCGTCGAAGAAGGCGACCACGGACTGAACGTCGCTTCGGCCCACGAACTGACCAATCGGCGCGAAGTTCTCCCGACTCACATCCCCGACTGAGATCCGTTCAGCATCCAAGTCCTCAGGGCGACCGCAGACAATCGTGCCCGCCTCCGTCTTCGTCAATATTCCGTCGCAGCGCGCGAGGAACGCCAGGTCACCCGCTCTGATAGGACGACCGGCATATCGGGAGAGATAGGCGGCCTCGGCGGCGTCGAGTTCTCGAGCCTCCACGGACCAGCCCTTGTCTACCTGGAGGGCCTCCGCCGCCGTCTCCTCCCAGACCACCGCGCCCCCGTCACGAGAGGCGAAGAGCTGGAACAGGCGCGGCGGAGTGTTCGCCGGGTGGACCTCCGCTACGCCCAAACGTAAGGTGGCGTAAGGGGTGCCCTGACGTGAGCCGCGACGACGGCGGCTGATGATCTGACGCTGACGCTTCATCGGAGACCCCTCACGCCCTCAGAGGCGATGTAGAGGGCCACCGCGCCCAACGCGACACCCCCAGCGATAGTGGCGACATGGATCGTGTCCTCTCTTGAAGACGGGACGGTGCGGTCGAGGTCGGCCAGGAGCCGGTCAGCCTCTGCCCCCTGGCTGGTGCCGGCCCCCATGCGAGAGAGGTCCTTCAGGGCGCTCTTGTACCTCATCACGTCGCCAGAATAGCGCGCGAGGTAGACGGCGCGGGGGAGCGCGTCGATCTCAGAGTAGTCTCGGGCGGTCTGCTGCCAGAGCGACGCCGCCGACGAGAGGGTGCGGACCTCCGCAGGGGTGAGCTTGTCCGAGGGCTTCCCAAGGATCGGCTGGACATCGCGCTCAGCCTCGCTGAGGCGGGTCTCACGCCAGATGTCGGGGTGCGCCTGGGCGAAGGCTCGCGGGTCGAGGTCCATGCCGCTGGAGACGACCTGAGAGGCTCGCACCTGCTGCGCGGGCCGCGCCGGGAACAGCTTGTCTGCGGTGAGCGCCCGCGCGGCGGCGGCGAGGTCCATCTTCGCGGGGCGTTGGATCTTCAGCGTCACCACGCGGGTCCACTCTCCCGCCGTGGTGGGCTGGAGAGCGGCCTCGCGGCGCACCAGCGGGCCGAAGCCCCGCCTGAGGATGCGCTTGGCCTCCTGGGCGAACACCGTGGTGTTGTAGACGGGGTCGATCAGCCGCTGCGGGTCGTGCCCCTTGCCCAGACCGCCCAGGCGGTTGAGCTGGAAGAGACCGTAGCTCCGGTCCTTGCCGGTGAGGTTGCTGCGGCTCGGGTCGAGGCGCGACTCATACCAAGCGGTCACGAACGCGGCACGCGCGAGCTGGAGCGCGGCGCGCTCGGCGCAGCCGATCTCCTTGAGTTGGTTGGGGTTGGTGACCCCCACCGCGCGGCAGATGTCGGCCCCGACGACCCTGAGCAGGGTCGCCTGGATCAGATCTGCCATGAAGAGCTGATCGCTGGTGAGCGGCCCGTCAGACGGGGCGGGCTGACCGTTGTACCGGAAGCCCGGCACAGCCTTCCCGGCGAGGCTCTTGGAGATGCGCTTGGGCGCGAGGGGGAGAACGCTCGCGGCGGAGAGGGGCCCACTGAGGACCACAACACCCTCTTCGCGCAGCGAGGGCCTCCCGTAACTGGAGAGGCTGACGGACGCGACGACGAGCCCCCGGCTCCCGTCGTTGGGCGTAGGGGCTACCCCTGCGCGCCCCTGGATGTCCCTGTACCGTTGCCCGCCGGAGAGCACCCGCCCCGGATACCAGCGATCCTGGTAGCGGTACGCCACCAGCGCGCCCTCGCGGACCCCGTCGATCACGTTCGCGGAGCCCATGTACGCGGCGAGGTAGGGGTCGCCCGCCTGCTGGGCGCTCTCCTTGTCGAGCGCGGAGAAGCCCCGCTTGCTCATCAGCTTGCGGAGCTGGCGGGCGCGCTGCTGGAGGGCCGCGCGGTCCTTGTTCTGTAGTCGGCGGCCAGGAGGTGCTTGCGGATGCAGTCGGGGCAGTTCTTCGACGGCTGGACGAGGTGGTCCTCCAGCAGGACGAGCTGCTTGGCGATCTCGCGGGCGTTGTGGAGGGGCTCGAAGATCGGCAGCAGCCCCTCGGTCTCCTGGCTGAACGCCGGGCGCGGGGGGATCCGGTTGTCCTCAGCCGCCGGGCTGACCGCAGACATGGGCATACCAGAGCCCCGCGCGAACCCCGCCTGCCGGGTCACCTGCTCCACCTCGGCGCGGGCGCGGCGCGAACGCGCCACTCGCGCCCTGCGTCGGTTCTCCGCGTGGAGCAGGCCCCGCGCCGCCGCGTCGGCCTGCGCCAGCGCGGTCTCGGTGACCTCGTCCACGTCGTAGGGGTCGTCGTAAGGAAGCTCGACCCGCTCTGCGGCCATCGAGCGCGGGTTGATCCTGCCGGGGGGCAACATGCCCCGCGTGAAGTCGCTCATCGAGAACCTCAAAGGCGTCGGAGAAAGGAGGGGCCGACGAGCAACATGCCCGCGACCATCAACAGCCAACCTATCCCCTCGGAGGGGGCGCGGTCTACACCAGAGCCGCCCAAGCGGGTCACGTAGGTCCGGTTGAAGCTCGGCTTGCCGCCCGCCTGGGGGCGGAGCTGGTACTCCAGCGCGCTCACGTCGGTGCCGGGCTTCGCCGCCGCCATCAGCTCCGCGAGGACGCGCGCCGGGTTGGGCGCGTTGGCGAGCCGCCGCCCCAGCTCCACCGCGCTCATCCCCAGGCGCGGCAGGAGCGTCTCGCGCACCCACTTGACCTCCTGGGGGTAGGTCGCCTTGTGCTCGTCGGGCGACCGCTTCAGCTCGCAGGCGATAGCCTCGGTGAGCCCCTCGGCCACCCAGCGGCTCATCCGGTCGGCGTTGATGCCCGCCCGGTGAACCAGCTCATGGAGCACGGTCCAGGGCGCGGATTCGAGCACGTAGACCTCCTCGTCCACCTGGAAGCCCACCACGCCCCGCGCCTGGTTCTTCGACCAGCCCGCCTTCGACATGACCTCGGCCATGCCGTCGCCGTCCACGATCTTGCAGGTGACCCGCCCCATGTGGACGTTCAGCGCGCCCTCGATGCGGGCGACGAACTCGTCCTGTTTGTGGCACTTCTTGATCATCTCACTTCCTTCTCGGCATCCGAATAGGACCGGCTCCCCCGCTTCCTAGCAGCGATAGCCGCCACCAGGGCCGCGACGGCGGCGATGGTGAGGTGGGTAGGGGTCATCCACATCTCCCAGCACGTCTGCGCCACTGATAGACGTTCCGATAGATTTCGACGGTTGGGTCATACTTGGAGCCACCTTGACGCTTGAGATGGTCGCCCATGCGAACGCCACGGTAGCCACAAGGGTCTTTGGCCCACTCCAGCAGTGCCTGAGTAGCAGCAGAGGCCCAGACCCGGTGAAGACCGCTGTTGTAGCCCCACCCACTGCGCGGTCCACCATCGAAGTCGAAGGGAACCCGGAAGCCGTCAAAGCCCAGTTTGTCGAGGCGCGGGTTGACCCGGCGAGACAACTGCTTCGGGTACAAGCAGACCTTCATGGAGCGGACCTCAACCACACTGGCAACCTTCAGCTCCAAGTAGGGGTAGCGGTAGCGCATGGGACTCTGGAAGTCGTCGTCTGGGTAGGTGTAGACGCTGCTGCCATGAGTATGGGCCTGGATGGTGTCCCGCATGATGTCGGTGAACTTCTTGGTCGTCGTGATCCGATCCGTCAGGTCATCACGCGATGACCAAGCGCCGACCAGATTGTCCCAGGAGGTCTGACGGTACTTCTGAACCAGGAAGTCGTTCTGGTTGCCACGATCAAGCTCACCCCTGAGCTGCTCAAGCATCTCACGCTCTCGACGCACAAGGTCTCTCGCTGTGGGCGAGTGAATGTCCGTCCCTGACAGGTACGCTTCGGGAAACCTGGACGGCTTGCCGGTGGGCTTCATGATCGAAGGAAGGATGAGCGCGTCAGCCAGGAAGACGACATCACCGTAGCCCTCAGGAACGCGCCACGTCGCTGCGAAGCTGGGCCACAGGAATCCCCCGCACTTCCGCACATCGTCCAGCCCCTCCAGGCTGACGCCGTGAGACAGGAAGATGGGCGGCAGCCTCTTCTGGGTGTAGTTCACCAGAACGGGTGCATCCCACTCGATGTAGAACCCGCCCAGAACTGGCCTCTCATCACAGAACCTGTAGGGCTCCACGATAGTGGCCGGGACTGTCTTTCCAGCCTTGACGGAGTAGGTCACCTTCTGCGGGCCACCGGGAGCAGGGATTGTGTACAGGACGTAGCTTCTCAGGTCCATGCCAGATGACCGCTCAAGGTAGGTCTGCACAATATTCTCAAGCTCGTTCCAGCTCCCGGCATAATAGTAGCCGTCAGCCACTCTCTCTCTGAGACTGTTGAGCAATCGGCGGGTCTTTATGGATCTGCCAAGCAGACCCCTCATCGTCCTGGGAGCCCCGATCAGGTATATTTTCTTGTCCCTGCTGACTCGGATGTCGGTCAAGCCCAGAGTTGACCGGGCCACTGACAGCGGCTCTACCAGCTTCTCTGGGAGCCACCTGGGTCTACCTTTGGTTGATGCGCTGCCGCGCTTCTGGGAAGCGCCCGCCGCCGCCAGGGCCGCGACGGCGGCGAGGGTGCCAACGGTGCTCGCTCTCCAGGGGTTGCATGGTTTACATGGCTTCGTCATAGGGGCCTCGCTCGTGCTCTCTGCACCTCTTAACCTTCCTTATCGGTCGCGTACTTGACGCCCATGATGGTCCCGATGATCGAGAAGCTGTTGGTGAGCAGGATGCCGAACATATTACTCCAGGTGTTCCCCAGCAGCGTCACCGACGACTCGTCCTCCAAGATGAAGAGCGCGCCAGCGTAGAGCCCCGTGGTGATCAGTCCCACGCCCATGATCACCCAGAGGGCCGACTGGACGATGCGACCGACGAGCTGGAACTGCGTCCGCTTCTGGTGGTAGTCGAGGTCGTTCTTGGCGTCCTTCCACGCCTGCTCGGCGCGCGTGCGTTCAGCCTCCGCCGTCTTCAGCGCCTCCTCGGCGTCCACCTTCGCGCTCTCCGCGAGAGCGAGCGCGGCCTGGATCTCCTTCACCAGGGCTTCGTTTCGCGTCTGGGCGTTTCGGAGATCTACGTTCTGCTGCTGGACTTCCTTGGTGAAGTTCAGGCGATCTTGTCTTCGGGTACGCTCACGCTGACTCGCCTCGTCCAGATAGGCGCGATTCTCTGGGCTCTCGCCGGGGCTGATGAACCGGATGATCTTGCCCTGGAGGAACACGTCGTGCTCACGGGCGATCTCTATGAGCTTCCGCCAGGTGGCCTCATGCAGGGAGACATCTGCGCTCACGCATAGACCCGGAACTCGGCGGTGCGGGCCCTGTACTTGCTGTAGTCGCTGTGGAACGCCTCCAGCCTGGGCTCGAGGTCGTGGCTCTTGACGATCCAGAACTGCGCGCCCACCTGCTTGGCCTTCTCGATCTCTTGGGGGTCCGCGCTGCTGGAGATGATCCCTACGACGACCCCGTTGCCATGAACCTTGTTGATCCTTCGGATCAGCTCGATGCCGTCAAAGCTCGACCCGATGATGTTCAGGTCCACGAAGACACACTCGGGCCTCCCCTCAGGATCGACCTTCCACTCCGCGAAGAGTTCGTCGGCGCGGTCAGCCGACTGTAGCGCCTTCAGCGTGAGCGAGATGTCCAAGAGGTCGCAGGCGTCCTCGAAGATCCAGTGGAACATCTTCTCGTCGTCTACCAGCAGGATGCACTTGATCATGGGGCCAACCTTATCAGGATTTTGGTGCCGCCTTCCGGTCGCTTATTGCAGGTCACCAGGAAGCCATGCTCACGGAGGATCGCGAGCGAGATGTTCAGGCCCAACCCTGTACCCGACTCCGCCTGGCCCTGCTTCCTCACGTATGGCTTTGAGTACACGTCGAACTCCTCCTGCGTGAGCCCGCGACCGTTGTCTTGAACCACGAGGTGCTCCGCGTCCTCCATGAAGACGGTGACCATCTTCTTGGGGTGGTCGTTGTACTTCAGCCCGTTGCGTATGAAGTTGTCTACAGCCGTACAGAAGAGGGGCTCGTTCACCTCGACCTCGGGCAGATCGGCTACGAGGACCTGGTCGCTGTACGCGGTGGACTCAAGGTAGTCCTTCAGGATCACATCGAGCTTGTGAGGCTCACGCCTCAGGGTCGTGTTGGGTCGCACGAGGTCCGTGAACGCTGTGACGCCACGGTAGACCCGCTGCGTGTGGGCGAGCCCCTCCTCCAGCATCCTCATCGAGCTGTGGACCGCCTCTGCCACCTCAGGGCTCCTTGAGATCCTCCGGCGCAGCGACGTTAACCCTCTCGGGATGTAGGTGTTGATGCCAGAGTGCATGTCGTGCCGCAGGATCTTCGCGGCGTGCTCCAGGTACGTGTTCGCCGTCTGGAGTTTGATCTGAGCTTGGACCCGCGAGGTCTCATCGTTGGCGACCTTCATCACCTCCATCACCTGACCACGGTCGTCCAGGATCGGATGGTACGTCCCCCGTATCCAAACCGTGCGCCCGTCCAGGCTGACGCGCTTAAAGAGCCCTGACCTCATCTCGCCAGTCCGAAGGGACGCCCAGAACTGAGCGTACTCGTCGCCGTCTCGGAGGTGAGCTGGCACGACCGTCGAGTGGTGCTCTCCGATCAGGTCCTCGGGTCGGGCATCCAGGATCGAACAGAAGATCTTGTTGGCCTCCAAGAAGTGACCGCTCGGCGTAAACCTGGCCACCGCGCTCGACTTGTTGATCGCGCGGAGCCTCATCCGAGAGCGTCTCGTGTGGTACGCCCCGAACCGCATCAGGGTGTCGATGTAGAGGATCATCGAGGACAGGACGGCGTACTCGATGGGGACGACCTGATCCAGCGAGTCGCTGATGTATGAGGCCCACCACGGCACTGGGAACCCACTCATCACGCAGTAGTCTCTCACGACCCCGGCGGAGAGGTATGACAACTCAAAGGGCACGACGAAGGCGCAGCCCCAGGCTCGGATCTGAAGGGACCTGGGGGTCTCGCGGAGGTAGGACAAGATCTCTGACAGGGAGATCATGGCTCACCCGCCGAGGCTCTTCAGGAGATCCTTGCGCTCAGACTCTGGGAGCATCGCGAGCCGTTTCCTCGCGATTGCGTCCGACACTCCGCCGACGCTGGCCCGGTAGTGACTCAGGAGACGCTCAACAGTGTCGGAGGGCGTGCGCTGGGGGCGCGAAGGCGCGGGCAGCGTGGACTGTGGGCGCGTGCGCCGGGGGCGCGAAGGCGCGGGCAGCGTGGGCTGTGGGCGCGTGCGCTGGGGGCGCGAAGGCGCGGGTGATGTGTCACGGTGCGCGGCGGTGAGAGCTTCGGTGATCATCGGATTTTCGTAGCGGGCGCGAGCTTTTTGTAACCACTCGGGCTCGGGCGATACCTCACGGTGCGCGGCGGTGAGAGCTTCGGTGATCATCGGATTTTCGTAGCGGGCGCGAGCTTTTTGTAACCAATCCGGGTCAGAGGCGGCGCTGCCCCGGCGGCCCAGGCGGGACGCCGCAGCGAGCGCAGCGACAGCGGCGAGGGTGAGGTGGGTGGACTGCATCAGTAGAACTCCGACCAGATCAGGGAACCGTAGAAGGTCGTCGCGCCCGTGCCGAGTGGCCGCACAGCGAGCGTGAGGGTGTCTCGCGTGCCATCATATCTGGACGAGAAGGGCACGTCCGTCTTGACTAGCCCGCCCGCGCCCCCACCTTGGATCGGCCCGCTCCCGCTGGTGCCGTACTGGCGATCCAACGCCTGCCCGGTCGCGGTGATCGCCGTCGCCGCCACGTCGTACTCCATCGCCTCGCTCGCCGCGCCAGCGGCGAACGTCGCGCCCGTCAGGGTAGCGTCCCGCAGCAGCAGCACCTCAAAGGACTCCGCGTTGGCTCCCGCCGTGATGAGCGAGAAGGTGATCGGGAGGAAGTTGGCGCGCCGGTAGGTCGAGTTGAGGCGGATCGTCAACAGCGGCACCAGCGTCGTCGCGCTGGTCGTCTTGCCGGTCGCGCCCATCGACACCGACCGCTGCACACCCTCTGTGTTGAAGCCGCCCTCGGACTCCACGCTGCCGCACGTCGCGGTCATCGACCCCGCGCCGCCACTGGACGCGATCTCCCAGCGGATCGGGAGCGAGGGGCGCGCGACGAAGGGCGCGGTGAAGGTGTTGGCAGGTCCGACCTGGTGGACGAGGACCACGCGGCAGTTGACGATGAAGCCCCAGCGGATCGTCGCGCTCCCCAGCCACCCGAAGTCGAGGACCACCACCTGATCTTTGGTGAGGTCGAGGGTTACGCCGCTGGGCCCGGTGCCGTCCAGTTTGTCCAGGTTCCAGTCTGCCTGCGCCACCCGTGTGTCCACACTGGAGCCTGACGTGCTGGACCGAAGCACCGCGTAGATCCCCGAGCCGTCCACCTCAAAGAACAAGCCGTCCCCGGTGGACTGCGGCTGGGTGTCGTCGTCAAAGTAGCCGATCCGCTTGACGACGTTGACCTGCGGGCCGCCGAAGTTGCCCGTCACGAAGATCTGCTGGCTCTTGCCAGGGCGATACCGGACGTACCACCGAGACTGCCGGATCGCGCTGTCGGTGCCCCCCGCGACCGTCAGGGTCGTTGAGGTCGTCGCGGCGCTGTAGGTCTGCCCCGCGCCGCCTGTCAGGACGTTCTGGTAGAAGAGCGGCTGGTTGTCGTACTCGCACGCCTTGGAGAACAGTTCGACCGGCTCCGCCACCCGCAGGCGGCTGAAGGCGTCAAGCTGAGCGCCCCCGCCGAGTTCGACCACGGCGGGGTATGCGCCCGATCCTGGCGGCCTGAAGGCGTAGGCTGGGGAGCCGAGAGATCCCATGACAGGTTACCGGTTCTGGAGGTACTCGACGCCCCGGTAGATCAGGTAGAACGGGGCGATGATCCCCGCCCCGAACGCCTTGAGCGGCCTCTTGTCGCGGGTGTAGCTCAACGCCGCCGCCGTGCCAAAGAGCGCCGTGCTGACAGCCCTCTGGGTAGGCGTGGGCTCAAAAGGAGGCTTCGATGGGCTGGCAAGAGGGGCCCCCTCCTGGCCATACATCATCCGAGCCCCATAGTGAGCGAGGTAGGGGTTCATGAGTTCCCCTGTTGGCGACGCATCGCCCGCGTCTTCTTGTAGTACCGGCTCCGCGCATCCTTGAGAGCCTTGGGCACCGAAGCCGGGAAGCCGCGCGCATATCTCTCGAACCACTGGTTGCTGAACTCGATCTTACCCGTGGGATACACCGTCGCGAGCAGGTCTCCAAAAACGCTGATGCCCATCGGACCATAGGGGACTCCACGAGACACAACGGAGAGCTTGAAGAGAACAGGGGCCACCGTAAGGTCTTTGGCCATGCGTCTCAATGTTCTTCCGCCGGGTGCCCGTCCGCTTGTGGTGGCGAGTTCCTCAATGAAGAGGTCGGCGTACTCCTTGGAACGATCCAGACGATCCTGCATGGAGAGGTCGGCGTACCCCTCGGAACGAGCTATACGCTCTATCCGGTCCTGGATGTGGGTCTCTAGCCAGTCGTCCTGGGTGTCGGTCGAAGTCGAGAAGCTGCCACGGTGATACACCGCGCCCGCCGCAGCGAGCGCCGCGACGGCGGCGACGGGGATATAAGACGTGTTCATGAGTTCCTCAGTCGTTGGGTCAGCAAGTATATCGCGGTGTCGCGTTCGTTCCCCAGCGCGATCAGGTAGTCGTCCAGGCCCGGCGTGAGCTTGCCCTCGGCCTCGAGGGTCGCGTGCGCCGACTTGAGCGTGGACTGGACCTCGCGCTCCAGGTCGAGCGCCTGCCGGTAGGGGCACTCGTCGCGCTCCACCGCCCCCTTGAGCGCCGCCGTCGCCTCCGGCCAGATCGCCTGGGAGGCGACCGCGTCCCGACCGTACAGGGCGACCATCTTCTCAGCCAGCGAGTCGATCTCCTTGTCCAGCGAGGGCTCACCCTGGTACAGCCGCTCAAACATCAGGTGGTCCCCGTAGAACTGCGGGCCGCGCACCCGCCAGTGCGCCGTGTGATAGTGCCACCGCAGCGTCCGCAGGAGGGCCAACAGGTGCTGGAGCTGGCCGAGCCCGTCGAGGTGCTTGTTCCCTGACCCCACTTTGTGGGTGATCTGCGCCTGGGCGATCACCTCAGCGGTCCTCACCGCGTCGTCCCCGTGCTCCCGCAGGAAGTCCTCAACGAACGCCGCGAGGTCGTCGGCGCGCTTCGGGTTGCGCGTGATGAGTCGCAGCCCCCAGCCCGCGCCAGGGACCGTGAGCATCCGGCGGCGCAGCAGCTTGATCTGCTCCTCACGGCTCATGTTGAGGTAGGCGTCGATCTGCCGCCGCGTGAACCGACTCACGACCTGCACCCCCAGCTCCACCACGGCGGGCGCGTAGCGCGCCACCAGGGCGGCGGTGGTGGCGGTGGTGGCGGTGGCTGCTGCGGATCGACTACCCCGGCGGCGCGCCGCGCCCGCCGCAGCGAGCGCCGCGACGGCGGCGAGGGTGAGGTGGGTGGGGTTCATCGTTTCCGTGCTCCTGCGGCCACTGGATCGAACCCGGTGGGCCAGGTGGTATCCTCGTCGTACTTGGCCATGTACAGGTTGGCCCGGCTCAGCCAGGCCCCGCTCAGGTTGGCCCCGGTCAGGTTGGCCCCGCGCAGGCTGGCCCCGATCAGGTGGGCCCCGCGCAGGCTGGCCCCGATCAGGTGGGCCCCGCGCAGGTCGGCCTCGCTCAAGTCGGCCTCCTCCAGGTCGGCCTCGCTCAAGTCGGCCTCCTCCAGGTCGGCCCCGCTCAGGTCGGCCCTGTACAGGTTGGCCTCGCACAGGCTGGCTATGAACAGGTCGGCCCTGATCAGTCTGGCCCCGCTCAGGTCGGCCCCGCGCAGGTCGGCCCTGCGCAGGTCGGTCTCTATCAGGTCGGCCCTGCGCAGGTCGGTCCCGCGCAGGGTGGCCCCTTTCAGGATGGCCCCGGTCAGGTTGGCCCCGGTCAGGTCGGCCCCGGTCAGGTCGGCCCTGTACAGGTTGTCCTCGCTCAGGTCGGCCCCCGCGAGCACCAAGCGGACCCCCAGAATCTCTCGAAGATCGTTGGCTTGCTCTCGGTGCTCCTCGTTGAGCCAGAGTCGGCGGATCTGGCGCTCCTCTGCGGTCATCCGGGGGAGGGATCGACGGACCCGTGAGGTGCTGTAGCGCCGCCGTCGAGCTGGAGAACCCCGGCGCGCCGCGCCCGCCGCCGCGAGCGCCGCGACGGCGGCGAGGGTCAGATGGGCGGGCGTCATGGGGTTCACTCCTCGATCGCTCCTGCGGCCACTGGATCGAACCTGGTGGGCCAGATGGTATCCACGTCGTACCTGGCCCCGGTCAGGCCGGCCCCGCTCAGGTCGGCCCTGCTCAGGGTGGACCGGCGCAGGTCGGCCCCGTGCAGGACGGCCCCGGTCAGGTTGGCCCCGCTCAAGTCGGCCTCCTCCAGGTCGGCCCCGCTCAGGTCGGCCCCGCTCAGGTTGGCCCCGCTCAGGTCGGCCTCGGACAGTTCGGTCTCGCACAGTTTGGCACCGCTCAGATTGGCGCTGCTGAGGTTCGTCCCGTACAGGTCGGCCCCGCGCAGGATGGCCCCGGTCAGGTCAGCCCCGCTCAGGTTGGCTACGTGTAGATTGGCCCCGGTCAGGTCGGCCCCGCTCAGGTCGGCCTCGCGCAGGTCAGCCCCGCTCAGGTTGGCACCCTCAAGCATCAAGCGGACCCCCAGAGTATCCGCGAGTTCGCGGGCTTGCTCTCGATGGTCGGGCCCCTCAAGCCAGAGTCGGCGGATCTTGCGCTCCTCGTTGGTCATCTGGGGGAGATGTCGGGCTGGCGAACCACGGCGCGCCGCGCCCGCCGCAGCGAGCGCCGCGACGGCGGCGAGGGTGAGGTGGGCGGGGGTCATAGTTTCCGTGCTCCTGCGTCCACCGGATCGAACCCGGTGGGCCAGGCGGTGTCCTCGTCGTACCTGGCCCCGGTCAGATTGGCCCCGGTCAGGTCGGCCCTGCTCAGGTTGGCCCCGTACAGGACGGCCCCGCTCAGGTCGGCCCGGCTCAGGTCGGCCCGGCTCAGGTTGGCATCGCGCAGGTTGGCCTCGTACAGGTCGGCCCCGCTCAGGTTGGCCCCGGTCAGGTTGGCCTCGTGCAGGTTGGCCTCGTGCAGGTTGGCCCCGGTCAGGTCGGCCCCGCTCAGGTTGGCCTCGTACAGGTCGGCCCTCCCGCTCAAGTCGGCCCGGCTCAGGTCGGCCCCTTCCAGGTCGGCGTAGCGCAGGACAGCCCGGCTCAGGTTGGCCCCGCTCAGGTCGGCCTCGCGCAGGTTGGCCTCGCGCAAGATGACCCTGAACAGGTTGGCACCGCTCAGGTTGGCCCCGCTCAGGTTGAGCCCGCGCAGGTTGGTCTTGCGCAGGTTGGCCCTGATCAGGGTGAGTTCGTCCAGGTTGGCATCGCGCAGGTTCCCGCCCAGTTTGGCCCCGCTCAGGTTGGCCCCGTACAGGTCGGCCCCGTACAGTTTGGCCCTGGTCAGGTCGGCCCCGATCAGGTTGGTCCCGCTCAGGTCGGCCTCGCGCAGGTCGGCATCGCTCAGGTCAGCCCCGCTCAAGCCAAGCCCGCTCAGGTCGGCCCCGCGCAGGTCAGCCCTGCGCAGGTCAGCCCCCGCGAGCACCAAGCGGACCCCCAGAGTCTCAGCCAGGAACTTGGCTTGCCCGTGGTTGTCGGGCCCCGAGAGCCAGATTTGGCGGATCTGGCGCTCCTCTGCGGTCATCCGGGGGAGGGATCGACGGACCTGCGAGGTGCTGTAGCGTCGCTGTCGAGCTGGCGAACCTCGGCGCGCCGCGCCCGCCGCAGCGAGCGCCGCGACGGCGGCGAGGGTGAGGTGGGTGGGGTTCATATATCGTCTTCGTCTTCGTAGTCATCGTCTTCGTAGTCCAGCCACTCGACCGCTCCGGCGTCCACCGGATCGAACCCGGTGGGCCAGATGGTATCCTCGTCGTAACTGGCCCTGGTCAGATTGGCCCCGCTCAGGTCGGCCCCGCGCAGTTCGGCCTCGCGCAGGTTGGCCTCGCGCAGGTTGGCCCCGCTCAGGTTGGCCCCGTACAGGTTGGCCGCGCTCAGGTTGGCCCCGCTCAGGTTGGTCCCGCTCAGGTTGGCCCTGCTCAGGGTGGACCGGTGCAAGTAGGCCCCGATCAGTTTGGCCCCGCTCAGGTCGGCCTCGCGCAGGTTGGCCCAGTGCAGGTTGGCGTGTATCAGGTTGGCCTCGCTTAAGTTGGCCCCGCGCAAGCTGACCCTGTGCAGCTCGTCCTCGCTCAAGACAATCCCGCTCAGGTTGGCGTGGCGCAGGTCAGCCCCGCTCAGGTCAGCCCCATCGAGCACCAAACGGACCCCCCGAGTATCCGCGAGTTCGCGGGCTTGCTCTCGATGGTCGGGCCCCTTAAGCCAGAGTCGGCGGATCTTGCGCTCCTCGTCGGTCATCTGGGGGCGGATCTTGCGCTCCTCGTCGGTCATCTGGGGGAGATGTCGAGCTGGAGAACCCCGGCGCGCAGCGCCCGCCGCAGCGAGCGCCGCGACGGCGGCGAGGGTGAGGTGGGTGGGGGTCATCGTTTCCGTGCTCCTGCGGCCATCGGATTGAACCTGGTTGGCCAGATGGTGCGCTCGTCGTACCTGGCCCAGTTCAGGTTGGCCCCGCTCAGGTCGGTCCCGTACAGGTTGGCCCCGCTCAGGTTGGCCCTGAACAGGTTGGCCCTGAACAGGTTGGCCCTGAACAGGTTGGCCCCGTGCAGGTTGGCCCCGCTCAGGCCGACATTCCACAGTCTGGCCCCGCGCAGGTTGGCCCAGCGCAGGTTGGCCTCCTCCAAGTCGGCGTAGCTCAGGTCGGCATCGCTCAGGTCAGCCCCGCTCAAGTCAAGCCCGCGCAGGGTGACCTCGCTCAGGTTGGCCCCGCTCAGGTTGGCCCCCGCGAGCACCAAGCGGACCCCCAGAATCTCTCGAAGCTCGTTGGCTTGCTCTCGGTGCTCCTCGTTGAGCCAGAGTCGGCGGATCTGGCGCTCCTCGTCGGTCATCTGGGGGGGAGGTAGGGCTGGAGAACCACGGCGCACTGCGCCCGCCGCAGCGAGCGCCGCGACGGCGGCGAGGGTGAGGTGGGTGGGGTTCATGTATCGTCTCCGCAGTTAGCCGATCACGCGACCTTGAGGGTCCCCGTCGAGGTGATCTTGAGGTTCACGACGCCGCGATCTCGGGTGCTGACACGATAGCCCCCTCTTGTCTTCGTCGTTGAGTCCGGGTAGATCTTCGGCAGGCTCGACGCCGGGTAGCGCAGGCGCACCAGGTCGTAGAGGTGCTCGTACCTTGGACACGGCGGGGGACTCTCAGGCATCACGATTGTCGGGCACCCAGGCGAGGCGGGCTCCCGCTGGCTGACACGAGCCGCCGAACCGCTCGCGCGCTGGGCGAGCGCCCGAAGTCGCGGTGCGCTCTCCGCCAGCACCTGGAGCGCGTCGATCTCCGCCTCCGTCTGCTGACGCTGCCCGCCGCGCTGCCGACGCATCTTGCGACGGTACTCGCTGATCTTCCCCCGGAAGAACGCCGCCGAGAGCGGCTCCTTCTCACCCGCCTCCGTCGTCGCCCACCAGTTGATAAGCGACGGGTAGCGCAAGAAGCTCCTCAACATCACCCGATAGCGATACCGGATGTTCGACGGGCTCGCCACGTAGGTCAGCGCGAGCTGTCCGTGGCGATAGTCGTTGATCGGATACTTCCGCTCCGAGGGGATCGCAAAGTCCCGCGCTGGGAGGTCCGCGCGAGCTTGTGGCGTGAGGGCTCCCCGGCGGGCCATAGAGCCCGCAGGAGCCTCCAGGACACCCTTCCCATAGGCGAGGATCGCCAGCGCCCCCACAGCCGTGAGGGCGAGCGCGTCACCTCGATCCACCAGGGGCCGGCGGATCGGAACCACGAACTCAAAGCGCTCGGGGATGTCTGGGATAGGGCCAGCCACGATCTACTTGCGGTAGTTCTTGGCCGCCTTCTTCATCGCCTGGGTGGCGCTCATGCCCTGCGCCATGAGCCGGGGCACCTCCTTGGCGATGAAGCTGTTGTAGGCGCTCTTCTTCCGCTTGGCGGAGCCGTGGCGGGCAGCGGAGCCGTTGTAGGAGCCGTAGGGGCTCAGGCCGCGCTGGTAGCGCAGGGCCGCGCCCAGCAGCGTCACCGCGCCGACGACGACCACCGCCTGCTGCGCTCCGTTGTCCATGTAGTTCTTGAAGTAGTCTTTCACGTTGTAAGCCATCTCAGTGTGCTCCATAGAAGATGGG
>JBDHKD010000077.1:0-11691 GCA_039586575.1 Gemmatimonadota bacterium | reverse complement strand
GACGTGGAGACCGACAGCCTGGTGGTGTGGGCCCTGGTTGACCTGATCGGCGAGGACGGGGCCCCGGTCGGGCGTGCGATCAGCGACGGGCAGGGCCGCTTTCTCGTGGCGGCGCCGCGACCGGGTACGTACCGGCTGCAGGTCGAGCGCAGCGGCTTCCACGTGGCCGTCTCGGACCGCTTCGACCTGACGAGCGAACGGACACTGGAGCGCGAGTATCGGCTCGCGTTCGCGCCTATGGAATTGCCGAGTCGGCTGGTGGTCGGTCGGGTGATCGATGCGCAGAACCTGCAGCCGGTGGAGCTTGCGGCGGTCGAGCTCGTGGGCCACGGTCTGCGGGAGCTGACCGACGCGGCGGGTCGTTTCGTGTTGGCGAATCTCACGCCGGGAACTTATCCGATTCAGGTCAGGCACCTGGGCCACGCGACGCGCGTCGACACGTTGACGGTGGAGTCGGACGAGACGCTGATGGTCACCGTGCGGCTTACGGCGCGGCCCATCCCCATCGATCCGCTGGTCGTGCAAGTCCGCCCGGCGCTGCCCGCCTTCACGACGCCCGAGCTCCGCGGCTTTTACCGGCGCCGCTCGTACGGGAGCGGTTACTTCCTCGTCGAGGAGGAGATACGGGAGCGCGCCACCGGCAACCTGATGAGCGACGTGTTTCGGGGAATACCCGGCGTGCGTCTCGAGCCGAACGTCACCATGGATCAGACGGGGCAGGTCGTCGAGGCCCCGGGCTACAGGATCGAGATGGCGCGGGCGAGCCGCGGCCATATCCCCTGCCCGGTGATCTATTTCATCGACGGCGTGCAGACCGAGCCCGGCGTCTTCGGCATCGATGCCTTCTCACCCAGTCAGATCGCCGCCATCGAGATCTACCGTGGGCCGGTCGAGACCCCGGTCGTTTTTGGCGGAGGTCAAGCCGGCTGTGGCGTCGTCGCTATTTGGACCGGCACGTCCGTGTACGGGATCGCTCCCCGCCCGCTCAGCCAGGTCTATCCCGGCGCGCGGCTGCGCGGTACGCTGCTGCGCGGCGAACTCCTCCCGTTTGAAGGGGTGCTGGCGGCGCGTGACAACGACACCCTGATCGTGGTCCAGAACCATCGAGCCGAGCCCGATCGCATCCCGCTCTCCGCGGTGACGAGCCTCGAGATCAGTCAGGGTCGCGAGAGCCGGGCGGGCAAGGGGGCGCTGTTCGGTGCCGCCGCGGGCACGCTGACAACGGTAGTGGTCTACGTCTTCTCGGTGTACTACGGCGAGCGGGATATCGAGCCGGGTGGCATCGCACTGGGAATTACTCTGGGAGCGGCGGGCGGCGCGGCAATCGGTGCGCTGATTGGCTCGCGCTCGGTCTCCGAGACCTGGCAACCGGTGGTCGTGGACACCCGGCCCCGCTCGAACCTGGTCTTCCCGCCCTGACCCGCGGGTACGACCTGCGGCGCGATCGATTCAGGCGGCGCAGCGATAGTCAATGGGCTCGCCGAACCCCGCCTCGTCCAGCCGTTCCCTGATGAACTCGCGGGCGCCGGGCGCGCCAACGGCCACCAACAGAAAGGCATCGCGGTGGTGCTCGACTTCGCGGGCGTCGCGCACCGGCGTGCCGTAGATCTGTTGGCCGATCTTGCGCGGGTCGATGTCGAAGAAGTTACGTACCTCGATGCCCGCGTCGATGAGCGCGCGGGCGAAATCCTTACCCACGCGCCCGGCCCCCCAGATGTTCACGGCGTCGCGCCCCTCGAGGCAGCTCTGCCGCAGGTAGTGGATCTTGCAGTGCCGGAAGGCTTCTGCCGTGTAGCGGGGGTCGGTGCGCGACGCCCGCCGGCTGCCCTCCCGCCAGAAGTGGAGGACGCGGGGCAGGTTGGCCAACCGCGCGCCAGCGACATGGAGGCGGAGGATGAGGTCGTAGTCCTCCGGCCAACCGTTGACGCGATAGCCGCCGACTTCGTCGAAGGCGGAGCGCCGGATCATCAGGGTGGGGTGGGCGATGGGACACTCGACGAAGATGTCGCGGGCCAGGGCGTCCGGATCAGCGAGCCCGTTGAGCCAGTCCGCGTAGCGGCGCGCACCCCAACCCACATCCTCGTGCGGGAAGTAGCGGACTCGCGTCCCCGCTGCGGCGACATCGCGGCACGCCGATAGGTACTCCACCTGCTCCGCCAGTCTCCGCGGGTGCGTCACATCGTCCGCGTCGGCACGCGCCAGCAGATCGCCGCTGCACAACTCGGCACCCGCCTGCAGCGCCTGTGTCAGGCCCAGACGATCCAAATGCACCACACGTACCCGGTCGTCCTTCGCCGCCCAGCGCTCCAGCAGCTCTCCCGTCTCATCACGCGAGCCGTCGTTGACCGCGACGACCTCGAAGTCGCTGAGCGTCTGCAGCCCGAGACTGCGGATCGACTGCGGCAGGTGCTCGGCCGCATCGCGACACGGCAACAGCACCGACAGAGCAGGCTTACTCACGGCAGACCCCGGTGAACGGCTCGCGGCTCGAGCACGTCCCGCAGAAACCGTCCGGTATGCGAACCCTCGACCCGCGCGATCTCGTCGGGGTCGCCCATCGCCACCACCTGACCGCCATGCACGCCGGCGCCCGGCCCCAAGTCGATGATCCAGTCCGCCTGCTTGATCACCTCGAGGTTGTGTTCGATCACGATCACCGTGTTGCCCGTATCGATCAGCTGGTCCAGCACGTCGAGCAGTTTCCGGATGTCGTGCAGGTGCAGACCCGTGGTCGGCTCATCCAAGAGATACAGCTTGTGGCCCGCACGCCGGCCCGCCGCCGCCAGCTCTCGCGCCAGCTTCAGCCGCTGCGCCTCGCCGCCCGACAGCGTCGTCGCCGGCTGCCCCAGCCTCAGGTAGCCGAGACCCACGCGCTGCAGCTGCCACAGCATCTCGCCCAGCTTGGCTTCCTTGATGAAGAACTTAATCGCCTGATCGACCGTCAGCTCGAGGGCATCGTGGATGTTGCGACCTCGGTAGCGCACCTGGAGGATCTCCGGCTTGAAGCGCTTGCCACCGCACATCTCGCACGGTACGAACACGTCGGCCAGGAAGAGCATCTCGACCTCGAGCTGGCCCGCGCCCTCGCATTCCTCGCAACGGCCGCCCGCGACGTTGAACGAGAAGTGGCCAGCTCCGAACCCACGCCGCCGCGCCTCGGGCAATTCCGCGAAGATGCGGCGGATCTCCGCGTAGGCTTTCAGGTAGGTCACCGCGTTGGAGCGTGGCGTACGGCCGATCGGGCTCTGATCGATGAGCACGACGCCAGACAGCGCTCCGCTGCCCCGCAGCGCCGAGTAGCTACCCACCAGCTCGCCCAGGTGCTGCTTGGCGCTGGTCTGGCCGGCCAGCTGACGCTCCAGCGCTCGATAAAGCACGTCATGCACCAGCGTCGACTTGCCGCTCCCCGAGACTCCGGTCACCACGGTGAGCGCACCGACAGGAACCCTCACATCGATGCCGTCCAGATTGTGCAGGCGCGCGCCCTCCAGAACCAGGTGCGGCCCGTCCACCGGACGTCGCCGCTCGGGCAACCCTATCGCCTCACGACCGGAGAGGTAGACGCCGGTCAGCGAATCCGACTCGAGCAGACCTTCATAGCTCCCCCCGTAGACCAACTCGCCGCCGTGTTCTCCCGAGGCCGGGCCCAACTCGACGACGTGTTCGGCCCGCTCGATCGCCGCCGGATCGTGCTCCACCACCAGCACGGTGTTGCCGACATCGCGCAGCTGCTCCAGCAAGCCGTAGAGTCGCTCGGTATCACGCGGGTGCAGGCCGATGGACGGCTCGTCCAGCACGTAGGTCACATCGACCAGCGCGCTGCCCAGCGCGTCGGCCAGGTTGATCCGTTGCGCTTCGCCGCCGGACAGCGTGCGGGCCTGGCGGTCGAGGCTGAGGTACCCGAGCCCCACGTCGTCCAGGTAAGCGACGCGTGACCGCAGCTCGCGCATGATCGTCTCAGCGACCTGGCCCTCGTGCTTGGTGAGCTTCAGCTTCTCGAGCCAGATCCTGAGATCCTCCACCGGCATGCTGCTCAGGTCGGCGATCGTCCGACCTCCTACTTTCACGTTGAGCGCTTCCGGCCGCAGCCGCGTGCCGCCGCACGACGGGCAGGTCTGCTGCGTCTGGTACTGCCGCACGAAGACCCGGATGTACTGCTTGTACCGCTTCGTCCGCTTCAGCCGCTCGAGCTGTTGCAGCACGCCCTCGAAGCCCTGCTCGCCGTGCAGGACGAACCGGCGAAAGTGCTCCGGCAGGTGCCGCCACGGCTTCCGCATCGAGACCTTGTGCTTGCTCGCCAGTTCGCTCAGACGCCAGCGCCGGTCTTCGTAGCGCGGCTTGGTCCACGGATCCACCGCACCGTCCTCCAGTGTGCGGTCCGGGTCCGGGATGATGAGGTCGAGGTCGAACTCGAGGGTCGCCCCGAAGCCATTACAGGTCGGGCAGGCGCCCAGCGGGCTGTTGAAGGAGAAGAGGGTCGGCACCGGCTCGGGGAACGCCAGGTCGCAGCTCGGGCAACGGAAGCGCTCGCTGAAGGCCAGGCGCTCGTCACCGCTCGCGGTCTGGGCCAGCACGACCGCCTCGCCTTCCCCCTCGGTGAACGCCGTGCCCAGCGAGTCGGCGAGCCGCGAACGCGAGCCTTCACCGGCCTTCAGACGGTCCACGACGACCAGCAGTGCCTTCGCCCCAGTGAGGTTCGCCGGCTCGCCGCTCGACTCGCCCAGGTACACCTCCCGGCCGTCCGCCAGCACGCGGATGAAGCCCATGGCCTTCAGGTTCTCGACGACCAGCTCGTCCGTGACTTCCGAGGAGAGCGGCAGCGGGAAGGTGACCTGTATGCGTGTCGCTTTGGGCAGCTTGCGTATGCGATCGACTGCGGTCTGCACGGAATCGGGCTTGATCTCGCGGCCGCACTCCGGGCAGTAGGTGCGGCCGACCCGCGCCCACAGCAAGCGGAGGTAGTCGTGGATCTCGGTCGCCGTACCGACGGTCGAGCGGCTGGTCTTGGTGGGGTTCTTCTGCTGGATCGCCACCGCCGGGGTCACTCCATCCACCGACTCGACCGCCGGCTTCTCCATCCGTTCGAGGAACTGCTTGGCATAGGTGGAGAGCGACTCGACATACCGGCGCTGGGCCTCAGCGAAGATCGTGTCGAAGACGAGCGATGATTTCCCCGACCCCGACGGGCCGGTCACCACGGTGAACGCCCGGTGGGGGATATCGACGTCGATCCCCTTGAGGTTGTGTTGGCGTGCGCCCCGTACGCGAATGAACTCTTCCATTGACTACCAATCTAAGCTAACAGCGAGTCTTCCCTACCTCCCCTATTCCCCGACTCCCCGTCTCGACATTCGAGAATCCCCGACCCCAGCCCCCTTCCCGCCCTCCCCCTTCCCCCATAGCTTCGGAATCTATGCAACCCGCGCCAGACCTCGATTTCCACGAAGAGGAGTCGCTCGGCCGGGCGTATGACGCCCAACTCATGCGGCGCCTGCTGCGCTACCTCCGGCCCTACCGGCTGAAGGTGGTCGTGGCGGTCTTCATGCTCATCGCCGCCTCGGCGCTCGAACTGGTCGGACCCTACCTCACCGCCGTCGCCATCGACCGGGCGATTCCGGCCCGTGACCTGCACCTGCTGGCCGTCCTGGCGGGAATCTACACGCTCGCCCTGCTGCTCGCCCTGCTGCTGAGCTACGCGCAGACGCTCTTGACCACCTGGATCGGGCAGCGGGTGATGTTCGACCTGCGCACGCAAGTTTTCGCCCAACTCCAGCGGCTGAGCCTCCGCTTCTTCGACCGTAACCCGGTCGGCCGGCTGATGACCCGACTGACCAGCGACGTCGAGGTGCTGAACGAGATGTTCACCTCGGGCGTCGTGGCGATCTTCGGTGATATCTTCACGCTGATTTTCATCGTCGGCGTAATGCTGGCGATGAACTGGCAACTCGCACTCGTCTCCTTCACCGTCATCCCGCTCGTCTGGGCCGCCGCCTACTGGTTCCGCAAGAACGTGCGGCGTGCCTACCGCGACGTGCGCGTCCGGCTGGCCCGCATCAACGCGTTCCTCCAGGAGCGGATTACCGGGATGAGCGTGGTCCAGCTGTTCAGTCGCGAGGCCTCGGAGTTCGACAAGTTCAGGGCGATCAACGCCGACCACCTGCAGGCGCACCTGCGCTCCATAACCTACTACGCGGTATTCTGGCCGTTGATCGAGCTCGTGGCCGCCGTCGCCGTGGCGCTCGTCCTCTGGTACGGCGGTATGAACGTGCTCGAGGGCACGCTGACCGTCGGCGTGGTCGCCGCCTTCCTCCAGTACGTGCGGCGCTTCTACCGCCCGATCCAGGACCTGTCCGACAAATTCAATATCCTGCAGAACTCGATGGCCAGCTCGGAGCGCATCTTCGGGCTCCTCGACATGGCACCCACCGTACCCGATGCGCCACAGACCCGCCGGCTGCCCCACCCGCTGCGTGGCGAGCTCGAGTTCCGCGACGTCTGGTTCGCCTATAACAAGGCGGGCCACAAAGACGACGGCGCGCCGCCCGACTGGGTACTCAAGGGGGTGTCGTTCACCGCGGCGCCCGGTGAACGGCTCGCCGTCGTCGGACACACAGGGGCCGGCAAGACGACGCTGATCAACCTGCTGATGCGCTTCTACGACGCGCAGCAGGGCGCCATCCTGCTCGACGGGATCGACATCCGCGAATTCGCCCAGCGTGACCTGCGGCGCGCCTTGAAGCTGGTCCTCCAGGATGTCTACCTGTTCAGCGAGAGCGCTCGCTTCAACATCCGGATGGGCAACGAGGAGATCGCCGAGCAGCAGGTCGCCGCCGCGGCTCGGCGCGTCGGCGCCGACCGTTTCATCCGCCGCCTACCCCGGGGCTACGACGAGCCGCTCGGCGAACGGGGCTCCAGCCTCTCCGTCGGCGAGCGGCAATTGCTCTCGTTCGCCCGGGCGCTCGCCTTCGACCCACGCATCCTGATCCTCGACGAGGCGACCAGTTCGGTCGATTCCGAGGTCGAGGCACAGATCCAGGCGGCGCTGGAGGAGCTCATGCGCGGGCGCACCAGCCTGGTCATCGCCCACCGGCTTTCCACCGTGCAGAACGCCAACCGCATCCTGGTGATGCACCACGGCGAGCTGGTCGAGGAAGGCACCCACGGAGAGTTGCTGGCCAAAGGCGAGCTCTACGCCCGGCTCTACGAATTGCAGTTCGCCAACCCGGCGGTCGGAAGCCGCTAGAGGCTCGCGGCGGCGCGGCCGTCGGCTCGGATTGCCGCACGCGTCGGCGCGCCACAGATTGGTGCTCGTCCACCAGCACGATCATTTTTCCGGGAGAACCCCCATGAATCGCACGACACGGTTCCTGTCACTGGCCGCGGCGTTGGCGGCGGTCGCCTGCTCGTCCGCGCCACCGCCCGAGGCGCCGACCCCCGAGGCGGCGGCGCCCGAGGCCGAGGCGCGCCGGCCGAGCCGGCCGGTCGCGCCCAGCAACACGATTCCCGCCATCGACGCCGAGGACCTGCGCAGGCACCTGACGATCCTCGCCGCCGACTCGATGATGGGCCGCGAGTCGGGCACGCTCGGCAACTACATGGCCACCGAATACCTGGCCCGCGAGGCCGCCCGCTTGGGGCTCGAGCCGGCCGGCGACGACGGGACGTACTTCCAGACGTTACCGCTCGTCGAGCGCCGGCTCGACCTGGACGCCACGTTCGCGGTCGCCGGTGAGCCATTCGAGATCGGGACCGACTACCTGCCGCTCCCGAGCTTCGGCGGGTTCCTCCCCTTCGGCATGGCCGGATCGCTGGACGGTGTCCAGACGGTCTACGCCGGGCCGGCCGACGCCGCCGAGCGGCCGTCGACACCGGAACAGTTCGCCGGCAAGCTGGTGGTGTTCGGCCCGCCCTCGGGGCCGATGCAGCCCGACCCCGAGGGCTGGAGCTACTACGCCTCGGCGGCCGGACTCGCTCTGACCGTGCTCGACTTCATCGATCCACAATTCCGAGGCTACCTCCTGCAGCCGTCCGCATCGCTGGGCGGCGACCTTCCGCAAGGACCGCTGGGGCTGGTGATCAGCAACGCTGCGGCCGTCCGGCTGCTCGGCATGCCGCTCGACCAGGTCACCGTCGGAGCCGCGGGCAACACCATCGAGGGCACCTTCCGCTATACGGAAGAGCCCGTTCCCTACGCCGCTCGCAACGTGGTGGCGATCGTGCGTGGTAGCGACCCCGAGCTCCGTGACGAATACGTGGCCATCAGCGCCCACAACGACCACGATGGCCCCGGCGCGGCTGTCGAGCACGACTCGATCTGGGCGTTCAACCACGTCGTACGGCCGGAGGGCGCCGAGAGCCCCATGCGACCGGCGACGCCCGAGGAGCAGGTCCGCATCGACGCCATCCTCGACAGCTTGCGAGCCGTACGCGCGGCACGGCCTGACTCGATCTACAACGGGGCTGATGACGATGGGTCGGGAACCGTCGCCATGCTGGAGATCGCCGAGGCGTTCGCCCGCAGCCGCGAGAAGCCGCAGCGCTCGATACTCTTCGTCTGGCACACGGCGGAAGAGAAAGGACTGCTGGGCGCGCGGCACTTCACCGACAACCCGAGTGTGCCGCGGGAATCGATCGTCGCCGACTTGAACATCGACATGGTAGGGCGCGGCAGCGAAGGGGACATCGAGAACGGCGGGCCCGCGTACCTGCAGCTGATCGGCTCGCGCCGCCTCTCAACCGAGCTCGGCGACCTGGTCGAGACGATCAACACGGCCAGCGGACTCAACTTCGCGTTCGACTACCAGTACGATGCCGAGGGCCATCCACAGCAGTACTACTGCCGAAGCGATCACTACATGTACGCGCGCTACGGCATCCCGATCGTCTTCTTCTCGACCGGCAGCCACCAGGACTATCACCAGGTGACCGACGAGACCGCCTACATCAACTACCCGAAGATGGCGCGGGTCTCGCAGCTGATCTTCGAGGTCGCTCGCGCCGTGGCCAACCTCGACCACCGGCTCGTGATCGACGGGCCGGTACCCGACCCGAACGCGCCCTGCGTGCAATAAGGGGAGTTGGGAAGCGAGGGGGAGCTGGGGAGCGCTAGTAGAGCCAGGGAGCAGTGGAGCAGGGGAACTCGGGAGTTGGGGAGTGACTCCCTAACTCCCCTACTCCCCTGCTCTATTGCTCCCTCACTCTCTTAACGCTCCCCAACTCCCTGCCGGCGCTCCCTCACTCCCCTAGCAACCCGAGGATCAGCTCGGCGTTGCGTTTACCGGCGCCGAGCTTCGACTTCACGTAGTCGAGCGCCGCAGCGCCCGCCCGAGCGCGCGCCGCCGGATCGTCGAGCCAGCGGCCCAGCTTCGCCTCCAGCGCCGCCCAATCCTCCACCGACAGGGCGCCGCCTCGCTCGATCAGCTCGCCGGCCTCACGAGCGTTGGCGTGACGCGGGCCGAACAGCACCGGCGCGCCCAACGCCGCCGGCTCCAGTACCGAGTGGAGGCCACGGCGGCCGAAGCCGCCACCCACGTACGCGATGTCGGCCAGCGCATACAGCTCGCCCAACACGCCCAGCCGGTCGACGACCACGACCGCTTCGGTCCCCGCCTCACCGGCCGCGACCGCCGAGAGCCGCACGTGGCCGACATCGTCCATCTCCAGGTGGGCCTCCAGCCGGGTCAGGTGATCGTGGGTCGGCTCGTGCGGGACGATCAAGGCACGCAGCTCGGGATGGCGGGCACGCAGGTGTGCCAGCGCCGGCACCAGATGCCGTTCGCCCTCGGGCCAGGTCGAGCCGGCGACCAGCGTAGGGCCGCGGTGACCGGCGAGGGTCGAGACCGGCGGCTTCGAGCGGTCGATCGCCTGCGCCCGCGCCCATACCTGGTCGAAGCGTGCGTCGCCGGTGACGGTGATCCGCTCGGCCGGCACGCCGAGTTCCGTCAGGCGCGCCGCGTCCTCGTCGGAGATGGCGCCCACCGCGTCCAGCCGCTCGTAGGCAGGCCCGAGGAAGGAGCGGGCCGGCCAGCGCAGGCGGCTCGAGTTGGGCGCCAGGGTCGCGCTCACCAGAGCCAGCTTCACCTCGCGCCAGCGAGCCACGCGTGTGACGTTCGGCCAGACGTCGAGCTTGCCGAAAACGAAGACGTCGGGCTCGACCGCTTGAAATGCCTGCATGACGTCGGCCACGGCGTCGAACGGCAGGTAGTCAGCGTAGTCCACCGGCATCTGGCCAGCCAGCTTCTCCGCCGACGGCGAGAAGAAGGTATAGAAGATCTGTAAGCCGGGCCGCCCCTCGCGCAGCGCCTCGATCACCGGCCGCGTCTGCAGCCCTTCGCCGACCGAGGGCGCGTGGATCCAGACCAGCGGCCCGCTGCGCCGCTCCTCCCGCGCCCACTTCTCCACCCGCTCGAGCAGCTCGCGCCGGCCCTCCACGCTGCGCCGCGCCTTCTCGGGCAAAAACGGCGCGCGGGGCAGCACCCAGCGGCCGGCCTCGGTCCCCCAGTCGTAGATCACCTCGCTGAGCTTCATGCCCCCAACTTGAGGACGGAGGACCCCTCCGGCAACGGCGAGTCCGACGCTTTCGCTCAATGCGTGGGAGAGAAGGCGGTGCGGCCTTCAAAGCCACAGGTAAACGGGCGAAGGGACCTCGTGGCCGCGGATAAGACCGCACCGCCGAGACAAGACCTACCAGGTCGTCAGGTGAGGCGCGAAAACCCTGAACTCCACTTCAGCCAACTTCTGGGCCAGCTCGGCCCGGGTCTCCGCCGGCAAGTCGGGCGAGCTCAACAGGCGATCGACCCGCTGATCGCAGCGCCGTGCAAGGTTCTCGGCGCCGGCCAAGCGCGCCAGGCGGCCCGCATCGACGGCAGCCCAGAAGTGCGCCAGATCGTCGCCCTGCGCCGAGGCCTCGTCCGCCAAATTCTCGAGGGTTCGCGCCGCCCTCAGAAACTCGCCGGCGTAGTACCGGGCGTTGGCAACGCGCCGCACTTCCTCGACCGGCAGCTTGCCCTGGGCACGCACCAGCCGGGCGGCGACCTCGTACGCCTCCGCCGCGGCGCCGAAGGCGCCGGTAACCGCCAGGTCATCGCCCACCTTGACCTGCGAACGGGCCATCATCGTCACGACCGGCGAGTTGTTGAGATTGCTATCGCGCGTCAATAAGTAGGGCCCGGCTATCGCCATCAGGCCGGTCGCCCCCAGGAACACGCCACTGGATGCAAAGATCTTGAGCCACATGATCCCCTCCGGCTGGTAGATGTGACACACTCAACGGCCCCCGTCCTCTATCTCGAACGTGATGGGCATCTCGATCCAGACGGGCACATGCTGGTCGTAATGCAACGCCGCCACGAACTCGAACTCCATCATCGCCGCGAGCGCCGCCCGGTCCAGCTCACCGTATCCCGACGTCTCGCTGATCACGGCGTTCTTCACCACACCGCGCGCATCGATGAACGCCCACACCAGCGTCGTCCCCCCGATACCCGCCTGCTCCATGATCCGCGGGTACTTGTCCCGCACGATGCGCTGCGCACGCCGCGTGTCTCTAAGCCGCGGCGCCACCGTGTAGGGCGTCGCCACCGGCCGGTCGCCCAGCCGCGCCGCATCACTGGGCGGCGGCGGCAGGCTCTCCACCGGGTTCTCCTCGAACGTCGTCGGCGCGATCGTGATGTCCTCTTCCAGCTCCGTCGC
>JBDHKD010000156.1:0-2905 GCA_039586575.1 Gemmatimonadota bacterium | reverse complement strand
ATCGACCATCACGAACCAGGCCTCCGGATCGTCCGGATAGCGGTTCAGGTAGGCTCGCAAGGTGTCGTCCGCTTCAGCGCGCCGTTCGGTCAGCCTCAGCTGCTGGGCCAGCACCAGAGTTCGCTCCCGCGTCGGCAGCCGATCCCCATAGCGGTAGGCGAGGTCGGCGGCCTGCCGAGCCCACTCGGCGTTGGCGCCGCTGGTCCAGAGCAGAGCCCTGGCCGTTTTGTAGTGCGCCAGAGCGAAAGCGGAATCGATGGCGACCGCGCGCTGGAAGGCGGCCACGGCTGAATCCCACTGCGATGCACGGTAGAACCGTTCGCCTTGCAGGTAGGCCCGGATCGCTGCGGGATTGCCCGTGGTGATGGCGCTGACGGTGAGGCGTGGGACGGGTCGCTTCGACCGCCAGACCTCGCGCAAGAGGACGACGCTGAAGCTGTCGACCAAGGCGAGGACGTTTTCCGATGATCCGTCCACGGTGACGCGCGCCAGCTCGGCACCGGTCACGGTGTACAGATCGCCGGTGATCCGTACAACTCCGCCCACCGCGGTCACGCTGCCCCATAAGATGGAGCCCGCATCGACCGCGATTCCGAGCTGCAGAGCGTCGTCTAGTTCCACACCGGCGGACGCCAGCTGATGCCAGCGCGAGAGCACAGTCCTGGGGTCGACGGTGCGGATCGCACCGACTTCGTCCAGGTTGCGCGAGAGGAGATCCACCATCCCCTCCCCCATGACCTCGAGCCCCGCGCCGCGCACGTCGAACGGGAGTACGGCGATTACGTCGGCACCGGCGGCAACCTCTCCGATGGCGACACTCGGCCGTACCCAGAACCAGCCGATGGCTATCACGCCCACGACGGCCAAGAGACCCGCCCCGTACACGGCCCAGGGCCTCAACCGCGCGACCACGGGGTCACCCTCACCGGCAGCTCTGGTGAGACGCACACCCTCCGGCGTCAGGTCGAATAGCCAGGCCAGCACCAGCACCGCCGGGAAGCCGACCAGCGAGATGATGACCAGGAAGCGATAAAGCGATTCGGAGATTCCCAAGGCGGGGAAGACCAGGTCGGCGCCCTGCAGCACCACGAAGACCACGGCGGCGTAAGCGATCGCCACCCGGATGACCCGCCGGCGTCTGAGCTCGGCGAAGAAGCTGGTCGGTTTGCCCCCGGGGTCGGTCATAGGTTTCGCACCGATCGTGTTCCGCCTGCCAGGCGTAGCTACACGCGCCCCGCGACAAACTAGCCGCTGGACAGAGCTACGTCACCCCGAGAGCGGGGAGCGACGAAACCAGTCCGGCCAGCTCGGAATGTTTCGGTCCCCGAGCTGGCCGGGCCACGCTTACTTCTCGCTCATCGTCCCTTCCCAGCGGCCCACGAACTTCCCATCGGCCCACTCCGCCTGCGTGACGGTCGTGCCGCTGTGCTCGACCCCGGCGAACTTGCCGGTGCCGCCGATCACCGTCCAGCGCAGCGGAGCGTCAGCGGAGGCGTGCAAGGTGAGCCACGAGAGATCGCCGTCGGGGCTGATGAAATCGCAGAGGCCGTGGCCACCGATCAGCGAGCCATCGGCCGCGAACTCGTAGGTGGCGAAGCAGTCCTGGCTGCCGAGGTGCCAGGGGCTCGAGGTGTCGTCCGCCGTGACGCTCACGCTGACCATGACCCGCCTGATCGTGCGGCCGTCCGGCAACTCCATCGATCCGATGACCTTCTGCGTGCCGGCGACCATGCCGGCGGTCGGCTGCTGCGCGGCGGCCTTCTGAGGAAGAACGCTGGCAACGAGTAGCGCAGCGGCGGCGACTGTGAGGAAGGGCATTCTCATGGCTGAGACCTCTCCTTTTTGAGAACGATTTCTATTATTGGTCGCTGAGGATGAAGCTTTGCGGTGAGGGTGTCAAGGCGGCTGCGGTCTAGAAGCGCAGTAGCATCGCCGCCCAGTGGAAGCCGGCGCCGAAGGAGGTGAGCAGCACCAGGTCGCCGGCGGCGATGCGGCCCTGCTCTCGAGCCTCCCACAGGGCCAGCGGGACCGAGGCCGAGCCGGTGTTCCCGTACTCCTGGAGGTTGGCGTAGACCTTCTCCGGCGGGACGCCCAGCGCTTTGCCGGTCGCCTGGATGATCCGCAGGTTGGCCTGGTGAGGGATGATCAGCGCGACGTCTTCAACGTCGAGACCCGCTTGCGCCAGCACTTCGCTCGCCGCCGTACACATTCGAGTCGTGGCCTCCTTGAAGACCTCGCGCCCCTTCATCACGATCCACTGGTGCTCGCCGCGCCTGGCCCGCTCCAGGTTGAACGGTGACCGCGTGCCGCCGACCTCGGCGATGAGGATATCTCCACGACTGCCGTCGGTCCCCGCGGCCGCGGCGAGGATCTCGGCGGCGCCGGCGCCGGCGCCGACAACGGCGGCACCGGCGGCGTCGCCGAACAGCACGCAGGTGTTGCGGTCCCGCCAGCTCATGAGCCGGGTCAGGACTTCGACGCCGATCACCAGGATGCGGCGGTCGCTCTGGCCGACCCGCGAGCGCGCGATGTCGAGCCCCAGGACGAATCCGGCGCAGCCGCTCCCGGCGAGGTCGTAGGCGGGGATCTCGCCGGCACCCAGCCGGTGCTGTACGAACGAGGCCGTATCGGGCGTGTAGACCTCGGGGGTATCGCTGGCGACGATGATCTCGTCGATACGGTCCGGGGTGAGGCCCGCATCGGCCAGCGCGCGCTGGGCGGCGGCGACAGCCAGATCGGCCGTGGTCTCGTCGTCCGCCGCCAGATGTCGCCTTGTGATACCGGTCCGCGTGGTGATCCACTCGTCGGACGTGTCGACGTACTCGGCCCACTCGTCATTGGTCATGATACGTTCCGGCACGTACGCTCCGAGGCCCAGGAGACCGACTCGGGTTTGCGTCATCAC
>JBDHKD010000155.1:0-2933 GCA_039586575.1 Gemmatimonadota bacterium | reverse complement strand
CCTCGAACTCCGTCACGCTGAACGCCACGTCCGCGGCCGTCAGTGTGGGGAAGAAGCGGATGACTCCAAAGTGAACCACGGTGGCGACGATGATGCCGCCCCACAGCCACTGATTGAACGTCTGCTTGAAACGATCGTTGGCGGTCTCAAGGCGGGACAGCGAGCGGGCACCGCCCTCGCTTGCTGGTTTAGCTGCCATTATCTGGACCTCCGCAACAGTGTCCAGGGCAGCAGTGTAGGCTTTCTCAGTCCCTCCAGACTGGGCTATGTCTCTCTACGTTCTTAGACTCCTCGAAGTTTCCCAGCGTTGCATCGCCTCATATCAAAAGGGATTATCGTTCGCTCCCGACCCGCCCCGCCGTCTGAAAGCCAGCCCGCCCAGCACGATGAAGGCGGCCAGGCATAGCCAGGAGAAGAGGTCACCGATCGCCCCGTAGAGGGTGCTGACGGGGGCGGCCCTCAGGTAGGCGACCATGGCGTCGTCAGCGTAGTCGACCACGGCGAGAGTGCGGCCGCGCGTGTCGCTGGCGATAGAACGGCCGCCGCTCGTCGGCCGGAAAAGCGAGAAGCCGCTCTCGATGGAACGCAGGATGGCCATGTTGGCGTGCAGTGGAGTGATCCTACGCCAATCGGCCGCCGGGCCGACGACGAGCCCGATCGCTCTGCGGTTCGCCTGCCGTAGCAGCGGCGCGAAGTCGAGGTCATGACAGATGACGGCGCCCACCCCACCGTAGGGTGTTTCCAGTCGGCGCACCTCACCGTCCCCCGGCTGCATGAACGACGACTCGGCTCCAACGACGGGGTTCGCCTTCTCGTAGGTCCAGGCGACATCCCCGCCCGAGGACACGGCGACGACCTTGTTCTCGAACGGCGGTCGGCCGTCCGGAACGAAGACGCCGTAGGCGAGAACCAGGTCGACACCCTCGGCGGCGGCGAGCTGGCTCGCCCGATCCAGGAGCTCGGCCTCGTCGCTCTTCAGCACGCGGCCCGCCGTCTCTGACCATGCCACGAGCCGTGCGCCGGCCCGGGCCTCGCGCGCGGTCCGGGCGAGCAGATCATCGTTCAGGCGTTCAGCAATCGCGGCGAGCGTCGCCAGCTCGGAAAGCGAGATCTCTTGGCCGCGGCGAACCGGCGCGAGCACCGTCTCCAGTTCCGCCTCGATCTCGGGCGACGGGATGATCCCGGCCACGCGGACCAGCTCGCCGCCGCCCTCTACGCCGCCCAGCCGCAGCTGCCCGTAGACGAGGACCGCCAGAAGCGCCACGCCGTAGATCAGGACGGCCTGCCAGCGCTCACGTGTCGCGCGCTCCCGGCGCAAGACCCAGCTCACGATCGCCGCAAACCACGTCATCAAGAAGGACACACCTGCCACACCGGTGAGCGCGGCAAGCTGGAGCAGCGGCAGGAAGTCGGTCTGAGTGTAAGCCAGCGAGAACCAGCTGCCGTAGGGCGTGAGCCAACTCTGGAAGACGAACTCGATTCCCACCCAGGAACAGGGAAAGAGCAGTGTCGCGAAGAAGCCGCTGAGCCTGCCGGCAAACGTGCGGTGCAGAGCGTAGGGTAGGAAGTACACCACGGCATAGACGCCGGCGATCATGTAATACACGATGCCCGGCGCCGGGATGATGCCGCGCCAGGCCACGAACTGCACCATTACGTACAAGACGAACGCAATCACCGTACCGCGCACGGCCCGCGAGCGCTCGAGGTAAACCAGCCACCCGATGGGGGCCAGCCATGTCGCCTGCGGTACGATCCAACGGCCGTTGGCGACGAGTTGCAGCGCGACAGCTGCGATCAGCCAAACCCACGGTCCGCTCAGGAATGCACGCAGTCTTGTCGAATGAATCGGATGAAGTGTGCCGTGGTTAGTCATGGATTCCCAGCCCTGCGGTTACGAAGCTGCGCGTGAGCCGAAAAAGATTCGCTGCGTCGGGCCCGTCCTCTACGTCAATCTCATCTCCGATATCGCACGCCAAGAGCAGCATCACTATTCCGTGCACCCGCGACCACAGATAGAACGCCACCAGATCGGGGTCAGACTCTTTCAGTGCGCCCGATTCCATCGCCTCGACGATACAGCGCCGCAGGATCGAATAGCCCCCCTGGCCCGGCAACTCCTTCACCTTCTTCCTGCCCGTGACCAGCGGGTTGAAGAGGATCTTGAACTCCTCGGCGTGCTCGGCGGCGAACCGGATGTACGCATCTCCCAACGCCGTGATGCGCGCCCAGGAGCCCACGGGCAGCGAGACGATCGCGTCCAGCAACGACCTCTCGTAATGTGCGAAGCCCAGCTCGACCACTCGGTTGACCAGCGCCTGTTTGTCGGCGAAATGCCGGTAGATCGCACCGGCAGTCACCCCCGAGCGCTCCGCCACCGCCCGCATCGAGCAGGCTTCCTCGCCGCCGGCGGCCAAGAGCGAGCGGGCGGCGACGAGTATGCGGTCCTGGGTCTGCATGGTGCGAGTCAGAGCGGGTGGTGTGAACATAGTATATGAACAGTAAACATCGTTTACGCTCCCGTCAACCCCCCTGCTAGAGGGCCAGTCGCCGCCGAACCGGCCAACCAGGCGCGAACGATTCCTAAGCAACCCTTTGGCCCCCTCGCGCCTCTAAGGCAACAGCCGGGAGGGATTCCCCGTCGGTCGAGTGTTGAAACCAATCGGCCCGACTCACGTAAGGCGTTATGAAGGCGGCGGTTAGACATCACAGGTGCCCCTGCGGTGTCCAGCCGCCCCGAGTTTGTCCGTAGACTGTACATAGACTAAACTAGCAATTGTTAGACAACAACGCCTCCTGGACCCCAAAGGGACGGATAAGATGAAGAAACAGACGGTTCTGAAGGCCACGGCGGTGCCCGTCATCCTCGCCGTCGGCTTTCTGGCCATGAACGCGCTGGGCTCGACCGAGCGGCAGAGTAACCGACGGGCGGC
>JBDHKD010000154.1:0-2953 GCA_039586575.1 Gemmatimonadota bacterium | reverse complement strand
GCGGCAAGTCCATCGTGAACGGTCTCCCGACCCGAATCAGCACCGCTGTGACGCTCTCCCGAGTCCCGGCGTACGGAGGAGCGGGGAAGCCCGGGGAAGCGCTCAGAGGCGCTCTTTCCGTGCGGCGAACGGAAACCGATTCTGCGTTCCGTTGGGTCCCTCTGGCAATGGGTCCCATACTCGACGGGACCCAAAAAGCGCGATCGCGCACAAGAGCATAGACTTACCCCGTGACCCGTGCCCGCCGCGTGCCGGGAGTCCGGGCGGGTTCCCAGCGCGCGGCGACGGCGATTCCTGTCGAGAAATGATTTCCCACTCCGCGATGGGCACTCAAAGGGGCGCGATCGGAGGGCCGCCCGACCCGTAACCGGGCCGCCTTAAGCGCCTGGGGGCGAAAATTTTTATAGTTTGTTGCATCGCTTGTTGGACGAAGCCGCCGGCGCGGCAGTGGGGAGGCGAAGGTCCGCGCGGGCTTGGAGGATTTGAGGTTTCCTTGAAGTAGCTGAATAATGAGCGGCCGAAAGGAGGTCGTTCATGACCAAGCTACGTCAGAGGATGATTGATGATCTGCGGCTGCGCAACTACTCGCCGCGGACGATTCGGAGCTATACCAAAGCCGTCGAGGATTTTGCCCGCTACTTCGGCAAATCACCGCAGCGACTGGGCCCCGAGCAGATTCGCGAGTATCAGCTTCACCTGATCGAACAGCGCAAGCTCGCCGCCGCGACGTTCGGGGTGCGCACCGCGGCGCTGAAGTTTCTCTATAGCCGGACCCTGCGGCGGCGCTGGGCTGTCGAGGGCATCGCCAGGCCCAAGAGGCGACCGCGTCTGCCCGTCGTGCTGAGCCGGGAGGAAGTGACGGCCGTGTTGGACGCGGCGGTGAATCTGAAGCATCGCGCCATCCTGGGAACACTCTACGGAGCCGGGTTGCGTCTTGATGAAGCGCTGCAACTCGAACCCCGTGACATCGACTCGGAGCGGATGGTGATCCTCGTCCGTCGCGGCAAGGGACAGAAGCCGCGCCAGGTGATGCTGTCACCGAAGCTGCTGAAGTTGTTGCGTCTGTACTGGCGCTGGGCGAAGCCCAACGGATTGCTGTTTCCGGGCCGTGTTCCCGGTGCCCAACTGCGACCCTCGGGTGTCCGGCAGATGTGCAACAAGCTGGGCCGCAAGGTCGGCATCCGCAAGCCGGTGACGCCGCACGTGCTGCGCCATTCCTTCGCCACACACTTGCTGGAAGCGGGAACCGACCTGCGCACGATCCAGGTCTTGTTGGGACACGTCAGCCTCAAGACGACCGCCCGCTATCTCCATGTCTCGCAACTGCGCCTGCGGGGAACCGCGAGTCCTTTGGAGGAACTTGAGATCCGTGAGGTGCTCACTCACGACGGGGACGGGCGACGGCGATGAGTCGGCATCGGCTGGAAGTGGCCGATGTCATTCGCCAACACGGAGGGGAGTTGCTCCGGCGCTGGGGACGCTGGCTGTCCAGCCGTCAACGCAAGGCCCTTCACGACATCGGTTCGTGTCGTAGCGCCGCCCTCGGCGCCCACATCGAAAAGTGCGATTCCTGCCCGCGCGAGCGGATCGCCTACAACTCCTGCTCGAACCGCCACTGCCCGAAGTGTCAGTCGGCGGCTCGCGATCGTTGGCTCCAAGCGCGGGCCGAGGAGTTGCTGCCCGTGCGCTATTGCCACGTCGTCTTCACCGTGCCCCAAGCGCTCCTCGCCATGGCCTTACAGAACCAGCAGTTCTTCTACGGCTTGTTGTTCGACGCGGCTTCGGAGAGCTTGCAACAACTGGCTCGCGACCCCAAACGCCTGGGCGCCGAGATCGGCTTCTTCGCCGTCTTGCACACCTGGAACCAGAAGCTGCTCCCTCATCCTCATTTGCACTGCGTCGTGCCGGCGGGAGGCATCGCGGTGGACGGCAGTCGTTGGATCGAGTGCCCGAAGAAGTTCTTCCTGCCCGTGCGGCCCCTGAGCCTGTTGTTTCGCGGCAAGCTGCTCGATGCTTTACGACGAGCGTATGAGCGCGGAGAACTCGGACTCGAAGGACGGCTCGCCCCGCTGCGCAAACCCAAACGTTTTTACCCTTGGCTGCGAGAGTTGCGGGGAAAAGACTGGGTGGTCTTCGTCAAGCCGCCGATGGCCGGACCCGAACAGGTGCTCCGGTATCTGGCGCGTTACACCCATCGCGTCGCGATCTCCAACGGCCGCTTGCGCTCGCTCCAACACGGTCGCCTGCGTTTTCGCTTTCGCAACTCGAACAACAACAACCGGATTGAAACGATGGCGCTCGACGCGGTCGAGTTCCTACGGCGCTTCTTGTTGCATGTGCTGCCGCGAGGCTTCATCAAGATCCGCTACTACGGCTTCTTGTCTCATCGGAAACGCGCGGCCGGTTTGGCCCGTTGTCGCGAACTGTTGCCGCTGTCTCCGACTGCGGAAGCTTCCTGCGCCGCGTTGAGCGACCTGCAGCGCCGAGCCGTTGAGCGTCGTTGCCCTCATTGCCGGGAAGGAAGACTGCGCATCGTCCAATGGCTCTCGGCGCTCGAACTCGAACGGCGGGCCCGCGGCTTCGCCCTGCCCGAGACCATCGATTCCTCATGAGATCTCACGACCGACCGGCCCACTCCTCGCCGCAACGCAGCGTCCCACGACGGCGCCGGGGCTTCGTGCGCCCTGCTCCTCGTGCGGCGCTGATGCGATCGGCTTCGCAGACCTCGATGCTTCACCACACCAAAGAAAACCCGGCGACCCGAGCCGCATTCAACCTCCACGAGACCCTATCGTCCCCGCCCAACCACCGAGCCACTCCCTACAATCCACATAGCCGTTTCTGAGCCCGGCTTCCTCCAACAACCCCTATCTGCAATTCGGCGAACCGAAGCTTGGCGGCCCTCCTCAGGCCCTTCTTTGCCGCCAAACTGCAGATAAGGTCCTAATGTGTT
>JBDHKD010000076.1:0-12144 GCA_039586575.1 Gemmatimonadota bacterium | reverse complement strand
ACGCCGGCAGCGCCGGCCCGTTGCGGGGCGCGAAGGCCGGCACCTACGAGGGCGGCGTGCGCGTGCCGTTCATCGCCTACTGGCCGGGCCGCATCGCGCCGCGCCAGGTGAGTTCGGAGCTGGCGGTCGCGATGGACCTCTACACGACGCTGGTTCAGCTGGCGGGCGCCGAGCTGCCGGACGACCGCTCCATCGACGGCAAGGACATCATGCCGCTGCTCGAGAGCGGCGCCGGGTCGCCGCACGAATACTTCTTCTACGTATATCCGCGGCGGCTAGAGGCCGTGCGCGACGCCGAGTGGAAGTTGCGCATCACTCGCGATGGGTCGGACCGCATCGTCACCGAACTTTTCCACCTGACCGTCGACCCGTACGAACGGTTCAACGTGGCCGGCCAGCATCCCGAAGTCGTCGAGCGCCTGAAGTCGCAGATGACCCGCTTCGCCGAAGAGACCGGCGCGACGCTGGCCAGCGCGTCGCTTCCCCGTTAACGGCTGGCCCGCTAACTTGGAGCCTTCACGAACCCAACCGTCTCCTTCGATTCGGAGGTGTGCGATGCGTCGAACGCGGGCGGCCCTACCCCTGCTCGTCGTCTTCCTGTTGAGCGGTACCAGCGCCCTGGCCCAGGACGTCTACGTGAACGGCCAGGCCGTGAGCGCCGACGAGATCCGCGCGCTCCAGGAGCTCATGGGCATACCGGAGGCGGCGCCTATCCCGCCCGGCCGCTACTGGTACGACCCGGCCTCCGGGCTCTGGGGGATGGAGGGCGGCCCGACCGTCGGCCAGATCTTCCCCGGGCTCGAGCTGGGCGGCGAGCTCAGGGAGGACGCATCGGGCGGCGGCACCATGGTCTTCATCAACGGTCGCGAGCTGCATCCGCAGGAGGTCATGTACCTGCAGCAGCTCTTCGGCGTCGTCTACCCGGGCCGCTACTGGCTCGACTGGCAGGGTAACGGCGGCTACGAGGGCGGCCCCGCGATCTTCAACCTGGTGATCGCGGCCCAGGCGGCCGGCGGTGGTGGCGGCGGCTACGGCGGCTACACGCGCCGCACCCCGTTCGGCAGCATCGGCGGCGATGGTAACTGCAGCTACTACCTCGACCCGAGCGGTGCCAGCGTGATGAACTGCAACTGACCTAAGACGATGGCGTATTTCGGACAGGAGTACATCGATTTCTTTCGCGGCCTATCACGCAACAACCGGCGTGACTGGTTTCTCGCGCACAAGGCGGAGTACGAGCGCTACGTGAAGCAGCCGTTCCACGATTTCGTGGCCGAGCTGATCGAGCAGATTGCTGCCCGCGACCCGTCGGTCGCTATCGACCCCAAGGACGCCATCTTCCGGATCGCTCGCGACACCCGCTTCTCGAAGGACAAGACGCCGTACAAGACGTGGATGGCGGCGGTGATCAAGCGTGGCGGACGCAACGACACCCGCTATCCCGGCATCTTCTTCCAGTTCGGCGCCGACCGCGTCGACATCGGCGGCGGCATCTACCAGCCGGACAAGCGCGCGCTCGCCAAGATCCGCCAGGCGATCGCGAGCGACGGTGCGGCATTGGCGCGGGCGCTCAAGGGCAAGAGCTTCAAAGAGGTGTTCGGCGAGCTGCAAGGCGAGCGCAACAAGCGCCTGGCGAAGGAATTCGAGGCGGTCGCCGACCGCTATCCCTTCGTCGCCAACAAGCAGTTCTACTACTACGCGGCCTACGGCGACCCGCGGATCCTCAAGCGGGCCGACCTCGACCGCTTCGTGATGAAGCACTACCGGGCCGGCGAGAAGGTCAACGCGTTTCTCAAGGCCGCGGTCGGCTAGCGCTCACTCCTCGCGCAGCACGACCGCCGGGTCGACCCGCGTGGCGCGGCGCGCCGGCAGATAGGCGGCGAGCGTCGAGACGGCGATCAGGAATGCGGCCAGCCCGGCGTAGATGACGGGCTCGAACGGGTCGACCTCGTAGAGGACGCCCGACAAAACCCGCGTCAGCGCGAAGGCGGCGACCAGGCCGAGGACGATGCCGGCCAGACTGACCCGCAGGCTCTGCCCTGTAACCATCCGCAGCACGTCGCCCCGGTGGGCGCCGAGCGCCATGCGGATGCCGATCTCGCGCAGCCGCTGTACGACCGTAAACGAGATCACGCCGAAGATGCCGATGGCGGAGAGGGCCAGCGCCAAAACGCTGAAGGCGGTGAGCAGGCCACCGACCAGCCGGGTGTTTGACATTGCTGCCCTGACGTAGCCCTCCATGGTCTCGATCCGGTACAGTGGAACCTCGGGGTCGAGCGCGGCGAGCTCGCCGCGCACCAGCCCGCTGACCCGCAGCGGATCGGACTCCGTCTTGGCAGCGACGTACATGGAGTGGCTCCAGGTGCCCGCGCTCTGGGCCATCGGTACGTAGACCGTGATGCGCGCCGGGTTCTCCAGCTCGTAGTGCCGGACGTTTTTCACCACCCCGACGACCTCGCGATAGAGGCTGATCGGGTTCTCGGGGGTCGAGCCCTCCGCCGCCTCGAACGTCACCCGCTTGCCGATCGGGTTCTCGCCGGGCCAGAACTTTTCAGCCATCGTCTCGTCGATCATGCAGACCAGTGCCGTGCCGTCGCGGTCGGCTTCGTTGAAGACGCGGCCCTGCAACAGTGGGATGCCGAAGGTCGAGAAGAAGTCCGGCGTGACCATGTAGTGGAGAACCGACCGGATGTTCTCGGGCTCGCGCGGTGTGCCCTCCGGCACGATGCCCTGCTCCCAGCTGTTCCCCTGCAGCGGCACGATCTGGCTCAGCGAGGCGGTCCGCACGCCGGGCAGCGCCTGCACGCGCCGCAGGAAGTCCTCGAACAAGCGCCGCTCGGGTTCCTTGCCCTCATAGCGGTTTCGAGGCAGCGACACGCGGGCGGTGAAGATGTTGTCCGACACGAAGCCCTTCTCGACGTTTCCCAGCTTGCGCAGGCTCTGGATCATCAGTCCCGCCCCGATCAGCAGGACGAGCGAGAGCGCGACCTCGGCGATCACGAGTCCCGAGCGTAGCCGCTGGCGTGCCCGGCCCGCCGTGCCACCGCGGCCGCCCTCGCCGAGCTCGCCGGCCAGTACCTGGGCCGAGGCACGCCAGGCCGGCGCGACGCCGAACAGGAGACCGGCGCCCACCGAGACGATGAAGGTGAAGACGAGCACCGTAAGGTCGAGGCCGATGCGGTCAGCCGCCGTGGACGGGATATTATCGGAGATCGCCGGAATCAGGAGCCCGATTCCCACGTGAGCGAGTGCGATGCCGAGTGTGCCGCCGACGATGCCCAGCACCACGCTCTCGGTGAGCAGTTGCCGGACCACGCGCCCGCGGCCGGCGCCCAGCGCCGCCCGCACCGCCAGCTCGCGTCGGCGACCCTCGCCGCGCGACAAGAGCAGGTTGGCCACGTTGGCGCAGGCGATCAGCAAGACGAACCCAACGGCGCCCATCAGGATGAGGATCGGTGTGCGCACGTCGCCGGTGAAGGCGTCGCTCAGTGACTGGAGGCGCGCGACGGCGACCGGCTCGCCCTCCTCTTCGCTGAGCTCGCTGGCGATGCGGTCGAGGTCGGCCTGCGCCATCTCGATGCCGACACCTTCCTGTAGTCGGCCGATCGCCCAGGTGCCTTGCGAGCACGTGCGATTCTCCCAGCACAGCTGCTCGGAGAAGTACCCCATGGGCAGGTAGACCTCGCTCTCGGCGGAGGGGAATTCGAACTCCGGCGGCATGACTCCGATGATCTGGAACACTTCGCCGTCGAGCTTGATTGTGCGGCCTAGGGCATCGGGGTCGCCGCCTAGCCGTCGCTCCCAGAACCCGTAGCTGACGACGGCGATCGGTGCCGCGCCGGCCCAGGTCTCGTCGGACGCGATGACGCGGCCCATAAAGGGCGCGACTCCCAGCGTTTCGAAGTAGTCACCGAGCACGGCACGTGTCAGCAGGATCTCCGGGCGATCGATCCCCGTCAGCGTCTGCCTCCTTGACATATTCGCGCCGAACGGCTCGAACGAGCGGCTGCGCGCGCGCCAGTCCCGGAAGTCGGGGATCGAGAGCGAGATCTCGTGCCCGGTCGGCCCGATCACGTCCGGTATCACGAGCCGCTCGGGTTCGTGCAGCGGCAGCGGCTCGAGTAGCACTCCGTTCACGATGCTGAAGATCGCCGTGTTCGCACCGATGCCCAGCGCGATCGTCAGTACCGCGACCGTCGTGAAGCCGGGCCGCTTGAGCAGCGTGCGGATCCCGTACTGGATGTCCTGCCAGATCGAGCCCATGGTCGCCCTGCCTCGCTGTCCAGGTTCAGGGGAATGTCTGTTGATATTGGATAGTGCTGGAGGCCCTAAGGTTGGCTCGGTTGCCCGGCCGCGCCGGCGGCGCCAGCTTGAACCATCATGACCCGCAAGCCGTTGCGGCCGCTCCTCTATCTTGCCGCGTGCATCCTCGCGCCGGCGGCGCTCCAGGCGCAGGCGACGCGCATCGACCTGCCCTCCGACTACGTGCCCGGCTACGCCCGCACGCTCGAAGGCGAAGAGCTGCGCTACCACTCGCCGCTCCCCTACGTCGAAAGCTCGCTCCTGGTGCGCTCGCTGAGCCGCGAGCGCTCGATCGCCTGGCAGACGGCGCCCGTGCCGGAAAGCTTCGCTGGCGACACCGCGGTCTTCGTCATCATGGCGGGGATCGACGTCCACGAAAGGCCGCGACGCTTCGATCTCTTCCTGCAGAGCGAGCCCGTCCTCTCGTTCGAGAACCCCAGCGCCGCGGCGGCCGGCGACACGATCGTCTGGACCGGCGCGGCCGGCGTGCGAGCCGAGTTTCGCGTCACGCTGATCGACAAGTACGGCGACGCGATGGGGTTCATCTTCTTGAGCGTGCCGCGGGCGCTCTGGGGCGAGAGCCGTACGCTTCGGCTCGACGTCGCCGGCGAGAGCGCCGGCGTGCCGACCTGGTTCATGATCTTCAAGGAGCCCGTCGCACCGCACATCACCCTGCAGAACGCGCCGGCGCTGCTCCGCGGTGAGCCGGGCGACCGTCAGATCGTTCGGGTCGATCTCCTCTACCTGGGCGATGCGGGCCACGTGCGGATGGCGAGCCCGATCGGGACCATCGATACGGCGCTGGCGCTCGGCAACAGCCGCTTCCAGATCCCGGTGCCGGCGGTCGAGGGTCCGACACCGTTCGAGCTCGAGTTCCAGGTCGACGAGTTGAGCGCTCGCGACACGTTCACCGTCCAGCCGGTCCGACGGCTCGATCTCTATCTCGTCCACCACACCCACCTCGACATAGGCTACACGCATCATCAGGACGAGGTCGAGCGGCTGCAGTGGCAGCACCTCGAGGACGCGCTGCGCTACGGCGCGGCCAGCCAGGACTACCCCGAGGGCGCGCGCTTCGTCTGGAACCCCGAGGCGCTCTGGGCCGTCGAGTCGTACCTGGAGGAACACGGGCGCAGCGAGCGCGAGCGGCTGGTGGAGGGCGTGCGGCGCGGCTGGATCGCGCTCGACGCGCTCACGGCCAACCTGCTCACCGGGCTCGCAACCTCGGAGGGCCTCACGCACGGGCTCGACGCCTACCGCCGGCTGAACCAGCGCTACGGCTTCGTCACCGAGTCGGCGATGCTGAGCGACATCCCCGGCTTCACCTGGGGGCTGGTGCCGGTCCTGGCCGGCCACGGCGTCCGCTACCTGTCGATCGGGCCCAACTTCGGCCACCGGATCGGCCACTTCTCAGACGCCTGGGGCGACCGGCCGTTTTACTGGGAATCGCCGTCGGGTAAGGAGCGGGTGCTGACCTGGGTGGCGGGCGCCGGCTACGCCTGGTTCCACAGCGGGCTCGGCTACTCGAAGATCACCAAGGCGCTGGACGAGGAGCAGGTCTTCAAGTATCTGGACCGGCTGGTCGAGGAGGCGTACCCGTACGGCATCGCCCACATGCGCTACAACATCGGGTCCGACAACGGGCCGCCCGACCCGAACCTCGCCGACGCCGTGCGCGCCTGGAACGAGAAGTACGTCTCGCCGCGACTCTTGATCTCGAGCACCACGGAGCTCTTCCGCGAGTTCGAGCGGCGCTACGGTGCGGGGCTCCCCACCTACCGGGGCGACCTGACCGGCCACTGGGAGGACGGCGCCGCGTCGTCGGCGCGCGAGACGGCGCTGGTGCGGCGGACGGCCGAGTCGCTGGTCCAGACCGAGGCGCTGGCGGCGCTCCTCGGCATAGTGCTGCCGGCCGACGAGCTCTACCGCGCCTGGCGGAACGTCGTGCTCTACTACGAGCACACCTGGGGCTCGTGGAACAGCGTCAGCGAGCCCACCTCGGAGTTCACGCTGAGCCAGTGGCGGCGGAAGCGTGAGTTCGCGGAGGAGGCGGCCGCGGGGGCGGCGCGGCTCAGGGCGGCGGCCGTGGCCGGGCGGGCGGCCGGCCCTGTAACTGCCCGTGTCATAGACGTTTACAACACGCTCAGCTGGCTGCGCAACGACGTTGTGGTGCTGGCTGCGGAGCACAGCGGCGTCGGCGACCGGGTGCTCGACGAGTCGGGCGCGCCGGTGCCGTCGCAGCGGCTGAGCACCGGCGAGCTAGCGTTTAGGGCCGCCGATGTCCCGGCGTTCGGGTCGCGGCGCTATACCCTCGTGCCGGGCGCGGCATGGAGCGAAGGCGCCGTGGAGGCCGGCGGTCAGACGATCTGGAACGGTACCGTCAGCGTCTCGGTCGATCGGCTGCGCGGGACGATCGCGTCGCTGCGCTACCGGGGGCGTGAGCTGGTCGGTATCGGCTCGGGGGGGCTCAACCGCTACATCTACGTCGCGGGTCGCAGTCCGGAGGACACGGCCACAGCCGGCCCGGCGCGAGTCCGGTTGAAGGAACGCGGCCCGCTGGTCGGGTCGATCGAGTGGGAGGCGGAGGCACCCGGCACGCGGACAGGCGTGCAGAGCGAGATCCGCATCTACGACGGGCTGAAACGCGTCGACATCGTGAACGGCATCGACAAGGCACGGGTCTACGAGCCCGAGGCCGTGCTCTACGAGTTCCCGTTCGCGATCGCCGAGCCCGAGGTGCGGGTCGATGTGCCCTGGGGCTCGTATCGGCTCGATGAAGAACAGCTGCCCGGCGCCTCGCGGAATTACATGAGCCTGGAGCGCTGGGTCGACATCCACGGCCGGGAGGCGGGCGTCACGTTCGTCAGCGTCGATGTGCCGCTCGTCCAGTTCGGTGCGATCAGGACCGACGCCATCGTGACCGGCTGGCTCGAGCACATCGAGCCCAGCGCCACGATCCTCGCCTACCCGATGAACAACTACTGGGAGACCAACTACCGGGCGGTGCAGGAGGGACCACACGAGTTCCGCTTCTCCGTCCGCCCCTACGAGGCCTCGTCCGAGGCGGAGGCGGAGCGCTTCGCGCGCGAGGTCGCGCAACCGCTGATTGCGGTGCCGGTGAGGGCTGAGGCCCCACCGCTGCAACCACCGCTGGCCGTCGACGCTCGCTACACCGTCGTGACCACGCTGCGGCTAGCTGAGGACGGTGACGTGTTGATGTTGCGGCTCTACAATCCCGGCCCGGCAGAAGATGTGGTGAGGCTCGAGTGGCCGAGCGGCGGCCGGCCGACCGTCTACGCGAGCGATTTCTGGGAACGCGCGCTGGAGCCTCAGCCAGGCGAGGTTCGTCTCGGGCCCCACGAGATGCTCACACTGCGGATCGAAAAGTGAGAAGCCGGGCACCGGATTCCCAACGCCCCACCTACTCTAAGTCGTGACATGACTTGACCCTACGGCATCGAGCCGGTATCTTCGCATGACCCCGGCACCCGCCTTCCCGCCGCCCATTCACACGAGCTCCGAAGGCCGACTATGAAGTGGACCCGCGTTGCCCGACTCGGCATCCCGCTCGTCTTGCTGCTCTGCGGCGGCGCCGATCGCGCCCACGCCCAGGCGGATGAAGCGGTGGCGTACGAGCGGGCGCTCTACGTGACGCTTTTCACCGGCGCCGGCTGGCCGATCGGTGACATGAACGTGATCCTCGACCCCGGCCTCGTCGCCGGCGGCCGCGGCGAGTACGCCTTGACGCCGCTCATCCGGATGGGCGCGCAGCTCAGCTTCCACTCCTTCGACTCCGAGTTCCCCTACGTTACCGACAACGAGGGCGTCATCCTCATGTCGCTCTTCGCCAAGGCGCTGGGCGAGTGGGGACCGTATCAGCCGTTCGCGACCTTCGGGCTCGGTGCCTACGTGTCGAAGGTGGCTGAGACCGCCGGCCGGCGCTGGGATGGCGGTGTGCAGGTGGGTGCCGGGCTCGAGTACCCGGTATCGGAAGATTTCATCGCCGCCGGCGGGTTCAACTTCCACATGGTGCTGCGCGGCGGTGAGCAGAACGACTACTTGTGGTTGGAAGGTTACCTGGCTTTTTCGTTCAAGATGCCCTGATGGCCGCCAGGCGATTGGCGGTGCAGCCGAAGGAGAGCGGTACGTAGGAAGGAGAACGGAACTACGCCCTACCCTGGACCCTCCGGCTGCACCACGAAGCAGAATCCTCTAAAAGACGCTCGCCATTCCCAGAAACTCGCGGATCGATCCTGACCGCTCGCGTGTCGGCACAGCGCCTGGGTGTCCTTGCACCTCGGGAAGTCCGTAGACCTCGAGCCCGCCCTGCTGCGCCGCCACCAGCTCGGCGTTGTAACGGTCCTCGGCGTTGAAGGCGCCGGAGCCCAGGAGCGCGCCGATACCGAGCGCCAGGCCGAGGGCCAGCGCGATGAGCAGCGAGTGGCGCCGACGGCGCCGCGGGTGCCGCCGGCGCGAGCGGGTCGTCTCGCTCCGGCCTCCCCCGCGCTCGCGGCTCGGCCGTGAGCGCGGGGTCGCTAACCCCAGCTCCGCTCGACGACCCGCTCGCGCCGGGATCGGGGGCGGAGTCGCCGTCGCGCCGCCGAGGACTTCCTCGATGGCGAGCAGCGCCACACGGCGAGGCCCGTGATCGATATGCGTGTCGTGCCTTGTCCAAACTTCAGCGACCCGATTGCGAGACATCGTCGTTCTCCTTCTCAGTCGTTTTTCGGGGGAGGACTGTGGGCTAATGAGCGGCGGGCGCCGCTCGTCGGTAGCCAGCGATCAGTGCACTTGGGACTCCAGATCTCTCTAGGCTGACTAGTGATTACTGGCTGCTAAACAAACACTGACCACTGGCTACCGACCTACTGACTCTACTGACTTACTGACCTACTGACGCACTCGCTTCCACTGGCACCGGCTTCGGGACCTTCGCCTTCGGGATGCCCCAGGCGGTGCCGACGGCGAGGATGACCCACAGGAGGTCGAAGCCGCTCAGCATGGCGCCGATGCTCGAGCCGAAGAACTGGATGACTCCGAGCGACAGCATCGACATCTGGGCCACCGCCTCCACACCGTACTCCTCGGCCACGTACTCCTTCAGCACCGCGTAGAAGGTGATGTACTTGCCGATGACGATGCCGAGGATGGCGGCGCCGACGGCGACGATCTGCAGCGGCATGCCTTTGCGGCCCCTGGCGAACATCACCACGCCCCAGCCGGCCAAAAGGCCCACGCCCCAGGCCACCCAACCGATCTCGTAGCCGGTGGTGATGGTGATGAGGCCCCAGATGAGGCCGCCGGCCACGGCGGCGAGGCCCCCTCCCAGGATCGCCGGCATGAGCGAGCCGCCGGTGTACTCCTCTTCCGCGGCCAGGTGCGTCGCCTGGCTGTAGACCTGCTCCACCAGCTCGCCGGCGATTTCCTCTCGCACACCGCTGGCGATGAGCCGGGTCTTGCACGTCTCCTTGTCAGTGCCGGACTTGATCTGCTCGAGGATGAAGCTCGTGATCCGCTGGACCGCATCCTCGGCGGATTTCTGCTGGTTCTCCTCCATGATGCACTCCCGATGGGTGATGGCTTCTGCGGCGGGTTGGCGTACGAGACGCCGAGCAGAGCTTGGCACCGGATGATTGGCGGGGGGCTGGTCTGGGAGAGCGTCGCCGGGGGTGGGCGCCGCTCGCAAGATCAACGGGCTTAACTACTTAGAGAGTCGACTCACCCGGCCCTCGACGCCCGCGACCCAGAGCGTGCCGCCACGCGGGGCGGCAGCGATGGAGTTGTACCCCAGGGTGTCGATTACGGTCCACGTCGCGCCGTCGTCCCGCGAGAGGCCCCAGCCCGAGGGCCCGACGGCCACGAGCGCCGCGCCGCGCGTGCCGGGGACGTAGGCGGCGCCGTAGCGGCAGCCGGCGGGGAGCGCCGAGCCGGCCACGTGCCAGGTGAGCCCGCCGTCGGCCGTGACGATGACGTTCTGGCTGGGCTCGGTGCGCCGGGCGTAGTCGCCGCCCACGGCGACCCCGGCCAGCGAGTCGCGAAAGGCGATCCCGAAGATGCCGGCCGTCTGGCCGCCCGGTAGCGGCGTCTGGGCCACGGTCCAGCTCCGGCCCCGATCGATCGATCGATAGACCCGGGCCACCGCGCCGCCGCCCGTCCCGATCCACACGCGATCGCTACCGTGAACCGCGATCGCCGTGCCGCTGGCCGCGAAGCCCGCCTCACCGTCGAGCGGAGGCGGCAGGGCCTCGGACGGCACGCGGCTCCAACTCGCACCGCCGTCCTCGGTGGTGACGATGAGAAACGCACCATCGACCGGATCGCTGAATGCGATGCCGCGCTCGGCATCCCAGAACGCCATGCCGTCGAAAAAGACGCCCGGCGTCGTGTCGCGATACTGCAGCGTCCAGCTCGACCCAGCGTCCGCCGTCTTGTAGATCCGCGCCTCGCCACCCTCGAAGTGCGTGCCCAGAAGGTAGGCGGTGCTCGCGTCCACCGCGTGCACGTCGATGAAGAAGAGCGCCCCGGCGCCGGGCACCGTGTCGGCCGCCCAGTTCGCACCGCCGTCGACCGTGCGCGCATACACACCACCCCGACCGCCGGCCCACACCACACTCTGGCTCGCCGCGCTCAGCCCACGGAACTCGGCGTCGGTGCCGCTTTCCTGCGCGACCGGCTCCCCAAGATCCGCGCAACCGGAGAGAGCGATGACGCCCACCCCGATCACGAACGCCCAATTCTGAATTCGAGTACTCAATTACTCTCTCATTCTCGTATTCACGGACTCCCAACTCCCACCACGCGCCCACATTACCGGTCGTCCTTGGGACCGGCAAGCACGTACGGCCGCGCCGGGGATCTTGTCTTTTGCCGGGCTCGCAGCGATTGTGGATGCAGCCGGCTGAATCCGTCAGCCGGGGGGTCGTTTCGTTGCCCGGAGGTGGGCCATGCTCAAGAAGAGAAAATCGAAACAGAAGAAAAAGGTGACGGTCACCTTCACGCTCCCGTCCGAGTTCGCCACTGAGAGCCTGCACCTCGCCGGCGACTTCACCGGCTGGGAGGCTTCCTGCGCGTTCAAGCGGCAGAAGGATGGGAGTTGGCGAACCACGTTCGACCTGGAGCCGGGCGGCGAGCACCAGTTCCGCTACCTGGCGGACGGCCAGCGCTGGGTGAACGATCCGGCGGCCGACCGCTACGTCCCCAACCCGTACGGCAGCGAGAACTCGATCGTCATCACCTGAGGAGGGCCGGGCTCAATACGGCATCTCCTCATCGCTCAGCCCGAAGTGGTGCCCGATCTCGTGGATGACCGTGTCCCGCACCTCGCGCACCACTTCGCCGGCGCTCCCGCAGACCCTGAGTATCGGACCCATATAGATCGCGATCCGGTCGGGTAGCCCCGAGTAGGCGGCCTCGCGCTCGACCAGCGGTGTGCCGTAGTAGAGGCCGAAGAGCTCGTCGGCGTCTTCCTCGGGGTCAAGCCCCATCTCCTCGAGCGTTTCCGGGTCGGGCTCGTCCTCGACCACGACCGCCAGGTTCTCGAGCTTCTCGGCGAACTCGTCGGGCAGCTCCTCCAGCGCCCGCTCGACCAGCTGCTCGAAGCGCTTACGCGACATGCGGATCATGGCACTAAGCTCGGGCGCCATTGACATGGGTCAAGGGGGCTGGGTAGGCTTTCGGGCACGGCCCCGTAGCTCAGGTGGATAGAGCAGCGGTTTCCTAAACCGAAGGTCGCAGGTTCGAGTCCTGCCGGGGCCATGGGTCGCCCAGGCGGTCGTCGCGCTCCGTGTCGGGCAGGGTCGCCGCGTGGCGTGGTCTCGCTCCATGTCGCGCGGCTCGGTTGCG
>JBDHKD010000075.1:0-12208 GCA_039586575.1 Gemmatimonadota bacterium | reverse complement strand
AAGAGTCACACCCGGTCTTGTGATTTCGATACCGCCTATTCTCCAGTCCCATCCGAAGTCGAACTCACCGCTCAGGATGACCGTGTCGTAGTTGTCGACCGCGTTCTGAACTGCCGGAACATCTACAGCAGGATCTCCCGTTCCCACTACCGTGATTGATGTTCCTGCGCTCTGCGCCAAACGGACGGCATCCGCGGCCGGAGCGACCGGTGATCGCTCGTCGCTGCACGAGGTCAGCATCAGAGCCAGAGATGCCACGAGCAAGTACGTAGTTCTTTTCATCGCTCACTCTCTCTGCATGTCGCCAGCTACGGCGCGCAGTTGCCATGGTCCTCGCACTTAAAGTCCCACTTCTTCTTGTAATGGCAGACAGTTGTGGCATTACCGCTGGGCGTGACGGTCGCGTGCCAGTTCACCGTGTACAGCGGGTTATCGAGGTCGCGATCCGTTCCGAGGACGAAGCATGGGTACGGGGGGCCACTGAGATCGGGGTACAAGTTCACCCAGTCCTGCCCCGGGTTATAGGGACCCCAGTGGACGGTCTCGCCGGTCGGGTTGGGTACACCCGATGCCTGAATCGTCACCTTGGCGTTGACGTTCTCGCTGAACGTAGCGATCTCCGTCCCGCACGGCAGCGACCAGTCTGCGGGGAAGAAAGCCCCGGTGCCGTCGACCACGGCGCACCCGATGTCGCCGCGCACGACCACGGCACCGTTGTTGTCGTTGCCAAGGCCCAGGAGGATGGTTCCTGCCTCGACGTCGTCCGTGGCCGTGGGTGACGGATCACAGGCTAGCAAGAGTCCGCAGGCGGCAACTGAGGTTACAACTCTGAGCCAACGCATAGTCCCTCCTTGAGTGTGTTTCGGTCGGGAATGCCCCGTTCCGTGCTTCCAACGCTTCGAGTCGTACACATTCCTCCTCGGACCACGGGACCTGAGGTTCGCCCGGGGCAGAGCACGCCCCAACCGTGGGATGGGCTGGGCACGGTACTGCATTCGGCACTCCGTTGAGTGGACTCCAGCTTCTGGAACGTCCCGGAAATGCCGCGCCGGCGCGAACCTCTGGCCGGAGTTGTGCGCGTGGGCCTATCTTAATGAGTGTGGATCCAGTGATGATCCGCTAGGAATCCGGCGAGAATCCGCCGCTCGCCCTCACGCGGCCCCAAGTACGCCAAAGCCATGTACTTCCTGCGCCTGCTCGGCGGCACCTCCCTCGAAGGCGAATCCGGTCCGATTCCGGGCCACATCTCCCAGCAGCGTCTACTGGCAACTCTCGCGATCCTCGCCGTCGCCCGTGAGGTGGGCTGCAGTCGCGATAAGCTGATCGGCTATCTCTGGCCGGAAACTGATGAAGAGCGGGCCCGTCACCGTCTTGCCAACGCCATCTATGAGCTCCGGAAGTCGCTCGGGGAAAGTGCCGTGCTCGCTTCGGGTGACGTGCTAGGCCTCAACCCGGAGGTGATCGAAAGCGATGTGTGGGCCTTCGAGGATGCGCTCGACGCGGACGAGCTCGAATCGGCTGCGCGGCTCTATGTGGGTCCGTTCCTCGACGGGTTTCATATAGACAACGGACCCGAGTTCGAGCGTTGGTTGGATTCCGAGCGCCAACGACTCGGCGAGCGCTATGCGAAGGCTCTCGAGGCACTGGCCGAGGGTGCCGAGGCGACGAGCGATCATACCGGCGCGGTGGAGTGGTGGAGGCGACTGATCGCCTACGACCCCTTCAACACCCGGGTCGCGCTGCATCTGATGCAGGCAATGGCGAAGTCGGGCGATCGGGCCAACGCGCTGCAATACGCCCACGAACACGAGCGACTTCTGCGCGACGAGTTCGGCATGGAGCCCGATCCAGAGTTGGCGGCTCTTGTCGAACGACTGAAGCGTGAACCGACACCTGCCAGCGAAGACGTCAAGGCGCCGACTGCCCATCCTCTGCCGTTGCCGACTGACGAAGCCCGCATGGAACCAGTACGCAGGCCCCGATTCCTCACACTTCGCTATGCGGGGTTGAGCGTCGTAGCTGCCCTAGCCGCGTGGGGCATCGGGTGGATGCTGTTCGGAGATAGCGCTCCTGCAGATGCGCCGAGTTCTGTCGCGAACGCTGAGACGTTCGCCGATGCCGACCCCGGAATCGCCGTGCTGCCCTTCAGCGTACACGGCGAGGGCATGGAGGTGTGGCGCGAGGGGATGGTTGATCTTCTCTCCACCGCCATGAACGGTGTAGGTGGGCTGCGCGCCATCGACAGCCGCACGCTAATGGCCCGCTGGCGCGAGAAGGTGCCAGAGCCGCGTGAGGCGGACGGCGCGACGGCCTTGGGGGTCGCGCGGGCCACCGGCGCCCGCTACGCGCTCCTGGGCTCGGCCGTATCGGTCGGTCCGGCGGTGCGGCTATCGGCGGATATCCACGATACCGAGACCGGAGATCAGCTGGGCACCGTCGTGGTCGAGGGCTCGCCGGACAGCGCCCTGGCACTGGTGGACCGTCTGGCCGTCCAGTCACTGGTCGTCGTGCTGGGGCAGGAAGCGAGCGAGCTACCGCCGGTCGATCTGGCGAGTGTGACTACGTCCTCTATGCCCGCGCTCACGGCATGGTTGGAGGCGGAGGCGCTGCACCGCCGCGGTGACATCCCCGCGGCGGGCGCGGCGTACGAACGGGCCGTGGCCATCGATTCGACCTTCGCCCTCGCCTCCTACGGACTGTACCAGGCCTACGGCTGGTACGAGGGTAGAGACCGAATCGTGACAGCCTTGGAGCTGGCCATGCGCTGGGTTGACCGTTTGCCAGCTCGCGAGGCCGCTCTCGTGCGGGCAACGCACGCGAGGTCGGAGGGAGCTCTTGAAGAGGCGGAAGAGATCCTGCAAGGTCTCGTGAGGGCTCACCCCGACTACGCCGTCGCCTGGTATCATTTGGGCGAGCTGTACTATCATTGGGGACCGGTGATCCCAATAGGTGTCGAGTATGCCGATCGATGCTTCAGGCGAGCGGCAGAGCTCGATCCCCAGTTCGCTCCGTATCGCCTTCACATCATCGACCTGGCTTTCCGGATTGATCCAGACAGCGCGCAGGCGGCTCGGCTGATTGCGGACTACAAGCGGCTTGCCGGCTCCGATGCACTCCATACTCATCTTGTAGAGGTCGCGTTCGATCTCGCCTTCGGTGATCCAGAGCACCGCGAGCGGGCGCTCGCGAGCCTCGACACTATAGACCCGCTAATGCTCGGTGGAATGCCTTTGAATCCCCCGCTCACGCATCCCCGCTTCTGGCCCCAATCCGAAGCGGTATTGCTGGCGAGGGAAAGGCGTGGAGTCCGGCCGGGCTCCACCACGGCATTCTTACTGACTAGAGGCGCCGCGTTGGGCCGCGGCTACCTCAGGAAAGCCCTGGAGTACCTCGATCGACCGCAGGCCGACGCCAGCGACCGCGCTTGTTTCCCTGTCGAGGCTTACATGCACGGGTTTCCGGTGCCCCCGTCCCGGCTGGAAGGAGCGGCGGCGGCGCTCAGCCAGGTAGACACCACGAGCGAGCCGGCGCTCGTGTACTGTGCGGCGTTTCTCGCCGCGGCTCAGGGACGCTGGGCCGACCATGCCAGAGCCGTAGAGCTGGCTTGGGAACACTGGCGCCGGGAAGTCGATGCCGGTCGTCCAGGTTGGGTCGCGAGGGCCGACGCCCTGGCGGTGGAGGCCTACGGGCTGTGGCTCAAGGGCGAGCCGGAAGCTGCGGTCGAGAAACTCGAGGAGGTCAGGCGTTATCAGGCTACCCGTAGAGTGCGCACCGTCCTGGGCTACGTCCTCATGGACCTGGAGCGCTGGGAGGAAGCCGTGCCCTACCTCCGGGCCTGGTGGCGCAGCACCAATCACCATATGCACTTCCACCTGGCCCGAACCTACGAGGGGATGGAGGATTACGGTAAGGCGGCCAAGGAGTACGCGCTTTTCATCGAGGCCTGGGGGGAGGCCGATCCCGAACTGCAGCCGTGGGTCGAGGACGCGCGACAAGCGCTGGCCCGTCTATCGCCTGATCGCTGATTGCGCCCCCCGCTCGCACCAGGCTTCCGTGCCCTCCGCTCCCGGAACGGGCCACGCGCCCGAGTGTATACTGACTTCCCTCCGTCCGCCGCCCGTCCTCCTTCAGCAGCACCCTCAAGAGGAGCGTCACCGTGGCCAGGGAGTTCAAGTTCCGAAAGAAGCGGAACACGCCCAAAGCGAAGCGCCGGCAGGTCTGGGTCGAACGGAGCAGTGATGGCGATGCGCTGCCCTCCGAGATGCAGGAGTCCTTGAAGCGTGTGACGGAAGACCTGATGGACGGCCGCATCTCCGAAGAAGAGGCGGCGGAGCGGCTCAACGCCGAGTTCGCGGAGCTGGTCGAGGAGCCGACCGGCTACTGCGCCATCTGCGAACAGCCGACGGAGAACCTGTACGACATCGTCTGCGAAACGTGCGCCAGAGAAGAAACGTTCGAGCACACCTACACGATCCACATCGAGGAGTGGGAAGAGGACTGACCGCCGGCCCCCGTCGCCGCTGACGGGGGCTCGACCTCCGACCGCCGCCCGGCCCGGGCAACCCTTCCACCATACCCGCTCGTCAACACTATAGCTCCCCAACCACATCGGGTCCGTACCGTAGCCGCGGAGGGGCGTCATCATGTCGTTCATATCGTACGTGTTTCTCTCTACCGTTCTCCTGCTGGCGCCGCTGCAGGCAGCTCGCGACCCGGTGCCCGTGCCCGCCGGCCGTCCGATCCACATCGACGGCGTGCTCGGGGACGAGGAGTGGTCGGAAGCCGGGGTCTGGGAACTCAGCGGCGTGGGTCAGCTCCTGATGAAGCACGACAGCGCCAACCTCTACCTCGGCCTGCGTGGCCCCGGGGCCGGTTGGGCCCACGTCTATGTGGCGGCCGCTGATCGCCTGCTGGCGCTTCACGCGTCTGCGGCGCTCGGTGCGGCCGAATACGTCCGCGGTGACGACGAGGTTTACCGGCCGGTGCGCGAGTTCGAATGGTCGGTACGCGACACGAGCCAGAGCGAGACGGCACGGCTGGCGCGAACCGAGTTCCTCGAGTCCGAAGGTTGGGTTGCCAGCACGGTGTGGATGGGAGCACCCATCGAATTTGAGTTCATCATCGCTCGCGACTTGTTCGAAGGCGGCCTGCCGACCGTCGCGGTTGTCTTCGCCACCGGGCCGGGCGCTTACCACTACTGGCCGGAGACCCTGGCCGGTGACGCGCTCAACGAAGATTTGATCGAGGGCAACACGCCGGCCGAGCTGCGGTTCCGGACCGATGGCTGGGCCAGGCTCGACCTTGGCGGCCGGACGGCTCGAGTCGAGACCGGGTACGTAGAGGTCGAGGGTGGCCGGCTGTACTACGAGACGGCGGGGCAGGGCGACCCGCTGATCCTGATCCATGGCGGCTTCCTCGACCGGCGCATGTGGGACGGGCAATTCGAGACCTTCGCCCGCCACTATCGGGTGATCCGCTACGATGTGCGGGCCCACGGTCTCTCGCGGACCGATTCCGTGGATTATGCCGATTACAAGGATCTACATGACCTCATGACGGCGCTCGACGTTCCGCGGGCGACCCTGGTCGGACTGTCGATGGGTGGCGTGATCGCCACCGACTTCGCGCTGACCTACCCCGAGATGACGGCCGCCCTGGTCCTGGTCGGTCCCGGGCTCTCGGGCTACCCGTTTGAGGGCGATGAGATCCAGGAGTACGTGGACGCGCTGAACGGTGCTTTCGAGAGCGGCGGGCTCCCGGCGGCTCTCGAGGTCTTCACGCGCTACTGGTGCGACGGGCCGCAGCGCGAGCCCTCGCAGGTCGATCCCGCCGTTCGGCAGAAAGTGCTGGCGATGCTGGCCGGCAGCGAGGAGCGCTGGAGCTACTGGAACTTGAGCCGGCCGCCGGACCCGCCGGCCTTCAGGCGGCTGGCCGAGATCGCTGTGCCGACGCTGGCGATCGTCGGCGGCATCGATATGCCTGTCGTCCACGACATCGTCGATCTCATAGCCCAAGAGGTGCCGGGCGCGCAGAAGGCGGTGATCCCCGACGTCGCCCACATGGTGAACATGGAGAAGCCGGACGAGTTCGAGCGTCTGGTCCTCGAGTTTCTCGAGAGTGTCACTCGGGCGCAGCCGCGAGAGCAGGCGATCGGCGCGCTCGAGACCGTGGCTGAGTTCCACGGCCCGCTGCCTACCGGCGTCACCGTCTCGCATGGCGGTCGCATCTTCGTGAATTTCCCGCGCTGGGGCGATGACGTGCCGGCCACCGTGGTCGAGATCGTCGACGGCGAGGCGGTGCCCTATCCGAACGCCGAGATCAACCAGCCCGACAGCCTGCACCCCGGCGAACACTTCATCTCGGTGCAGAGCGTGGTGGTCGACCCGGCCGACCGGCTGTGGATCCTCGATACCGGGCTGGGGCTCAGCCCCGGCACGCCGGGCGCCCGAAAGCTGGTCGGCGTGGATCTCACGACGAATCGTGTGTTCAAGACGATCAGCTTCCCCGACACGGTGGCGCTGCCCAACACCTATCTGAACGATGTCCGCTTCGACCTGCGGCGCGGTGCGGGGGGCATGGCGTTCATCACCGACTCGTCGCCGGTCGGCGGCATCATCGTCGTCGACCTGGCCAGCGGCCGCAGCTGGCGACGCCTCCACGGTCACGCCTCGGTGCGGGCCGAAGAGCGCTTCATCCCGATCGTGGAAGGTCAGCCGCTCATGTACCGGCTGCCCGACGGCCGGACCCTGCACCTGCCGGTGGGTGCGGACGGGATCGCGCTCGGCGCCGACGGCGAGCGCCTCTACTACCGCCCGCTCTCCAGCCGCCGGCTGTACAGCGTGAGCGTCGACGCCCTGGCCGACCAGGCGGTATCGGACGAAGGCTGCGCGGCGACGGTCGAGGATCACGGCGACCTGGGCTTCGCCTCGGACGGGTTGGAGGCCGACGACGAAGGCCGCGTCTACCTCACCAACTACGAGGACAACGCCATCCTGGTGCTGGATGCCGAGGGATCGCTGGCGACGTTGGTCCACCACCCGCGCCTCCTCTGGCCGGACACCCTGAGCCTGGCCGCCGACGGCTACCTCTACGTGATCGCCAACCAGTTGCACCGCCAGGCCGGGTTCAATCGGGGCGTCGATCGGCGCGACAAGCCCTACAGCCTGTTCCGCGTCGCCGTCGCCGCCGGGCCGGTGCTCTTGAACTAGAGCGCCCGGGCCCGTATTCATGGGCCTGGGATGACAGATTTCCGGGCGAAGAACGTCCTGATCACCGGCGCCGGCAGCGGCATCGGCAGGCTGCTGGCCCACAAGATCGCCGCGCGGGGCGCGCACGTCATACTGTGGGACCGCGATGCGGGCGCGCTGGCGGCGGTCGACGAGGCGCTCGAGGGGCTGGGGCGCCAGGTCTCGTCCTACGTCTGTGACCTCTCGCTGAAGAACGAGATCGAGGTGACGGCGGCCCGGGTGCTCCAGGAGTGCGGGCCGGTCGACATTCTGATCAACAACGCCGGCGTCGTCACCGGCCGCCCGCTGCTCGAGGCGCGCGAGGTCGATATCCGGCGCACGTTCGACGTCAACACGCTGGCCCATTTCTGGACGGTGCGCGCCTTCATGCCCGTGATGCTGGAGCGGGGGAGCGGCCACATCGTCACGGTCGCCTCTGCCGCCGGACTCGTGGCGGCCCCCAAGCTCACCGACTACAGCGCCAGCAAGTTCGCCGCCGTCGGATTCGACGAGGCGCTGCGCCTGGAGCTTGCCCGTACCGGGCACGCCATCAGGACGACCGTCGTCTGCCCCTTCTACGTGAAGACCGGAATGTTCGAGGGCGCAAAGACCCGCTTCCCCTGGCTGCTACCGATCCTCGAGCCCGAGTACGTCGCCAATCGCATCGTCAAGGCGATCCGCAAGAACCGCCGGCGGCTGATCATGCCGCGCTTCGCCTACGTCACCTTCCCGCTCCGCCTGCTGCCGGTGCCCTGGTTCGACGCCCTGGTCGATTTCTTCGGCGTCAGCCGCAGCATGGACGAGTTCACCGGCCGCAAGCGAGCGTCCCACGACTGATGGCAATTCGGCGGGGCGGGGGCCGATGGGTGTCGTCGAGCGCAATTTGGAGCGCGCCGGCGGCGCAGCCGCCGTTCCCGCAACCGCGGCGCGCGACATGGAGCGAGACGATCCATCGGCCCCCAACCGCACTTGAGCCTGCTTGCAGGGCCGCATACCTTGTAACGGGTCAGCCACAAGAGACCCAGGGGAGAGGTGGCCGAGAGGCTTAAGGCGGCACCCTGCTAAGGTGTTGGGGGCGTTTGCCCCTCGTGGGTTCGAATCCCACCCTCTCCGCCATTGCTGCAACCGCGGGGCTGCGTCTCGTTCGAGACTCAGCCCCGCCTGCTCGTAAGGAACGACCGCGATGACCCAGAGCCCCCGCGTGCGCTTCGCGCCCAGCCCCACCGGCTTCCTCCACGTGGGCGGCGCCCGCACCGCGCTCTTTAACTGGCTCTTCGCTCGCCATTCCGGCGGCGCCTTTGTGCTGCGGGTCGAGGACACCGACCGCGAGCGCAGCCAGAGCGAGCTCAGCGAGGCCATCCTCGATGGGCTCACCTGGCTCGGCCTCGACTGGGATGAGGGACCCTACCACCAGGCGGACTCCATCGACCGCCACCGCGCCGACGTCGACCGCTTGCTGGCGGGCGGCGCCGCTTATCGTTGCTTCTGCACGCCCGAGCGCTTGGAAGACCTCCGCGCCCGAGCGAAGGCCAGCGGCAGAGCCGCCGCCTACGACGGCCGCTGCCGCGAGATGAGGATGGACGAGGCCGCGGGCCGGGCCGCCGCCGGTGAGCCCTGCACCGTCCGCTTCCGCATGCCCGACGGCGACACGGCCTGGGACGATCTGGTGGGCGGGACCACCCGCTTCAACAACAGCGACATCGAGGACTTCATCATCCTGCGCTCCGACTCGACGCCGACCTACAATCTGGCGGTCGTGTCCGACGACCTGGCCATGCAGATCACCCACGTGATCCGTGGGGCAGACCACATATCGAACACCCCGAAGCAGATTCAGATCTACCGGGCGCTGGGCGCCGAGCCGCCGATCTTCTGCCATGTGCCGCTGATTATGGGGCCCGACGGCAGGCGCCTGTCGAAACGGCATGGCGCGACGGCGGTGGGCGAGTATCGGGCAGGCGGCTTTCTGCCGCAGGCGCTGGTCAACTTCCTGGCGCTGCTCGGTTGGTCGCCGGGCGACGATCGCGAGTTCATGACGGTGGACGAGTTGATCGCCGACTTCAACCTCGAGCGGTTGAACCGGAAGCCGGCGATCTTCGATCACCAGAAGCTCGAGTCACTCAGCCTCGCGCACCTGTCCGCCATGTCGGGTTCCGAACTCGCAGAGTTGATCGGCCCGCTGCTGGTGGAGGAGGGTGTGGCAGGCGAGACAGAACTGGAGGAGCGGGCCGAGTGGTTCCAGGGCGTTCTGGATCTGGTCAAACCGCGGGCGCGAACCGTTCACATCGCGTTGCAGCAAACGCGTCCGTTCTTCGCCGGTCGTGTAACGCTCGATGAGGCTGCGGTAGCGAAGCACTGGAAGGACCGGACGGTGACGGCCGAGCGACTCGAGCGGTTGCGCACGGAACTGGCGGGCCGCAGCGGTTGGGACGAGGGAGGGCTAGAGCGGCAAGTCCGTGCTATAGCTGAACTTACAGGGGTCGGCGCCGGGGCGCTCATCCACCCGTTGCGCGTCGCGCTCACCGGCCAGGCGGTGAGTCCCGGGATCTTCGAGGTCATGCATCTCATGGGTCGCGAGCGGGTTCTGGCACGCATCGACCATGCGTTGCGCATCTTGCGTGATGGTTGACGAGTGCGAGTCGGATACCTAAACTGAATTGCACGTTTCACCATACCGGGAGAAACGGCGGGCAAGCTCGCCAGCTCTTATAAAAAACTATCTCCCCTTGTCGAAGGCAGGACGGCGACCGCCGCAGCCGTGTCGGCATTCTCATCTCTTGAGGTCGAACACGGAGACGCCGGAGTCGTTTCCCTTCCGTCAGGCTCTGGAGGTTCTTATGTCGGAAGTGCTGACCGTCATCGAGCGACGAATCTACAACTACCTCGTCGATTACCTGAAGCGAGAGACCTACCAGCCGAGTATCCGGGAGATCGGCAACCGCTTCGGCATCCGCTCGACCAAGACGGTCACCGAGCACCTCCAGTCGCTGCAACGGAAGGGCTACCTGGACCGGACCCCGTCCCGGTCCCGGGCGCTGCGGATTCTGGGGCTTAACCTCTCGCCGGACACGTACACCATTCCATTATATCGTAATGGAATTCACGAAGCGGTCGATGAGGAGGTCGAGGCCCGTTTCGACCTGGACCGCTCCTTCGCCTGCTCGGCCGATTGCTTCATGGTGCGAGCCAGCGGCGATTCGCAGGAGCTCGGGGTGCGGACGGGCGATCTGCTCGTTGTGGAGCCGTGCGAGGACATCCAGGACAAAGATGTGACGGTGTTCGAGCAAGGCGGCGCGATTAAGCTCGAGCGGGCGGGCAAGGGGCAGGGCGCGTCGGAGAACGGCGGGTCGGCTGCTCGTTTCCTCGGCGTCGCCCGGGCGGTGCTCCGCACCTTATCTCGAGACTGACCCATCACACGCCAGCGATCGGCGATGTGGCGCAGGCGGGCGGGACGGTGAGTGCCGACCACGCTCGGTGGATGGCGATCGCGCTGGAGGAGGCGCGAGCGGGTGGTTCGCGCGGCGAGGTGCCCGTGGGCGCCGTGGTCGTCTGCGGGGACGATCTGGTGGCTCGCAGCTGCAACCGGACTCGTGAGCTGGCCGACCCCACCGCCCACGCCGAGGTCTTGGCGCTGCGCGAGGCGGCGGCGCGGGCTGGCGACTGGCGGCTCACCGATTGTGTCCTCTATGTGACATTGGAGCCGTGCGCCATGTGCGCCGGCGCCATCGTGCTGGCGCGGCTCAAAGCTCTGGTCTTCGCTGCGCACGACCGGAAGGCGGGGATGTGCGGCAGCTTGGGCAACCTGGTGCAGGATGATCGTCTCAATCACCGGGTGATGATCGAGAGCGGCGTGCTGGCGGAGGATTGCGGCCGGCTGCTGCGCGAGTTCTTTCAGGCGAAGCGCTAGCTGATGCCGGGATCGAAGCTTCGGGTTCTGGTCGCCGACGAGGTGCGCGACTTCCTGCAGTACGTCGAGGTACCGTCCGAGGTCGAGATCGAGTGGCTTTCCGCCGCCGAGCCGCTGCCGGCGGGCGACTACTCGGGGCTGCTGCCGCTCCTCTCGCGACGGATCGACTCCGCGGTGCTCGAGCGGCTGCCGAGCCTCAAGGTCATCGCCAACTACGCCGTCGGCTACGACAACATCGATCTGCAGGCCGCGCGTAGCCGGGGAGTGGCCGTCTCGAACACACCGGACGTGCTCACCGAGGCCACGGCCGATCTCACCTGGGCCCTGATCCTGGCCGTGTGTCGCCGGCTGAGCGAGGCCGAGGATCTGGCCCGCCAGGGCGACTGGAACTGGCACCCGACCCTGCTCCTCGGAATGCAGCTGGGCGGCCGGACGCTGGGACTGCTGGGCGCCGGGCGCATCGGGCAGGCGGTGGGCCGGCGGGCGGTGCCGTTCGGGATGGAGGTCGTCTATTGGGATCGGCTGGCGCACCCCCAGTTCGAGTTCGATACCGGGGCGCGCCGCATCGAGTCGCTGGAAGAGACGCTCGCCAGCGCCGACGTCGTCTCTGTTCATGTGGGGCTGTCCGAGGAGACAGCCGGTCTCTTGGGCCGCGCTGAGCTCGCCGTGATGAAGGATGGCGCCATCCTCATCAACACGGCGCGCGGCGGGATCGTCGACGAAGACGCGCTGTGCCGGGCGCTGGAATCGGGGAAGTTGCGCGGCGCTGGGCTCGACGTCTACGACGGCGAACCGGAAATCCGTGACTGCCTCAAGCGGCTGCCCAACGCCGTGCTGCTGCCGCATATCGGCAGCGCCACGGAGACGACACGGCGCAGGATGTTCGAGTTGGCGTGGGAGAACCTGCTGCGCGGGATCAGGGGGGAGCCGCTTTTGACACCGGTGGATCAGTAGGTCAGTGGGTCAGTAGGTCAGTGGGGGCGGGCAACCGGGGAGCGGTGGATCGATAGATCAGCAGGATAGCAGAACAGCAGGATAGCGGAGCGATTCCGGCTGGTCCGCCGATCTACCGTTT
>JBDHKD010000074.1:0-12228 GCA_039586575.1 Gemmatimonadota bacterium | reverse complement strand
CGGCGGCCGCCCCAGCGACGCCCGAATGACATCGGCGCTGTCGGGCGAAACCGGGCCCGAGTTGTCGTTATCCTGCGCGCGGGCTTGGGGCGTAGCGACGAGTGTACCTATCGCTAGGAGCGCCGCCAGCAGCGCCGTGCGAATCGCGCGGGCGCGCAAACTCAGTCTTCCCGCTCGTCGAGGATCCGCTTCAACGCCTCGCGCTCTTCGGCGCCCCCGAACAAGGTCTCCCCCGTCTGCATCAGATCGGACACCACGTCGTCCAGGTTCCTCAGTGACTTCTCTCGCTTGTGCTCGCTCACGTCACCGATAAAGGGCCACAGTTTGGCACGGATGTCCGACGGAAGCACCTGCTCCAGGTACTCGAGCGAGAAACTCTTCAGCCGTTCATCGTCCAGGATGACTCCATGAAACGCCGCCCGGACCACTTCGGGTTCCAGTACCAGCGACAGCAACCGGAAGGTGTGCTCGAGGCTCAGCTCGCCGCGGGCACCGAGGCGTTTCACTACCAGGCCGTCCTCGCTCTCGTCCTCGTCGTCCAACAGTCGCTGCATCTCCCAGACGGGCCGGCCGCGATTCACCTCGGCGCGGATCGCGTCCCAGACGATCCCCTCCTCGTCGCGTCCCGAGCGGGGCAGGCCTCGCCGCCGCCGTCGGTGCAGCGCGATGGCCGCCCGGTAACGGATCTCGAAGCGGTTCGCGCTCAGCGCATCCAGCAGCGCGTCGTCGGCCTCGCTGCCGCCGCTGCGGGCCAGCACACGCGGGACGCGGCGGCGGATGACGAACTCGGCACCCTCGTCGCGAGCCAGCCGGATCAGTTCGGGCAGGGCGGTATCCCCGGCGGTCAGCAGGGCCAGCCGGGCGTGGTCGAAAAGCGCATCGCGGGCCAACAAGCGGCAAAGGACCGGAACATGCTCTTCTTGCCAGTCGACCGTCTCTTCCAGGGTGCGGGCCACGGTACGCAGGTCGGATGACTCGAGGCGCGCCATGACGGTGTCGGCGCTCTTTGCCGCCGCTGCGGGAGGGCGCTCGGCGTCCAGCTCTGCGGGTGCCTCGACCGTCTCGCCCGACTCCTCGAGCAGCGACTTGATGTCGAGGCGTGTGAAAGTGCCACTCAGTAGGTCGCGGCTCTCGACCCGCCGCGCCGCCGCCCTGGCTTCCGCCATCTCACCGCTGTCCTTCAGGCCCTCGGTGACGGTCTCGAAATACCGCCGGCCCATTCGCCGGCTCAGGTACAGCAAGGCGATCGATAGCGCGATGATGAGGGCCGAGAGGTAGCGAGATGGGAGTCCGTAGAGCGTCACCAACAGGAAGATCGTTGCCGCGCCCATCCCTTCGGCCAGCGAGTCGACCATCGAGTCGATGAACGTCTTGGTCTTGCGCCTGAGCTGCGCAGGGACCGGCACGAAGAGGACCTCGAGCGCGGAGCGGTAGAGCGACTTACGCAGCGAGGCGTCCGCGCCTCGCAACACGGTCACAAATACGAGGCCCGGCACGACGAGCAGCCCGGCGGAGCCCAGCATCAGAACGAGCGGCAGCACGGCCAGCGTCCAGGCGACCCCGGCGGAGGCGAGGAACCGGGCTACCAGCAGCAACTGGATGAGCAGCGAGACGCCGCCCGTCCAACCGTAGAACGCGCCGAAGAAGCTCGTGAGCCCCTCCTTGGTCGCGATGTTGGCCTGGGCCAGGTCCTTGAACTGGTAGTCGAGGAGGGTGGTCGCGATCCCGACGACCAGGACGATCGTCGCGATCGTCTTCATGTGCGGAGACTCTCGGACCAGCCTGAAGCTCTCGCCGATCGACGCCTTTCCTTCCATGCGCGCCCCGACCTCTACCGCCTCCTTGACCGTCGGTAGCAGTTCCTCGATGAGCAGGAAGAGCGCGATCAGCAGGACGAGTCCGGGGACGAGCCAGCCGACCTCGACCTGGCGTGTCAACCAGACGAGGGCGCTGCCCATCACCATGGCGCCGGCCGTGCCGCCCGCGCCGATCAGACCGAAGAGCCGCTTCGCCCCGCGGACGGCGAAGAGCTCCGAGGTGACGACCCAGAAGCCGGATGTGAGCAGCAGGGTGCCGAGCGTGGTCCAGAGATAGAAGGCGACGACCGCGCCATCGGAATCGGTTACGAACGGCCACAGGGCAGCGAGTCCCACCGCTTGAATCACCGCCACCACCATGAGCACCCGCTTGGGGTGGTAACGTGCGAGGACGCGAACGAACAGGCCCACGGTCGGAACGCTGAGCAACGCCACGGCTGCCGTGATATAGGGCAGTGTCTTGACGTCAAAGAAGTCCAGGTAGAGCGCCTCGCGCAGCGAGCGGGCCGTGACCAGGAAGGCCATCACGAGGAAGGCGCCCAGGAACGAGAGCGACACGATGCGCACCTCGTTGGGACGCACATCCAGCCAGACCGCGAGCCTCTTGAAAGGTGTCATGGTCGGACTGCGCTCACCGTCGAATCATGCTGGATCGCTCGAGGCGCCCTCGGGCCAGGGTCGGGCCGGCACCCGAAAACACCCGCTGGAGGTTCGTTCGACTTCAGGCATGCCCGGAACTATATGAGAGGGGCCCCGGGCGGTCTACTCCTCGGGAGGCCAGCCGCCCGGAGCACGGGCCTAGGGCTCGTAGATGAAGCGGGAAATCCCATTGTTCGACAGACCTTTCTCGGCGGACCCGGACTCCGGGCGCTCCGCATCCTCCCGGCCCGTTAGCCCGTGCAGTTCCCACCAGTCCCGCGCCTGCGCATAGGTCCAGGGCTCGTCGAAGTGGATCGCGTCGAGCGCTTCGGCGAGCGCCGCGGCGGAAGGGAAGCGGTCCTCGGGCTTCTTCTCCAGGCACTTCATGACGAGAGCTTCCAGCCCGTCCGGTACGGGGAGCTCGGAGACCTGCGATGGCGGCGTCGGGCTGGCCTTGACGTGGTCGATCATCAGCTCGACGCTGGTCTTAGCGTCGAAGGGCGGTCGGCCGGTCAGCATCCAGTAGGCCACGGCGCCCAGGCAGTAGAGGTCGGAGCGCCCGTCGATGTCGTCGGCTCCTGTGATTGCCTCCGGCGAGATATAGCGGGGCGTGCCTACGGCGACCCCGGTCTTCGTGAGACCGACGGCCTCGTCCGCCTTTATTTCCTTGGCCAGGCCGAAGTCGAGGACCTTGACGAAATCGTAGAGTCCGCCGCGCTGGGTCAGATAGATGTTCGACGGCTTGATGTCCCGGTGGATGATCCCACGCGCGTGTGCTTCGCCGAGCGCACCGCACGCCTGCCCGAGGATGAAGGCGGTACGCTGCGCGGGCACGGGACCGAAACGTTTGACAAGGTCGTCGAGATCCAGCCCTTCCAGGTACTCCATCACATAGTAGAAACGCTGGTCGGTGGTACGGCCGAAGTCGTAGATCGTGATCGCGTTCGGGTGCGTCAGCGTCGCCGTGAGCTGGACCTCGCGCTCGAATCGCGTCACCGCCGCCTGTACCGCCTCGCCCGTCGCCCGCATCACCTTCACCGCCGTGGGCCGGCGGATCAGCGCGTGCCTGGCGCGGAAGACCTGGCCCATGCCGCCGGACCCCAACTCCTCCTCGACGTAGTAGTTGCCCAGCCGCTGCGCCTCGTGTGCCGTCTTGCGCAGGCTGTAGAGCGTGCGGCTCACGGCGTGCGCCACGAGACCCATGATGGCGAGGCCAGAGCTATCGTTGATGAGAAAAGTCCGGAACTCGGCCGCGCCACCCAGCTCCGTCCAAAATGCCGTGGCCTCGGGGAGAAGAACGTACACCACGACCGAGGCAACGACGAACGTCACGATAGCCAGGACCGCCAGCGCATCGGTATAGCGCGCCGGCGCCGGGATGAACGCCGCGTAGAGGAAGAGGGTCAGCATGGCGGCCAGATACGGTTCCTGGGCCGGGTCGGTCGCCGCCAGTATGCCGATCGCCAGGACCATGTTGAACGCGACGACCCAGAAGGCGAGCAGCTGGAACTGCCGGGCGCTGCCTTTCAGAGCATGCGTCAGGCCCAGCGCGATGATCAGTGAAGCGAAGTGGGCGAGCCTTAGCTGAGGAGCCCAGGGCGCCACCCCGCCTTGCAAGACCGGGCGCCGCTCGAGCAGGAACCAGAAGACACTCAGCGCGATCGCGTACACCACCAGGGCAACCCAGAGCATCGTCCGGGTCCTGGCTCGCAGGAACTGGGTGAGCTCCTGATCGAACGTATCTCCGGTACGTGACGGACCTGTGCCCGGCGTCTCCAGCGCTGCCACGATATCCATCAGCCTCCGCTCGGTTAGGAAAACCTCCGGAAGTTGAAGCAACAGCGGCGGGAACACAACATCGGCGTGCTCCGCGTTGCCAAGCTCGGGCCCCCCGGCTATGAATTAGGTCAACGAGTTCAGAGAGCTTCCGTTCGTGTGAGGAGGAGTACGATGCGACCACGCTACATCCCTCTGAGCACCGTGCTGGCCGTGGGCCTCGCCGCCTGCTCGACCATGCAGGTCAACAGCGAGTACAACCCGGAGGCGCGCTTCGAGGGGCTTCAGACCTACGCCTGGTCGCAGAGGGCGGAGGACGAGCGGAGCGGTCGTCGGGTCGCGCCGGTAGCGCTGCGCCAGCTCGAGACGTCGGTGGACCGCGAGCTGGCGGCTAAGGGCTATCGGCGGGTGACGAGCGAGCCCGACTTCTTGGTGGACTTCGTGGCCGTGTCTCAGGACCAGATCGGCGAAACCGCGGTGGTCACCGACGATCGTCTGGGCTGGGTGTCGGTGACCAACCGGGCCTACGTGGAGAGGAGAGGCGCGCTGGTACTGGAGATCTCCGATCCGGGTTCGGGCCAGATGATCTGGCGCGGCTGGGCGTCGGACGTCGTTCGGGATCCCGAGATCGATGTCATGGTCAAGAAGATAGACGAGGCGGTGACGAAGATACTGGACGGGTTCCCGCCGGAACGCTGAGCCGACGGTGGACCTGCGGAGGATACGAATGAAACAGGGTATGACGGTGAGAGGCAAGACGGTTGTGGTCGCGGTCGTGACCCTGGCCCTCAGTCTGGCGGCGCCGCAGCAGCTGGCGGCGCAGCGCGGCGAGCGCGCGTTGCAGAGGCTCAGGGAGTTGAGCGATTACCTGGAGGCGCTGACGGGGCAGGTGAGCCCGGCGGTCGTGGCGATCCTGGCCACGGGCTACAAGCCGTTGCAGCAGGGTGATGCCCCGGGGTCTGGCTTGCTGACGCGGCGGCAGGAGGTGGGGTCCGGTGTGATCATGGATGCGGAAGGGTACATCGTGACCAACCTCCACGTGGTGGAGGGCGCCGGCCGCATCCGGGTGCGCCTGCCGATCCCGCCCGCTGACGTCCCCGGCCAATCGATCCTCAAGCCGCAGGGCAAGGCGGCGGGTGCGCGGATCGTCGGCTACGACCGCGAGACCGATCTCGCGGTACTCAAGGTGGATGAGGAGGGACTGCCGCATCTCGACTTCGCGGACTCGGATGAGGTCACGACCGGCCAGCTGGTCTTCGCGTTCGGGAGCCCGTTCGGGCTGGAGAACTCGGTGACCATGGGGATCGTCAGCGCCGTGGCACGGCAGCTCCGGCCCGAGGACCCGATGATCTACATTCAGACCGACGCCCCGATCAATCCTGGCAACAGTGGCGGCCCACTGGTCGATGCCGAGGGCCGGGTCATCGGCATCAATACCCTGATCATCTCGCAATCGGGTGGTAGCGAAGGTCTCGGATTCGCGGCGCCCAGCAACATCGTCCGCAACGTTTACCAGCAGATCAAGCTGAACGGGTACGTGCGCCGCGGCGAGATCGGCGTCAACGCTCAGACGATCAACACGACGCTCGCCGATGGGCTCGGGCTGGCGCGCGACTGGGGCGTCGTGCTGGGCGATGTCTATCCGCGCAGTCCGGCGCAGCTGGCCGGGTTGCGGGTCGGCGACATCGTCCTCTCGCTCGACGGCAAGGTGATGGAGAACGGCCGGCAGTTCGACGTGAACCTCTATCGCACGCCGGTGGGCGTGCAGGTGACGCTCGAGGTCTTACGCGGGGAACAGACCCTCCGCGTGCCGGTCAGCGTGATCGAGCGGCCGGACGATCCCGGGCGTTTCTCGCTCATGGTTTCGCCGGAGGAGAACCTCGTCCCCAAGCTCGGCATTTTGGGCGTCGATCTCGACGCGCGGATCGCCGCCATGCTGCCCGGCCTGCGTGCCGAGTCCGGTGTCGTCGTCGCCGCGCGCTCGCCCGACGCGGTTTACGGCCGCGTCGCGCTGGCGCCGGGTGACGTGATCCGCGCGCTCAACAGTCAACAGATCACCGGCCTGAACCAGCTGCGCTTGCTGCTTGGAAACGTCGAGGTCGGCCAGCCGGTGGTCCTGCAGATCGAGCGCCGCGGCCGGCTGGAGTTCTTGGCATTCGAGATGGAGTAGCGAGTCCCCGGAGGTCAAAATGGAACAGGTCAGTCTCGCCCAACTCTGGCTACCGATCCTGCTTGCCGCCGTGATCGTCTTCTTCGCGGCGTTCCTCGCCTGGTCGGTACTTCCTCACCACCGCTCCGATTGGGTCAAGATCCCCAACGAGGAGTCGCTGTTGCAGGTGATCCGCGGGCTCAATCTGGGACGCGGCCAGTACGTCTTCCCACAGGCGATGACGCCGGAGGGCGCGAAGGAAGCGGGTGCGCAGGAGAAGCTGGAGCAGGGGCCAGTCGGCTCTCTGATCCTCCGCGGCGTGCCCAACATGGGGAAGAGCCTGCTCTTCTATTTCCTCTTCTGCCTGGGCGTTTCCTTCATGGTCGCCTACGTCGGCTACGCGGCGATCCCAGCCGGCGTCGAGTACCTGCACGTCTTCCGTGTGCTGGGCACGGTGGCCTTCCTCGCTTACGCGGCGGCGGAGATCCCTACCGCCATCTGGTTCGGGCACACGTGGGGCAGCGTGTGGAAGAGCGTCATCGATGGGCTCGTCTACGGGCTGCTGACCGGAGGCGTGTTCGGCTGGCTCTGGCCCGGCGCGTAGTTGGGAGGGCACGGAAGAGGCGCTCGCTCCATGAAGCGCGGCTTGCTTGCGGGAACGGCGGCTGCGCCGCCGCCGCGCTTCGAATTTCGCTCGCTGCCCCTTCCGTGCCCTCCCTGTCGCGATACCACTATAGCCTCGCTCCAACCCGGACAGCGGATCGGCCACCTGCCTAACGGCATCCTGACCGGAGGGTCTACGATGAGATCCCGGCGCTCAATCAGCCGTTGCATCGTCAACCTCGTACTCGTCGCGCCGCTGGTCTTGCTGCTCGCCGCAGAAGCGGCCCGGGCGCAGACCTACGACGAGAGCCTCTACAGTGCCCTCGAGTGGCGGTTGATCGGGCCCTACCGCGGCGGGCGGGTGACGGCGGTCGCCGGCGTGCCGAGCCAGCCGTACGTCTACTACATGGGCGCCACCGGTGGCGGCGTATGGAAGACGGTGGACGGTGGGATGACCTGGGAGCCGGTCTCCGACGACGATTTCGGCGCCGGTTCGATCGGCGGAATAGCCGTCGCCCTCTCCGATCCCAACGTGGTCTACGTGGGTACCGGCGAGGCGTGCATCCGCGGCAACACGTCACCGGGCGACGGCATGTACCGATCGACCGATGCCGGGAAGACGTGGACGCACATCGGTCTGGCGGATGGCGGCCAGATCGGCGAGGTCCGTGTCCATCCCACGAACCCCGACATCGTCTACGCCGCCGTGCTCGGTCACGCCTTCGGACCCAACGAGACCCGTGGCGTCTATCGATCGAAGGATGGCGGCGCGACGTGGGAACGTGTTCTCTTCAGAGATGAGGACACGGGCGCCATCGACATCGCGCTCGACCCCAACAACCCGCGGATCATCTACGCCGCGCTCTGGCAGGCGCGGCGTTTCCCCTGGGGCATGGAGAGTGGTGGCCCGGGCAGCGGACTCTTCAAGTCGACCGACGGTGGCGACACCTGGACGGAGATCAGCGGCAACGCGGGCCTGCCGCAGGGCACCCTGGGCAAGATTGGCATCGCCGTCTCGCCGGTGAACTCGGACCGCGTGTGGGCGATGATCGAGGCCGATGAGGGCGGCGTCTTCCGGTCCGCCGACGCCGGTCAGACGTGGGAAAAGGTGAACGACGAGCGCAGCTTGCGGCAGCGGGCCTGGTACTACAGCCACATCTACGCCGACCCGCAGAGCGAGAACACGGTCTACGTGTTGAACGTGCGCTTCTGGAAGTCGACCGATGGGGGTAAGACCTTCGAGTCGATGAGCACGCCGCACGGCGATAGCCACGACCTGTGGATCGACCCCAATAACGCCCTGCGCATGGTGGAAGGGAACGACGGCGGCGCCAACGTCACGTACAACGGCGGAAAGACCTGGACCGAGCAGGATAACCAGCCCACCGCGCAGTTCTATCATGTCGTCGCGACCGAGCACTTCCCCTACCACGTGTGCGGCGCGCAGCAGGACAACAGCACGCTCTGCATCGCCAGCCGAACCGACGGCTTCGGCATAACGGTGCAGGACTGGTACCGGGCGGGCGGCGGCGAGAGCGGCTACATCGCGGTGCGGCCGGACGACCCGGACATCATCTACGCGGGTAGCTACGGCGGATACATCACGCGACTCGACCGGCGCAGCGGCCAAACGCGTAACATCCACGCCTGGCCGGACAACCCGATGGGCTGGGGCGCGGCGGACCTGCAGTACCGGTTCCAGTGGACCTTCCCGATCGTGCTTTCGCCGCTCGACCCGAACGAGCTCTACATCGCGGCGAACGTCGTCTTCCGCTCACGGGACGAAGGTCAGAGCTGGGAGGTGATCAGTCCCGACCTGACGCGGAACGACAAGAGCAAACAGGGTCCGTCGGGCGGCCCGATCACGAAGGACAACACGAGCGTCGAGTACTACAACACGATCTTCGCGCTCGTCCCCTCACGGCACGAGCGGAACACGATCTGGGCGGGCAGCGACGACGGCCGCGTCTGGATCACTCGGGACGGCGGAGGCGACTGGGCCGAGATCACGCCGCGCAACGTGCCGGAGTGGGGGCTGGTCAGCATCATCGAGGAGTCGCCCCACGAGCCCGGCGTCGCTTACCTGGCGGTCAACCGTTACAAGCTCGACGACTTCGCGCCCTACATCTTCAAGACGACCGACTACGGGCGCAGCTGGCGAACGATCGTGCGCGGGATACCCGCGAACCATTACATCCGCGTGGTACGCGAGGACCCGGCACGCCGCGGCCTGCTCTACGCCGGCGGCGAGTTCGGCGTCTACCTCTCGTTCGACGACGGCGAGCGTTGGAGCTCGCTGCAGCTCAACCTGCCGGTCGTGCCGGTGCGCGACATGGTCATCAAGGAAAACGACCTGGTCTTGGGCACCCACGGCCGCTCGTTCTGGATCCTCGACGACCTGACGCCGCTGCACCAGTTGACCCGCGACGTCGCCGAGGCCGACGTGCACCTCTTCAGGCCGCGCGACAGCTACCGCCTGGGCGGCTACAGCTTCGACCGCACGATACCCGGCGTGGCGAGCAATCCACCCAATGGTGTGGTGATCTACTATTACCTCGCCGACCAGCCGGAAACCGAGGTGAAGCTAGCCATCCTCGAGGCGGATGGCACGCTGATCGAGGAGTTCTCCAGTGAGCCGGAGCGCGGTGAAGATGAGGGTGCGGTGAAGAAGCAAGTGGGGATGAACCGCTTCGTCTGGGACCTCCGTTATCCGGACGCCCATCGCTTCCCGGGCATGATCATGTGGGCGGGCTCGACCGCAGGCCCGCGCGCCGTTCCGGGCTCCTATCAGGTTCGGCTCACGGTGGGCGCGAGGGAGCGGACCCAGAGCTTCTCAGTGTTGAAGGACCCGCGCGTCACGGCGACCGAGGCGGACCTCGCGGAGCAGTTCGACTTCCTCGTCCGCATCCGCGACCGTGTCAGCCAGGCGAACGATGCCGTGAAACTCATCCGTGACATCCGCGGCCAGATCGACGGTGCGCTGACCCGGGTCGAGGGCGAGCCGTTCGCCGATACGATCGGCGAAGCGGCGCGCGGTATCAAAGAGGCACTCTCCGAGGTGGAGGAGGCGATCTACCAGACGAAGAACCAGAGCCGGCAGGACCCGCTCAACTACCCGATCCGGCTGAACAACAAGATCGCGGCGCTCACCGGTGTGGTGGCGAGTGCCGATGCGAAACCGACGCAGGCAGCCTACGACGTGTTCGAGGAGCTGTCGGCCCAGCTACAGGTCGAGCTCGACCGGCTCGACCAGATCATCGCTAGCCAGATCCCGGCGTTTAATGCGCTGGTGGCGGAACACGAGGTGCCGGCGGTCATCGTGAGGGAAGAGGGCAGTGAGGGGTAGGCGGAGCTTGCTTGAACGAGGGGCTGTGCCATAAAGTCCCTCCCATGGTACGCGAGATCGACACGCCGGCCCCGGGCCGGGGCGACGAACTGGAAGCGCTGCTCAAGAAAGAGCTGGCCCCCGACCTGGAGGTCATCCGGCGGCTGGGGCGCGGCTCGGTCGCCAGCGTCTACTTGGCTCGCGAGCAGGCGCTCAAGCGTCTCGTCGCCATCAAGGTGCTATCGCCGCGCTTGGCCAGGGACGAGCGGGCGCGCCTGCGCTTCGAGCGCGAGGCGCAGGCGGTGGCCGCGCTCGCTCACCCCAACATCGTCGCCGTTCACCGCGTCGGTCGGCTTTCCAACGACCTGCCCTACATCGTGATGCAGTACGTCAAAGGGCGAACGATGGGCGAACGCCTGCAGGCCGAGGGCCCATTGTCGGTGGACGAGGCGCGCGCTGCCATCATCGAGGTCGCGTCGGCGTTGGCGGCCGCGCACCAGAAGGGCATCGTGCACCGCGATGTCCGGCCCGACAACGTGCTCTATGATGAGGAAGCCGGCCGCTCGCTGCTCAGCGACTTCGGAATCGCGGCGATCCTCGCCAGCGGCGAGTCGGGCCAGGCGGCGCGCCTGACCAAGACCGGTGAGCTGGTCGGCAACCCCGCCTACATGAGTCCCGAGCAACTCTCCGGTCGGAACCTCACCGAGCTCAGCGATGTCTATGCTCTGGGATTACTCGGCTACGAGCTGCTCGCGGGACGCGGGCCCTACGATGCGAAGTCGAGGCGCGAGCTGATCACCGCCCACATCGAGGGTGAGCCACGGCGCCTCTCGGAGCTGCGCGGTGATGTGGAATCCGACCTCGAGGTCATGCTCCACCGCTGTCTCGCCAAAGAGTCGGGGCACCGGCCCAACGCCGCCGACTTGGCCCGCCGCCTCAGCGCGCCCGGCGAGGTGACGCCGATGCCACCTTTGAAGGTGCCGGCGCCGAGCGGCCTACTGGCCAGCCTCAGCGAGCGCCGGCTACCGCAGATCGTGATCGCCTTCGGAGCCGTCGCTTGGGGCATCTTGGGCGTGGTCGACCAGCTGGCCGATCGGGGCGTGCTGCCCGAGGTGGCCTACCGGCTCGCCCTGGTCGCCGTCGTCACCGGCCTCCCCGCCGTGCTCACCGGCGCCTGGTTCCACGGCAAGAAGGGCCGCCAGAAGTTCGAACCCATCGAGTACTGGGTGTTCGGTGGCCTGGCGCTCGTCTGGCTGGCGGTGAGCACCCTCATCCTCGTCCGCTGGCTGTCCGGTTAAGACTCGGCAGGGCGCGGCGGGCGCCGCTCGCTTCATGTCGCGCGGCGTCGGGCCGGGAACCCGGACGGGCGAACGCGCTCCAAATGTCCGCTCGCGGCTCCCGCCGCGCCCTACCGCTCCCGCTCAGGCGCGGGCTGATTGACGCGTAGGTCGTCGATGAGTTCGCGAAGCGCGGTGTAGATCGACGGGTTTCCCGCTACGAACGCGCCTTCCTTGATCACATCCTCGCTGCCGTGGAGGTCGGTGATGATGCCGCCCGCCTCGCGCAGCACGAGCACGCCGGCCGCTACATCCCAGGGCGCCAGGTGCAGTTCCCAGAAACCGTCGAGCCGGCCGCAGGCCAGATCGCAGAGATCGATCGCCGCCGAGCCGGTGCGCCGCACGCCGCTCGTTCGGCGAAGGATCGCAGCGAACTGCAAGAGATACTCGTCCAGTAGCTCGGTCTTCTTGAACGGGAAGCCCGTACCGATGAGCGCATGCTTGAGCTGGCCGACCTTCGAGACCGATACCGGCCGACCGTCCAGCTCGGCGCCGGCACCGCGACTCGCCGTGAACGTCTCCCAGCGCCCGGTGTTGACGACGACGGCGGCGGCCGGCCCCGCCCGGTCGACCGCCGCGACG
>JBDHKD010000021.1:0-61128 GCA_039586575.1 Gemmatimonadota bacterium | reverse complement strand
ATCGCAGACCTTCCGGGCTACGTCGGCCACCTAGCCGACCAAGTCGCGACGATCCCGGAGATACTGCGAGGGACTGGGTATCACACGTACATGGCCGGGAAGTGGCATCTCGGCGAGGCGGACGATCAAAGCCCGTACGCCCGCGGCTTCGAGCAGACATTCACGATGATGAACGGCGGCGGCAGTCACTGGGCGGACATGCGACCGCTGTCTCCGCCGCAGGAGATGATCTACAGGAGAAACGGTGAACGGATCGAGACATTGCCCGATGACTTCTATTCGTCGAAGGACTATACAGACGCCCTGATCGAGTTCATCGACAGCAATAAGGGCGACGGGCAGCCATTCTTTGCTTACCTGTCGTACACGGCTCCGCATGATCCGCTGCACGCGCCGGCTGAGTACATCGCGAAGTACAACGGCAAGTACGCCGAGGGTTGGGACGCGCTGGCTCGGCGGCGACTGGCAAGTCTCAAGCAACTCGGCCTGGTGCCCGCCGCCGTCGACGAGTTCCCCGCGAACTTCATGACGCGAGTGTGGGAAACGCTGGACGATGATGAAAAGCGTATCCATGCCCGCGATATGGAGGTGTACGCGGCCATGGTGGACTACATGGACATGTCGATCGGGCGGCTCTTCGACTACCTGCGGGCCAACGGGTTGTACGAGAACACGCTGATCGTGTTTATCTCGGACAACGGCGCCAACGGAGCTCGGCCCACCGCGTATCCCGGCAACGCCGATGGCAGCTACCTCTCATCGTTCAACAACGAACTGGAGAGCCGCGGCCTGCCGAATTCCTTCATCGACATGGGGCCGGATTGGGCGGAGGCAAGTATGACGCCCTTCAGGTTCTTCAAGAGCTTCACCTCTCAGGGCGGGATCAAGTCGCCGCTGATTGTCAGAACGCCCGGCACGATGGCTGCCGCGGGAGGATGGAACCACGCATTCCTGCACGTGACGGACATCATGCCAACGTTCCTGGAGGTGGCCGGGGCCACCTATCCGCAGACGTTCGACGGTAGGCCGGTCAGACCGCCGATCGGAAAGTCATTGGTGCCGATTCTGAATGGTGCCCGGGAGACCATCCGTGAAGGCCAAGGTGTGGGCTACGAGCTGTTCGAGATGAAGGCCTACATCCAGGACGAATGGAAGCTGCTGCGCCTGCCGGAACCTTTCGGGACCGGAACGTGGCAGTTGTACAACCTGTCGCAGGATCCAGGCGAGATCCATGACCTGTCGGATGATCAACCCGACGTCAAGGCGGCCTTGGTCGAGGCATGGCAACGATACGCCGGGGAGAACGACGTCTTCGACCACAAGGGCCGGTTCGACGCGGCGTATCGGGCGGCCTACGGTAACAATTGACGATGCAGATCATGAGGGGCTGCCGCTTTGCGGTCCGCCAGAACTGAACCGAAGTCGTCCGGGTAAGCCGTCGCACGAGTATCGCCGCCGTCGGCGCATACGGGCGAAGGCAACAACCAACCGCGAGGAGGGAAGATGAGACAGGCACAAAGCACTTCCAGAACGGTGGTGCTCGGCTGTCTGCTCGCACTGGCAGCCGGTTGGGCCGTTCCGGCCGGAGCTCAGGTGGTCGAGCCCGACGAGTGGTTCTTGCGGCTGGCGCCGTACCTCTGGGCGGTGAGCCTCGATGCCACCAACACGGTCGGTACGGAGATGGGTGATGTGAGCGTCCCCGTAGATGTGTCCTTTGGTGATATCTTCGACCTGGTGGACATCGCTTTTTCCGCACATTTCGAGGTCGGTAAGAACCGCTGGACCGGTGTCGCCGACGTCTCGTACGTCAAGCTGGGCACGGGCGTGGAAGTAGGCGGGGATGCACCGCCCGGCACGGAGGCCGGCTACGAGTTTGTCATGGCGGCGGGCGAGCTCTGGGCCTCCTACAGGGTCAACCCGTTGAGTGACAACTGGGCTTTCGAGTTTCTGGGCGGCATCCGCTACACCCGCCAGGACATGGACATCAGCATCACAGTTGGTGATCCCGGTTTCGGCGGTGGGTTTGATGAGAACTGGGTCGACCCGATCGTTGGTGCACGCTACGTGACGCTCTTCGGGCGCGATAAGTTCTTCTTCAACGCACGTGGCGACATTGGTGGGTTTGGCGTCGGGGCCGACTTCACCTGGAACATGATTGGGGGTCTCGGCTGGCGCGTCTCGCGCCTCATCGACATCGCTCTCCAGTACAAGTACCTGGATGTAGACTACAAGAACGGCGAGTCGGGAACCACCGACTATTTCGCCTTCGATGGAAACGAGCAGGGGGTTCTGCTGGGGGTCAATTTCAACTTCTAAGTTCAGGCCGCTCGTGGCTTGACTGGGAATCGGCGGTGACTGGCTACAGAGAGGTGCTGCGATGAGATGGATTAGGACGTTGATGGCGACGACCTTCCTGGGTGTAGTCCTCTGCGTGCCGAGCTATGCGCAGGAGGAGATAACGATCGTGGCGCCGGCCACCGAGACAGGAGAGGACCTCGATCTATACGCGGTCATCGAGATATTCAAGGAATCCGAGAGCATCGAGGATTTCGAGAAGAGGCTCAACGACCCAGATGAAGGCGTCAACAACATCGACCTCGATGGCGACGGCCAAGTCGATTTCATCCGTGTCTTCGAGTACGCCGATGGGAACACCCACGTGCTTGTCTTAGAGGTCGCTGTCTCCGAGGATACATATCAGGACCTCGCCACAATCGAGATCGAGAAGGCTGAAGACAGCGATGAGGTCAACGCTCAGGTCCACGGCGACGAGGAGATCTACGGCGTCGACTACTACATCGAGCCGGTGGAAACGGTATACGTGACGACGGTAGTATTCTTCGGCCCGATGTTCAGACCGGGATACCGTCTCTATCGTCCGCCCTGGCGGTGGGGCCGCTTGCCCCGCTGGTGGCGACCCTATCCCAGGGTCTCCCGTTCTGTGTATCGGTCGAAGACGGCTAGGCACCACCAGGCACGGAAGAACCGGCACACGACCAGGGCTAGATCCACCAAGGCGAATAATGTGTACCGGACTCAGAGGAGACCGGGCCCGGGCGGGTGAGCGCCAGGGATCCTGCACAACTCGATCCCGTGCTATTGAGAGTCGTGCTGAAACGCAGGCATCCTCACGTCACGTTGCTGCCTCTTCTGGGCTTCACGTTGATGACGTGGGCGTTCGCGGCGCCGGCGCAGGCGCAGGACGACGTCAGTACCCAGATCTGGCTCGACTACAACCCGAGCTGGACGTGGCCGTCCGGGCTTCGCCTGTATGGCGACTTGGGGGTCCGGACGGAGCTCAACGAGAACGGCTGGGGGCGCATCGTGGTGCGCCCCGGCCTGCGCGGTTCGATCGGTCGCGGGTTCGAGCTCTCCGGCGGTATCGGCGGGTTCTACACCGGGAACCAGCAGGCGGCGGATAAACTGGAGATACGGCCATTCCAGGGCATCAGGACGACCTGGCCTCGCAAGAGGCTTCGGCTGGACCACTACGCGCGCCTGGAAGAGCGGTTCGAGTTCGAAACGGCGGAATGGACAGTCGACGCGTCGTTGCGATTTCGTTACCGACTCCAGAGTCAGGTTAGATGGGAGGGGCTGCGACCTGGTTCGCACTGGCGATTGATCGGGCACGTCGAAGGGTTCTTGACACTAACGGGTGAGGCCGGCCAGTTCGACGAGAAGATTCGCATCGGGTTGGGCGTCGAGCGTGGCTTAGGGCCCGCGTGGCGGGTGAGAGCCGACGTGACTTGGCAGAAGGTCGGGGCGCCCTTTTCGGGGGCGCCGACGGACGACATCTACGTGCGGGTGCGTGTGTTTCAGGATTGGCTGAGATAGAGAGCTCACACAGAGAGAGGAGGGTATCTTAGTGGGAAAGTACACTACTGTGGCGGTCGGGCTGGCGGTGCTGGCAATCGCCTTCGCGGCCTACGAGCTTGGCCGCGCCGACTCGCAGGCGGGGGTGGAACGGACCATCGTCCCGACGCTGTACGCCGCCGACGCCAACACGTTCATCGGCCTTGAGGCTGGTACGGTCCTGCCGCAGGAGCGGGAAGTCGTGTCCAGCACCGGGACGATTCAGGAACGTGACGTCTACTATCCAGGCACCGAGGCGCTGGCCCCTGACGAGATGCGCGTCACGGCCTGCGGTACCGGAATGCCCAACGCGCGCCCCAAGCAGGCAGCCGCGTGCTGGCTGGTCGAGCTGGGTAACGGGGACAAGTTCATCTTCGACATCGGTACCGGCTCGGCCGAGCGGATCTCGGCGCTCAAGATCCCCTACGACTACCTAGACAAGGTTTTCGTCGGGCACCTGCACTCGGACCACTTCGGGGATCTGGATGCCCTCTGGGTAGGTGGCGTGGTCAGCAATCGGGTGACACCGCTAAGGGTGTGGGGGCCGAGCAGCGAGACGCCGGAGTACGGAACGGCATATGCGCTCGAGCACCTCGAGGAGAGCCTCAAGTGGGACGTGGATACCCGCTTCGGGAACACGGACACTCGGGGGCTATTCCTGGAAGTGACCGAGTTCGACTATCGGGGGATCAACGAGGTCATCTATCAGGAGAACGGCGTGACGATTCGGTCGATTCCCGCCATCCACATCTACGACGGGCCCGTGAGCTTCATCCTGGAGTGGAACGGCCTCAAGTTCGCCTACTCGAGCGACACCTACCCAAACAAGTGGTGGATCGAGCACACGAAAGGGGTCGACATCGCGATCCACGAATGCTTTATCACGCCCAAGGCGCTAGTGGAAAGACAGAACTTCACACCCGCGGCCGCCCTCAGCGTGGGTACGCAAGTCCACACCTCGCCGGCTCAGTTCGGCAAGGTCATGGCCGAGGTGAACCCCCGGATGGCGGTGGCCTACCACTTCTTCAACGACTGGGACACGTCGCCCGACGTGATGCGGAACATTCGCCGGTCGTACGCGGGCCCGCTGGCGCTGGCCGTGGACTATATGGTCTTCAACGTGACCAAGTATGACATCAAGGTCCGGATGGCTGTGGTGGACGAGGATATCTGGCCGATGCCGTCGGCCCTCGGCAACGTGCCGCCTGACCCATCCCTTAAGCGCACGCAGTTCTCGGAGATGATTCTGGGGGGCCGTGTAGTGCATACGGACATCCTCGAGGAGATATACGCCGAGATCAACGAGATGTACGGGACGAGCATCCCGGTGCCCAAGTGATCGACTGATCGGCAAGGTGTCGACAGAGATCGTGGTCCGGGTCGCTGAAACAGGCGAGCCGGGCCACCCTGAGCGCAAGATCAAGAAAACCCGGGACCGGAGGCTGTAATGAAGATGTTGCCACGCCGAATCGGCACCGGCGGGCTGGGCGCGGTACTGCTGGTGGCACTCGTCGCTGCGGCAGCCGCTCAACAAGGGCAGCAGCAGGCCCAGACGCTACCGCCCAGCACCAACCCGACGAACCGCGTTATCTACCCCGCCGAGGGCCAGGACGAGCAGCAGCAGTTGACGGACCAGCTCGAGTGCTACCGCTGGGCCACGCAACAGACCAACTGGGACCCGTACGTAGCCTACGATGAGTTGGTCGCGCAGGGGTATGCGGCCCAGCAGACCGCCGAGCAGGCCCAGGGTGGCATGGTCAGAGGGGCCGCCGGAGGTGCAGTGGCGGGAGTCGCCATCGGTGCCATCGCCGGTGACGCCGGCAAGGGTGCCGCGATCGGTGCGGTCGCCGGCGGGCTGGTCGGCGGTTCGAGATCGCGGCGGGCGCAGGCCCAGGCTCAGGCCGAGGCCGAGGCGGCGATCGAAGTGTTTAACGGCCGGTTGCAGACCTGGGACAGGAACTACGTCGCCTGCATGCAGGGCCGCGACTACGTGGTGAACTAACGATCCGGGAGGTCGAATGTTTGGACACAGAGCCGGAGCCAAGGCCGCGACGCTGCTCCTCGTGCCCCTTCTGACGGCGACCGCGTTACCCGGCGCCGAGGATCAGTACGTCTGCTCGCTGACCAAAGTCGTCGAGTGCGACAGCGACCTGAACTGCGGCCCACCGGCGCCGCAGCTGCCTCCTCCAACGTTCATCCACGTGGATCTCGACGACAGTCGCATCACATTGCTGGCACCGGCCGAGCGCCGGGGCGAGACGACCCAGATCCGCGCAATGGAGAGGGACGGAGACCGCGTGATCATGAGCGGCATCGAAGCCGGGCGCGGCTGGAGCATGATTCTGTCTAAAACCGACGGTAGCGCTACGATCACCGTCAATTTCGGCGATGCGGCCATGGTCGTGTTCGGCCAGTGCATGCCGGAAGGCTGGGTGTCGCCTTAGCGCATCAGTGAAAACCAGGCTATAGTAGCTGTCACCCTTGAGTCTATACACTCTAAATTGAGGAGGTCTTGCTGTGCCCAGAAAAATGACGCGTGCACTTGGCGTCGGCGCGCTGCTGGCTCTCCTGGCCGTCGTCTATATGCAGGGCCGAGTCGACGAGCGGGCAGGCGCCCAGTTCCCGATGACGGGAATCGCGCTGGCGCAGTCGCAGGAAGGGCTGCTCATCGACCCGACGGCGGCGGTAGCGGAGCGGGACGTCTACTTCCCCGGCACCGAGGAGCTCGCCCCCGATGAGATGCGAATCATCTCGTGCGGGACCGGCATGCCGTCGGCCCGGGAGTCACAGGCAGCAGCCTGTTTCCTGGTCGAGTTGGGTAACGGCGACAAGTTCCTGTTCGACGCGGGCACGGGATCGCACGTCAGGATCGGTAGCCTCGGCATCCCCTACGATTTCCTCGACAAGATCTTCCTGAGCCACCTGCACACCGACCACTTCGGCGACTTCGCCGCCTACTCCGTGGGCGGCTGGGTGGCGGGACGCCAGGTGCCGATCCACTTCTACGGGCCGAGCGGCTCGCGGCCCGAGATGGGCACCAAGTACGCAATCGAGCGCTGGTTGGAGGCGTTGACCTGGGACATCGAAGGTCGAGCGGGTCGTCTTCCCCCGGCGGGCGGCGAAGTGGTCGTCCACGAGTTCGATTACCGAGGGGAGAACGAGATCGTCTATCAGGAGAACGGCGTGACGATCCGCTCCTGGCCGGCGATCCACGCCCTCGATGGACCCGTGAGCTACAGCCTCGAGTGGAACGGCCTCAAATTCGTGTTCGGGGGGGACACCTACCCGAACCAGTGGTTCATCCGCTATGCGCAGGGGGCGGACGTAGCGATCCACGAATGCATGATGGCGGTGGAAGACTGGATCACCAAGTACAACTTCCCGCCGGGGCGCGCCCTCAACGTCGGTACCCAGATTCACACCTCGCCCGAATCGTTCGGGAAGATCATGAGCGAGGTCAAGCCTCGCATGGCCATCGCTTACCACTTCTTCAACGATTTCGATACCCAGCCACGCGTGATGGAGGGAATCCGTTCGACCTATGACGGCCCGCTGTCGCTGGCCGACGACTACATGGTCTGGAACGTGACCAAAGACGACATCCGGGTGCGATCGGTCCACGTCAATCCCGACATGTGGCCGCCGCCCTCGGCCTACCCGCCGCAGGAACTCGATATGAGCCTGTCGAAGTGGCCGTCCGAGTGGATCGACTCGGGCAAGTGGGCCCCTGCAAGTGAAGTGGACCAGGCGATCTACGATCGCATCAACGCCCAGTCCGGGACCGACTTCAAGCAGTCTGGCGGTTAGCAGGGCGAGCCGTATCCAAATCGCAGTCTGTGATGCGTACGTGAGTCGGCGGAACGGGAAAGCGGTGACGGCTGGCTCCACATCCCCGCCATCAGCCTTCGGTACCTTCTAGCTGGTCTCTCAGGCCCGCAAGCCGCTCGGGGAGGCTCTCGCGCCCGGGCACCTCCGCGAACTGTTGCACCCACTTCTCGAGGTAATCCCAATCCAGGTCTCGGCCTTTGCGTCGAACGACCGTCGCTGCATCCTCGAGGTCGGTCGCTCGCCCGGCGAACAGCTTGTGTATGATCAAGTCCTCCGCCGAGGCAAACGGGACGGAAACACCTGCCATCTCCACTATCACAGCACGCTCGATCGCCTCTCGCTCTTAGGGAGTCGTTGAGAATATGAAATCGACACGAATCCCGGTGGCATCGTGGAGAGCCAGGAGCACGAAGGATTGTCGCACAAAAGCCTCGACACTTTCGGGCAGTGGTCGAAGTTCTCTGGCATCGCAGACCTTCAAAACGTCGCGAAGACGACTGGGGTCGGCTGCCAGAGTGATGTCGATGTCCTCGGTCAGGCGCGGTCGTCCGTGCAAGAGCACCGCCTGTCCACCGATGAGCATAAAGGAGAGTTCCTGCGCACGAAGCTCACCTGCGATACCCGCAATGAGCCCGGCGAAATCAGGAGGACGGAGGGAGTCCATTCAGAGCGCGCGCAATAGCAAGGTCAGGTTCGAGATCTCTCAGCCAGTCTTCACGAGTGTCGACGCCGAGTGCGCGGGCCTCCGCCCAAAGCCCGGCATACCGGAGGAGAGCTGCCTCATAGCTCATCCCGTGCAGCATCTCTCGCTCGTAACGCCGGTTGAGTTCACGCAAGACACGCGTTGACTTGATCATGTGATTAATATCGCAGGAAGTGATCGCCAGGCGAACGCACCCACGCCTGTTCAACGGCCTGGTTCTCGTACCGCTGGGTTGCCTCGACAGATGGCCCGCGCCAATGTATGATCCGTACGTCAGTCTCAATATTGGACACCGCGAGGTGCTGGGTTCTTGAGTCGCATGCGGATTCTGCGTTGGGCAGTCTGCCTGGCCGTTGGGCTGCCCACAGTCCTCGTGCCTTCGTCGCTGCTGCGCTCTGACGCCATCGTCATCACGATGGCGATGCGGGCGTCGACCATCGCCGAGATCTTCGTCGCGCAGGACTCCGTCGCCGTCGAGCTAGAGGTCGGACTCGCCGATCTCGACGCCTTCCGCGACCTGCTACCTGATGAGCTGTACGAGCGCCTGGGCCACGAGCCTGAGCCGCTGATCGAGCGCGTCCCCCGTTTCTTCCGTGAGGGCTTCACCGTGCGGGCCGACGACGGCGCGCCGATCTTCGGCCGGGTCCGGGCGATGCAGCCGCGCCGACGAATCGTTCGCGACCCCATAACCGGCGAGCCGCTGCCGGTGGCGGAGGAGGATCGTGAGCCGGTCGTTTTCATGCGAATCGTGTACCCGATCCCGGGACGGCCGGGCACGCTGACCATCGCGCCGCCTGTCAACGCGGCCGGCGCAACCTCGGCCAACGTCGGGTTCGTCGTCTACCATCACGAGCTTCCGGTAAACGACTTCCGCTACTTGGGCCAGCCGGAGCGCCTGCGCCTCGATTGGGGGGATCCCTGGTACAGCGAGTTCGAGAACCGGAACCTGCGGCGCCAGTTCTACGCGCCGATCTCCGCCTTCCTCTACGTCGAGCCTTACGAGGTGCGCAAGGAGATCGTCGCACGTCCCCGCGATCTCCAGAATTGGGTCGACCTCGGGTTGGAGGGCAAAGAGGTCATCACGGTCGAGGAGCAGGAGGAAATAAAACGTCGGGTCGCCGAATTCCTCGCCGAGCACAACCTGGTCACCATAGATGGCCGGCCCGCCGAGGGCCAACTCGACCGCATCCACTTCATCTTCCGCAACCTGAGGACGAGCGGCGTCATCGATCCGCCGCGCGAGCTGGACCCGGTCTCGGCTACCCTGGGGATCATCTTCGTTTACCCCACCGAAGGACTGCCGGATGAAGTAACGATGGAGTGGGAGCTCTTCGCGCCCCGAATCGAGCGGGTCCCCAGCTCGGCAACCGACGAGGCGGGCGGCTTGCCCTACGTCCTGGCACCGGACGACAACGTTCTGCGCTGGCAGAACTTCTTGCAGAACCCCACCGACCCGGGTCGCCTGGTGGATGTGCTGGCTCCTCCCGAGCGCCGCAGCATCCCGTTGACGTTGGCGGCACTGGTCGGGTTGCTCGGTCTAGTGTGGCTGGGCTTCAAGTACGGTAGGAGAGCCCTCGAGCGCGAGTTGCCTCCAAGGCCGGCCCTCGCTGCGGCCCTCGTGCTGCTGATCCTCGTCGCCTTCACAGGCCCGCGCGCCATCATGGCCGGTCGCGTGTCGGACGATGACGCGGAGCAGATCGTCTCCGCTCTGCTGCACAACACGTACAGGGCTTTCGACTTCCGGGAGGAGGGCACGATCTACGATGTGCTGGCCCGCAGCTCGGCCGGCGACCTGCTCACCGATGTCTATTTGGAGACGCGGCGCAGCCTGGAGCTGCAGAACCAGGGCGGCGCCAGGGTGAAGGTAAAGGACGTGGAGGTGCTGAGCTCCGACTCTCAACCGCTGGAGGACGAGGTCGGGTTTATCACAACCCTCATCTGGAACGTCTCGGGCTCGGTGGGCCACTGGGGGCACATTCACACGCGCACCAACCAGTACGAGGCCCGCTTCACGGTGAAGTCGATCGACGGCGCCTGGAAGTTCACCGGCCTCGAGCTGTTGCAGGAGCAGCGCGTCTAGTCGCTTAGGAATGAAGGGACGGCCACTCAGATGATCGAGGTCAGCGATCTCGAGTTCCGCTACGGGGAAGGGGAGTTTCGGCTCCAGGTCCCCGAGCTTCGCGTAGCGCGCGGTGTGACGGCGGCCTGCATCGGGCCCAGCGGCTCCGGTAAGACCACGCTGCTCAACCTCATCGCCGGGATCCTGATGCCTCAACAGGGAAGCGTCGTCACCGACACGGTGGAGGTAACGCAGCTTTCCGATGAGGAACGCCGCAGCTTCCGCATCACCCACATCGGCCTCGTTTTCCAGGAGTTCGAGCTGCTCGAGTACCTGAGCGTGCTCGACAACATTCTGCTCCCTTATCGCATCAACCCGGCTCTGCGGCTCGAGGCGGCGGTCCGCGAGCGGGCGGCCAGTCTGGCCGAGCAGATGGGGATCGGCGACAAGCTGGCGCGCCACCCCCGCAAGCTGTCGCAGGGCGAGCGGCAGCGGGTCGCCGTCTGCCGCGCCGTGCTGCCGGAGCCGGCCTTGTTGCTGACCGACGAGCCCACCGGTAACCTCGACCCGGCGAACAAGGGGCGCGTGCTCGACATCATCCTCGACTACGCAAAGAGCACGAGTGCGACGTTGCTCACGGTCACACACGACCACGACCTGCTGCGCAAGTTCGACCAGGTGATCGACATCAAAGACTTCGGGGTGATCGGGTGAAGCAGACCCTCTACCTCGCCTGGCGATACCTCGCCTTCCACCGCGTGAAGACGATCATCCTGGTGGTCGCGTTGACTCTGATCGTCTACCTGCCTGTCGGGCTTCGTGTTCTGGTCGATCAGAGCGCAGCGCAACTCACGGCACGGGCGGTGGCCACGCCGCTCCTCATCGGCGTCAAGGGTAGCCCGCTGGAGTTGGTCCTGAACACGCTCTACTTCCGCTCCGACTATCCGGAGCCCATGCGCTACGCGCAGGTCGAGCGGGTTGCCGAATCGGGGCTCGCCCTCGCCGTCGCCATGTACGTGCGCTTCAACGCGCAGGGTCACCCGATCGTCGGCACCAGCTTCGAGTACTTCGAGTACCGCGGGCTGGAGGTGGTCGCGGGCCGTCAGCTGGTCACGCTCGGCGATTGCGTGCTCGGCTCGCGGGTCGCCGAGGCGCTGGGCGTTGGGCCGGGCGATCACGTCATCTCGTCGCCCGAGAGCGTCTTCGATCTGGCCGGCGTCTATCCGCTGCGCATGAAGGTCGTCGGTGTGCTGGGCTACTCCGACAGCGCCGATGACGACGCGATCTTCGTCGACATCAAAACCGCCTGGGTGATCGAGGGTCTGGGTCACGGGCATATCGACTTGACGCTACCCGAGGCGACGCCGGGTGTGCTGATGCGCGATTCGAGCAACGTCGTCGGCAACCCGTCGGTCGTCCAGTACAACGAGATCACGCCCGACAACATCGACAGTTTCCATTTCCACGGCGACATCTCCCAATTCCCCGTCACCGCGGTCGTCGCCGTGCCACCCGACCAACGGTCGTCGGCCATCCTGCAGGGCCGCTACCAGGGCGCCGACGAACTGGCGATGATCGTGCGGCCGGTCGAAGTGATGGACGAGCTACTCGACACGATCCTCACCGTCCAGAGCTTCGTGACGGCGGGCGCGATCATCGTCGGGCTGGCGACGCTGGCGACCGCGGCGCTGGTCTTTCTGCTTTCGCTGCGCCTCAGGCGGCGCGAGATCGAGACCATGTTCAAGATCGGCGGCTCGCGTCTCAGCGTCGCCTCGGTGATGACTTCCGAGATCGTCGCCGTATTGGCCGCCGGCGGCCTGCTCGCCGCCGGGCTGACGTTCCTGACCAGTCAGTTCGGTTCGGCGGTGATCCGTGCCGTGATCCGGATGTGAGCGGTACTCTCGCTGGAGGGACACTATGCAACATCGCAAGACGTTACGTGGCCTGCCAGCCTTGCTTCTGGCGTCGACACTCGCCGGCTGCGGCGAGTCGCAGCGGGGCGAGGAAGCGCCGGGGGTGGTGCGCGGTGATGGAAAGCTGACCGTCTACACCGTCAACTACCCGCTTCAGTATTTCGCGCAGCGGATCGGTGGCGACCTGGTGCAGGTCGAGTTCCCGGCCCCCCCCGATATCGATCCCGCCTACTGGGAACCCGATGCGGAGACGATCGCCGCCTACCAGGGCGCCGATCTGATCCTGCTCAACGGGGCGCACTACGCGCGCTGGGTCGACCGTACGACGCTTCCTGCTGCAAAGCTCGTCAACACCGCGGCCGCCTTCGAGGATCGCTACATCGAGCTGGAAGGCGTCATGACGCACAGCCACGGGCCGGAAGGCGAGCACACCCACGGCGATGTCGCCTTCACGACCTGGCTCGACCTGACGCTTGCGGTCGAGCATGCGCGGGCGATCGGCGCCGCCTTCGCCGCCGCACGGCCGCGACACGCGGCAGCGTTCCAGCAGAGCCTCGATGCGCTGGAGCGTGAGCTCATGGATCTGGATGCGCAGCTCCAGAATGCTTTGACCTCGGCTTCGTCGACGCCGCTCTTGGCCTCGCACCCCGTCTACCAGTACTTCGGCCGACGCTACGCGTTGGACATCGAGAGCGTCCACTTCGAGCCCGACGCGATGCCGGAAGAGGACGCCTGGCTCGATCTCGAGCGGCTCCACGCCGAGCACCCGGCCCGCTGGATGATTTGGGAAGCCGAGCCGCTGGGCGAGATCGTCACACGTCTCCGGGAGATGGGCATCAAGCCGGTCGTCCTCTGTCCGTGCGGCAAGGCGCCGCCGGCGGGCGACTTCGTCAGCGTGATGGAGGCGAACGTCGAGAGCCTGGGGCAGGCGTTCTCTGGGTAGCAGTCCCGAGGGGGTTCCGCGCGATACCCGCGGCGGGCGAAACCAGTGCCGCCTCGCGGTCGTAGGAAAGGACGGATGTCGGCCGGGCAGGCCGGACGGTGCGAGGGGCAGGGGTTGGCAATGAACACGGCTCGCTACGTCGTGGCCTTGATCGCGGTGATGTCCTACCTACCGGCCATCGGCTGGTGGTATCTCGTTCATCCCTTCGTCGGCTTCTGGCGGAAGCTGGGTCGCCCGCTCTTTTACGCCATCATGACCGTGTCATCGTTCGTGGTCATGGCCGCGATCTACGCGATCCGCGAGCCGCTGCTGGCGGTCGAGTACGGCACCAACCGTGCCCTCTGGCCGCTGGTAGCGCTGTTCTACGGCGCCTCGATATACATCGAGGTGCGTTGCCGGAAGCATCTCAAGCCGAAGATCCTGATTGGCGTGCCCGAGCTTGCCCCGCAGGGCGGCGAAGGCAAGCTGATTACCGAGGGGATCTACGGCCGCGTCCGCCATCCCAGATACTTAGCAGTTGCGCTGGGGACCGTGGCCGTCGCCTTCTTTACCAACTATCTCGCCGTGTACGTCCTGGCGGCGCTGGTGATCCCGGCGCTTTACCTCGTGGTCCTGCTGGAAGAGAGGGAACTGCGCGATCGGTTCGGCGAAGAGTACGTGGAGTATTGCGGGCGCGTCCCCCGCTTCCTACCCCGACGATCGAGCGGCTAGATGTTCAAGACGTGCATCTACTGTCACCGTAACCTCGGCGCCAACGAGTCGGTCGAGAATTTCCCGGTCGGCCGCCGCCTCGCTTTCGACGCCGCCAAGGGCCGCTTGTGGGTCGTCTGCGAGAGTTGCCGGCGCTGGAACCTGACGCCGCTGGAGGAACGCTGGGAAGCGATCGACGAGTGCGAGCGCTATTTCCGCGATACCGCGAAACGCTATTCGACCGACAACATCGGGCTCGCGCGGCTCGCCGAAGGTCTCGACCTGGTGCGCATCGGTCAGCCGCAACGACCCGAGTATGCCGCCTGGCGCTATGGCCGCCAGTTCTTTCGGCGGCGCGTTCTCAGGGTGGCGCGCGATGTCGGTGTGGCGGCAGGCGCCGTCGCCGCTCACTGGCTGGGCGTTAACGTGATCCTCTGGTTCCTCTATCTCGGCAGCAAGCGGCGGATCGCCGTCCGGGTTCGCGGGCCGGAGGGCAAGCTGCTGCCGGTGGCCGCCGATGATCTCAAGGAGGTACGCATCGTCACGGCCGATAGCCAGGAGGGTTGGTCGCTGAGCGTGCCCTATCGAACCGGGATCATGGAGATCGAGCCGTACCGCACGTTCGGTGACATCGAGACCGACACCGCGCTGCTCAGCGGCCGCGTCGCCCTGCGCGCCGCCGGCAAGCTCCTGCCCAGGGTCAACACCTATGGCGGCAGCGGGTCGCAGGTCCGCGACGCGGTCTCGCTGATCGAGCAATCGGGGAGGCCCGAGCGACTGTTCCGCCGAGCCGCGCAGGAGGCGGGCTACGTGAGCACGGCGCTGTTCGACAGGGACGCCAGCGTGATTCGCTCGATGAAGCCGGAGGTGCGGGTCGCCCTCGAGATGGCGGCGCACGAGGAGACGGAGCGGCGCGCTCTCGAGGAGGAGCTGAACGACCTGGAGCGAGAGTGGCGTGAGGCGGAGGTGATCGCGGCGATCGCCGACCGGCTCTTGGTGCCGGAAGACGTGGAGGAGTGGATCAGTAAGCAACGGGAAAGCGGCGATCGCTAAGTGTACAAGACCTGCATCTACTGTCAGCGTAACCTGGGCGACAACGAGTCGGTCGAGAACTTCCCGGTCGGTCGCCGCCTGGCCTTCGACTCCGAGAAGGGCCGGCTGTGGGTGGTCTGCGACAACTGCCGGCGCTGGAACCTGACGCCGCTGGACGAGCGTTGGGAGGCGATCGAGGAATGCGAGCGCCACTACCGGGACACCGGGGTCCGCTTCTCCACCGACAACATCGGGCTGGCCCGACTGGGCGAGGGTGTCGATCTGGTCAGGATCGGCCGGCCGCTCAGACCCGAGTTCGCCGCCTGGCGCTACGGTCGCGAGTTCCTGCAGCGCCGCATCGCCGTCGAGGCGGCGATCGCGCTCAACGCGGTGGTGGCTCTATACGACGCGGCCGTCGCCTTCTTCACCGGCGGCGAGCGGCAGCGAGTGGTGACGCGCGTATGGGCGGACGATGGCGAGCGCCTGCCGCTGACCCGGACAGACATGAAGGAGGTCAGGCTCATCGAGACCGAGGCGCCGGAGGGCTGGCTGCTCAGAGTCCCGCACCGCGCCGGCCTGGCGCAGCGCCGCTGGTGGTCGGAGTATGCCGGGCTCGAGCAAGAAACGACCGAGCTCGTCGGATCGGCGGCGATCCGGGCAGCGGGGAAGATCCTGCCGAGGGTCAACGCCTATGGCGGCAACGATCGCCAGGTCGAGGATGCCGTCGGGTTGATCGAGCGGGAGGGGGACGCCGAGCGCGTCTTCCGGGTCATGGCGCGGACACCGGGCTACAGGCAGGGCGCGCTGTTCGACGTCGACCGCAGCGTCCTCAGATCGATGCGCTCCGAGTTCCGGCTCGCGCTCGAGATGGCCGCTCACGAGGAGTCGGAGCGCCGCGCCTTCGAAGGCGAGCTCGAGCAACTGGAGGAGGCGTGGCGCGAGGCGGAAGAGATCGCCGCGATCGCCGATATGCTGCTGGTCCCCGAGGATGTGGAGGAATGGATCCGCAAGCATCGGGAAGCCAGTGATCGATAGACAACGATCACAGATCACTTATCACCGATCACCGACTACCGACCTCACGCTCCCAGAGCTGGAACAGCGCCTCTCGTACCCCATTCGGTGCGACGGGACTTGCTTTTTCTCGGTCTCGCTCTATCCTCCCCGAAATCAATAACGCTTCTTACCGCCACCGTGGCGGGGCGCCGGCCGCGCCTCGCTCGACGACCTGGAGACACATCGATGGGCGTTGCCCCTTACGCCGGCGTTGCACGGGCTCCCTTCCTGCTGCTCCCCATCACGCTGGTCGCCGCCGGCACCGGCGCTGCGGCATACCTGGGCCTGCACGATTGGGCGCGGGCCGGGCTGGCGCTGTTCGGGCTGCTCGGGCTCCATATCGCGGTCAACGCGCTCAACGAAGCCAGCGATTACAAGTCGGGTATCGACCTCAAGACCCAGCGCACCCCGTTCAGCGGCGGCAGTGGCACGTTGCCGGCCGGCCTCTTGAGCTACCGGAAGGCGATGGCCACCGGCCTGGTAGGTGGCGCCATTGGCGTTGCGGTGGGGATCTACTTCCTGGTGCTGCTCGGCTGGATCCTCGTGCCGATCTTCGCCCTCGGCGCGCTGGCCGTCTTCGCCTACAGCGAATTTTTGGCTCGCAGCTACGTCGGCGAGTTGTTCGCCGGCCTGGGGCTGGGCTCGTTGCCGGTGCTGGGGACCGCCGTCGTGCAGACCGGCAGCTACGATGCGGTGGCCATCGCCGCGTCGATCCCCGCCTTCTTCATGACCTTCAATCTGCTGCTGCTGAACGAGTTTCCCGACGAGGATGCCGACAGGGGAGGCGGGCGCAGGAACCTGGTGTTGTTGCTCGGTCGCAATAAGGCGGCAACCCTCTATGCCCTGTGCGCCATGCTCGTGCCGGTGTCGCTCGTCGCGAGCGTCGGGCTCGCTTATCTCCCGACCCTCGCGCTGGCGGCAATCGTCCCGAGCCTGATCTTCCTGGCGAAGCCTCTGGCGTGGGCGTTCAAGAGCCCGCAGGGCCCGGTACCGCTGCCGGCTCTCGGCGCCAACGTCATCTGGAACCTGACGACGAACGCCGTCCTCGCCGTAACGCTGTTCGTATAGCGAGAGCGCGATGGGGAGTCAGGGGGCGCTAGTAGAATACGCTCCCTTGCGCATCCACATCCGCAGTTTACGTTCCCCTCGGCTCGGTCACAGTCCCCAGCCATCGGACCCGAACTCTCAGCGAGGTATTAATGAACGCGAAGATCTCCAAGCTGCTCTTTGTCGTCGGCGCTGTCGCCATCGGTGGCGCGCTCGCCTGCGCGCCCGGCGAGCGGGTCGATGAGCGAACCGAGGCAGCGCTGGCGACCATCACGGCGGACGACTTGCTGCAGCACGTGCAGGTTCTCGGCGCCGACGAGTTCCAGGGCCGCTTCCCCGGCACGCTGGGCGAGCAGCGCACGCTCGATTATCTGAGGGGCGAGGCGGAGCGGATCGGGCTCGAGCCGGGCGTGGGCGACGACTGGTTCCAGGAAGTCCAGCTGGTGTCGATCACCGCCGACCCGCGCATGACGCTCGAGGTCAGGGGTGACGGCGCTTCGAGAAGTTATGCCTATGGGTCGGAGTTCATGGCGTGGACGAAGCGCGTCGTGGACGAAGTCGATGTCGAGAATTCCGAGCTCGTCTTCGTCGGTTACGGTGCCGTTGCCCCGGAGTACGACTGGAACGACTACGAGGGCATCGACGTCAGCGGCAAGACGGTCGTCATCCTGGTCAACGACCCGGGCTTCGCCACGAAAGACCCGGCGCTGTTCAACGGCAACTCGATGACCTACTACGGCCGCTGGACCTACAAGTACGAGGAAGCGGCCCGCCAGGGCGCCGCCGCCGCCCTCATCATCCACGACACCGAGCCTGCCGCCTACGGCTGGAACACGGTCGAAGGCAGCTGGTCCGGTCCGCAGCTCGACATGGTCACCGAAGACAACAACATGTCGCGGGTGGGGTTGGAGGGCTGGCTGCAGCTCGAGGTCGCGCGCGAGATCTTCGCTATGGCCGGCCTCGACCTCGACGAGCTGTCGAGCCAGGCGGCGCAGCGCGGCTTCCAATCGATCCCCATGGGGCTCACCGCATCCGCGACGATTCGCAACGCGATCGAGCACTCCACGTCCCACAACGTGCTGGGCCTGCTGCCCGGCAGCGAGCGACCCGACGAGTACGTCATCTATATGGGACACTGGGACCATCTGGGCATGGACACCCAGTTGGAGGGCGACCAGATCTACAATGGCGCGCTCGACAACGCGTCCGGCGTCGGGGGCATCTTGGAGCTGGCGGAGGCGTTCGCCTCGCTGGAGACGGCACCGAAGCGCTCGCTCGTCTTCATGTGGACGACAGCCGAGGAGCAGGGCTTGCTGGGCTCCGCCTACTACGCGGCCAACCCGGTCTTCCCGCTGGATAAGACGGTCGCCGCGATCAACATCGACGGCCTGAATATTTACGGGCCGATGCGCGACATCTTCGTGATCGGCTATGGCAACTCCGAACTGGACGAGTACCTGGTCGCGTTCGCCGACATGCAAGGACGTGTGGTCGAGCCGGACGCCGAGGCGGAGAAGGGGTACTTCTACCGCTCCGACCACTTCCCGCTGGCCAAGCAGGGCGTGCCGGCGCTCTATACCGACACCGGCAACGACCAGGTCGAGCGCGGCGTGGAGTGGACGCGTCAGATGAAGGACGAGTGGACCGCCCAGCACTATCACCAGGTGTCGGACGAGTACAGCGAGGACTGGGATCTGCGCGGCGCAATCGATGACCTGCATCTCTTCTTCCTCATCGGCCAACGGTTGGCCAACGAGTCGACCTTCCCGAACTGGAACGAAGGGACCGAGTTCAAGGCGGTGCGCGACGCGATGATGGGCGGCACCAACTAAGCTAGCGCCATGAAGCGCAGGAAGCTTGGAAAGCAGGGCCTCGTCGTGTCGGAGATCGGCCTCGGCTGTATGGGCATCAGTAATTCTTACGGCCCACCGGACGAGGACGCGGGGCTCGCCACCATCGGCCGGGCGCTCGACCTCGGCATCGATTTCCTCGACACGGCCGATGCCTATGGACCATTCACCAACGAGCGCCTGGTCGGCCGCGCCATTAGAGAGCGCCGCGACGAGCTGGCCCTCGCCACCAAGTTCGGCTTCGTCCGTGAAGCTGACGGCAGCTTCGTCGGCATTAGCGGCAAGCCCGCCTACGTGAAGCGTGCCTGCGACGCTTCGCTTCAGCGCCTGGGACTCGATCACATCGATCTCTACTACCAGCACCGGGTCGATCCCGAGGTGCCTATCGAGGACACGGTCGGTGCGATGGCCGAGCTGGTCGAGGCGGGCAAGGCCAGGTTCCTGGGGCTCTCGGAGGCGGCGCCGACCACCATCCGTCGCGCCCACGCCACCCATCCGATCAGCGCGTTGCAGACCGAGTACTCGTTGTTCAGCCGCGACCCGGAAGACGAGATCCTCGAGACCACGCGCGAGCTGGGAATCGGCTTCGTCGCCTACAGCCCGCTGGGTCGCGGTCTGTTGACCGGCCGCTTCAAGTCGCCCGAGGATCTGCCCGAGGGCGATTGGCGCAGGCAAGTGCCGCGCTTCCAGGGCGAGAACTTCAAGCGGAACCTCGAGCTGCTCGAGCGCATCGAGGAGATCGCTGCCGCCAAGAACGTCATGCCCGCCCAGCTCGCCCTCGCCTGGGTGCTCCGCCAGGGCGACGACATCGTGCCGATCCCCGGCACGACCCGGGTGAAGAATCTCGAGCTGAACGCCGCCGCCACCGAGATCGAGTTCAGCGCCGACGAGCTGGCCCGCATCGACGAAGTCGTGCCGAGGGGAGCGACGAGCGGGCTGCGCTGCTCGGAAGCGGCGATGCGGGCGATCGACAGCTAGACACCAACAACCACAGTTCAGGGCTGAAGGGGGTCGCCGGGAAACACCGGCGGCCCCTCGCTCGTCTTATTAGGTAGGGAAACCGGCCGCGACCGAACCGGGGGTGTTGGCGTAAGAGGGCGCTCCCCCGCCACCCCGGCTCGGCCGTGGCCCGTCCTCCGCCCAACGGCCGCCATGTATAAGACCTGCATCTATTGCAATCGCAATCTCGGAAGTAACGAGATCGTCGAGAACTTCCCGGTCGGCCGCCGCCTCGCCTTCGACCAGGAGAAGGGTCGGCTGTGGGTGGTCTGCGAGCGCTGTCGCCGCTGGAACCTGTCGCCGCTCGACCAGCGCTGGGAGGCGATCGAGGAGTGCGAGCGCCAGTTCCGTGACACGTCGGAGAGCTTCTCCACAGACAACATCGGACTGGCGCGTACCGGTGAAGGGCTGGAGCTGGTGCGGATCGGGCGGCCGCTGCGTCGCGAGTTCGCGGCCTGGCGCTACGGCAAACAGTTTCTCAAGCGGCGCATCAAGTCGCTGGTCGGATGGGCGGCGCGGATCGGCGGGTCCGTGGCGTTGGCGTTCGCCGGCGTCTACGTCGTGCATCTCTTCGCCGAGCAACAGGACCGTATCGTCGCGCGGGTGAGGGCGGAGAACGGCCAGCGTCTGTTCATCCCACTGAAGGACGCCAGGAGAGCACGGCTGCTGCGCAGCGCGGGCGCCGCCGACGGCTGGGCGCTGAGCCTCGCTTACCGGGAGCGGGAGCGTAACTGGGGCGTCCTCGGCGCCTGGTCGAAGGGGAAGCGCAAGTTCATCGAACTGGCCGGGCCGGTCGCGCTGCGCGCCGCCGGTCGCATCATGCCTGCCCTCAACCGCTTCGGTGGCTCCAACTCGCAGGTGCAGGACGCGGTGAACCTGATCGAGGACGCACGCGGGCCGGAACGCTTCTTCCACGCCGCGGCGCGCGCGCCGGGCAAGGAAATGGGCAGCAACCCATTCGTGCCGGTCGAGCGGAGCCGCGTGTCAAGGATGGACGCCACGGTTCGTCTAGCGCTCGAGATGGCGGCGCACGAGGAAACCGAGCGCCGTGTCTTCGAAGGCGAGCTGGCGCTGCTCGAGGAAGCGTGGCGCGAGGCGGAAGAGATCGCCGCCATCGCCGACCGCCTGTTGATACCGGAGAGCGTCGAGAGCTGGATCCGTAAGCAGAAGGCGAGGCTCGCGGCGTCGAATAAGTAGGCAACGGCCCGGGTACATCTCTATAGGAGCCCGGTCCAACGAGGGGAGTGAGAGAGCGCCAGGGGGGTGAGGGAGCGTTAATAGAGCTGGGGAGCAGTGGAGCAAGGGAGCTAGAGAGTTCGGGAGTGACTCCCTAACTCGCAGTCTCCCTTGCTGAATCACTCTCTACAAGCGCTCCCTAGTTCCCAAAACACATATGTACAGGACCTGCATCTACTGCAATCGCGATCTCGGAAGTAACGAGATCGTCGAGAACTTCCCGGTCGGCCGCCGCCTCGCCTTCGACCAGGAGAAAGGTCGGTTGTGGGTGATCTGCGGCCGCTGCCGCCGCTGGAACCTCTCGCCGCTCGACGAGCGCTGGGAGGCGATCGAGGAGTGCGAGAAGCGATTCCGGGACACGAAGCTCCGCTACTCCACCGACAACATCGGGCTCGCCAGGCTCCGCGAAGGTGTCGATCTCGTTCGCGTCGGCCGGCCGCTGCGCCCCGAGTTCGCGGCCTGGCGTTACGGTAAGGAGTTCATCCGTCGCCGCGCGCGCGAGATCGCCAAGGGTATCGCCCGCGGCTTCGCCTACGCACTGACGTCGGTCGTGCTGATGCCCTTCTTCTTCATCGGCGACGAGAACGCGCGGGTCATCGCGCGAGTGCGCGACGGTGAGGGCAACCGCCTGCCCGTCGTCCGCAAGGACCTGAAGGAGTTCCAGCTGATCGAACGGGGCGGCCCGGACCGCTGGTCGCTCGTCGTGCCGTACCGGCCGCAGGTGAGGCTCTGGCTGCGCAGCGCCCGCGGCAAAGGTGAACGTCGCCTCGCGGAGCTCGAGGGGAGTACGGCGCTGCGTGCCGCCAGCCACGTCCTCCCATGGCTCAACCAGTTTGGCGGCAAGAGCTCGGAGGTGAAGAACGCCGTCAAGCTCATCGAAGACGTGGGCGAACCTGAACGCCTGTTCGTCGTGGCGCCGGCGCTGGCCGGAAACTCGCGGCTTACCCGCATGGACTCGGAGACCCGGCTGGCGCTGGAGATGGCGGCGCACGAGGAGTCGGAGCGCCGGGCGCTGGAAGGCGAGCTGATGATACTGGAGGAGGCTTGGCGTCAGGCGGAGGAGATCGCGGCGATCTCGGATTCGCTGCTGTTGCCAAAGAACGTCGACGACATAAGTGTATAAGACCTGCATCTACTGCAACCGCTTCCTCGGCGCCAACGAGACGGTCGAGAACTTTTCCGTCGGCCGCCGCCTCGCCTTCGACCAGGAGAAGGGCCGGCTGTGGGTGATCTGCGAGCGCTGTCGGCGCTGGAACCTGTCGCCGCTGGAGGAGCGCTGGGAGGCGATCGAGGAATGCGAACGTCATTTCTACGACACGCCGCGCAGCTTCTCCACCGACAACATCGGCCTGGCCAGACTGCCGGAGGGGCTCGAGCTCGTGCGCGTCGGCAAACCGCAGCGCCGCGAGTTCGCCGCCTGGCGCTACGGCCGCGAGTTCCTGCGCCGCCGGATCCGCGCGCTGATCGTCACGGGCACGCAGGTCGCCGTCTCGGTGGCCGCCGCCGCGGCCGGCGCCGACATCTGGTGGTTCTTCGTTTTCGGCGGCAAGAAGAAGGTCATCGCGCGGGTGCGCGACGAGACTGGCCGCCGCCTCTACGTCGTCCAGAAGGATCTCAAGCTGATCGGGCTGCACCGCGACGCCAACCCCGACGGTTGGTCGCTTCACGTACCCTATCGACCGGCGGAGAAAAAAGGGCTGTTCGCTACCTACGGTAAGGGGCAGCGGCAGGTCACCGACCTGACGGGGCCCGTGGCCATACGGGCGGCGGGCAGGATCCTGCCCAAGTTGAACTCCTGGGGCGGCACCAACGCCCAGGTGAAGAACGCCGTCGACATCATCGAGGAGGTGCGAGCGCCCGAGCGGCTCTTCGCCGAGGTCGCCGCCGGCGACAAGCACTCGCTGATGACGCTCTCCGGCCGCCTCAGCCACCACGTCAAGAAGATGGACGCCAACGTCCGGCTCGCCCTCGAGATGGCGGCCCACGAGGAGAGCGAGCGTCGCGCCCTGGAGGGCGAGCTGGCGGTACTGGAAGAGGCGTGGCGCGAGGCGGAGGAGATCGCCTCCATCGCGGACGGGCTACTCATCCCGAGAGAGATCGAGGAGTGGATCACGAGGAAACGGCGGGAACTGACGGGGAGGAAGCGAATAACAGACTGATAGAATGATTGAGTACTCGAATTCAGACTGGGTTTAACACTCAACTAGTCGATTAGTCTATTATTCCATTATCACGGGCTCTCAGATCCCACTACTACATGCATCAGAACCAGATCCCCATCCGCAAGCCGCGCGAATCCATCTGTAACTCGTCCGGGATGTAGCGTGCCTTGCCGCGCGCCATCCGCCAGGCGCTCCACGCTGCGGCATACGCATCGATCAGATCACCTCGCGCCGCGGCGCGTACCGAGCCGAGCGCTTGGTCGACGCCGCCGAAGTTCCGCTCGAGAAGCGCCAGGCGCTCCGCTCGCCCCTTATCGCTGCTCTTCGCTGACCTGAGCGGCTCGCCGTCGTTCATGATCGTGAAGCTGAGCTCCGGGTGGATCTCGCGGATCCGTACCTGCAGATCGGGGGTCATCGCGTCGTGCACCTCGCGCAACTTCGGTACCAATCCGTAGACCTGCCGCGTGATGCCGATGGCGTGGCGCGAGCTGGCTCGGCTCAGCGCCACCGCCTTCTCGTAGCTGTCGGCCGAAAGTACCGCGCGCACCGGCGGCGAGAAGACGCTGGAACGCCGCTTGCCCAGCAGCTGACGCGCTTCCCGGTCGCATGCCCGGCCGCCGGGCACGGCCACGGTGGGAAGCCCGATCGGGATGTCCACGCCGACAAAGCGCGGGTGCTCGGGCATGGCGATGATTCTCTGGAACGAGTCGACCACTCGGCACGTCTCGCCCACGATGCTGCGCTCGCCGTTCAACTCCAGCAGTACGACGACCCAGCCGCCCTTGCAGCCATCGACACCGGCGACGTATCTCCGACTCTCGTTCATGACCGCCTCGCTGTCGGTCGCCCGCTCTTGGGGGAACGGGTCCCTCCCGGCCGGCGCTCTGCGAGGATGACAGGGTGAATCGACGGGGACCTCGGGCCGGCCGCTTCGCGGCGACTGCGGCTGTCTGGGAGTGGCGGGAGCTCACGGAGCCGCAGGAGAACAACAACCCATCAGACTGCAATCCCTAATCTAGCACGATCAAGTGGCCCTGCCCACCACTGCCCGGGCGCCGCGGCTGGCGGCCTGCGGAATCCCGAAGCCGGCCGTTCAAGAACTTGAATCTCGGCGGCCTCCGTCGCGGCCCTGTCCCGGGCCGCGCCTCTAACCTACTATTTGACAGAGTGTTAGCGATTGGGGCGTCCGGCGTCCCCGTGGCACCCCCCTTGCCCTCGGGTCAAGCGGAAGGAGGAGTATGCCTTTACGCCATCGACTCGCCCTAGCTTTCGCGCTCTTCGCGACCGTGGCACTCGCCGGCGGGGGCTGGGTCGCCTACCGGAACACGCGCGCCCTCTTGGAGCGCGAGCTGGACGAGAAGCTCGAGGCCGTCGCTCTGGCGGCGGCCTCGGGGCTAAACGGCGACCTGGTGGCGCAGTTGCGGCCTGGTGATGAGGGGACGCGGCTCTACCAAGCGTACGCGGCCCGGCTAGGCGATCTGGATCCGGTGGCGGCCAGCGCCTTCATCTTTGATTCCGCCGGGGAGCTCCTCGTCGCCTCGTGGTCGGGCCCGGCCATCGGCGACCGGATGCACAGCCTCGACCTGTACGAGGCGGAGATCCGGGACGCGTCGGTCAGCGGCTCGGCGACGACCACACTCTTCCAGGGATCGGAAGGCCGCTGGTACAAGCTGGGTTTCGTGCGGCTGGATGACGGTCCGGCCATGCTGGCCGTCTCGATGCCCGTCAGCTTCCTCGATCCGCTCGAGCGGCTGCGTAACCGGATGATCAGCTATGCGCTCGTCGCCCTCGCCGCCGTCGCCCTGGCCGCCGCGGTCCTGAGCTACGGGCTCACCCGCGCCCTCGAGCAACTGTCCGCCGCCGCCCGGCGCATCGGGGAAGGCGATTATGCCGAGCCCGTGCCGGCGGGCGCCGACGGCGAGGTGGGCCAGCTGGCCCGGGCGCTGGAGGAGATGCGGGTGGCCATCATCCGGCGCGAGGAGGAGCTCCGCCTGATGCTGGCGCAGGTGGCCCACGAGATCCGTAATCCGCTGGGCGGCATCGAGCTGTTCGCCGGCGCCGCCGCCGATGGCCTGCCGGAGGACGACGAGCGCCGCGGTCACTTGGAGAAGATCCGTTCCGAGGCCCGGGAACTGGACCGGGTGATCTCCGATTTCCTCGCCTTCGCCAAGCCGCAGGACCCGGCGGCCCGCAAGTTCGACCTCCGCGAGCCGCTGGAGCAGGCGGCCTTGATGGCAGGCGCGGCCGACGCGGTCGATCTGCGGCTCGAGCTTCCCGCTGAGCCCGTCTGGCTGGTCGCCGACCCGGACCAGGTGAAACGGATGGTGGTGAACCTGCTGCGCAACGCCGTAACAGCTGCGCAGCACAATGTCGTGGTCAGCGCCTCGCAGAATGGCGATCTCACGCGTTTCGCTGTTACGGACGACGGCCCCGGCGTTCCGGAGGAAGTGCGGGATCGGATCTTCGAGCCCTTCTTCACGACGCGGAGCGACGGCGCCGGACTGGGGCTGGCCATCGTTCACAAGCTGGCGGAAGCCAACGGGGCGAAGGTGAGCTTCGAGACGCGGGAGGGCGAGACGAGCTTCGTGGTGACCTTTTGAGAAGGTGTGCCGCCGTCGGTCTGTCCAGTCGACGGGAACTATGACGTCGGGGGAGCAGCTGGGCAGGCCGCGGTGGCACTTTGGAGGATGTTACACGGTATCAGGCGCGCGCGTCTCGATGACATGCCGTTCCCGGCAGAGGTCGGGGCGGAGGTTCGTTATCGGGCTCTCGACGGCGCGCGCCTGTCCAAGCGGACACGCCGCCGGGCACGGGGATTGCGCCCCCCGGCCGGCGCGACGAGAGTAAAGGGCATGGCGACGGTTCTGATCATCGACGACCACGACTCGATGCGTGAGGGTCTCGAGCTCCTGTTGCGCCGCCGGGGTCATCGTACTTACGGGGCCGCCAACGGTGCCGAGGGCCTCGATATCCTGGAGGGCCAGGACGACATCGACCTGGTGGTCGCCGATCTGAAGATGGAACCGGTGGACGGGATGGAAGTGCTGCGTGCCGTGCGCGAGCGGGCGCCGAGCATCGATGTCCTGATCATCACCGCTTACGGTTCGGTCGAGATCGCCGTCGAAGCGATGAAGGCGGGCGCCGTCGATTTCATCGAGAAACCGTTCCGCAGCGAGGCGTTCGCCGCGCGCGTCGAGAGCCTGCTACGTGCGCGTGCCGAACGGGAACGGCTCCGCGACGAGAACGTCTACCTCCGTGGAGAGCTCGATCGCGAGTACGGTGAGATCGTCGGTCGCTCGCCCAAGATGCGTGAAGTCTACGATTGGATCGATCGCGTGGCGCCCTCCGACTCGACCCTCATCATCTACGGCGAGTCGGGCACCGGGAAGGAGCTGGTCGCTCGCGCCATTCACTCGGCATCGCCCCGCGCTCGGGCGCCCTTCATTCGGGTCAACTGCGGCGCGCTTCCCGAGGGCATCCTCGACTCCGAGCTGTTCGGCCACGAGCGCGGCGCCTTCACCGGCGCCGAGCGCAAGCGACGCGGCCGCTTCGAGCTCGCCCAAGGCGGCACGCTCTTTCTCGACGAGATCACCACCATCCGGCCCGAGACGCAGATCCGCCTGCTGCGCGTGCTCCAGGAGCGCGAGATCGAGCGGGTTGGCGGCGAGGAGACGATCCCGGTGGACGTACGGATCGTCGTGGCCACGAACGCGGCGCCGCAGGCGCTCAAGGCGAGCGCCGAGTTCCGCGAGGATCTCTACTACCGCCTGCACGTCGTGCCCATTGTGCTGCCGCCGCTCCGCGAGCGCCGCGACGACATACCGGCGCTCGCCGCGCACTTCGTCGAGAAGCTGAAGGGGCGCACGCGCAGCAAGGTGGCCGGCATCTCCGACGAGGCGATGGCTGCGCTCGAGCTCTACGACTGGCCGGGCAACGTGCGCGAGCTCGAGAACGTGATAGAGCGCGCCCTCGTTCTGACGCGGGGAAGCGTGGTCATGCCCGACGACCTGCCGTCGCTGGCGCCCAGCGAGACGCGGGCGCCGCCCGGCGAGCCGCTGGGTACGTTGCAGGAGTCGGTGGAGGCGTACGAGCGTGAGCTGCTGCGCCGCTCGCTGGTGCAGGCCCGCGGCGTGAAGGCGGAGGCGGCCCGGCTGCTGGGCATCCCGCCCGCCACCCTACATTACAAGCTCCAGAAGTACGGTATCGATACATGAAGTACCTGCGTTTCTGCTTCGTACTCGTAATCGGGCTCGCGCTCGCCCTCGGCGACGCGGCGGCACAGGACACACCCGTCGATTCCCTGCGACTCGCGCACGCCGCCGCCGCCGAACGGGTCGCCGGGCTGGCTACCGCCCGCGATGCCGCCGGCGCCTGGGCGGAGGAGCAGTACCGGCTGATCCCCGAGGCCCGCGAGCTTGACACCAACACGCTGCGCCAGGCGCTGGCCGCCGCGCAGTTCGCCGCCGACAGCCTCGACGTTCTGGACGCTCTGTTGGCCGATGCGGTGGCCGTCGAGCGCGCTACACGCCAGGCGCTGATCGTCGCCTTGGAGAGCGAGCTCGCGTCGACGTTGAGCGCCGCGGAGCTGGCCGCGCCCATCGAGCGGGCTGTGCTCGGCGGGCGGGCACGCTCGCTGGCCGACGAACTGGCGGGGCTGCGGCAGCCGCTGGCGCTGCCCTCTACCGAGCTGCCGGCGCTGACCGTCGAGCCCTCCGACGGGCCGGAGGAGATCGCGCTGAAGGCCGATTTCCTCAACGATCGGGCCGCGCAGCTGAGGAGTGCCTCCGACGTCGTCGCCACCGAGATCTCGCGGGCCGAGCGGCGCGGGCGATTGCACGAGGAGATGCGGCGGCTGGTGGCCGAGGTCCAGCTCTTCGATGAGGCAGGGCTGCCGCCCGTCGGTGCCCAGGGCGATGAAGGGGCGGCGCCGAACGCGACCGGCGAGCAGTTCGACGTAATCGCCAGCGATCCGACCAGGGCGCCGACGATCGGCGACCTGCCGGTCAACCCGCGCGGCGAACGCGCGCTCGATCTGCCGATACTGCCGGTCGAAGGCGGCTTGCAGCCGCGCGACGGGGAGAGCGTGGCCGAGCAGCTGGAACGGCTGCGCCAGGATCTGCTGAGACGTGCCGAGGCGCTGGACCGGCAAGCGGAAGAGTTCCGCCGCTTGCTCCGGGGGCCACCGTGATCCGAGACGCCGCAGTCGCCGCCGGCGCTGCGGCGCTCTTTTTTTTCGTCGCGCCGCTATCCGCCCAATCTCTGCGCAGCGACCTCTCGGCCGGACCCGAGCTACTCCTCTTCGAAGCCAACGACGCCAGCGAAGGCTCGCTCGCCGCTCGGGCCACCGGTGGGCTCGTCTGGACGACCCGCCCCGGGTCCGCCGTCAGGTTGGTCGTCGAGCCGCGCGCTGGACTCCGATTCCTCTCGTTCGAGGACCGCAACTCGGCCGAGCTCATCGCCGATCTGATGGCCTCGCTCGGCTCGGCCCGGAGGGGGCGGCTCAGCTGGCAGCTGGGCCTGCGCGGTAAGGTGCGCGGTATCTCGGACCCGCCGGAGCTACCTGTCTACCTAGAGCCGGGTCGCGGCGAAGGTTGGGCCGACGCCGTGCTCGGTACCCTGGTCGGCGCCGGCTTCTACATCGAGGGGCGTGGCTCCGCCGGCCTCATCCGCTACACGCCCGACGAGTGGCAGGTCCTCGACCGTAACGGCGTGCTCGGCGCTTTGAGCTTGAGCCATGCGCTCGGTCCCGGCGTCGCGCGCTTCACCCTCGCCGCCGGCAGTGAGGACTACATCGACCGGCTGGCGTACGGGCGCCAGGACGGGCGCTGGGGTCTGCGGATCGATTGGGCGACGAGCGAGACCGTCTTCCTGCAGCTCGAGGCGGGCCTCGGCTGGAACTACTCCAATATCCTCGGTTACGACTACCACTCGCAGCGCCTCGCGATCCTTTTGTCGGCGCCGCTCGGCGAAGCTTCGCTACAGCTGTATGCCGGCGCCGCCTTTAAGACGTACACCGATCCCGGCTCGCCCGACAACCGCGTCGCCCCCTCCGACCGCGATACCGGTAGCTTCGTCATCCTGCAGGCTACGCGCCCGCTCGGCTCGACCACGACGCTCCACCTGCGCGCCGATTGGTCGCGCAGCGAGACCGGGTTCCGCGACCTCTACTACCAGCGGCTCGGGTTCAGCGCGCTGTTCAGTTTCCGGCCGCGGGTGTAGGAGCCGGGGGACCGCCTCGCTCCGGTCGACCCGGCGTGCCGGGTCCGTGGTTGCCGCAGGCGCGTTGCGCGCGACCCGCCGTCTTCGCCGCCCGATCCGAGCCGGGTCGCTAACACCAACTCCGCTCAGCGGTCCCCCGGCTCCTCCCCTCGGTAGTTAGGAGTCCCCGCGCTCGAGCTCGAGCAGGAAGCGCTTCCTCCACAGACCGCCGCCGTAGCCCGTCAACTGTCCGTCGTTGCCGACCACGCGGTGGCAGGGGATCACGATCGCCAGGCGGTTGTCGCCGTTGGCGCGGCCCACGGCGCGCACGGCCTTCGGCTTGCCGATCCCCCGCGCCTCCTCCGCGTACGAGCGTGTCGCGGCGTAGGGGATCGTGCGTAGGTAGTCCCAGCAGGCGACCTGGAATTCGGTGCCCGGGTAGACGAGCGCGACGCTGAACTGGCGCAACGCCCCGGCGAAGTAGCGCTCCAGCTCGTCGTTTAACAGCGTCAGGTGATCGTTGGCCCCCGGCACGAACTCGCCGTCGAAGTGCTTGCGCAAGCGCAGGAGCTGCGTCTCAAGCATCGTCCGGTCGGCGAACTCCAGCAGGCAAAGCCCCTCCTCGTTCGCCGCCGCCACCATGGGGCCCAGCGGTGTGAGAATACGCGTCATGTGGATGCAGCCGGCGTCGCGGTTCCTGCCCGGCGTGCGTTCGAACTGGCGCGCGAAGGCGTCGCGGAAGCCGCTCAGCGATTCGTAGCCGTGCTCGTAGGCGGCCTGCGTCAGGTCGTCGCCGTGCTTGATGCGGCCCAACGCCAGGCCCAGCCGTCGCGCCCGCTGATAGCCGTGGAACGTCATCCCGTGGTTCAGCTGGAACCAGCGGCGTACCCGGCCGGCGTCGAGCCCCAGCGCCCGCAGGTCGGCGTCCTTCCAACGCCGCGCCGGGTCGCGCTCGAGCTCGTCCAGCAGGGGACGCAGCCAGTCGGGCGCCTGCCCGTCCGGTTCCAACGGCCGGCAGCGCTTGCAGGGCCGGTAGCCGGCCAGTAGCGCCTCGCGGGCCTGTGGGAAGTACTCGATGTTTTCCTGCCGCGGTTTGCGCGCCGCGCAGGTGGGCCGACAGAAGATGCCGGTCGTGCGGATCGCCGCGAAGAACACGCCCTCGTACGAGGCGTCACGATCACAGAGAGCGCGGTACATCTCGGGCGCCGGTGGCAGTGTCGTCGTGTTCATGCCTGGCAATCTACGCCGGGCCCGCCGGATTTCCACCGGAAAATGTGTGCGGAATTCGATGCGGTCGACTCGAGATCGGCCGGCGTCGCCTCCCCGCAGTCGCCAAGGGAGGGCTGGTCAGCGCGGGAAAGCGACGTGACCCGGCCTATCTCATCTCACCCCGGTGTCGATGACCAGGTTGAGGATCGTGATCTGGCCATCGACGATAGAGAACCGGTTGGTCTCGATGAACAGCTCCCCGACGCCCTGCGTCGTGAAGACCACGTAATCGCCCACCGGCAGATCTACCCGGTAGAAACCTTCGTCGTCAGTACGGGTCCGCGCCACCACAGCCTCACCACGGTCGTCCTGGACGACCACCTCGTAGTCGGGATAGGGACCATCACAGGGTGGGCGCGACGGGTGGGTGGGTGGGCAGGGCACGCCCACGAAATGGACGGTCCCTTCCAGGGCGCCCAGGTCCCCACCCGGGCCCGCCAGCTCATTTCCCGGATCGCCCGCGCAGGCCAGCATGGCGAGCAACCCGAGCAGCAGGAACGGGATGATGAAGGAGAGTGGGATGCGCGGATTCATCGTGCTGACCTCCTGCGGTCGCGCAGGACCCGTACGTCGATGCGTCTGACGCCCACCCTTTAGGGCAACCGCCGTGCCGCCGACCGCCGGAGGTCACTGTATCCTGTAAGATATTGTAATGAAATCAGTTAGAGTGCCATACCGCCCGGGGGTCGCTGCGGCGTTGTTGCGCCGTCTCAGCTTTTCGAACCGAACGGCTCAGTATTCCGAACGGGGAACTTGGCGGGCCGCGGGCAGGGGATCCTCAACACGGCGGCGCGCCGCCCGCCCGCCTCCCGCCCGCCTCCTAGCGGTAGGTCCTCCCCTTACAGCGCAGGTAGCCGCCCGGCCGTTCACCCTGCGGGTCGTGATGGGTCCAGTGGATCACGCCGCCCTCCTCGTTCCACTCGTATTCGCCGCGGAACTGGACGGTGTCGGCCACGGCGACCGGTGCCCGGGGCGCCACGTCGATACCGTGGCTGACCAGCACGGTGTGACCGGAGGCGAGGCGCAGGATGAAGCGCTGGTGGCGGTCGCCCTCCTCGTCGTCGGGCAGCATCCGCTCGACGACGCCCACCGACTGGACCACGACGCCCGAGCGCCCCTCCTGAAACGACTCGAGGATGGTCTGCTCGCCGGCCAGGATGACCTCGGGTGTGAAGGTGACGGTGGGTTGCTCGACCAGGGGTGATTCCCAGCCTGGCCCTCTGGCCAGCTCGCTGAGGCCGGCGATGAGGACGAGGGCCAGCAAGAGCACGAGCAAGCGTATCGATCTCTTCATCGCTCCGTTCCGGTTTGGAGTAGGGGCTTGGCGGGGCGGCTGCTGCTAAAGATAAGCGCTTGGCGGCAATCGGCACGACCCCGGGAACCCCGCGGCGCTCCCGGGGGGTAGGAGACTAGGACGCGGCCGGGCTGCCCCGGCACCCCTAGCGTTCGGCGCCCGCGACTGGGCGCTCCCCGCCATGTCCCTACCCCCGCCAGAGCGCTCCCGGAGGTCGTCATGGATGACACTCAGCGATCCTCCTTTGCCGCCCCCGCGGACACCGGGCAAGCTTGGTACTACATGCGCGAGCGGCACATGCTGGGACCGTGCTCGTTGGACGAGCTCCAGCAGTCGCTCGACGCCGGAACCATCACGCTCGACACCCAGGTCTGGTCGCCGGGGATGAAGGAGTGGACCGTGGCCGGCGCGGTTTTGGATGCGTCCGCCGTCGATCACCCCGACATCACGTTCGACACCGGCGCGCTGGATGTGGAAGCCTTCGAGGGAGAGGTCTCGTTCGGCGACGACGAGTCCGAGGGTCCGGACGACGACAGCGGCGGCGATATCGGTGGCGCCGGCTTCGAGAGCGCGCTTCTCACGCCGATCCCCGCGACCGCCGCTCACTTGGCGTCCGCCGCGGCCGCCCGGCCTGCGGCCCCAGTCACCGCCGAGGACGCCTTCGCCGCTGCCTTCCAAAGAGCGAGCGCCACACTCGCGCAGGGCGACACCGAGCCGCACCCCTGGCGCCGCTGGTTCGCCCGTATCGTCGACATGACGGTCGCCGGCTTCGTGATCGGCGTCTTCATCGGGCTCTTCGCACCCGACAATACCATTCTCGACAGCACCCTCGCCGGCACCATGCTCGTCCTCCTCCTCTGGATGGTCGCCGAGCCCTTCGTGCTCACCCACTTCGAGAACACGCCCGGCAAGGCACTGCTCAACATCCAGCTCCGTACCGCCGAGGGCCGCTCGCTCAGACTCGACCAGGCCTTCCAACGCGCCGCCCGCGTCTGGTTCTTCGGCATGGCTGCCGGACTCCCCCTCGTCAGCCTCTTCACCATGGCGAACGCCTACACCAAGCTGAACCGTGAGGGTACCACCTCCTGGGACCGGGCAGGGGGCTTCGTCGTCACCCACGGCGAGATCGGCACCGGCCGCGTCGTGGGAATCACCCTGTTCATCCTCTTCTATGTCCTGGTGAGCATCGTCGGAGCGCTGGTCTAGCGTGTCCTGCTCGGGGGCGGGTCGTCTCGCTCCGGCCTCCCCCGCGCTCACGGCTGCGCTGTGACCGCGCGGTCGCAAACCCCAGCTCCGCTCGACAACCCGCCCCCGAGCACTCTCGATCTGGCTCCGACCGTGAGCAGGGCCAGCGGGGTGTGGTCGGGCCGGGGCCGCTTGACAGGGGCGTCGTGCGGGTATACCTTAGTACTGAGTAATCCAAACTGAGGATTCAACGCGGGCGGTGGCAGCATGGCCGGTGGGCAGAAACGGACGGGTGGTGAGTCGGCGGCGCTCAAGCTTTGGGTCGTCCTGGCCCGCGCCACCATGTCGATCCAGGCCCGGGCGGCGGCGGATGTCGGCCGCCGGGGGCTCACGCTAGCCGAGTTCGGTGTGCTGGAGGCGCTATATCACAAAGGCCCCATGCTGCTGAGCGAGGTGCAGCGCAAGATTCTCGTCTCGAGCGGCGGTATCACCTATGTGGTGGACCGTCTGGAGGCGAAGGGACTGGTGGAGCGCCGGCCGTGTCCCAAGGACCGGCGGGCCCGCTATGCGGCGTTGACCAAAGCGGGGGAGCGGCTGATCGCCGAGATCTTCCCCGAGCACGCCGAGCATCTGGAGCACGTCCTGTCGGGCTTGAGCCGTCAGGAGCAGAGGCAAGCGACGGAGCTGTTGCGTCGGCTCGGCCGGCACGCCGCCGAGCTGGGCGGCGAAGTCCCAACCATCAAACAAGGAGTGAGAACATGAGTGTAGGAGGCCTGATACTGGTAACCGGTGCCACCGGTCAGCAGGGCGGTGCGGTGGCGCGTGAACTTATAGCTGCCGGTCACAAGGTACGGGCGTTGACGCGCAAGCCGGAGAGCGATGCGGCGAAGGCGCTGGCGGCGCAGGGCGCCGAGGTCGTGCAGGGCGACCTCGACCACGAGGCGTCTCTGGTTCGTGCGGTGGAGGGCGCCTGGGGCGTGTTCGCCATGCAGAACACCTGGGAGGCCGGGGTCGAGCGCGAAGAGGAGCAGGGCAAGCGGCTGGCCGCAGTGGCGCGCGAGCAAGGCGTCAAGCACTACGTCTACAGCTCGGTGGGCTCGGCGCAGCACGAGACCGGCATCCCGCACTTCGACAACAAGTGGCGGGTCGAGGAGACGGTGCGGAGCTACGGCTTCCCGTCCCACACCATCCTGCGGCCCGTCTTCTTCATGGAGAACTGGACCTCGCCGTGGTTCAAGCCGGCGATCGACGAGGGCAACCTGGCCATCGGTATCGAGCCGGACACCAAGCTGCAGATGATCGCCGTGGCCGACATCGGCAAGTACGGCAAACTGGCGTTCGAGGGTTCGGAGCTGTTGAACGGTCAGGCGATCGACATCGCCGGCGACGAGCTGAGCATGCCCGAGGCGGCGAAGATCGTCGGCAGGGCGAGCGGCAAGTCGGTCAGCTTCGTCCAGGTACCGATCGAGCAGGTGCGTGAGATGGGCGAGGACTTCGCGCTGATGCTCGAGTGGTTCGACCGCGTGGGCTACAGCGCCGACATCAAGGGCAACGCCGACAAGTACGGCATCACCCCCACGTCGTTCGAGAGCTGGGCGGCCCAGGTCGCCTGGTAGCAAGACCCCGGTCGTCGCATCGGACATCAAGGCAGGGCCCGGCCACGTCGGCCGGAGGCAAAGAAAAACGGGGCCCGACGAATCGCTCGGGCCCCGTTCCACTGCGGTGGACGTCGCGCCGCCGCGTGAGGCTCAGTCTCTGGCTGTCGCCAGCAGCGACTTCAGGGCAACGACGAGCACCGCGGGCGCGATGAAGACGATCAGATAGGCCAGGATCGTCACCAGCACGCCACCAACGAACGGCAGAATCGCGATCGCGGACGCCGACATGATCAAGCCGATCGCGGCCAGCAGGAAGCCCTGCACCTCCTTCTCCGCGATGTTCAGCACACCGACGATGAGGCCCAGCACCGCCAGCACCCAGGGCACCCAGCTGGCCTCGAGGCCGAACCCGGCCAGCACGCAGATGATGAGACCGGCGATAAAGGCGTACTTACCGACCTTATCCATGGTCGCTCCTATCCAGAGTTCACGGGCTATTGGGAAGGGCGGCGGCGTCCGCCGCAGAGAATCTAACCTTGGCGCGCCCATGGAGACACCCCGTGAAGGGCTCGGCAAGCGGCGGGTGGGGAAACGAATGTTTGCGCGCTACCGCTTCAGCCGCTCCAGGTACGCCTTGCGGATCTTGGCGACCTTGGGCGCGATCACGACCTGGCAGTAGGCTTGACCGGGGTTCCGCTGGAAGTAGTCACGGTGGTAGTCTTCGGCGGGATAGAACTCGGAGAACGCGGTCAGCTCGGTGACGATCGGATCGTTCCACACCCTCTCTTTCTCGAGCTCCGCGATCACCGCCTCAGCCGTCGCCCGCTGCTCCGGCGAATGGTAGAAGATGGCCGAGCGATACTGGGTGCCGACGTCGGCGCCCTGCCGGTTGAGCGTGGTGGGGTCGTGAACCGTGAAGAACACCTCCAGCAGCTCGCGATACGAGATCACGTCCGGGTCGAACTTGACCTGCACGACCTCGGCGTGGCCCGTGGTGCCGGCGCAGACCCGCTCGTAGGTGGGGTTCGGCACGTGGCCGCCCGCGTAGCCCGACTCCACTCGCTCCACGCCGCGCAGCTCATCGAAGACCGCTTCCAAGCACCAGAAGCAGCCGCCGGCCAGCGTCGCGATCTCCTGCTTTTCTCTGCTCTCGCTCATCCCGGGATAAACGGCTGTAGGCTCGAGTAGGTTCCCGCCCGCCTCTTTCGCCGGAACTCCCACCCGCGGCCGGGTTATTAGTAATTCCACCCGCCGGGCCCTTTCCGACCTCCCCTGGAAGCGAGCCGCCGCTAAGTGCCTTATGGCCAAGAACTTTTCCAGCCGGGGGACCTAATGGACACATGCGAACAGTGTGGCGCGGTACTGGATCCAGCCGCGATGTACTGCGAGACCTGTGGTTGGGAGTACGAGTCCCCGCAGTATTGTGTCGCCTGCGGAATGGAAGTCGCTGACGAACTCGAGTGGGGCGAGGAGGGCCTCTGTATTAGCTGTGCCGAGGAGCTCGTAGGGCTGCCGTAGGGCCTGGGCCGGAGAGCGGCCCCGGCAGCGTCCCGCCCAACCGTTCACATCCCCCCGCCGGCCAAGTGCTGGCTCTGTCCCGTGCACCTCCCTGAGAGTAGGAGGTGGAGCACCGTGGCTCGATATCCTTTGATCTCTTATCGCTACGACATTCCTCTGCCCACCGGGGCCGTGGTCACCCGCATCCATTGTCCCGCCTGCGGCCATCTGCACGAAGATATCTGGGAGAGTGAGGAGCGACTCTGCTTCGGCTGCGGCCTGCTGCTCACCGTCTATGGGCTGGAGCTCGTCGCGCTCGAAGTGCCGGACGGCTGGTACGACGACGAGGAGATGTACCGCGGCGAGGACCCCGACCATCCCAACTTCTGGTACGGACTAGGGAACTAGAATACCCGCGCTTACAGTTCCGGAGTGAAGATGGCGGCGAGCCGGATCGCGCCGGTGTCCGTACTGCCCAGGCGGACGGGCAGTACGTCGCCGTAGACGGCCGGTTCCGCCGCGTCAACCGCGAAATCCCAGACCTCGACCGTCTCGTTCTCCGGGTCGACGATCCAGTACTGCATGACGCCCTGCCGCCGGTACAGCTTCTTCTTGATCGTGCGGTCGCGCTCGCTAGTGCTCGGTGAGAGGATCTCCACCACCAGGTCGGGGGCGCCGCGAATACCTTCGTCGACGAGCAGCTCGGCGCGCGCTCTGGACACGAAGATGATGTCGGGTTGGACGCCTTCTTCGCTATCGGGAAACTCGACCCCGATGGGCGCATCGTAGACCCAGCCTTGCCCGGGGTCTTGGAGGAGGCGGCGCAGTTCGCGCCCGAGGTTGCCGCTGATCCACTGGTGGCGGCGCGCCGGCGCCGGCGTCACGTACATCTCTCCGTCGATCGCCTCGTAGCGCTTGCCGTCCTCGGGCATGAGGAGCGTGTCTTGCCAGGTGATCCGTGCCGTCGCCATACGATCCACATTATACCTCCGGCCGAGTACACGGGCGAGCAATGCGTCCGCCGCGACCTATCTAGCCACACACGGTCAACGAAACGTCAACGGCTCGAGCCCGAAACCGCGCAGATCACCGCTGCGTAGTGCGCGTAGGCCGACGCTCCTCGTGCCGCGCCGCAGCACGCAACCCCGACGCGGCCATCGCTGTCTAACCCGATGAAAGCAGCCAAGCGGCCTCTCGACCTCAGCAGGAGTCGCCCGCGATGTTCGCATCCATGCTCTCCGACCTGCGTTTCGCCCTCCGCTCGTTCGTGCGGCGCCCGCTCTTCTACTCGATCCTGGTGCTCATCCTCGCCGTCGGGCTGGGGGCCAACGCCGCCATGTTCAGCGTGGTCGACTCGGTGCTGCTGGAGCCCTTGCCGTACCCGGAGGCCGACCGGCTGGTCTGGATGTGGAGCATCACGCCGCAGGGCACGAACAACACGGTGGCGGCGCTCGATTACATGGACTATCGCGAGCGCAACACGACGCTGGACGAGCTGGCCGCCTATTCGATTTGGCCGGAACGTTTCGTGACCACGGGCGGCGACGAGCCGGAGGTGCTGGTCGGCGCGGCGACGTCGGGGAACTTCTTCAGCGCGCTGGGCGTCGAGCCGGTGGTCGGGCGCGGGCTCGGGCTCGCGGACGAGGACCCAGCCGCGGGGAACCTGGTGGTTCTGAGCTATGGGCTCTGGCAGCGGCGCTACGGCGGCGACCCTGAGATCGTCGGCCGGACGATCGGTCTCGAGGGCGGTGCCTACGAGGTGGTCGGCGTGATGCCGGCGGAGTACGCGTTTCCCGAGTGGGCCGACCTCTGGCGGCCGATGCGGATGAGCGAGCAGCAGGCCCAGGGTCGCGGCAACAACAACTTCCGTGTCTTGGGCCGGCTGGCACCCGGCGCGACCGTCGAGCGGGCCGAGTCCGAGCTGCTCGCCATCGCCGCGGGTATCGCGGAAGAATTCCCCGAGGCCAAGCGGGACTGGACGATCTCGCTCACGCCGCTAAAGGAAGTCTTCGTCGGCGAAACGCGGGCCATGCTCTGGCTCTTGCAGGGCGCCGTCGGCCTGGTGCTGCTCATCGCCTGCGCTAACGTCGCGGCACTGCTACTTGCCCGTGCCGTCGGTCGCCACTCCGAGGTCGCGGTACGGCTGGCGCTCGGCGCGTCGCGCAAGCGCGTCGCCCGCCAGTTGCTCACCGAGAGCGTGGTCCTGGGGCTGCTTGGCGGTGCGCTAGGGGTCGGCGTCGCCAGCGGCACGCTGAAGGCGCTCGTGAGTTTTGGCGGCGGCTCCGGGGCGCTTTTGGCTGGCATCGAGCTGGACGGCACGGCGCTCGCCTTCACGCTCATCGCCGCGCTGGCCACGGGTCTCTTGTTCGGGCTCGCACCGGCGCTCCGGGCGCCGCGGCTCCAGCTGGTCGACGCACTGAAGGAGGGCCGCCGCGGCGTGCGCACGACCGGCGGCCAGCACTTGCAGTGCGGCCTGGTGGTGGGGCAGGTGGCGCTGTCGCTCGTCCTGCTCGTCGGCGCTGGCCTACTGATAAGGAGCTTCCTGCGGCTGCAGCAGGAAGAGCTGGGCTTTCAGCCGCACGGCATCGTCACGGCGCGGCTCCGACTGCCGCAGGTGGTCTACGGAGAGGAGCGTAGCGCGCAATCCTTCTACGACGTGACGGTAGATCGACTGCGGGCGCTGCCCGGCCTCGAGACCGCCGGGTTCATCGACGCCCTGCCGGTGATCGGCGGCTACGGGCCGTATAACTACGTGCACCCGGAAGGCCGGCCGGCCGCCACCCCTGCCGACCGCTTGAGTGGTGTTCGCCGCGTCGTCTCGCCCGGCTACTTCGAGACGATGGGCATACCACTGATCCGCGGCCGCGATTTCCAGTCGAGCGATGGGGCCGACGCGCCGTTCGTCGGCGTCATCAACCGCGGCATGGCGGAGGAGTTCTTCCCCGGCGAAGATCCCATCGGGCGGTCAATCGTATTCCCGTTTGACCCGCCGGTCTATTTCGAGATCGTCGGCGTTGTGGGCGACGTGCCGTTAGGGCCGGTACAGAACGACCCGCGCAACACCATGTACTTCGCGCAGGCCCAGATGGGAAGTCCGCTCAGCACCTACCTGGTGGCCCGCGCCCGCGGCGCGACGTCGCCTTCGGCGATGGAGTTGGCCGCGGCGATCCACGAGATCGATCCCGGCGTCGCCGTCTCCAACGTGCGGGCGATGACGACGGTGGTCTCGACATCGATGGCCGGCGACCGCTTCCGAACGCTGCTTCTCAGCGTCTTCGCCGTCGTCGCGCTGCTGCTCGCCGCGCTCGGACTCTACGGCGTCCTGGCGCAGCTGGTCGGCCGCCGCACCCACGAACTGGGCGTGCGGATCGCGCTGGGCGCCGACCGCGCGAACATCCTCGGCTGGGTCATCGGCCACGGTATGCGGCTCACCGGGCTCGGCCTCTTGATCGGCCTCGCCGGCGCCGCCGCCACGACCCGCCTCGCCCGCGGCATGCTGTTCGAGGTCGAGCCGCTCGACCCGCTGACCTTCGCCGCTACCGCCGCCGTCTTGGCACTCGTCGCGCTGACCGCGGCGCTGGTGCCCGCCTGGCGGGCGACCCGGGTCGATCCGGTCGAGAGCTTGCGGTCCGAGTAGCCGGGCCTCAGGCGCGGGCTGCTAACGCGCCCCCTGCAGCTCTTCCAGACCCTTCCGGAAGTAGCCCACGTAGGGCGAGTCGGGACAGTGCTTCAATAGGAACGCGTAGATGCCGCGGGCCGGAGCTCCGCCGTTGACGGCCCGAGATGCTTCCGCCGTCTTCAGCAGGCAGGTGACGGCGAGCGGGTCGGGGTCGCCGCGCAGGATGAGCAGCCCGCTCGCCCGCGCCGCGGCGGTCAAGTCGGCGCGGCGCATCAGGTCGGCGATGATGCCGCGTAGCGCGTCTGGCGCCAGCTCGACTTCGCGCACGTGTGGCCAGAGCGCGCGGAAGAGATCGGCGGCCCGTGCCGTTTCTCCCTCTTGGGCGCAGCGCTCCAGCGCCGCCAGGCGCGACGGGATGGCGGAGGCGGGAGCCGCGGCGGCTGCGGGCCGCGGTTCAACGACCGCCGGAGCCGTAGCATGAGGGCGTTCCTTGGCGCCTCTGTGATCCTTCACGAAGGTCTCTTCGTACCAGCGGCGATGGTGATGCTGTGCCCAGTCGCGCTCGACCATGCCGGTCACCATCCCCGGGAGTGCTTTGCGGGAGCTCTTGGGGATGGTCGCCATGAAGATGTGGCCGGCCAGGAAGGGTGTGGCGATGAGGGCCATGGCGAAATGCAGGAGCCAGGCGAGCAGGGCCGCTCCGGTCACCCACATGAGGAGACCCGTGGCGATGTAGAGCGGGTAGGTGGACATCACCAGCATGAAATTCAGTTTCTGTGCGGCGTTGAACTTCCCCTGCTCGGGTAACTTGATCCGGCGGCTGATCGCGGCCAGCCCCATGAGCGCCAGCCACTTCAAGTCATCGAATATCCAGATCCAAGCCTGCCGGATGTTGTAGAAATGGACCCGGAAATCCTTGACCGCGCCGGCGCCCGCCCACAGGGGAAAGACGATCAGGCAGATGCCGGAGATGCGGTGGGCCCAGGAGAAGACGGCCCGGTAAGGACGCAGCGGGTCGGGGTTGTAAACGACCACCAGGACCAGCGCGCTGACGTAGCAGACCAGGAAGGGGATGGCGATCGCCCAGTGCAGCCGCCGCTCGGAGGCCCGAAAGCGAAGTACCTTCGGCCGCACGCGTTTCACTCGCTCGACGCTCACCGGCGCTGCCTCAGAAGCTGAGCCACAGCCCGGAGTAGAGGCTGTAGCTGTTCAGAGTCTTGCCGCGTTGGACCCGCCCCTGGAGCAGCCCGTACCAGCGCCGCGTGAACGGGAAGGTCAGCGACAGGTCGAGCGCGTGCGTCACCAGCGAGCCGGCGCGGTTCGCGTAGGCGTAGCGAGAATACGAGAACCGCGACTCCAGGCGACCGAAGGTCCGGCTGACGCCGGGTGCGAGGTGGAGCGTGGACGTCGCGTCGTGCTCCCAGTAGCTGGCCGACCCGAAGAAGCCGAGCCCCCCGAGCCCGGTTCGCGCGAAACCGAAATGTGCCGCGTAGGTGTAGCTGATATCGCCGTCGTCCATCTTGTTGGCTGTGACGTCGGCGCCGATGCTACCGCGGCTCAGGTTGTAGGCGAGGCCGACGTTGGCGCGCTCGCGCTCCAGCCCGGCCAGCGCCAGGCTGTCGGTATCGAGTCCGGCGCTGAGCTCCAGGATAGGCGTCGCCCAGTACGAGTAGCCGAACAACGCGGTGAGCGGCCGGGCGATCGGTACGGCAGCGCGCAGCTCGAGCTGCGTCAGCTCCCAGGCTCCGCCACCCGCTCGCTGGTCGAACCGAATCCGTTGGGTCAGCCCCAGGCGACGCCAGTAGAACCGCTGTGACAGGCCGGCGAAACGCTGGGCGGAAACGCCGATCCGCGGTCGCAGCTCGTTGAAGGCGACGTCGGCGCGGTAGCGGACGCCGCCGCCCGAATACTGGTAGTCGAGGAAGGCACCGTACTTCGGGAGGTCGCTGCTGAAGCCCTCGTTGCCGCGCTCGGGCTGAAAGCCGACGCTGATACCGGCGCCGAGGCCCGAGCGACCCAGGCGCACCAGCAGGCCGTCCCAGTAGCCGCTGAACGACTCGTACGGATTGTAGAACCGTCCGACCTGGAAGCTCAGGGGCACTGCGCGGAACTCCTTGCCCAGGCTGGCCTGGTAGATACGCAGCGAACCGTCCGGCTGAATCGCGTCGTTGCTGCTCAGGCGCGTGGCGGCGCGCAGGTTGGTGACGAAGCTCAGGCCGCCGGGCAGATCGTGGACCGTGGTCCTCAGGCGCAGCGCCGGGGTCGCGAAGCGGCGTTCCACCGCAGCGCTACCGTCCCCCGCTTCGGTGCTGGATTCCAACACGCCGAAGTCGAGGGCGAGGCGGCCGGACATCCGCAGCGTCCGCGTGCGCCGGGCGGATCCCAGCTGAGCGACGGCACGAGGCTGCGCCGCAGGCTCGGCGGTAGCCGCCGCCCGCGCCGAGCTGCTCGCCGCGACTCTCAGCCGCGCGCCGCGGGTCACCGGGAAAGGCCGACCGGCGAAGGTGACGACCGCGCGACCTTCGGCGCTGCTGATGACTCGGAAGGCACCCAGCGCTCTGCCGTGCGACTCGCTGAAGACGAGCAGCGTGTCGCCGGTGCCCAAGCCGCGCTCCGCGCCGGCGTTCAGGTAGACGTTGGAGCCGGCGATGTAGGTCACGACGACGTCGATCGCCCCCTCCTGGGCGTGGAGCGCGCTTGCCGCCGGCGCGAGACTGAGACCCAGGGCGGCGAGGCGGAGTGCTCGGATGATTCGGATGGCAGGAGTAGCAGGCGTTGCTGTCGTAGACATAGCGGGGCTCCTCATCGTGCCGAGCGTCCATTCTATCCTGCGAGTGCTCGTGGCAGTTGAAACAGGTGAAGACCCGGTAATCGCCGCGGCGATCGGGAACCATTGCGAGTGATTGAACGTGGCGCCCGACCAGGTGCTCACGCTGTGACAGTTGCTGCAGGTGACGGGAAAGCTGCTACCGGTGTGCTCGCGGTCGTAGTCGGCCTGGTGGCAGGCGACGCAATCGTTTTGGCCGCCGGGGCGCGGGAAGACGAGGCCCATGTCGGGCAGCGTGTGGCAGCTGGAGCACTCCAGCTGGGCGTGAGCGCCCAGCAGGGCGAAGCCGGCGGCCAGGTGATCGAAGCTGGCGCCCGACCAGGTTTCGAGATTGTGGCAACCCAGGCAGGCGAGCGGGAAGTTGCTGCCGGTGTGCTCGCGGTCGTAGTCGGCCTGGTGGCAGGCGATGCAGTCGTTCTGGCCGCTGGGCGTCGGGACGGCGAGCTGCATGCCGGGCAGCGCGTGGCACATGGAGCAGTCGAGCCGCCCATGGGCGCCGAGCAGTGCGAATCCGCCCGAGGCGGTCACGTGGTCGAACATCGTACCGCCGCCCCACGACAGGTTGCCGTGGCAGCCATCGCAGTTCGTGGGGAAACCGTTCGCCACGTGGTCGATTGACGCGGCGGCGGCGAAGTCCGACGCGTGGCAGGCGATGCAGTCGGTGTTGAGGCTGGTGTAGGCGCCGGCGACGTCGTCGCGGTGGCAGCTCTCGCAGGAGATCTGCATGTGCGCGCCGGTCAGCGGGAAGCTGGTCCGCGAGTGCAGCGTCATGCCGGCGACATCGTTGAACGACGTCGCGTTGTGGCAGGCCGGGCAGCCGGCGACGAACCGCCCCTGGTGGACGTCGACGTGGCAGCTGGCGCAATCCGCTTCGCTCAGCCTCGGCATGTCGAACCGCAGGTCCAGGTGGCAGCTGCCGCAGCTCGCCTTCTCGTGGCGGCCGAGCAGCATGAACTTCGTCGACGCGTTGTGATCGAAGTCCAGCGTCCGCTTGAGCGGCCGCCATGAGCGTTGCGTGTGGCAGGCCGTGCAGTCGTTGCCGGCCGGCAGCCGGCCGTGCGGGTTGCCGGCCGCCTGCTGGGCCCGCGCGCCGCCGGGCAGGGCGGCGATCAACGCGATGGCCAAACCGGCTCGCAGTGTGACTCTCATGCCTCTTCTCCGTGGCAGTCCTGGCATTCGAAACGCAGCGGCTTGTAGCGGCGCGACACGCTGCCGTCGGGGTTCTCGACTTCGACGTGGCAGGACTCGCAGGCCACATCGCGGTGCGCGCCGTCTAGCTGGTAGCGCGCGCGGTCGTGATCGAAGCGCGGTTCCCGGAAGCTGCTCGCGTCGTGGCATTCCCGGCAGGCCGCGCCGGCGAACTGCGTCCCGTGCGGGTCGTCCTCCGTGTGGCAGCTCTCGCATTCGGCGCTGGCAACGCGGAACTGCGAGGCTTCCGCGCCCCGCGCCGGCGCCGGGTGGCACTCGACGCAGGGCACCGCCAGATGCCCGCCCGTGAGTTGGTAGTCCGACTCGCCGTTGTGACGCTCGATGTCGTAGGTGGCCGGCAGCCAGTCATTCTCGTCGTGGCAGTTGTCGCAGACGCGGCCGCCCGGCGTCGCTTGGAAGGCGCCGCCGTGCTGGTCGAGGTGGCAGGAGAGACAGTTCTCGGCGCGGGGTAGGGGATAGGCGAAGCCACGACTCTCGGCGCTGAAGGTCAGCCGCAGCTCTTCGTCGCGCCGTGGCCCCTGGTGACAGGCGGCGCAGTCGGCGCCGGCGTGCCGGCCGGCCAGCGGGAACGATGTGGTCGAATGGTCGAAGCGGTCCTCGACCCGGGCGCGCGGGATGCGGTGCCAGCCGGCGGTGGCGTGACAGCTCTCGCAGTCGCTGCCCAGGCTACCGCGGTGGGCGTCGTCGTGGCACGACGTGCAGCTCGCGTAGTCGAGCGCTGCGAACCGCAGGGTGAGCTGGCCGCCGCGCTCACGTATCGGCGTGTGGCACTCGCGGCAGGCGACCCGACGATGTCGGCCCGTGAGCGCGTAGTCCACCGCATCGTGATCGAAGCGCTCCGCTTCCTTCCACGTTGTCTCGGCGTGGCAGTCGGAACAGGCGCGCCCGGCGAACTGCCCGCCGTGTGGATCGGCGGTCGCGTGGCAGTCGATGCAGGCCGTGCCCAGCCCCAGGAACGTCCGGTCCAGTGCGCCGTGCCGGCTCTTGAACTCGCGAACGTCGGCGGCGCTGACCAGTTCCGGCTGATGACACTCGCGACAGGCGAGCTCGCCGTGACTCGCCGCCAGTGTGAAGCCTGCGGCCGCATGGTCGAACTTCGCCGTGTCGAGCTCGATCAACGGTGTGTCGCGCCCCAGGTGCTCCTGGTGACACTCAGCGCAGCTGCGCTCCGCCAGCGTCGCGTGGTAACCCCGCTCCTCGGCCAGGCGGCTCGCCAGCGGCTCGTGACAGCCCAAGCATTTCGGCTCGTTCGTTCCCACCTTGCTCAGCTCATGGCAGCGGGTGCAGCGGCGCACACCCTCCAGGTCGCCGTGCGCCGCGGACAGCCGGCCGGCTGAGAGCAGCTGTGCGAAAGCTGGCGGCGCCGTAATGAGCGGCGCCAGCGACAGCCAGGCCAGGGCAAGGATCGAAGGGGAGCGAGCCATCCTTGTCGTTCGCATGGGCCGAGTCACGCAGCCGCCGGCCGCGCTGCCCGGTAGGTTGTGTTGCGTTTTCGCCCGGGAATTGTGCCGGATCCTCGGGGCTACGAGGACTTCAGATGGGCAAAATCGATACCCGTGCGAGCTCGATCAGCCGTGAAGCGGGAGGAAGGCCCTTGAAATGGCCCGATGGCGGGTCGAGCGCCTGAATCTGCCGTCGAGGTCGTAGGTTGGGCGGTGAGCAAAACCTACCATCCCGCGTGCACAATTTTGCAGCCCGGTCAGATTGTCCAGGCAAGACAGCTGTAGCGGGACGGCGCAACTGTATCGACACGCTACAGGTAACCGGAGGCTGACCCCGACGCCGCTCAACCCGCTGACGTCGGCGGGTCGGCCGCTCAGTCGGTCGCGCCTTCGCTGGCCAGTGCGGGCCCCGGCCTTGACATTCAATCGCGTCGAGGCCTCTGTGGTATATCCGGCCGGCCCGGCCGGCCACGCGTCCTCCCCTTCGCACCCACACCGACTTCCCACGCCTGGCGCCCAGGGAGGCATACGTGAAGAAGATCGTCCTCTTGCTCGTCGTGCTCGCCGGCCTGGCGCTCCTGGCGCCCCAGAATCGCGAACGCGTCTTGGGTTGGATCTCGCCACTCACTCAGTTCGGCAGTCAGGGCCAGGCCGAAAGTACGCTGGAAGCGATCGTCGCCGACATCGCGCAGGCGGCCCGCGAGACCGGAAGCTATCCGGCAGCGGGCGCCCTGGGCGTCGAGGATCCCTGGGGCTCGCCCCACTACATCGAGCTCTACGACGATTCCTTCGTCGTACTGTCCCCCGGCCCCGACCGGCGGTTGCGTACCGACGACGACCTGCGGTTGGCCGAAGCCCGTGTGACGCCCGAGCCGGGCGTGTTGATCACCGACTACCAGCCGACGCCGCCGCCCTCGTCGGCCGGCCGCACGGCGAAATCGAAGGCGCTGGAGGCGGCGGGCCGGCAGTAGCGAGCTTCAGCGCGAGCGAGCTAACCCCAACGTAGAGTGATGGTGTTGTCGGGACCCGGCTCGGCCCACGTCCCAAACGGTTCGCCTTCCCGGGTGAGTGTCGCCCGCACCCAGTCGGCGTCGTCCTGAGACGCCCGGATCAGCTGGAACCGCCGCATCCTGAGCGGCGCGATCCGGAAGCCGACGAGCCTGCCGTCGCTCGGATCCAGAGTGGGGAAGTAGAGGAGGGCCAGCTCGGTCCGGAACTCCTCGTACCCGGCGATGCCCTCGTAGTCGTTGATCAGGTCGCCACACCCGTAGAGGATCGGCCGGCCCCGGTAGACCTCGATTCCCTTGGCGTGATGGGACGAGTGCCCGTGGACCACGTCCACGCCCGCCTCGTCGATCAGCCGGCGCGCGAGTTCCTGCTGCGCGCGGGGGACCCGATAGCCCCAGTTGCCGCCCCAGTGGATGGAGGCGACGACCAGGTCGCCTTCACGCTTCACGCCGCGCACGCGATCGACGACGCGCTGGACGGCCGGCGCCCCGACGTCATGCAGGAGGTTCACCCCGGGTCGGCGCTCCGTCGCCGCCCACCCCTCCGGGATACCGCTGCTCGTCGCGCCGAGCCCGAAGACCAACACCCGCCGCTGGACCCCGACTTCCAGCACCGCGGGGGCGGTCGCCGCCTCGAGATCGCGTCCCGCTCCGGCGGTGCGGATCCCCGCACCCTCCAGCGTAGCCAGCGTCTGCTCGAGTCCGGCGGTTCCCCAGTCGAGCATGTGGTTGTTAGCGAGGACGCAGCAGTCGATACGGGCCGCCGTGAGACAGGCGACGTTGGCCGGGTGCATGCGGTAGTGGACGCCCTTGCCGTACCACACCTCGTCGCTCGTGGTCACGCCGGTCTCGAGGTTGATGACTCGCGCGTCGGGCGCGGCGCGCTCGAGCACATCGAGGGCGTCTCCCCAGATATAGGAGTAGTCGACCGGCTTGGGGATCGGGCCGTTTATCCGCTCGGCGAGCTCGACGTATCCGGTGGCCGTGCGGACGTACGGCTCGAAGAGCTGCGGGTCACCGGGGTGAGGCAGAACCTGATCGATCCCCCGGCCCGTCATCACGTCGCCGGAGAGGAAGAGGGTCACGGGGTCGGAAGCCGAGTGTGCTCCCGTCGCCATCGCGCGCTCAAGGTCACCAGGCCGGGTGAAAGCTCGCACCAGCCCCACGCCCGGCGGCGTGAACGCGAGTGAGAGCTCGGCCGCCCGAATCAGGAAGTTGCGCCGGTCCACGTCAACAGCTCGTCGCCCCTGACGGCTAGCGAGCCGACCCGTCTCGCATCCCCGCCCGCAGGCCGACGGGATCGTCCTGCCAGTAGTCCGGCATCTCCAGCGGTCGCTGACGCGGCCAGATCTCGTTCAGCGTGTCGCCCTCGAAGAGCCGGCCGTTCATCATCACGTAGCGGATCGTGTTGGTGTTCCGCAGGTCGTCCAGCGGGTTCGCGTCGAGCAGGATGAGGTCGGCCAGCTTGCCGGGCTCCAAGGAGCCCAGGTCCTCGTCCAACCCGATCCCCTCGGCGCCCAGGATGGTCGCGGCGCGGAGCGCGTCGTGGTTCGACATGCCGCCCGCCGCCACCAGCCAGAGCTCCCAGTGATAGCCGAGCCCTTGGAGTTGGCCGTGGCTGCCGATGCCGACCCGACCGCCGGCCTCGACCACGTCCTTCAGCGCCACGCCGTGCTCCTCGAACACGTACTCGTCGGGCAGGAACCACTGGCCGCGGCGGCGCGTCGCCTGGTCGATCTCGCTGTGCGGCGTGAAATGGCGCAGCTTCGTGTCGTCGTGCGGGTTCTCGTTCTCGTAGAAGTAGTTCTCCGAGAAGGGGCCGCCGTAGGCCACCAGCAGGGTCGGCGTGTAGGTCATTTGGCTGGCCGCGGTCAGCGCGATGACGTCCTGGTAGATGGGATAGACGGGCCAGGTGTGCTCCTGGCCCGGGTAGCCGTCGACGATCATGCTCAGCTCGTAGGCGAACCGCAGGCCGCCCTCGGTGGTGGGCATGAGGCCCTGGTCCCGGGACGCCATGATCACCCACTGCCGCTGCTGGCGGTTACCCGCCATGTACATCTTGATCGTCTTGGTGTCGTAGTACTCGGAGTAGCGCTTGAGGATCCGGCGCGCGTGCTCGAGGTCCTCGATCGGGTCGTTCACGTAGTCGCCGAATATGCCGGGGCCGGTCGAGTAGATGCGCGGCCCGATCATCAAGCCGGCGGTCACCCGGTCGCCGTAGGTCAACACGTCGGTGCTGCTGGTCTGCGGGTCGCGGGTGGTGGTGACCCCGTAGGCCAGGTTGGCCAGGTACTGCCAGTCCTGGGTCTTGTGGACGCCCCAGGCGGGCCACATGTGCGAGTGCGGGTCGACGAAGCCGGGGATGATCGTCGTACCCGTGACGTCGATCACCCGGGCGTCGGCCGGCACGTCCAGCGAGCCGCGCGCGCCCAGCGCGACGATGCGGTTGTTCCGCACCACGAGGTCGGCGTCCTCTATCACCTCGTCACCCCGCATCGTGATGACCCGCGCGCCCCGCAGGGCGACCACGCCCTGGGGGATATCACGCCGCGCCTGGATGACGATCCGCGTCTCGAACGGCTGATAACGCGGCTCCTCCTCTTTCTCCTCCTTTTCCTCCTCCTGCTCCTCCTGTTCCTCCGCTGCTGCAGCTTCTTCTTCTTCTTCTTCTTCTTGCTCCTTCGCCGCCTTGACGCTGTCGGCGAAGGCGCGGGCGGCGTCGAGGTCGTAGACGGCGTGGGCGTTGCCGATCGACCAGTGCACGTGGCGGCCGTCGCCGCTCCAGGCGGGGAACTGGCCGCCGATGTCGGTCAGCTGCAGGGCCGGGAAGTCGGCGTTCTCCGGTTTGGTGATGGAGACGCTCGGTGTCTCGCCGCCGATGTACGGCACGGTGACCACGTAGATCTGGTTGTCGACCAGGGCCAGCGCCTGCTCGCCGGTCGGCGCCACCAGCATCACGTCGGGCCGGTTGGGCTGGGTCGCCCGCGGCCGCTTGTGGCCGGTGACCTTGAGGTGTGCCTTCTCGTCGGTCCCGTCCCAGCGGATCGAGACGAGCCCCGTGTCTCTGTGGAAGAGGTAGATGCGGTCGGGGTCCTGGGTGAAGTGGGGCGCGCCGCGCCCCTCGGTCGGCGCGATCACGGTGGGCGCCCCGCCGTCGGCGCGGACCCAGACCAGGTCCTCGGCGGCGCCCGGCGCGGAGGGCCCGGTGGACTCGCGGTAGGCGCGGGCCGGCCCGCGGATGGCGACGATGCGGCCGCCGTCGGGCGACCAGGCGGGCTGCTGGTAAACGCCGTCCAGCTGGGTGAGCCGGCGCGGGCTACCGCGGCCGTCGGCACGCACCTTATAGATGTGGCCGCCGTCCTCCGACCAGGTGACGTAGGCGATCCAGCGGCCGTCGGGCGACCAGGTCGGCTGGGCCTCGGTGATCTCCATGTCGGTCAGCCGGCGCGGTGTGCCGTCGGGCCAGTCCATGACGTACAGCCGGTCGAGGGCGGTGAAGGCCAGCCGGGTCCCGTTCGGCGCGGGCACGGCGTCGCGGATCTGACTGATGGTGAACTCGGGGGTGTCCTCGATCGGGTAGTCGAACTCGACCAGCGGGCCGAACTCGAGCTCGGTCGTCACACGGAAGGGGATCTCGACCGCCTCGCCCCCGTCGAGCGGGATACGCCAGATCTTGCCGCCGTAGGACGTGACCAGCTCGCGCGAGTCGGGCGTGAACGACATGCCGGGCAAGACATCGCGGTCGGCGATCGACTCCTGGTCGTCGTGCTGGATCGGATACGCGAGCCAGCGCTCCGCGCCCGTCTGCAGGTCGCGGATGCGCAGGCCCGTCGCATCCTCGAACCGCGTGCCGTAGACCAGCCAGCGGCCGTCCGGCGAGATGGTCGGGCGGAGCGCCGAGCCGTAACGTGAAGATCGCGAGTAGCGCTCGCCGGTCTCGCGGTCGTAGACCTCGAGTTGGTACTGCGGCAGCATGGCGTTGTAGTTCCAGCTGCCGCTGCGGCGCGCGTACCAGATGTAGCGGCCGTCGGGTGTGAACGCCGCGCCCAGCGTCTTCACGTTCTCCGGCTCATCGACTATCACCTTGCCCGAGCCGCCGTCGATGTGCCCGATCCACAACTGCACCACGCCCAGGCGCGACTCCGAGCGTGAGGCGACCACGTACTTGCCGTCCGGCGCCCACTCGGGCGACACGTACATGTGCCCGTTGCCCTTGGTGAGCTGCGCCGTGTCGCCCGTCGCCGGCTCGATCGTCCAGAGGTTTTCGCCGCCCGAGCGGTCGGAGACGAAGAGCACCTTGGCGCCGTCGGGGCTGAAGCGCGGCTGCCCGTCGAACGCCATCCCGCTGGTCAGCTGGCGCGCCGCGCCGCCCTCGAAGGGCAGCAGGTAGAGGTCGCCCAAGAGATCGAAGACGATCATCCGACCGTCCGGGCTCACGTCGAGCGAGATCCAGGTCCCCTGATCGGTGTCGATCGTCACCGTGCGGCCGGGCTCCAACGGGAGATTCTCGTTCTTCTTCTCCTGCTTGGTGGTGTCGGCCTGGGCGGTTTCCTGCTGTTGTAGGGCGGCGCCGGCCGCGGACGCGGCGGATGCCAGGAACGCGGCGGCGATCAGTAGGCGGACGACGGCTCGGTGCATGGGTACCTCCAGCGAGTCTCAACCGGTAAGGACGGTCCTTTGGTATGTGAGCGGGGGAAAAATCGGGCCCGCTTCGTTGGTCGGCAAGGGAGGGCGGTGGCGGTGCCAACCGGTCGGCGTGCCAGCCTCACAGCTGGCCGATGTGCTTTAGGTAAGGAGCGAGCTTGGACTGGCGGAGCCCGTCCAGCAGGCGGGCGTCTGCGGTCACCAACGTGGAATCCAGCGCGACCGCTAACGCGACGTAGAGGCTGTCGTAGACCGTGCGCGCTGCCTTGAGCGCGATCTCCACTGCGGCCTCCAGCAAGGTCAGCGACGAGTAGATCTGTAGCGGAACCCCGGGGAAGGCGTCGACGATCGACCGGACTTCGGAGCTGCTCAACTCGCCGCGCCCACACTTTTTCCAGAGCGCGTTGCCGAACTCCGCCGGCATGAGGTCGGGCGCGACGAGCTCGTTTCGCTCGTCCAACAGGGTCGCGGCGGCCTCCCAGTGTGGCTCGGGCACGTACCATTTGACGGCGACGCTCGCGTCGACCACGTAAAGCGTCACCGCTCCCGGTCCTCGGGCACCAGCTCCGCACTGTCGCTGTGTGCGCGTCCCGCCAGCTCGCCGCGGATCCGCTCGGCCACCCGCCGCGCTTCCAGCATGTCGGCCCGGGCCGAGCGCTCCAGAATCAGCCGTAGCTCCGCCTCCAGCGACCGGCCGTGCCGTCGTGCGCGTTGCTTGAGCCGCTCGACGATCACGTCGTCCAGATCTCGAACCAAGACCTGCGCCATAGCTCCCTCACGGTTCAGCGAGCGTCAGCGCCCGCTTGCTAGCATAATGATAGCATCTCCGGGGGCGGGTATCAAGGAAGGCCCGCTAACGATCGATGTGAGTTTCACCGGTCGGCCTCAAACGGACGTCAACACCTACCGGCGTGGAAGAGCGTTGCGATCGGGAGGACGCGCTCCGCGTGCTGGGCGTCAGGGCATCAGAGTCCGGTCCGCGAGAGGAACTCGAGGAAGCGCGGATCGGAGCGCAGCCCCTCGTAGGGAACCAGCGCGTTGGCCATCGGCAGATAGGGATCCCGTTCCCGATAGGCGTGCTCCAGGACCTCGAGCGTCTCCTCGACCCGCCCCAGCGTCGCCAGGTATCCCGAGCTGCCGATGAAGCCGTAGACGCTGGCTGTATCGAGCGCCGCCAGCGCCGCCGGGATCTGCCGCGGGTCGGCCAGCGCCGCGATGTAGGCGCGGTAGGGCGCCGGATCGCCGCCGGTCCGTCGCGCCAGCTCGAGCAAGGTGGATTCCGCTCGTTCCAGATCGCCCCGCTTGACCTGGGCCATGGCCAGGAAATAGCGGGCGAGGTGGAAGTCGGGGGCGATCTCGAGCGTCGACTCGTACTGCGCGACGGCCTCGGCGCTCAGGCCGGCGATCTCCAGATTGATCGCCTGCACCAGGTTGCCGGCCGGGGCCAGTGGGTCGAGCTCATAAGCGGTCTGCCCCTCGGCGCGCGCCTCCGGGAAGCGGCGCTCGGTGATCAGCAGTTCGGCGCGCCACTGCCGCGCGGTGGCGTAGCCGGGCGCCAGAGCGATGGCGCGCCGGAAGTCGGCCTCCGCGCCGGCCCAATCCCACTCGAACCGGAGACGCAGGTAGCCCGACGCGGCGAACGCCTCGGCGGAATTCGGGTCGAGGGCCAGCGCTCTTTGCGTAGCGGCTCGCGCGTCCGGCAGCACATCGGGGACCGAGGGCCCGCCGTACTCGGGCAAGAGCACGTAGGTCTGCGCCAGCCCGGCGTAGGCGCGGGCGTAGTCGGGATCGAGCGCGATCGCCTGGTTGAATTCCTCGATCGCCTCGTAGAACGCCGGCAGGGTTCGCTGATTCCAGAAGTGCTGCCCGCGCAGGAAGTGGTTGTAGGCCGCGATGTTCGACGTGCCGCCGCGCACCAGCGAGCCGGGCGCGCGGGTCAGGGTGACTTGCAGCGCCGTGACGATCGAGCGCGCGATCTCGTCCTGGATGGCGAAGATGTCGACCAGCTCGCGGTCGTACGTCTCCGCCCACAGGCGGAAGCCGTCCGCCACGTTGATCAGCTGCGCGCTCACGCGTACCCGGTTGCCGGAACGCCGCACGCTCCCCTCCAGCACGGTCTCGACGTCCAGCTCTGCGCCGATCTCGCGCACGTCGAGGTTCCGGCCCTTGAAGGCAAAGGCCGACGTCCGCGCCGCTACCTTGAGATCCGGGATGCGGCCGAGCGCGTTCATCAGCTCCTCGGCCAGGCCGTCGCTGAAATACTCGCTGCTCGGGCCATCGCTCAGGTTCACGAAGGGGAGCACGGCGATCGACCGCCCGACGCCGGCGCCCACAGCGCCGCCCGCCTCCGGCTGGCCGCGTATTACCCACCAGCCGCCGACCAGGAAGAGGAGCGTCGCGGCCAGTGCCAAAAGCCCGGCGCCCCAGCGCCGCGCGCGCGGCTCGGCGACGATCGCCTCCAGTTCGCCGCTGGCAGCCGGATCGGTACGCTTCACCCCCTGCGGCGTCAGGTCGAAGATCCAGGCGAGCGCCACCGCGAAGGGGAAACCCAACAGCGCCGTGAAGGCGATCGCCGACGCGAACGCGTCGGGCAAGCGCAGGGCGGGTACCAGGAAATCGGCCGCCTGCATCACGGCGAACGCCGCCGCGCCGTAAACCGCCATCACCTTAAAGACATGGCGGCGCTTCAGCTCCGCCATGAGCTTCTGGTATCCCCGGCTAACCATCATTCACCACCCTCGACTCGTCGCTCCCCTCACTGCGGTCCCTTCCGTCGCCTCTCGTCCGCCGCGCCATCTCGATACGCCCCCCACAACAGCAGCGCCATCGCCGCCAGGCACAACGATGTCACGAAGCAGCCGAACAGGAACACCGCCAGCTCAGACATGCTCCGCTCCGGTCCTCCAACCCGCCAGCAGCATAGCGCCCAATGATAAGATCGACGGCACCCAGAGCCCCACGAACAGCCCCTCCTCACGCTGCCCGCTGAACCATAGGTACACCGACAACACAAAGGATGTGAACGCCGCCGCCGCGAACAGCAGCTTGGCCTTCGCTAGTCTCGACATCGAACGCGACCTTTCGGTGAAGTCTGGTACCTGCCAGAGCGCGGGCGCCCTGACACTAAACTGGTAAGGATAGCGTACGGGGCCTGGTTGTCAAGCTATTATCCAAAATATATTAGACAACACTTTGACAACCGCAGTCCCGGTGCGCCGCCCCTTGGCGAGTGGGGCGTCCCTCGGGGCTTTCTATCGTGCGTAAGATGTGCGCCCCCGGCCCCGACGCCAACCCCGCTCGGCGCGTCAGTCGTGGCAGAGCGTCTGCTTGCGGACCGTGAGGTCATCCACCCGGTCACAGTCCACCGCGATCCCCAGGCCCGGCCGGCTATAGGGTACCGCGACCATCCCGTCCTCCATCGTCCACTCGGGCGTGACGATGTCGCGCTCCCAGTAGCGCGCGCTGGGGCTCACATCGCCCGGGATGGTGAAGCCGGCCAGCGCGGCGAGCGCGACGTTGTAGGCGCGGCCGATGCCGGTCTCCAGCATGCCGCCGCACCAGACGGGCATGCCCTGGGCTTTGCAGAGGTCGTGGATCGCCTTCGCCTGGGCCAGGCCGCCCACCCGGCCCGCTTTGATGTTGATGATCTTCCCGGCGCCCAGGCTCAGCATGTCCTCCGCCTTGGCGACGCCGGTGATCGATTCGTCCAGGCAGATGGGAGTCTTCATCCGCCTCTGCAGCTCGGCGTGTCGGACCAGGTCATCGCTCGCCAGCGGCTGCTCGATCATCAGGAGCTCATGCTGGTCGAGCTTGGCCAGCTGCGCGGCGTCCTCCAGCGTGTAGGCGGCGTTCGCGTCGGCCATGAGTGGGAAGCCGGGGCCCAGCGCCTTTCGGGCGCTGGCGACGTATTCGAGGTCGGCGCCGGGCGCGATCTTGCATTTGATCCTTCGGTAGCCCTGGGCGGCGGCGTCGCGGGCCGCGCGGGCGAGCGCTTCCGGGCTCTCCTGGATCCCGAGCGAGATGCCGGTGGCGATCTTCGCCCGCGTGCCGCCCAAGACAGCGGTCAGGCTGACGGCCCGCCGCTCGGCATTCAGGGCCCAGGCGCCCATCTCGACCGCCGCTTTCGCCATGTTGTGGCCGCGCAGATCGCGCTCGAGCACGGCGTGGACCTCCTCGGGCGTTCTGAGCTCGCGGTCCAGCAGGCGGGGTGCCAGCCACTCCGCGATGGCGAGCCAGGCGGTGTCGATCGTCTCCGGCGAGTAGTTGGGCAGCTCGCCGGCGGTGCACTCGGCCCAGGCGCTGATGCCGTCCGCGTCGGTCAGCTTGAGGAGACAGATCCGCCGGGTCTCGGTCGAGCCGGACGAGATGCGGAACGTCTCTCTGAGCGGCAGGCGAATCTCGCGTAGTGTGATCCGGCGGATGCGGAATGGTTCCGACATGTCGCTTACCGGCCGGTTAGGATGTAGAAGCAGCGGCCGGCGTCCCGGTCGCGCCGGAAGCCCGTCACCTGGTATTCGCGCTCCAGGTAGTGGAGAAAGGCGCGCCGCGTCGTGGCGCGCCAGGCGCGCGCCGTATCGATCGACGTCCGCTTGAGGCTCTGCAAATCCCACGGCACCTCGACCTTTACCTCATCTCCCTCCGGCAGCTCGAGCTCGCGGGGCACGGGCTCACCGCCTGTGACCTCGGTATTCACCACGGGCGCCTCGGTAAAGATCGCGTCCTCGACGCCGCCCTCCGCCGCCAGGAGGTCGGCGATGCGCGGGTCACTGAGCTCCCACTCGACGACGAACCGGTCGGTCGTGAGCCCGGCGTGCAACGTGCTCAGCGTCCCTGCGCCGTACATGTCGGGCACGTACTCGTAGGGCAGGGCGCCCAGCCGGTTGATGTTGATGTGGGCGTTCCGTGCTTCCAGCGGGTCGTAGCTCCAGTAGGCGACCTCGATCCCGTTCTTTAGTAGGAGCTCCCGCTGGTAGGCCTTCAGTTGGATCCCCAGCCCGTGACCGCGGGCGTTTTCGGTGACGGCGAGCATGTCCGACCAGTGGGCGGGCCGGCCGTGGCGGACGCCCGAGAGCCCGAAGACGAAGCCCAGCAGGCGGTTCTCGGCGTCGAAGGCACCGGCCGCCACGCCGCCCACCTGCTGGGTCGCCAGGAGGATCGACGGTGGCACGCGCTCGCCGAACCCTTCGCCCCAGGTCTCCTCTTGGAGCGCCACGCATTTCGCGTAGTCCTCCTGCGTGCGGAGCGGACGGAAGAAGATCTCGTCCAGTGTCATGGGTTCAAACTAGGGTCTTGGCGGGTTTCGTACGAGATCGTGCTGCGGCGGAGCGGTAAGCCGACGCGCCGATGCCGTGGGGCGGCACCGGCGCGCGCTGATTTCGTGGCCTCTACTCGGTGGGTCTACATCCCGGACGCTGGCAGCGGGATCATGACGTGCACGTAGGGAGTGTCACGCCACATGACCCACGGGCCGCCGTCAGCGGGGTCGGTCGACAGGCCGTCCAGCATAGCCGGATCCGGCACCACCATCATGACGTGCGGGCCGCCCTCGCTGATCCACTCGTTGTCGGGCGTCGGCCCCTCGGCGAACGGGTCGGTGTTACTGGCGGGCGAGTCGCCGGTGAGCATATAGCCGAAGCCGATCTTACTGAAGTTCGGCTCCGTCTTGGTCATGAAAGCGTGTACCCAGTTCACCCACGGCTCGTCGAGACACATGGGGTCGTTGCCCGACGAGACCGGCATGTCAGGTAGGCACGTCCAGCCGTTCGTCCCCTCGCGCAGAACCGTGTTGTCCCAGTCCATTACGGTAGCGTTCGCGCTGATGGACATGGGCGCGGCGCTGGTCGCGTTGGCGATCTTGGCCGCCTTGTCCTGGGCGCTCCCGATGCTCGGGATGATGAGGAGTGATGCTACAGCAGTGAGAAAGGCGCGTCGCATTGGATACCTCCCGGTTGGGGCTGCACGCCAAAAAACCAGACCCGGCGCCAACCGCACTGAGGAACCGGGTCAAACGAGGCCGCCTGTGCCGGGCGGCGCTCTCCTGGAATACCTGCAAATCTCACCTAGAGGTGAGGATTTGTCAATGACCGCTTTTACCGGTCCCGCAGGCGCGCCGACACCCCCGTGCACTCCGTCGCTGTCTACTGCACACCGCGTGTTGCATACCGAAATTGCCCCGGCGCGTTCGAGCACCTATCTTGACCCAGCCCCGCACAGCCGATCCTCGAAGCGACGCCGATCCTATCTCGCACTCGATTTTCCGGAGGACTGCTATGAGATCGCGGTCCGCTTGTCTCGCCGTCTGTTGCGTCTCCCTGATGGTGGCCTGTGGAGATGACGCGAGCGGCCCCTCCGAGGTCGTCGCCGTGACGGTCTCACCGAACTCCGAGACGATATGGGTGGACGGCACGGTAGAGCTGACGGTGACCGCCTACGACTTCACGGGCAGAACGGTTCCGGGCGCCACGGTCGAGTGGACGAGCACGCACCCGCAGTATGCCACCGTCCTGGACGGCTGGGTGACGGGCGTAGCAGAGGGTATCACGCTGGTCATCGCCACGTCGAACGCGGTAGCCGACACGTGTACGGTGGAGGTCGTGCCGAGGGTAACGGTGGGGCTCTGCGACGGAACCGTGGATGCGACACACACCTGCCACCGCCCGTCGGGTCTGGAGTTTCTGGACATAACGACGGGTCTGGGGATGACGTACGACGACATGGTGTTGGAGCTGGAGCCGGGAGGCCAATACTCTGACTATCGCTATGCCACCGAGGCCGAGATCACGGCTCTATTCGAGGACGCCGACATCCAGGGCGTGCCTGCCAGTCTTTTCAGCTCCGAGAACTGGACGCCGGTCAACGCGCTGATCGACAAGGTGGGCGAAACGCTTCTCTGCGGTCCCCCGACATGTGGGCACCTGTACAGGATCGGTGCTGGTTTCACCGCGGAGGTGATGCTTTCGAGCCGGCAGATCGCTGTCCTGCAGGCTGACGTCGATCAATCCACGGCCGCGGCTTACTTCTCGAACACGTCGGCCTCGGAGACGACGTACGGTCATTGGCTGGTTCGAGACCCGTAGTCGGTAACGCGTCGTCGGCGCTCACGACTGAAGCACTGACCCACTGACCACCCTCACCCACTGAACCCACCGACGCCGGTTGACCGGAGCGAGGTCGCGCAGTCAAACCTGACGCTCGAGTGTCAGAGGGCGTCGATACCTTCCATTCGCCGACCGACTCCCGACCAGTCCGTCAAGTAAGAGGACCGACGATGTCGAAGAAGTGGGTCATTCTGGCGGCGCTCATGGCGGCGGCCTGCGGCGGATCCGGCCCCGTGGCGCCGGAGACGAGCGGCTATGCCTACGAGGCGCTCGCCGTCGATAGCGAGAAGGGGAACTACTGCTCGGCCCGCGGCACGCTCGGCGAGGTCATCCCGATCACCGTGATCGTCGCCGGCGACACGCTCTACTGGCAGGAACCGGTGGCGACGGCGGCGACGCTCGACCTGGACGTGCTCCCCTTCAGCGGGCCCGTGACCCGGTCGGACGAGCAGGAAGTCGCGGGCTCCTTCACCTGCGGCTCCACCTACGGCTGGTGGGTTGTGAGAAGATGAGCGATCGCGAGCTTCGCTTCACGATCTCGATACCGAAGGGCGCGACGTACGAGCCCTTCCCCGGGAGCTTCGAGGAAGGTGAGCGGCACTGCCTCGAGCGGTTCGAGGCGCAGCGCTCGCTCGACGCGCTGAACTATTTGATCGAGCATTACGGGCTGCACGGTCGCGAGGACCTGACGCGGCGGAAGCTCGAGGAGCTGATCGAGCGGGAGACGAATCTCGAGGTGCGAGCGCTCCTCTACGTGTACCTGGGCCAATCGTACGAGCGCACCAGCGAGTGGGAGTTGGCGATTAACGCCTACCGCGCGGCATTGGCCTTGGAGCCGAGCGATGTGTGGACGGCCTACTTCACGCACAACAACCTGGGCTACTGCCTCTGCGTGGTCGGTCGCCACGCCGAGGCGGAGCCGCTCTGCCGATTGGCCACAGCGATCGATCCGGCGCGCCCCAACGCCCACAAGAACCTGGGTCTCAGCCTGGCAGGGCAGGGTGACCTCGCGGGCGCGGCCCGCGCCTGGGTCGAGGCCACGAGGGCGAACGCCGCCGACGGCCGCGCGCTGGCGCACCTCGATCAGTTGGTCGAGGGGCGGCCGCAGCTCTTGGACGAAGTGCCGAGGCTCCGCGTCTGGCTGGCCGATTGCCGCCGCGCCGTCGCCCTGGCCCGCGAGATGGCCGAGGAGGTGAAGCGGCCGAAGCCGCCAAGCTCAGGTCCCCATCGCTGTAGCGTTTGTGGCGAGAAGGCGATCGAGGTGGAGACCTTCGGCCCGCCGATCGACGAGGCGGGCGGGCGCCGCGCCGTCACGATCTGTGCTGGCTGCGGTAAGCAGAGCCTGGCCGTCTGCCGTTGGATCGAATCTGATGACGAGCCCGAGCCACAGCCCGTCGAGGCGGAACGTCCGGACGCAGCGCGGCCCGCCGAGCCCGCAGGATCCGCGGCGCCGTCAATCCGTGTCTTGCTGAAAGACCTGTTCTGGCTGTCGATGCTCTGCCTGCTGATCGCCGACGCGTCGGGGCTATTGGGTCACGTCTTCGCGCCGCCCGAGCGGCGACTCGCGGCCGATGACGTCGGGCTGCTGGGCCTGCTGGCGGTCTTTGCACTTGGTGTGATCGTCGCCACGACGTCGGTGGGTCATTGTGTCCAGCGGGTGTGGGCGGTGCTAAAGCGGTGCTTGGACGCGGTACTGAGCTGGAGGCCGTGAGCAACGTGCCAGCGAGAAGCGCTATCGCGTGCGGCGCGGCGACACGATCGGGAACATGCAGGTGGTGGAGATCCAGCCGAACGAAATCGTCGTCCGGGTCACCGAGTTCGGGGTGACCCGTGGCGAGAAGCTCAGCCTGGGCCGCGCGGAGTGACCCTCAGGCTCCTCGCCGAACCCCCGAGGAACGCGAGCCAGCGACGCTCCGCTTCCTCGAGGGAGATGCCGTAGACCGACTCGAACGCACTCAGAATGATCTCCGTCGAGTCGTAGTCATCGACGACCCGAAACAGCGACTTGAGAGTTTCGAGGCCGAACTCGGCGATCAGGAACTGCGTGAACGACCCCGCCTGCGGGTACGTTTGAGTCCACCGCCTACCCGGACCCCAGAACCCATCGTTGGCGACGATGTCCCGCAGCGGATAGAGGCTGCCTTCCTCGAGCCAGGTGCGACAGAGAGTGTGAGCGGGGGCGCCGAAGAAGGGGACCTCCTGACCCGTGAACGGGTTCACATCCAAGGCCACCGCTATGCCCTCGGCGAAGAAGTCCGAGGGCCAACCGATCACGTACGAGTAGACGTGCATGGCCTCGTGTCCCTGCTGGAGCTCCACCGAATGGACGGCGTAGCCTTCGACGTCCGCCCACGAGCCGTACGGCTGTTCGGTGAGTTCCCGCATGTGCACATTGTCGAGGTACTTGTAGTACCGCAGCCTCTGCGGCATCGAGATCCCGAGGTACGGGACGGCCCATTCGTGGAACGCCTGCTGGTACTCGGCGTTCACCGTGTCGCCCTCGGCGAAGTGGAATGTGATGTCCGCGGTCTCGAGACGCTGAGTCAGGCGACGGCTGGTCGATGAGGGGCCCGTCGAGCCGTCGCCGCAAGACACGACGGCGGCAGCTGCCAGGGCCGAGATCAGCAGATGACTCGAGCGCGTTCTCATGGAACTTCCTGGAGCGACCGGAGCGGAGGCGGACTCCTTCGTCTTCATTGAATACCCCAAGGACCTAGGGCACGGTCCAGTTCCTCACGCACCGTACGGAAGCCGCCACGGCCTTGGACTCCACAAATCGAGCGGGGTGGGCTGAGCGGCGCTGAGGAGCCCAACTCAACGCTTGGGCGGAAAGATGTCTGCGAGCCGGATCTCGCCGGTCGTTCTTCCGGCC
>JBDHKD010000073.1:16331-23808 GCA_039586575.1 Gemmatimonadota bacterium | reverse complement strand
CAACTGCCTGGCCAAGAATCCCCGCCACCGGCCCAGCGCCGCCCATCTTGCCCGGACGCTCACAGCACTGCCCAGCGAGAAGGCGCCGGGCAGCGCCGCGCCGCCGGGAGCGCTGCGGCGTCTGGTCGAGCGCTGGCTGCCTCACCGGTAGCCAAGATGACCATCTACGACATCGAAGCGACGACGCTCGACGGCCAGGTGCAGAAGCTGGATGCCTACCGCGGTAAGGTCATGCTGATCGTCAACGTGGCCAGCAAGTGCGGGCTCACCCCGCATACCGTCGCCACAAAGATGCCGGCCTCGTGGTCCTGGGCTTTCCTTGCGACCAGTTCCGGCACCAGGAGCCCGGCGATGCGGAGGAGATCCGCCGCTTCTGCTCGCTCACCTACGACGTCACCTTCCCGATGTTCGCCAAGATCGAGGTCAACGGCCCCAACGCGCACCCGCTGTACCGCTACCTCAAGTCCCAGCGCAAGGGGCTCATGGGCTCGAAGTCGATCAAGTGGAACTTCACCAAGTTCCTGGTCGGCCGGGACGGCGCCGTGCGGCGGCGCTACGCGCCCAAGTTCACGCCCGAGCGCATCGAGCACGATCTGCTGCCGCTGCTCGAGCGCGCCTGAGCGGTCCTATAAGCGGTCGTATAATATGACAAGGGGCCACCGCGATTTCCGCCGCGGTGGCCCCTGCCAGTCGGTGGCAACTAGAGCTTACTTGCTCAGCTTGACCACGTTCTCGGCCGCCGGGCCCTTCTGGCCCTGGACGATATCGAACTCCACCCGCTCACCGTCGCTCAGGGTCTTGAACCCTTCGCTCTGGATCGCCGAATGGTGGACGAAACAGTCCTTCTGGCCGTCCTCCGGCGTGATGAAGCCGAAGCCCTTGCTGTCGTTGAACCACTTGACTGTGCCGGTAGTACGCATCTGCCGTGCTTCCTCGTGTTGTTTGGGTCGGAGTCCGGCTGTGCCGCAACTACCGACTACTGGTTGACGCGCGGACGTTCGCCCCCGCGCTGGGCTTGCCGTTCCAACGACCAACAAAAAAGGGGCCGGCGTTTGAGCCAGGTCCCTTTTACGTGTCGCTGGTGTTCTCAACGGCTGGGCCAAGTCTATCAGCCAACCGGGCTCCCGTCAAGGGCTTCGGGTCACGGACCGCCGGCCGACTGGACAGGGGGTCCCCTGGATGTTAGCCTTCTAGGCTAGTTTGCGTCCCGTGTCACATATCCCGGCGGTGGAGGGGTCATGGTCGAGATCGTTTTGGGGGAGAACGACAACCTGGAGTGGGCGCTCAAGAAGTTTCGGCGCAAGATGATCCGCTCCGGGTTGTTCAAAGATATGAAGCGAAGGCGGTACTACGAGAAGCCCAGCGCGGCCAGGAAGCGCAAAGCGGCGGCGGCGAAGCGAAGAAACGCCCGCGCCCGCCGGCTGGGTCGTTAGCCGGAGGGAAGGAACCGACATGGAAAGAGCTAAAGGCAAGGTGAAGTGGTTCTCCGAGGACAAGGGCTACGGCTTCATCGAGCAGGAAGGTGGTCCAGACGTCTTTGTTCACCACACCGCGCTCGAAGGCACCCGGAGCCTCCGGGAAGGCGAAGCCGTCGAGTTCGATGTGATCCAAGAGCCCAAGGGCCTGAAGGCACAAAACGTCGTGCGGCTCGATGAGCCTTCCTAGATAAGCGCTCGCATGCTTGACGGCGCCTGACGGTAGGCGCCGTTATTCTTGCCACACCTCCCGCCCGCTGCACACCCAGGCAACCTTTTCGCCGGCCGCGGTATCTACTCATATAGGAACTCTATAGGAGGCGACCCGTGACCGCTGGCAAGGCCGAGCTGCTCCGCGGCACCCTCGACATGCTGATCCTCAAGACCCTGAGCCTCGAGCCCCTGCACGGGCTGGGGGTCTCGCGGCGGATCGACCAGATCACTGACGGGGTCTTCCAGGTCCAGCCGGGGTCGCTCTTTCCGGCGCTCCACCGACTCGAGCAGGAGGGCTGGATCAAGGGGTCGTGGGGCGAGTCGGAGAACAAGCGGCGGGCCAGGTTCTACGATCTCACCGCTGCCGGCCGGCGCCGGCTGGGCGAGGAGAAGCGGAACTGGACGCAGGTCGTGCTGGCGATCACCAAGGTCATGGAGGCGACCTGAAGGAGGTCCCATGCGGATATATACGCGGTTTAGGAGCGTCTTCGCGTCGCTATTTCGCAAAGCTGCGCTCGACCGAGATCTGGATGAGGAGCTCAGAAGCTACCTCGATATGTTGACGGACGAGAAGGTCCGGGCGGGCATGAGTCCGGAAGCGGCGCGCCGGGAAGCGCGGCTCGAGCTGGGCGGGGTCGAGCAGGTGAAGGAGCGAGTCCGGGAGCGAAGACTGGGAGCAAACTTCGACACCCTGGTCCAGGATATCCGCTACGCCGTGCGCACGCTCAGCAGGAACGCCGGCTTCAGCATCGTATCCGTCCTGATACTCGCCATCGGCATCGGCGCCAACACGGCGCTGTTCAGCAACATTCAATCGGTTCTCCTGCGTGGGATCCCCTTCGCTGAGCCGGACCGCCTGGTGACCGGCCAGAAGACGATCGGCGGCCAAGTGACTGGCACCGTTTCTCGCATCGACTACTTCGACTACCGCGAGTTCAGCGGCTCGTTCGAAGCGTTGGCCGCGCTGGCCAATTTCACGATGGAGTTCACGGTAACGGGCGGCGATCGGCCCGAGCTGGTCGACGCCGCGTTCGTCACCTGGAATCTCTTCGCGACGCTGGGGGTGAACCCGATCAGCGGACGGCATTTCACGCCGGAGGAGGAGGCGGAGGACGGAGCGCCGGTGGTGTTGATCAGCTATGGCCTCTGGCAGCGGCGTTTCGGAGGCAGCGCGGACGCGATCGGCGGCACTATCGACATCGATGGCTCGCCGATCATGGTCATCGGGGTCATGCCGCATGGATTCCGCTTCTTGTTCGACGCCGACGTCTGGGCGCTAATCGACCGCTACGGGCCGTTCGATGGCGAACGCGACTCGCACAGCCATCTGGTCGTCGGGCGGTTGAAGCCCGGGGTAACGATCGAAGAGGCGCAGAGCGAAGTCGATGCGATCTCCGCCAGTCTGGCCGAGCAGTATCCGGCGACCAACGCTGGCAAGGCGCTCCTGTTGACAGACCTGCACCGCTACATCGTGCGTGATGTCCGTTTGATCCTCCTTTTGCTCATGGCGACCACGGCGCTCGTGTTGCTGATCGCCTGCGGCAACGTAGCCGGCCTGCTGTTGGCACGCGGCGAGCGACGCCACTCGGAGATGGCGATGCGGTCGGCGTTGGGTGCCTCGACGCGCCGCCTGGTGCGGCAGCTGCTGACCGAAAGTGTGATTCTCACGGTGGTTGCCGGCTTCTTCGGGGTGATCATCGCCTATCTATTCCAGGACGTGCTGTTGCGCTTGCTCTCGGTCGGCGAGCTCGGGATCGGTCGGCCGGCAATCGATGCGAGGGCTCTCGCCTTCACCCTGCTGCTCTCCGTCGTCACCGGGCTCGTCGTCGGTGTGATTCCGGCCCTGAGAGGCGCCACCACCCAACCGGCCCGGCAACTGGGGTCGGGCGCGCGCGCCTCGGCAGGTTTGCAGAGCGGCCGGCTGCGCAGAGGTCTCGTCGTCTTGCAGGTCGCCATCTCCGTGGCCCTGCTGGTCGGCTCGGGCCTCTTGATCCGCAGCTTCGCGCAGCTCGCCCGGGTAGACCTGGGTTTCGAGCCAGAGGGTCTGCTGACCGGCCGGCTGAAGATCGCCGTCGCCGACTACCCGACTCCGCAAGAGCGCAGCGAGTTCTTCGCGTCGCTGCTCGCTGAGATCGAAGCACAGCCGGGTGTGGTCTCGGCGGGTCTGATCAACCGGCTGCCGATACTCAGCCCCTTTCAGGATTGGGGTGTGTGGCCGGCCGAAGCGCCAGAGCCGACGCTCCAGGAGGGGTTTTCGCCCATGGCTCGCTGGGTGTCGCCCGACTACTTCAGAACGATGGGCATCCCGCTTCTGCGAGGCCGGGATATCACAAGCTCCGACGTCGACGGGACTCCCTACGTTGTCGTGTTGAGTGAGAGCACGGCGCGGACTGTGTTCGGCGATGCGGACCCCATCGGCCGGCGGGTCCACGTCGGTTGGCCGGAGCGCGAGTTCGAGGTCGTCGGCATTGTGGCCGACGCCCGCTTGACCACGGCGCGCGGCGCGCCCGACGCGGCAGCTTACATGTCGGCGGCCCAACTCGGCGCCACCCGGCTGCAGATCGCGGTTCGCACATCTATGGAGCCGACCTCGCTCGCCGGGACGATCGAGTCCTTGGTGCGGAGCAAGAACCCCAACGTGCTCTTCGCACAGGCGGCCAGCATGGATTCGGCGCTCACCGATCGGCTGGCCGATTTCAGGATCGTCATCGTCTCGATCGCCCTCTTCGCCGGCGTCGCTCTTCTGCTCACGGCGATCGGGCTCTACGGCGTGCTGGCCTATCACGTGGGCCAGCGCAAGAGCGAGTTCGGCGTCCGCCGGGCCATGGGGGCGTCGAATGGCAGCCTGCTGGGCATGGTCCTCAAGACCGGCCTGGTCCTCGTCGGCGTGGGCCTGCTGTTGGGCCTGGCCGTCGCCTACCCGGGCACGCTGCTGGTCCGGCAACTGCTGTACGAGACGCCGCCGCTCGATCCGGCCACCTACGTCGGTGCCATCGGCTTCCTCGGCCTCGTCGCCGTGCTCGCCTGCTTGCTGCCCGCCTGGCGGGCCACGCGTGTCGATGTGGTGGCGGTGCTGCGGATGGAATGAGCCGGCGCAACGCTCAGGCTGCCGACCCGGCGCTGAGGACGTAGATCGACCAGGGCGATATCCGCGTCTCGTTGACCCAGGCGTAGGGCTCGCTCGCCCTGCCCAGCGGGCGATGGACCTGCACCAGGTCGAGGCCGGCTCCGCGATAAGTGGCGCGATAGTCGGCGTCGGTCCAGAGGATGTCGACGACCGGCCGTCTGTCCTCCAGGTCCGTTACGACGATTCTGACCTCGTCGCCGCTGCCTGCCGTCCGATTCTCCGGGAAGTCCTTGGTTGAGAATGAGGCCCATTCGTGCGTATAGATCGCCGGAGAGGAGACGAGGTTGACGATTCTGCCATCACGGTGCAGCAGTCTGCGCAACCGCCGGAAGATCGCGACCTTCCTCTCCGCCGTCGCTACGTTGTCGAACGTGAAAGCCGAGAATATGAGATCGAAGGCGGCGCCGGCGAGCGGAATCGAGTCGTCGTCCACGATCAGGCGGTAGTCTCCCGCCGGGTCGATCCTCCGTGCTCTGTCGATCATCTCCTCGGAGATGTCGACCCCGGTCACCTCGAAGCCATGCTGTCGGAGAAACCGGGTGGAACGTCCCGTCCCGCAGCCGAAGTCGAGCGCTTTCGCGCCTTTTACGTGTCGACGAAAGATGGCCGGCAGGTCGCGGTAGGCGAGGTAGTAAGTGCCGGGCAGCTCGAGCTTCGCGTAGGCTTCAGCATAGCCGGCATCGGCGTACGAGTTGGAGAATCCCATGATCGACCGACCTTATCGATGACGGCCGGCGCCGGTGACTTGCGACCCGAGCGCCGCACGATCATGACGGCGAGCATGACGATGGCCATGGCGCAGATCGTGCGATCGGTGACGGGCTCGGCGAGCACCAGCCAGCCCAGGAATACGGCGACGACGGTGTTCACGTAGACGTAGGTGCCGGCGACGGTGGCCGGCCAGGCGCGCAGCACGTGCATGTAGGCGGTGAACCCGACCACCGAGCCGAAGAGCGCCAGGTAGGCCACGGCACCGGCGCCCGCCCAGCTGAACTGCAGGGCGACCCACTCGCCGCGCAGCGTCCCCGCCAGCGTCAGCGCCGTGCCGCCGGCCAGCAGCTGGAGCGCCGAGTTCACGTAGGGGCTGCTGGCCGTTGGCCGCCGCTGCGCGTAGACCGACCCCAGGGCCCAGACCGCGGCGGCGCCGGTCAAGGCGACGGGCCCGTGCCAGTCGGCCCGGCGCAACGACTCGAGATCCGATCCCACTAAGATGAGCGTGCCGGTGAAACCGATCAGCAAGCCGAGCGCCTGCACCACCGTGGGCCGCGCGCTGCTGCCCGGTATGACGGCGTCGAACAGCGCCATCCACAGGCTCACCGTGACGATGAAGATGGCCGCCACGCTCGAGTCCACGAACTGCTCGGCCCAGATGACCAGCCCGTTGGCGATCCCCAGGAGCAGGGTCCCGACGATCAGGTTGGTCCGCCAATCGGCCGGTCGCCGCGGCAGTCGCTGGCCGAGCGCCAGAGCGATCGCTAACATCAGCGTGCCTGCCGACAGGAAGCGGAAGGCACCCATGAGCGCGACCGGCAGATGCCCGACGCCGATCCGGATGGCCAGGTAGGTGGAGCCCCAGACCAGGCAGACGATCACGTAGGACGCGAGCCCCAGCTTCGAGCCGCGCATGTCGCTCACTCTTCTAGGGCGCCGCCCACGCTGCGCAGGTGCTCGCGGAAGCCATAGGATGGATCGGCGGCGCGACGCTCGAGATAATCGCTGAAGCGTAGCTGCTCGCGTAGCGTGGTCCCGGCGCGTACCGCCTCCGCTTGCCGCCGCTCGCGGGCCGCGATGCGCTGAGCCTGCTCGAGGACCCGATCGACGGCGTCGAGGGCGACGACCACGACGCCGTCGTCGTCCGCGAACACGGCGTCGTCGGCCTGAACGGTGAGCGGGCCGAGACGCGCGCTCTGCAAGGCGGCCGGATCCCGGGGACGGGGTGCGAGCGGGCCGACCGGGAAGCATCCGTAGCTCCAGACCGGGACGCCGAGCTCGCGTAGCTCGCCGCTGTCGCGATGGGTGCCCCACACCACCGCGCCGATCACGCCGGCGGCCCGCGCCTCGATCAACGTCAGATCGCCGATACATCCCTCGTCGAGCCGGCCCTCGTTGTCGATCGTCAGCACGTCACCCGGCTGCGCCGCTTGCAACGCCTCAAGAAAGACGTCCACGCTGCCGGCGTGGCGCACCGGCAGCGCGCGCCCCGCGGCGCGGGCGCCGGCCACGAGTGGTCGGATCCCCGGGGGTGCCGCCCGCAGCGGGAGGTCGAGTCGCACGCACGCGTCGGCGATCAGCGGTGTGCTCAGCTCGGCGAACGCCGCATCGATGTCCGTCTTCATCGCCTCTTCTCCCTCAGTTCGTCACCGAGCCGCACCGTCTCCGCCACCAGCAGATCCAGGTCGGCCGTTCGGGTTCGGTGGTTCGTGATGCAGACGCGCAGGGTGAAACTGCCGTTCAGGCGCGTGTGCGACGGCACGGCGATCCCGTCCTCGTGCAGTCGCACGAGGATGTCGCGGTTGAGCGCATCCAGCCGCTCGCCCGGCAGGCCGCCCGGGTTGTACCGGTAGTTCACGACGTTGAGCGGCACGGGCGCGATGAGCTCGAGCCGCGCGTCGGCCGCCACCCGCTCCGCCAGATAGCGAGCCTGCGCCACGTTGCGCCGCAC
>JBDHKD010000073.1:0-16311 GCA_039586575.1 Gemmatimonadota bacterium | reverse complement strand
CTGCGGCCCCAGCTCGGCAAACTCGGTGGCGTCCACCCCGACCCCGCCCGGCACCTGGGAGACGTAGTCGCCGCCCACCTGAAAGGCTGCACGATGGGCGGCGGCGTCACGAATCAGCACCGCGCCCGCCTCGATCGGCACCAAGAGCCACTTGTGCAGGTCGAACGCCAGCGAGTCGGCCCGCTCCATCCCGCGGACCAGCCGCGCGAGCTCCGGATCGAGCGCCGCGAAGGCGCCGAACGCGGCATCTACGTGGAGCCATAGACCCTCGCGCCCGGCCAGCTCGGCCAAGGCCTCCAGGTCATCGAAGGCACCCGTGTTCACGGTCCCCGCATTGCCGACCACCGCCAGCGGGCACAGCCCTCGCCGACGGTCTCGCTCGATCGCCTCCGCCAGCGCCCCGAGATCGAGCCGGTACTCTGCGTCCACCGGGATCTTCCGCAGCCGGTCCGTGCCCAGCCCGAGCGTCCGAATCGCCTTGTCGACGGAGAAGTGCGTCTCGCTCGACGCGTACACCACCGGCAGGCGCGGTGCCGCCGCCCAGCCCATCCGCGCGACATCGAACTCGGCCCGGGCCGTCGTCCCCACGGCCAGACCCACCAGGTTGGCCACCGAGCCCCCGCTCACCAGGAGCCCGCTCGCCTCCGCGGGGTAGCCCAACAGATCCTTGAGCCAGCCCATCACCTGACGCTCCACGTGCACGTGCGACCCGCGGAGCCCCGACAGGTTGGCGTTCATCGCCGCCGACAGGAACTCCGCCAGCACCCCCACCGGCGTCCCGCTCCCCAACACCCAGCCCCAGAAACGCGGATGCGTGTTGCCCACCGGGTAGGGGAAGACATCCCGCATGAACTCCGCGTAGGCGGCCGCCGCGCCGATCCCCTCGCGCGGCGCCGGCCCCGACAGCCGCCCGGCCACCTCCGCCGGTACCGGCCGCCACACCGGCTCCTCGGCCACCGTCTCCAGGTAGCGGAACATGTCCTCCACCATCCGCTGGCCCAGCTCCCGCAAGGCGCTCCAGTCGGCGGGATCGAGCCCGCTGTCGGGGCGTTGCGGGCAGCGTCGCATCGGAACGCTCATTGTATGCATATAATCCTCGCTATTTGCCTATATTGTACGTGACATGTACCAAGCTAATGCTTGCATATTTGCCGGTCAATGAGTATATTGCATGCATGACAATATGGACGCCGGATACCAGTCGCTACGACGGGCCCCTCTACCTGGCGCTCGCCGGCGCCATCGCCGAGGCGATCCAGCGCGGCGAGCTCGTGCCGGGCGAGCGGCTGCCGACGCAGCGCGCGTTGGCGGGTCGGCTGGGCATCGCGTTGACCACGGTGACCCGCGGCTACCAGGAGGCGGAGCGCCGCGGCCTGGTGCGCGGCGAGGTGGGGCGGGGCACCTACGTCAGCGGGGCGCCGCGGGGCGAGCCGCCGGCGGAAGCGGGCGAGGGTTCGGTCGACCTGCGGCCGAACACGTTGTTGCCGGGCCCGCTGATGCCGGAGCTCCAGGAGGCGATGGCGGCGGTGATTCGGGAGCCCCAGCGCCGGGAGCTCTTCGACTACGGTCCGCATCGCGGCGCCTATCGGCACCGTGAGGCGGGCGCGGTGTGGCTGAGGCGGGCGGGGCTCGAGGCAGCGCCCGACGAAGTGGTGGTGACGAGCGGCGGGCAGCACGCCATGGCGGTGGCGCTGGCGGCGATCACCGAGCCGGGCGATGTGGTGCTGGTAGAGGAGGTGACTTACGCGGGGATGAAATCTCTGGCGGGGTTACTGGGGCTGCGGCTGGAAGCGCTGCCGCTGGACGGGGAAGGGATCACGCCCGACGCGCTGCGGGCGGCCTGCCGAGCGCAGCGGCCGGCGGCCCTCTACTGCATGCCGACGATCCAGAACCCGACATCGGCGGTCATGTCGGAGAGTCGGCGGCGCGAGCTGGCGGAAGTCGTGAACGAGGCCGGCCTCGTGGTGGTGGAGGACGACACGTACGGCTTTCTGCTACCCGAGCCGCCGCGACTCGCCGCGCTCTGCGAGCGCGTGTACTACATCGCGGGGACGTCGAAGAGCCTCTTACCCGCGTTGCGGGTGGCCTATCTCTGGGCGCCGGCCGATGCCGTCGACCGCCTCGAGTCGCGGATCGCGGCCACGACCTATCTGGCCTCACCGCTCATGGCCGAGATCGTGACCCGCTGGATCGGCGACGGTACCGCCGAACGGGTCATGCTGTGGAAGCGTGACGAGGCGCGGGCTCGCCAGGAGATAGCGCGGCGCATCCTCGGCGACTGGGATTACACGGCGCACCCCGAAAGCCCTCATGGCTGGCTGCGCTTGCCGGAGCCCTGGTCGTCACTCGACTTCACGAGCCAGGCGGCCGAGCGTGGGGTGCGGATCATGCCGGCCGAGAGCTTCGCCGCCCGCCAAGTCTCCGTCCCCGACGCGGTGCGGGTCTGCCTGGGCCCGCCGCGCTCGCAGGCGACGCTGGAGCGAGCTCTGCAAACCCTGGCTGCAACGTTGCGCACTGGCCCCGAGCCGCTGCAGGTCGTGATCTAGTCAGAGCCCGGCGGCCTCGGGCTCACCGGTCGTTGTGGCCTCCCGGGCTCACCGACATATTGCAGCCTAGTACCTGCCGCCCAGCCTACTCACCTTCTGGTTCGAGAGAGAGAGAGAGATGCATCTTCTCAAGTGCCTCGCCCTGATCGCCGACGGTCCCGAGCGAGACGGCCGCGGAGCGCGTCCCACTTGAGGTGCTGGTCGACCGCTGGGGGCGGGTCCTGGATACGCGGATCGATTCCTCGGCCGCCCTCGACGCGGCGGCGGCGCTTGGACTGGAATCACGGGCGCGCCAACTGCGCTTCCTTCCCTGGGAGCACGGGCCCGCTTGGACCCGAATCTCCCTGGCGGCCGAAGGTGAGGCACCGATGTTGGCCGCCGCGGCGGTCGCGCTACCGGCGGCTGGCACGACACGAGCGCCCGAGATCAAGAACGAGACCGGCGCCGCCCGGGCCATCGACCGCTACTATCCCGCCGAGATGAAGCGCGGCCAGAACAGGATCACCGGAACCGTCGTACTGTCGATCTTCGTCGACTCGACGGGTGCCGTGACGGCCACCCACGTCAAGGAAAGCAGCGGCGTTCGCGAGCTGGATGAGGGGGCGGAGCGTGCGGCGTTCGAGTTCGAGTTCGAGCCGGCGCTCGAGGGCGGCCGGCCGGTGGCGGCCTGGCTCGACAAGACGATCGAGTTCGTCACGCGCGAGGCCAAGCAGCAGGGGATCCGCGGCAACCGGCAGTTCACGCTCGGCCCCGAGAGCCACCCGGTCGCTGAGGCGAAGGCGACCGTGTCGCTGAGAGCCGCTACGGCGGATGCGCCTGGAGACATGTTCCCCGAGTTGATCGAGCCCGACCGCGCCGCTGAGCGGCTGCACCAGGCGTTACGGGCCGCCGGTCCCGAGGACGACGTGGGAATCACGGTGCAGATGGAGATCGATGCCCAGGGCCTGGTGCGATCGGCGCGCATCGAGTCGACACGCGGCGGCTTCGACAGGAGCGCCGGCGACGCGGTCCTCGCCGAGATCCAGCGGCTCCGCTTTCGCCCGGCAGTCATCTCCGGTGAGCCGCAAGCGGTCGAGCTGACTACCTGGTTCGTTTTCAACAAGGATGTCGGGTTGGTCGCCTCGCGGCCCATCCGGCTGGACCGCTGTCTGGCTCCGCTCGAGCTTAGAAGCAGGCCACAAGCCTCTCAGGTCGACCAGCGACCGGCACTGGCGACGCCCGACTGGGAGGAAAGGCGACTCGTCGGTGAGATCTGGCCCGCCGACCTGCAGCAAGCGGGGGACACGCGGCAAATCCGCGTGCTCCTGCTGGTTGACGCCGCCGGCCGGGTCTGCGATTACATCGCTCACAAGGCACGACAGATCGCCCGTAGCCTGAGGTTCATACCGGCAACGCTCGCCGGCGAGCCGGTCGCCGCCTGGCAGCAGTACATGCTCGCCTTCTCCTTCGACATGAGATAGGTGAACCTGGCTTCCGCGAAAGAAACTGCCCTTCGCACTCCGCCGTAGGGAGTAGCGACCCTCATCGCGCAGACGGCCTCCGCCGGCCCCGGTCGGTGTTCCTTGACAGCGGGCCGGCGAGATGCTACTGTGGTAGCACATTGCTACCCAATTAGCAGGCTGCCGCCTGCGACCTCTACCTCGGACGGGGGTCTCGGCATGAACCAACCGGAATTGGCGGATCTCGGGCGTCGCGAGCGCCAAATCGTCGAAGCGCTGTACCGGCTGGAGCGGGCGACGGTGCACGACGTTCTGGCCGAGTTGCCGGACCCGCCCAGCTATTCCGCCGTGCGGGCGATGCTCAAGAAGCTGGAAGACAAGGGCTATGCTCGGCACGAGCAGGATGGCCCGCGCTATGTGTACCTACCGGTGGTGCCGGCCGAGCGTGCTCGGCACACGGCACTACGTCATCTGGTCGATACGTTCTTCGAGGGATCGGCGGAGCGCGCGGCGCTGGCGCTGATCCAGGGATCGGACACGGAGATATCGGACGAAGTCCTCGAGCGACTCGCCGAGCTGGTGCGGCGGGCCGAAGCGGAAGGAAGGTAGCCATGTCGATCGCCTTACTCGCCGACGCGGCAGTCAAGGGTGTGATATACCTGGTGCTGCTATTCGCAATCGCCGGCGCGCTGCGTCGCGGACCGGCGTCGGTGCGCCACCTGTTCTGGAGCATCGGAATCGTGGGACTCTTGGCGCTCCCGGTGCTCTCGGTGGTCGTGCCGTGGCGGATCGAGGTCGCGCAAGCGGGACGGGTGCTGGACGCGACGGCCACGACCGAGAGCGTCGTCGCTCAGCCGATCTTCGAGGCGAAGCCGGAATCGCTCGAGAGCCAGCCGCCCGTGGTGTCGCCGAAGTCGGCGCGAGGCAGAGAAGGCGAAGCGGCGCCGGTTGTCCCTGCCGCGAGGGGCGCGGGGCTTCAGCTACCCGGACTGGCGGCGCTGCTTACGATTGTCTGGATCGCCGGTACGCTCATCGTCATCGGCCGGTTGCTCGTAGGGATGGTGGCGATGTCCATCATCGCGCGGCGCGGTGATCGGCTCGACGGGCACGGCTGGAACTGGCTGCTCGGTCGGACGTGTGTGCGGCTGGGTATCGATGCGCCGGTTCGACTCGTTGCGAGTCGCCACGCCAGGGTGCCGTTCGGTTGCGGGGTGCTCCGTCCAACCATCGTGTTTCCCAGTGATGTGGAGGGCTGGAGCGAGGAGCGCCGGCTGGCGGTGCTCCTGCACGAGCTCGCCCATTACAGCCGTGGGGACATGATCCCGCACCTGCTGTCGCAACTGGCCTGCGCTGTTCACTGGTTCAACCCGCTGGTATGGCTGGGCGCGCGCCGGCTGCGGGCCGAGAGCGAGCGTGCCTGTGATGACCTGGTCCTGCGGGCCGGCACACCGGCCTCCCGGTACGCCGGTCATCTCATCGAGATCGTGCGAACCGCCGGTCGCTCTTGGACGCCGGTGGCGGCGCTGCCGATGGCGCGGCGCAGCGAGTTCGAGGGCCGGCTGCTGGCGATCCTCGAGCCGGGTATCAGGCGCCACGGCCTTACGCCCGCCGCCGTTCTGTCCGTCGTTCTCGCCGTTGCCCTCACTGCCATTCCTCTGGCGGCGATGGGACCTGAGCGCGCGGCGGGCGTCGACACCCCGCAGCCGCCTCAGGACGAGGCGCGGCCCGTTCGCGTGACGGCGCTCATCGGCGCGTTGGACGACGCGGACATCGACGTGCGGCGAACCGTGGCGGTGTCGCTGGGTCAGCTCCAGGACACCACGGCGGTCGAGGCGCTGATGCGGGCGCTCAGCTCGGACTCGGATGCCGAAGTGCGCGAGGCGGCGGCCTACGCGCTGGGTGAGATCGAAGATCCGCGCGCTATTCCGGCGCTGGGCCAGGCGCTCCTGCAAGATGACGTGTCGGCGGTGCGTGTGATGGCCGCCTACGCGCTGGGCGAGATCGACGACGCGCGGGGCGTCGAGCCGCTCGCCGCCGCCATCAACGATCCAGACTACGAGGTCCGGCTGGCGGTGATCCGTGCGCTGGGTGAGATCGAGTCGCCCGCCGCGATCGACGCGTTGAGCTCGGCGCTCGGCGATAGCGATGTCGAGATCCGCGAGGCCGCGGTCTACGCGCTGGGCGAGATCGAGGATTCGCGGGCTGTGCCGGCGCTCGCCAACCTGCTGGTGTCGGACGGTGAAGCGAGCGTGCGAGTCAAAGCGGCGTGGGCGCTCGGCGAGATCGAGCACGGCAGCGCGGTCGACGCGCTGGCCACAGCACTATCCGATCAGGACGTCGAGGTCCGGCGGATGGCCGTCTGGGCGCTGGGTGAGATCGAGGACCCGCGCGGCGTCGACCCACTGATCGGCGTGCTACGCGACCCCGACGTCGAGCTGCGCCTGGCGGCGATCCACGCCTTGGGCCAGATCGAGAGTCGGCGGGCGGTAGATCCCTTGATCGAGGCGCTCGGCGATTCGGACGCGCGCGTACGCGAGCGGGCGGCCTGGGCGCTCGCTGAGATCGAAGACCCCAGAGCCGCGACGGGTCTCACGGCGGCGTTAGGCGACTCGGACCCGGCGGTGCGTCGGATGGCGGTCTACGCGCTCGGCGAACTCGAGCTCGCGACGGCGCCGCCGGCGTTGATCCAGGCGCTGCGTGACGCGGATCCCGAGGTCCGCGGTTATGCGGTCCACGCCCTGGGCGAGATCGAGGACCCGGCGGCCGTGCCGGGACTGGCCGAGCTCTTCCGCAACGCCGAAACCGACGCCGATACCCGGCGCCAGATCGTCTGGGCGCTCGGCGAGATAGAGGACCCGGCATCCTATCAGGTGCTGGTCCAGGCGCTGGAGGACGAGGACCCGGAGATCCGCCGGGCCGCGGCTCGCGCACTGGGAGGTAACGACTGATGATGGCCCTGGGACGAGCTCCCTGGTTGGCCGCCGCGGCTGTGGCGGCCGCGGCGGCGGGCACCCTGGCGCTCGAGCCGCCCGCTGCGGCGGTCTCGAGTCAAATGGAACCGCCCGACTCGCTCCGCGCCGCGCAGTTTCTCGACGGGATGCGCGGTACCAGCCCGATCGCCTGTGAGATGGTCATCCGGTCGTTGAGCAGCGGCTGGGGCTGGGGACGTCTGCACTACGAGCCCGACGCGGCGCGCGAGAACCAGCATCTGGTCGGCTGGGTGAGCGGACGACTGAGCGATCCCGGCGTGATCGCACCGTTGCTCGCCGGCCTGGCGGATCCCGACGATTGCGTCGCCCGCGTGGCGGCACGACTACTCGGCCGCACGCGCCACCCGCGAGCCGCGCAGTCGCTCCTCGTGGCGCTCGCCAGCGCCGACTCGCGTACGCGCATGCTCGCCGCCATCGGCCTGGGCTATGCCGACGATTCGACCGCCGTCGAGCCGCTACTGCGAGCGCTGCGCGATGACGCGCCGCTCGTCCGTGCCGCCGCCGCCTGGGCGCTCGGCGAGATCGAGGACAGGCGCGCCGTGCCGCCGCTCGCGCGCCTGCTCAACGACGACCCGGACTCGGGCGTCCGCATGGCCGCCGCCCTGGCCCTGGGCAGCATGTACTAGCGCTGCTAACATAACCCCCGGTCTATCACGCTTCTCGACGACCGGGGGTCCTCATGTCACCCGACCTGCACGACGTCCGCTACGTCTGCCTCTCCGACCTGCACCTCGGCGAGCCGGACAGCATCCTCACGCCTCTGCAGCCGGCGAGCCACGAGGTCGATACGGACGCTACAGGTCCCGTACTGGCGCAGCTCGTCCTCTGCCTGGAGCAGGTGATCGAGGCGAACTGCGGCGACCGGCGACCCGTTCTGATCCTGAACGGCGACGCGCTCGAGCTCGCCTTCGGCTCTTTCAGTCAGGCGCTGGCCAACTTCGAGCGACTCGCCCGTCTGCTGCTCGAGCGCCGGTTGTTCGAGAAGCTCGTCTACATTCCGGGCAACCACGACCATCATATCTGGGAGGTCGCCCGCGAGACCCAGTACGGTGAGACCGTCGTGGGCCGGGACTCCCAGAACGGCTTGCCGCCGCTCCGGCACGTGACGCCGCTGCGCCTCGATGACGCGGTCCCCGCTTTCTTGCTCAACAAGATCGTCAAGCGCCTGGGGCCGACTCACGGGTCAGGTGACGCCGACGAAAAAGTGCTCGTCGTCTACCCGAACCTCGCCTTGCTGGACGGATTGGCGGAGCGCTGCGTCCTCTTTCACCACGGCCACTACGTCGAGCCCCTGTACTACGCGTTCAGCACGTTCCGCCGCTGGCTCTTCCCCGACCGCCCGCGCGTCGAGACGATCGATGAGATCGAAGAAGAGAACTTTGCCTGGATCGAGTTCGTCTGGTCGCTGCTCGGTCGCTCGGGCGGCGCCGGTGCCGACATGCGTACGCTCTTCCAGATGCTGCGCGACCCGGTCGAGTTCGACGAATTCGCGGACGCGCTCGCCCGTCGCGCTGTGCGCGTCGCCGACGTCCCCTGGATTCCCGGTGACAAGCTGGAGCGCATCGCGCTGAAAAAGATCTTCACCTGGGTCGGCCCCAAGCTCTCCGGCGAGCGTTCGAATCGCGAGGCCGTCTACTCGCCGGAGCTCCGCAAGGGGATCGAGAGCTACCTTCTCGGTCCCGCCTACCGACAACTGCGCGACGAGCTCGGTCACGTTCCCGCCGATCTCAGCTTCGTGTTCGGTCACACGCATAAGCCGTTCGAGACGGTTCTCGAAGACCCGGAGCGGAACGGCGTGGTCGAGGTCTACAACACGGGAGGTTGGCCGATCGACTCGCGCGAGCCGTTCACGGCGCTCGGCGCGTCGATCCTCTTCATGAATGAGCGACTCGACATCGCTTCGCTGCGCGTCTACAACGACGGAGAGGGTGGGGGCGATGTCTCGCTCGAATTCCGGCGCGCCGGCGCAGCCGGCCGCAGCGACGAGTTCCGTGCCGCGCTCGAGGAGAGGATCCGCGGAGCGGGCGGCGGCAGCCTGGCGGGGCCCTGGGCGGAGCTGGAGGACCGGATAGAAGCCGCGATCCTGCGACGTCGGCGGCATCACGAGGAGGAGCCGGTATGAGACCGCTCGACGAGCTGGACGCCCAGGCCTGCCGTGAGCTCATCGGTCTTGCCTTCGACATCGATGACACCGTCACCCGACACGGCCGCCTCGAGCTCGCCGCCTTCGAGGCCATGCACCGGCTCGCCGGCGCCGGCCTCCGCCTTATCGCCGTGACCGGGCGGCCGCTCGGCTGGGTCGATGTCGTCGCCCAGCACTGGCCCGTCGATGCCGCGGTCGGCGAGAACGGGGCCGGCTGGGTGTGGCGCGAGGACCGGGTGCCGCGCGAGGGCTACTTCGAGTCGGACGAGCGGCGGCGTGCTTATCCCGAGCTCTTTCAGCGGGTCCGCCGCCGCGTCGCCGCCGAGCTGCCGCAGGTAAAGGAGGCCATCGATCAGAGGGCGCGCCGCTGCGATCTGGCGTTCGATGTCGGCGAGACGGTGCGACTGCCCGCAGCGGACATCGACGCGCTCATCAAGCTGATCGAAGGTGAGGGTGCGCGGAGTGCGGTGTCCAGCGTCCACGCCCACGCGATTCCCGGCGACTGGGACAAGGCACGCGGCATCGTGCGCGCGGCGCGTGAGGCGCTCGCCCTGGAGGTGGATGGGGAGAGGTCGCGCTGGCTCTTCATCGGCGATAGCGGTAACGACGCGGCGGCGTTCGACTTTTTTCCCTTAAGCGTCGGGGTGGCGAACGTCGAAGACTACGTGGCGCGGCTGACAACACCGCCTCGCTACATCACAGGTGCCGATCGGGGAAGGGGATTCGCCGAGCTGGCCGACCACGTGCTGCGCGCTCGCGGTGAAGGGGCCGCTACTCGTCCTTGAGTAGCGAGTCGATTTCGGTGTGCGCCTCGAGCAACCGGTCGATGTCTTCGGCGACATCGCGCGCGGCGGCCAGATCACCGGTCACGCTTTCCACACTGCCCGACCCGGCGTGCATGCGCAACAGGCTCAAGCGGATCGTCTCCAGCGCCGCCACGGCGTCGGCCAGGCGCTGCTGGGTGGCATCGCGTGCGGCCAGCAGATCGCTCTCGAGCTGCTGACGTCGCTCGATCATACTGCGGCTGTCGTCCGGTGTCGGTGAAGCATCCAGGGCGCGGCTCGGCGTCCGCTCGCTACGCGCCCGCGCTACCACACCGTTGAGATCCTCGAGGCGAACGCGCATCCGCTGCGCGTCGATCTCCAGCTTGCGCACGACGTCGGGCAGGTCGCGGAGCGCGCGGCGCATCTCCCTGGGAAGCTCCTCGTAGAGCCGGTCGGCGGCCATCCCGATCGCCAGCTCGGTGGGCCTATAGGTAGCGGCACCCGCATCCGGGACGCGTCGCAAGCCGAGCCCGGCGAGCTTGAAGACGCCGCGGCCCAGCCGCGACTTCCAGAACCAGCTGCGCAATTGGCCGTCGATGTTGCGCCGGCGCTCCAGGCGCATCAGCGCCAGCACGCCCGTCCCGATTCCGGTTGTCAGCGAGAAGGCCACCGTTAGGCCCAGGGTGTAGAGCCACGGCCCCGCCGGCCCCGCCAGCACCGACATCGCCACTGTGGCGCCTGCGGCCACCACGAAGCTCGTGGCGCAGAGGTAGCGGACGATCCGCTCGTAAAGCGACGGGCCGTGCCCGAACTCGAATGCGCCCTCCTCACGTTTGCGCGCGATCTCTTCTTTGAGCGCGACCGCCAGCTCGTCCGGACCGTACCCGGCCCTGAGTAATCGGCGCACCTTGTTGAGCACGACCCCGGCTGGCACGATCGTCAGGCCGCCGACGAACACGCCGTATCCGACCAGCGTCTCGAGGCCCAGCGGCGCCGCCTCGCCGGCGACCCCGGAGATGATCGCCAGGATGAGCAGGTAGAGCAGCGCGCCGCCGGCGCCGATCCGCCCCTGTTGGCTGACGAAGATGCGCAGCGGCACCGGCAGCTCGCGCCGCTGGGGCAGCGTCTGGCTCAGCGCCTCGGCCAGCTCGGCGTCGCTGGCGAACCTTTGCGCCGGGTCCTTGTTCAGACAGCAATCGATCGCCCGCGCCAGCCGGCCGGGAACGCCGGGCGCCGCCGAAGCGACAGGCGGGGCCGGCTCGCTGATGTGCTTGGCGAGTATGACCTGCGGGGTCGATCCTTCGAAGGGGAACTTGCCGCTCAACGCGTAGTAGCCGACAACGCCGAGCGAGTACATGTCACTGGCCGCTCCCACCACTTCGCCCTTCGCTTGCTCCGGGCTCATGAACTCGACCGTGCCGGAGGTGAGCGCCTGACCCTCGCCCTCGACGTTCTTGGCGACACGCGCGATCCCGAAGTCCGCCACCAAGGCGCGACCGCTGCCCGACTCCAGCAAGATATTGTCAGGCTTCACGTCGCGGTGAATGACGCCCTGGGCGTGCGCGTAGGCCAGCGCCCAGGCCACCTCGCGCAGGGTGCGGGCGACCTCGGAGGGTGGACGTGGCCCGCGCGCCCGGATCCGCTCGCCCAAGGTCTCGCCCTCGATGTAGGCCATGGCGAAGAGCACGACATCGTTCACCTCATCGACGGCGAAGATCGGGACGATGTTCGGGTGGCTGAGCTTGGCCGCAGTACGTGCCTCGTTGAGGAACCGCTCGCGCGCTTGCGGCCGTGCCGCCAGCTCCGGCGGCAAGATCTTGAGCGCCACTGGCCGGTCGAGCGACACCTCTTTGGCCAGATAGACGATCCCCATGCCGCCGCGGCCCAGCTCGCGTTCCAGCGAGTAGCGGCCGGCCAGCACTTCTTGCAGTTCGAGAAACTCGGCGCCCGGCTCCTCTGACATGGGGGGAGCATGCAAGCTGAGGCCCGGCGACGCAAGGCGAATCGGATCGCCGGCCCGTGTGGACTCTCGCTGCATCGGGGCCTAGTTTCTCCGCCGTGCCGGCCGGACGTCCAACGCCCGGCCACTCGATCGCGATTGCACCCAACGACAACGTGCCTGGAGTGCGTACCATGTTGCGATACGCCTGTGCTCTTGCCTTGTTCGTGACCCTCGCCGCCGCCGAGTCGCTGGCCCAGGAACGTCCGCGGCCGGCCGAGCCGCCGACCGTGGAAGCCCGGCGCGCCGCCTGGGCGCGGCATCAGGAGCTGGACCGCGCGACCCTCCTCAAGGGGCTCGAGTGGCGGGACGTCGGGCCGGTCGTGCAGGGCGGCCGCCTGGTAGACATCGAGGGCGTGTCCGGCGAACCGTACACGTTCTACGCGGCCTACGCCTCGGGCGGCATTTGGAAGACCACCAACAACGGCGTCTCCTTCGAGCCGCTGTTCGACGAGGAGCCGTCCATCATCATAGGCGACATGACGCTCGACGCCTCCAACCCGCAGCGCATCTTCGTCGGCACCGGCGAGAACAACTCGTCGCGCTCGTCCTACGGTGGAGCCGGTGTATTCCGGTCGCTCGACGGTGGCGCGACCTGGGAGTCGGTGGGGCTCGAGGGGGCGGACCGCATCGGACGTATCCTCATCGATCCGCGTGACCCCGATCGCGTCTTCGTCGCGGCGCTCGGCAAGCTCTACACGCCGGGCGGAGAGCGCGGCGTCTATCGCTCGCTCGACGGCGGTGATACCTGGGAGCTCGTGCTGGCCGGAGAAAGCGACATCACCGGCTTCGTCGACCTCGTCTTCCAGCCCGGTAACCCCGACGTGATTCTCGCCGCCGCCTGGGAGCGCGTCCGCCGGCCGTGGAACTTCGTCGAAGGCGGAGAGGGGAGTGCCATCTGGAAATCGACCGATGGCGGCGACACGTGGGAGCGGCTGGCCGGTGGCTTCCCGCGCGGCGCGCACCTGGGCCGCATCGGTCTGGCGGTCACGCCCGCCGACCCGCAGGTCGTCTACGCCTCGCTCGACAACCAGGAGACACTGCCCGAGGACGAGTGGGATCTGGGCGACGGTGCGGTCACACCCAAGCGCCTGCGCGAGATGAGTAAGGAGGAGTTTCTGGAGCAGGATCCCGAAGAGATCGAGGACTTCCTGCGCGGCAACGACCTCGATCCGCGGCTCGACGCCGAGGCGCTGATCGACGCCGTACGCAGCGATTCCATCACGATCGCCGACCTGCTCGAGGCGCTGGAGGACGCCAACGCCGCGCTCTTCTCCGCCGACATCCGTGGGATCGAGATCTGGCGCTCCGACGATGCGGGCGCCAGCTGGCGCCGCACCAACCCGGAGCCGATCCGCCAGGCGGTCTACACCTACGGCTACTACTTCGGCCAGATCCGCGTGGCGCCCGACGACGTCGACCGCGTCTACGTGTTGGGCGTGCCGCTCCTCGGCTCCGAGGATGGCGGCGTCACCTTCCGGCAGGTTGCCGGCCGCCAGGTCCACGCCGATCACCAGGCGATGTGGATCGACCCGCAGTATCCGGAGCACGTCATCCTCGGCAACGACGGCGGCCTCGACGTGACCTGGGATGGCGGCGCGACCTGGCTGACCCTCTCCACTGTATCGGTCGGCCAGTTCTACACCGTCTCCGTCGATATGGCTGACCCGTACAACATCTACGGCGGCCTGCAAGATAACGGCGTGCTCAAGGGCTCGAGCCGCTCGCGCCCCAACATCACGGCGGCATGGGAGCGGGTCGGTGGCGGCGACGGCATGTGGGCGCAGATCGACCCGCGCGACAATCGCACTTACTACGCCGGCTCGCAGTTCGGCTACTACTTCCGCCGCGGGCCGGCCGGCTATCAGCGCGTCCGACCGCGGAATGGGGTGTTGGAAGACCCGCTGCGCTACAACTGGCTGACCCCGATCCTCCTCTCCTCGCACAACGCCGACGTGCTGTACTTCGGTGCCAACAAGCTCTTCCGCTCGATGGACCAGGGTGAGACGTGGACGGCGCTGAGCCCCGACCTCACCACGAGCGAGAACCGCGGCGATGTGCCGTTCGCCACCATCACGGTGATCGCCGAGTCACCCTTGCGGTTCGGGCTCCTCTGGGTCGGCACCGACGACGGGCACGTCTACGTGACGCGCGGTAGCGGCGCCGACTGGACCGAAGTGAGCGCCGGCCTGCCGGCCGACCGCTGGGTCTCGCGGGTCGAGGCCTCGCGCTTCGACGAGAACGTGGCCTATGTCAGTCTCAACGGCTACAGGGACGACGACATCACGGCCTACGTATATAGGACCGCTGACCTCGGCCGTACCTGGCACGACATCGCGGACGGGCTGCCCGACGAGCCGGTCAACGTGATCCGTGAGGACCCGGTCAACCCGGCCGTCCTATATGTTGGGACCGATCGCGGCGCCTACGTGTCGCTCGACAGCGGCCAGAGCTGGCAGGCCGCCGGCGCCGGGCTCCCCAACGTGCCGGTCCACGACCTCATCGTCCACCCGCGCGAGCGCGAGCTGGTGGCCGGCACCCACGGCCGCAGCGTCTGGGTGCTCGATGCGCTGCCCATCCAGGAGCTGACCGGCGAGGTCATCGACTCCGACCTCCACGTCTTCCCGCTCGAGCCCATCACCTACAGCCGCTCGTGGCGCTCGCGGCCCTCGCTCTGGTGGTACCGGCCGGAGGACGCGCCCTACCAGAACATCCCGTTCTGGGTCGAGCGGGACGGCTGGGTCGAGTGGAACGTGCTCGACTCCGATGAGAACGTGCTGGCTCGAGGCGCGCTGGACGCGGTGCGCGGCGTGAATACCTGGCGCTGGGACCTGCTCCTCGATCCCGAGCTCGCGCTGCCGGTCGAGCGCGAGCGTGTGGCAGACAAAGACGAGGTCGAGCCGGCCGATACGCCGTGGGCCGAGGCGGTACGGTTGGGCCGACCGCTCTATGTGACGCCGGGCACCTACACCGTGCGGGTACAGCTGGGCCGCGCGTCGGCCGAGACCGAGTTCGAGGTGAACGCACCGCGGCCGCGCGAGCCCCGCGTCGAGCCCGAGCCGCGGATCCGCGGGCAGAAGGAGAAAAAGAAGGGCCGGTAGGCCCGGCGAAATCGCTTCGCGGCTCGACGGTGCGCTGAGCGTTGTGCCTCGAGCCGCGGAGAGGTATGATGGTACCCGGTTGGCGAGCTGCGGTTGGGTCTGTGCACAACTAGCCTCTCCGACTGGAGTCACTCCACGTTGTTGCAGTCCCAGCTGTCCCGCCTGGCTGGTCTGCGGGTCAACGGAGCCGCCGTAGTTCCTCCCGCGTCCAAACCGACCGTCAGACCCGACCAGAAGAATCAATCACAAAGAGCATCAGTTATCAGTAGCGCTGGCGTGCCACTCGTGACCTCCATCGAGCGCGGAGGATGATTATGTCCGTAATCGATCATGGCGGGCGCAAGCTCGCTCGCCTTACCGGCTGCTTCCTGCTGGCAGCTCTGCTGGGCGGCGCCCGGGGCGCCGCGGCCCAGGTCGTCATCTCGGGCACGGTGTCGGATGTGACCGGCACCCCCATAGCCTTCGCCTCCATCACCATCGAGTCGCTGCAGCTTGCCACGGCGAGTGATGTCAACGGCTACTACCGGCTCGTAATTCCCGAGGACCGGATCATCGACGAACCGGTGACCCTCAGGGTCGGGCAGTTGAGCTACAGGTCGGAGGCCCGCGAGGTCACGCTCGACGCCGCCGAAATCACGCTCGACTTCGAGCTGGCGCTCGATCCCTTGAAGCTCGAGGCGGTCGTGGCGACGGGCGCGACGCTCGAGAGCAGGCGCGAGCGGCTCGGGTTCACCGTCAGCACGGTGGAAGGCGAGTTGCTGGTGGAAACTCGAGAGACCAACGTGGTCGCTGCGTTGGCCGGTAAAGCACCCGGCGTCTGGGTCACGAAATCGACCGGCGATCCAGCGGGCGGCACCTTCATCAACATCCGCGGCTTCAACACGCTGCTCGGCAGCAACCAGCCGCTCTTCGTGATCGACGGCACGCCGGTCAGCAACAATTCCGACTATGTCGCCGGCCCGCGGTGGGTCAGCGGCCCGGCCACACAGAACCGGATGGCCGATCTCAACCCTAACGACATCGAGAGCATCGAGATCCTCAAGGGTCCGGCGGCCTCGAGCATCTACGGTGCGGAGGGCGCCAACGGGGTGGTGCTCATCACCACCAAAGCCGGCCGGCGCGGTCTGACGCAGGTGACCGTCAAAGGATCGTATTCCTGGGACGAGGTCAATCGCTCCGTGCCGCTGCAGACCCAATACGGTCGCGGCGAGGACGGCGCCCCCGAGGGCCAGCCGGGCGTGACTCAGAATCCGCTGGACCCCAGATCGTGGGGTCCAGAGCTCGAGTGTCAGCCCGACTGTGTCATGGGCCAGGACGTGTTCGACCATT
>JBDHKD010000153.1:0-3064 GCA_039586575.1 Gemmatimonadota bacterium | reverse complement strand
TGGTGGGTACCTCGGCTTCGTGAGAGCGCCGCCGGGCATGCAGCTCTATCCCCGGCCAGTGGCCCGCGGTGATACCGTGTGGGCGGTCGTTGAGGACGAGCTTGAGGTCCAGCGTATCGTGCGTCTCATTCTCCAGGTTCAGTCGGGCAGCCGCTGAGTCGGGTAGAGGCTTGACCGAACGGGTGAGCGAATATATCTTAGTAGTGAGACAGTTAGTGGTGAGGAGTTTCCGCGAGACGAGCTGAGGCAGAGCAAGATGACAGAACAAACGATCAAGATACCGGGCATCCACCACGTGACGGCGATCGCCGGGAACGCGTGGACGAACCTGGATTTCTATACGCGAGCCCTGGGGCTCAGGCTGGTGAAGAAGACGGTGAACTTCGACGACCCGTTCACCTACCACCTGTACTACGGTGACGAGCTGGGGCGGCCGGGGACGATCATGACGTTCTTCCCCTTCCAAGGGGTGGCGCGGGGACGGACCGGCGTGGGTCTGGGCCAATCCACGTCGTTCGCGGTACCGGCCGGGTCGCTCGAGTTCTGGGCGGAGCGGTTAGCGGAGCTGGCGATTGAGCACGAGCCGGCGGAAAGAAGGTTCGACGAGAAGTACCTACGCTTGCAGGACGTCGACGGGTTGCAGTTGGAACTCGTGGAATCTGTCGTGCCGGCGGTCGAGGAGAGTGGGAATCGCGCGCACGCCGGTATCCCTGCCGAGCACGCGATCACCGGCTTTCATGGCGTGTCGCTCTTGGTACGCGACCCGGAACCTTCCGCTCGTCTGCTGGCCGACATATTCGGATACACGTGGGTCGGCGAAGAGGGTGGTCGTGTGCGGTTGGTCGGTGACATGTCGGTCCCGGGCGCGGCCCTCGATCTGGTCCGGTCGCCGGGGACCTCGGCCGGTCGGATGGGCAGTGGTTCCATGCACCACGTGGCCTTCCGGGCTCGGAACGACGAGGAGCAGTTGGAGTGGCGCGAGCGGGTGGAGAGCGCCGGCATTCCGGTGACGCCGGTGCGGGATCGCAACTACTTCCGTTCGATCTACTTCCACGAGCCGGGCGGCGTGCTGTTCGAGATCGCCACCGACCCGCCGGGCTTCACGGTCGACGAAACGCCGGAGAAGCTGGGCAGCGAACTGCGGCTGCCCTCCTGGTTGGAATCGCGGCGTGAGCTGATCGAGGGGCGGTTGCCGGAGCTGCACGTCGCAGTGGGGAAGGAATCGTGAGTGTCACCGAGCTCAGAGGTCGGCGAGACGCGGCGCACCCCCACCAGGGGCAGCCGGTGCTGGCGGCGGGCGCGCCACTCGACCAGGCGAAGGGCGCGGTCATCCTGGTGCATGGCCGCGGGGCCAACGCGCAGAGCATGCTCGCGCTGGCGCAGGAGTTTCCGCTGTTGGAGATCGCCTGCCTGGCACCGCAGGCGGCTGGCTACACCTGGTACCCGCAGAGCTTTCTGGCACCGCAGTCGCTGAACGAGCCGGGCCTGACGTCCGGGCTTCGCAGGCTGGGCGAGCTCGTAGAGGAGATAGCGGGTGCGGGAATCCCTGCCGAACGGATCGTGCTGCTCGGTTTCTCGCAAGGTGCGTGTCTCACCCTCGAATACGCGGCGCGCAACCCGCGGCGCTATGGCGGCGTGGTCGGGCTGAGCGGAGGGTTGATTGGGCCTGATGAGACGCCGAGAGATTACCCGGGCTCGCTCGCGGGTACGCCGATCTTCATCGGCTGTAGCGATGTGGACCCTCACATCCCGTTAGCACGTGTCGAGCTCAGCGCCGCGGCCTTCGAGCGGCTGGGCGGCGCGGTCACGAAGCGGGTCTACTCGGGCATGGGCCATACGGTGAACGCCGACGAAGTTGAGTTCATCGGTGAGCTGCTGACGCGACTCGCTGGGTAAGGCCGAATCCGGCGAGGTCTGCTGATCCAATGAGCTCGTAGCGCGCTACATCGCGCTACCCGCCAAGAGCAGGACCGCTACGCCGGTCTTGACCAGGGGGCAGACTTTGATCGGGACGATCGAAGTCCTTGCCCCCGTCATCGCGGTCCAGCCCGCCATCACCAACAGCATGACCGCCGAGGCCCGGTAAACCAGCACGGCGCTAGCCGAGGCCGGGTCCGACAGGAGCGTGACGAGCAGGGTCAAGAGTCCGATGAAGCAAAGTGTCAGACCTTCGGCGACCCACTCCATCGTGATGATGCGGCGGTTATCCGCTGATATGTCGCCGAAGCCCGCGACGACAGACTGGGTTGGCGCGATGTGCGCGACCCCCCAAACCGCGATCATGATGGAACCGACGTACAGCAGAGTCTCGCCCGACATCTCATCCCTCCTGCCTGATGCGGTCCTTACGGAATCATGGACTGCTCGGATAGCACACCCTGATGTCCACGCCGTCTTCGGCGGGCAGCACCACCGCGCCGCGCTGGGCTGGCGTCAGGATGTCGAACGCCACGGGTGGCCCGGCGTCGAAGGTGATCTGCTGGACGGGCAGGCGGGAGAGGTTCGTCACCAGGATGCCGGAGCGGGGGTGGATCACATGGCTCTGCTCGAGGACCGGCAGCCCCTCCTGAAGCCGTAGTGCCTCGAGCGTCGCGAGAGCGTTGCGCATGTAGCCCTCATCAACCGAGGCGACCGCGTCACGGATCAAGCATGCCAGCTCGCCGAGCGGTGCCTGGCCGAGCTCGTCGCGATCTATGGAGGTGGTCGCGAGGCCGACCGCGTTGCCGAAGTAGGTACGGGGGAAAGACGTTATGATCCTGCGCACATCGACCGGGCAGCTGGCATAAGTGGTGGTCTCGCCGTTCTTGCCATCCCAGCGGGCGATGTAGGTCCTCCACAGGTGAGCCGAGATCACGTCGTTGTAAGACAACCGCGCGTCACAATCCTGTTGCGCTTCGCGCAGCAGCTCGCCCAGCCCTTGCTTGGACAAATGAAAGCGATCCCAGTGGATCAGTTCGCGGGCGATGGAGCGGCGGCGCTCGTCCCAGAAGATACCGGCGCGGGTGAGCACGTCCTCCCGCGTGACGGGTGTGGGGCCGTCGGGCGGATCGGGCATCAGGAGGTC
>JBDHKD010000152.1:0-3102 GCA_039586575.1 Gemmatimonadota bacterium | reverse complement strand
CCACTGCGGAAACGTGTCGTCCGTGCAGCCCAACCGAGGATCGGTCGCGGCGCCTGGCTGGGGGAGCATCAGGAGCCCGACCGTGATCACCCCGAGGGCGAGACAACGCCGCCGGGTCGTTCTCGAGGAAGAGCTCATCTTGGCACGCTTCTCAACCATTGTCACTTCTCACAGGGATGATCCCAGTATTCTCACCACCTTGATCCCACTTCCCGGGACCCAGGACAGTTCTGATAGCACGGATCGCGTGTGGCGTCGTAGTTCTCCTTTCAGGGCGCTTGGCGCTCCTTGCCCTCGCGCCGCCCTGATGGCCGCGTTCTCGGCTCCGCGCGCAGCGAGGGCGAGGGCGCGCAAGCGAGTGCGCTGGGCTCAGGAGCCCCGTGCGCCCCTTGCGCGAGCGAGCGGAGAGCCATGCTCGAGCGGCCCGGGGAGGCGAGTGCCCTCACATCGACCGCCGCCGCTTGCGGGGGCGCAGGGGCGGAGGGTGCTGGTGCTCTCCCGGCCGCTGCCGCTTCCGGTACGAGTCCCCTTCCATCACGACCTGGTAGGCATTGTGGGCCAGCCGGTCGAGTGCACTCTGGCCCAGGATTGGGTCGTCGAAGAGCGGGATCCACTCGTCGATCGTCCGGTTGCTGGTCACGATGGTCGAAGCGCGGCGGTGCCGCTCGAGGATCACCTCGTAGAGGTCGCTTGACTGCTCGGCCGAGAGCCGACGCAGGCCGAAGTCGTCGACGACGAGGAGATCCGGCGCGAGCAAGCGCCGCAGCAGCTTCTCGGTCGAGTGATCGGCGCGCGATTGATGGAGCCACTGGAACATTCGGTCGGCACGCAGGAAGAGCACTTGATGGCCGGCCCGGCAGGCCGCGTGGCCGAGTGCGCCGGCAAGGAAAGTCTTCCCCACGCCCACGGGCCCGAGAAAGATCACGTCCTCGTGTCGTTCGAGGAAGCCCAGGCCGAAGAGATCCTTGACGCGATCGCGGTCGAAGGTCACGGGCGCGTCCCAGTCGAAGCCCTCGAAGGTCTGCTCCTCCTCGAAGCCCGCGCGGGTAATCCGCTGGGACAGGTTCTTCTGGTCGCGCCGGTCGACCTCGTCTTGGAGCGCGAGCTCGAAGAACTCGAGCTCACTCAGCTTTGCCTTCCTCGCGTACGCCACCCGGTCGGGGAGCGTCGCGAGAAGGCCCGAGAGCTTCAGGCGCTTCATCACGGTCTTGAGCGATTGGCTGATCTCCACGCGGTTCCTCCTTGCATTGGTGGGTGAAGCTTTTCGCCGGGCGCTGGAAACGCGCCGGCAACAGCACGAGCTGGCCTCGGGGCTCCTCGGGCGGGGTCGTGGCGTCGCGCTCGAGCTCGTTCTTCACGATCTGCTCGACGCGCCTGACGTTGTAGAGCTCGAAGTAGAGGGCCCTGCGGCAGGCGGCATCTAGGCGCTGACGGCCGTACTTGTTGCACAGCCGCAAGAGCTTCTGGCCCTGGCGCAGCTTGGCCCAGGGGAAGTCGCCGGCCAGCAGCTTCTCGAGGAAGCGCCCGACGTGCTCGCCTTGGCACTGGCCCTCGCGGATCAACGCGTCGGGGTCGCGGCGGGCGTAGGGCGCGAGCTCCTCGGGGTAGTCGTGGTAGTCGGTGGAGCGCTTGCCCTCGCCCACGCGCTCGTGGGTCTTGACGAGCTCCCCGCCCACGTAGATGCGCACGAGCTTCGAATCGCCGCGCACCGACACCTGCTTGCCTACGTGGCGGGTGGGGACGGAGTACAGGCCCTTGGCAAATTGAATGTGGTGATCCGGGTGGACCTTGGCCTGGGCCCAGACGGGGGGATCGAAGCGTTCGGCCCCGAGCGGCCGCAGCTTCGCTTTCTCCTCGTTCTCGAAGACGACGAGGGGACGCCTCCGGGTGGTGCCGTGAATGCGTTGGCCGGCGACCTCGAGGCACCAGCGGATCGCTTCGCGCTGCACGTGGTCGCGATCGAGCCAGGTCTCGCCGCGGAAGAAGCTCTGGCGCAGGTACTGCACGTTGCGTTCGACGACGGGCTTTCCCGTGGCGTGGCGGGGCACAGCGGCGTCGATGACAAAGCCTCGGTACGCAGCGTACTCGGCGAAGGTGCGCTGAAAGCCCGGGTCGTAGCGGTCGGCCTTCGTGATGGCCGCCTTAAGATTGTCGAGGACGACCCGGGTGGTAACCCCGCCAAAGAAGGCCCAGGCCTCCTCGAGCCCCGCGATCACGTGTGGAATTTTCTGGGAGGGTGTGACGTACACGTACTGGTGGCGGCTGTGGACGAGCGTGACGATCAGCGCGTGGTGAACACGCTGGCGCCCGGCCTCGGGATCCCACACGAGGCCGAGCCGTCCGAAGTCGACCTCGGCCAGCTCGCCGGGCGCCGTCTCGGCCCGGCGCACGGTCAGCCGCCGCCGATCGGCGAAGCCACAGTGCCCGACCGCGAAGCGGTGGAGCGAGCTGTAGGGGACGTCGACGCCCTGGCGGGCGAGCAGCTGCTGGACCTTGGTCAGTCGCAGCCCGCGGCGCTCGTCCTCGGGCTCGAGCCAGGACCGGATCTGCTCCCGGTGGGGCAGGAGCCGGGCCTGGCTCGTGGCCGGCGCGGCCTCGTCCCGGACCGGGCGGACCCGCTTCGCCACGGCGACCGCGAGCGGCTCGTCGGGCTCACCCTGGCCCGGCTTCCAGCCGAGCTTGCGGGCCACGCGCAGCCAGCGGCGGATGGTGCTGCGGCTGTGGCCTGTGACCCGCTCGATCGCACGCTGCCGCTCGCCGCGCGCAACCCGCCGTAGCACCTCAAGAATCTCCCACATCCCGATCTCCCGATACGCCATCTGCAACGCCCTCCTTGGGCGCCGCAGACTGACGAACCCGGGTCACCGGGGGTGGGATCAAGGTGGTGAGAAAACCGCCTCCGCGGTGGGATCATGCCGGTGAGAAAACCGGCCTCTAGGTGGGATCATGCTAGTGAGAAATGACACTGGAATGATGGGTGCGACGGTGGAGTACTATCGAGAGGGACGGGGGGCGACCGTTTCGGTGGTCGAAGGCGGGGGGCAACGTGCCCTTCTCATCAATGGGAAGGTGGTTGCTACGGACTACCCGCTGGACATGGAA
>JBDHKD010000151.1:0-5870 GCA_039586575.1 Gemmatimonadota bacterium | reverse complement strand
CATCGATCGCCCACGTCCGCCGCTCCTTCCCGAGCTCGCCCTCCGTCACCTCGATCGTCTCCAGCGGCTCCCCTTCGCGGGGTCGTGCTCGAGCAACGTACCCACCAGCCCGAACGGCTCCGGCGCTCCCGGGGGCCACGGGTTCCCCGGTGATCGTGTCGACCCATCGCTCGCGCGCGCGGGCCCGGGTCTTCTTGCTCCGTGCCATGCCCCAGCCTATCAGTCGATCCGCCGCCGCAGCGCCTCGCCCACGAACCACCCGGCCCCGAACGCCGCAACGTCCCCGGCCTTGTTCCGCGGGGTGTCCAACGTCGACGCCGGGAATATGCCGGGCGCCCGGCGTTTTAGGCCCGGCTCGGCCGCCTCCCAGGCCACCGACGCCCCCAGCGTCACCGCGAGCGGGGCCCCTCCGAGCGCGAACAGGGCCCCGACGATCCCGTGCCCCACCGCCCAGCCGTCAAACGTCGACCAGTTGACCTCCCCGGGCTGGGCGCGGCGAACCATCGCAGCATGCTAGCATTGCCCCGCCCGCGTGCGGGATCGTCTGAGTCAGGCCCGGGGGATAGTCCCTCGGGCTTTTTATTTCCCCAGGGCGCGACGGGCCGCCGCCCACATCGGAGCGCCACCCCACAGATCCCACGCTTGCTGAATCCGCGAGTCCTCCCACGCCTTCCCAGCCGAGTCCTCCCACGTGCCGCGGAAGCGGGCGAAGAACGCACAAACGTCCTCCGCGGGCTGGAGAGCACCCGACGCGATCGAGCGCGCACGGGCGACGCCGGAGACGACGCCGGCGGCCCGAGCTTGCCGAGGATCCAGGCCCCCGCGTCGAGAGGGCGCGAGGGCGCCCCGACGATCGAGGGCCCGGCGCGCGATCGCTCGAGCCGACGCCGGAGGCTTGATCCACGTCTTGCGGCGGCCGTCGGATCGGCGCGGGCCTTTCTTCGCCCTACCCCGGGGCATGCCCCAGCCTTCGCGCTTCGGCCTCAGCCGCCGCCCTCGCGGCCGTCGCCGACGAGATATCGCCGCGCAACAACTCGCCCGAGGTACCCGCAAGCTGCCGCCACACGAACCAGCGCCCCCCGAGCTCGGATCGAACCTCAAAATCTACCCCGGGGAGATTCAGCACGTAGACCGGGGACCGCCCGGCCCGTCGATCCGCCGGCGAATCTTGCTGCTTTTTCCAGTCGAAGGACGCCGCCCGCTTCGCCCTCTTCGCGGCTCGCCGCTCCCGACTCTCCCGCTTCTTCTGCTCGACGTAGATCTTGATCTCCTCCGCGCGCGCAGGGTTTGCCATCCGCCAGTCTCGCCGGATCCGCGTGCCCTCGGCGGAAAGGTCGCCGCCCGCGTTAACCACGTAGTCCTTCGTGCGCGGGTGCATGGGAAGGCCGCCCGTGACCATCGGCGCGAGCGTGAACTGATACAGGCTCTCCCCCAGCGAGCTCGGGGATGCCCCCCGCGCGACGGATCCGCCCCATGTTTTCGCGGGGGCCGTGGATCGCATCGACACGCCGTCGAATGCGAACCCCGGACGCCGATCCCGTAGCTGCTCCGCCGCCTTTTGGAGTTTGGCAAAGTTGACGCCGCGGAAGACAGCATCGCGGGCGGCGTCCGTCAGGAGCACCGCCGACCCGCCGGCCGCGTTCGTCAGGTACTCCAACCGATCGCGGATCCGCTCCATTGTCACCGTCTGGCGCTTCGCGGCCTTCTTCTTGCTCGCCTTCTTCTTGGGCGCCTTTCTGGGCGCCGTCTTCGTCGCGGTCGCGCCACCGGCTCGACGAACGAGATTGTCAGCGGCGTCCATGATCTCGTTATGTCGCTTGACCGCCTCGGGATCGGTGATGCTCCAACTGTCGCGGTGCGAGCCCTCTCGCTCTGTCCGACCATGCGTCCATCTCCAGACCATGAAGTTCGCGCGCGTGGCGTCCCTCTTCTTCGTGGCGGCGGGGTAACTGGCCCATTCTCGCGGGAGCCGATACAGCGTGCCGGTGGTGATGCCGGCAGCCTTGAGCGCCTGAGCGTGCTCGTCGATGGTGTGATTCGGATCGCGCTGAAACATCAGCACCTTGGCCGCCTCGGCTTCGGAGAGGATCCGGGTGTTCCCCTCGGGTGTGTTGCCGACCCACAACGATCCGCGCGTGGACCTGGACAGCGCGGGCGTCTTCTTCGCGGTCTTCTTCGACGGCCCCGGGTCCACGATCTCCAGCGCCACGAGATCCACGCCCATATCCCCCCACGCCATCGTCACCGTCTCCGGCTTGCCCCGCCCCTTGCGCTTGTATAGGGACAGATCCGCGAACTTGTTCGCCTTGGTCTGCCCCGGGCGCAGCAACGCGATCCGCGTGTAGTTGTATTTTTTCGACGTCGACCGCCGCCCGACCTTTAGATCGATCCATCCGGGCGGGCCGGACGACATCACCGCCACGACGTACGCCCGGACAGACTGGCCGGGCTTGAGGCGATCGAAGACCTCTACAAGCTGAGCGCGCGGCATTCGTTCTGGTTTGGTTGCCATGCTGGCACCGACGATCGGGGCCGGGCCTCCATTCAATCCGGCCCCGCGTTTCGCCGCCCGCTCTGCGATCTCTCGCGCCCGCATTCGCTCCATCGCCTCGCTGCTCACCTTGCGCGAGACGCCCCCTAGCGTTTGCTGCGTTCCCTGGGGCGTCTCCGTCCTGCGCGTCGTCCCCCGCGGACTTGTCAGGGCGAAGCCCTCCGCCCCCGGAGCGATCAGCGACGCTTGACCCGCCGAGCTCCCGGCCCGACTACCCCTTACGGGTTCACGTTTTTTTTTTGGCTTCGCGGCCCCTACGATGGAATCCGCCTTGCGCACGGCCGCCTCCCAGCTCGCGAAGGTTCCGATGGTTTCACTGAAAAGATCGCCGTCCTCCCAACGCAACAGCCATTTCCCCGCATCGCGCCCCCCGCTCTCGATCGGCGAATTGCGGCTCACGATAAACTCTCGAGCAAGCCAGCCGGGGCGGACGGGTCGCGGATCTGGGCGCCGTAGGCCTTTCCCAAACTGCCGATCGCTCGTCTGTAGCGGGTAGACGGACCAGCCCGCGGGCGCTCGGGGAAACTCAACCCCCGGCGACTGGCGGATCCGTATGGTCCAGCCGTCCGCGTCGCGCTTCCATCGTCCGTTTACCCGGGAGCGCTTCGGCGCCTTGAACGTGTCCGCCCCCCGTTTTGTCGTGGTTGCGGGCTCCGTGTAGGGCCCCGGGGAGATATCGATCGCCTCCGAGATCCGGCGCTTGATCGTCTCCTCTCGCACGCTGATCCCGGTGCCCCCGAACGGCGCCGCGTAGTGCTTCTTTCTCTCGGCCGGCGTCACGTCGTAGTCTGGCGACGGGATCTGGAACACGACCGCGGCCCGCTTTCCGTCCTTCAGTACCGGCCACTCCCAGCGCTTCCGCTCGTTGTTATAGGTGCCGCCGCCGCGCCCGCCGGATCCGATTTCCGCGACGCCCCCGATCGCCTTTGCGATCTGTTTCGCCAGCTCGGGAAATCCAAACGCCGGCTTTTCCTTCGTGGCTTTCTTCGCGGTCTTCTTCTTCGCGGTCTTCTTGGCGGCAGAGATCGGGATCACGGCCGCGGGCGTGATCGGTTCAAGATCCCCCCTCCTCACCGCGAGTTGCTTTCCGTGCCAGGGGTGCCCCGGCTCCACGACCTCGACCGAAACCTCGTCGGGATCGCCCGCGAGATAGGGGCCGAGGATTACGACCCCGAACGGTCCGCCCTTGGAGTAGTTGAAGCGATCGGGATCCCGGTGCGTCGCCACCTTGCCGGAACCGCCAAGGGCGAGCTGGTCTAGCGCAGGGCTTTCAACGACGCGCAGCACAAGCCCGCTCCCTGTGAACACAGATCGCAACGTCCGCCCCGGCGTCGGCGTCCGCTTGGTGCCTTTGACGGTCCCCGTGTCCCCTTTCCAGCGGATGCCGCCGATCTGGTCCTTCATCGTCTTTAGCGCGGCGGCCTGTTGCCCGTGAATGACTAGTCGGACGTATGGGAGCTCCGCCGCGTAACTTGAATCATCGATCCGAACCGACGCCAGAAAAGCGCCCCCGGGTGATTTCACCACGTAGCGCGGAGGCTTTGCCATTGCGTCGGATGACCGAACCCCACCAACGAGCTTGGCGACCTGATCCGCCAGGGCTTCGGGCGTAGTTTTCGCGGCCGTCTTCTTCGCGGCCGTCTTCTTCGCGGTCTTCTTCCCGGTCTTCTTCTTCGCGGCCCTCTTCTTCTCCGCCGCCTTGCGCTTTTCCCTTCGCTTTCTCTCCCGGGCTTTCTTTGCGGCGGCCCGCTCGCGCCGCTGCTCCTCGCGCTTGCGCTTGCGCTCGGCCGCTTCCCACACGTACGCCGGAACCGGAGCCGGATTTTGCTTCTCTCGAGCAAGCCGCCGCTGCGTTGTCAACACCTTATCGGCCTCGCATTTTGCCGCCGCCTGCGAGCGATACACAGATCCGCCTTCGCCCCCGGCCCACTCCACCCGCCAGCCTAGGCGGCCCGGCTTCTGGAGATTCAGGCGCGCGGGCTGCCCCTCGGGCGCAGGAACGCGGCGGAGCTTGATCTCGGCGATCGAAACCTCGCCCTTTGCACGCTTCGGGAACGCGATTTTCGCCGTTCGGACGTTTTCGCTCGTTTTTTTCCAGCGGAGGGCGATCGCCATACCTGGAGAATACAGCCGATCGCCGCCCGTCGGCGACAGATCCCCCCTGCGGCCCCCGAAGACCCCTACACGGGCGCCTTTGATGCGCGGTAGACCACGTGCCCGATCCAATCGTCGAGATCCTTTGGATCCCGAAACTCCCGCCCGCCGGTGGGGTTCATCTCCTCCGGCTTATACGGATCCTTGGTCCTTACGCTCGCCGTGGCCCGCAACGGCGGAGACATACCCTGGATCCCCGGCGCATAGCTAAACCCCATTCGGCCCACGTTTTCGCCGTCGCTAAACAAAAGAACCTCCCACAGCCCCAGCAGCGGCGCGGATTGGACCGTCTCAAATCCCACGCCCTCGCGGCGTCCGTATTTACCAAGCACGGCCCGCAGTCCGGCCTCGTCCCACCATCCCGATCGGGCTGGCCCCTTCTTCTTGGCGGCCTTCTTCTTGCCGCCCTTCTTCTTGGCGGCCTTCTTCGCCTTCGCCGCCGCCTCGTCCTCCTCCAGATTTCGGAGCTCGATCTTTAGATCCCCGATCGCGTCCTTTACTCCATCTCTCGCCAGCAGGATGCTCTGACCCGCGGTGTAGTGCTTCGCCCCCGTCTCCGCCTTGAGCGTCTTGATCGCCCGTAGCTTCGTCTCCAGCATTCGGATCGCCCGCCGCGTCGCGGTCTTCTTCTTCGCGTAGTCGATCGCCATCGCCGAATCGTATCAGGACGGGTCGCCGTGGTGGGGCTCGTCGAACGGGCCGCCGATCCGCACAATGCAGCCGCATTCCATGAGCCGCCAGCCGAGCGCGGCGTAATCGTCCAGGAGTGCCAGATCCGCCGCGGTCGCCCCGATCACGACGTCGATCTCGCGGTTTGCCGCCGCCTCCAAAAGCCCCCGGGCCTCAGTCATGGCATTCGCACACCCCGAGATCCGTCGGGTCGCCCGTGATCTCGTGCTCGAGCCCCCAGGATTGCTCCGGGAACAGCGGAAGCTGACGCCGGCGGCGGTCGGCCTCCCGCACCAGATCCCGGTAACTCTCCTCCCGGCGGAACGTCTTGCCCATCTCATCCTCCATGCGGATCCACCAGTCCGCGAGCTCCGGCCGCTCCATGATGATTCGGATCCGCTTCTCGCGTCCCTTTAGGAAACAGAGATCGCAATTGCCCTCGTACGGCTGGAGTTGGAGATCAAACGGCTGCGCGCGCCACCACGCCAGGACGTCG
>JBDHKD010000150.1:0-3382 GCA_039586575.1 Gemmatimonadota bacterium | reverse complement strand
GTACAGAACCGGCGCACGGTTCTGACTGCTCACGACATCGCCCAAGAGCCGCAGGTAGGCGCTCTTGCCGCAGCCCGGCGGACCGGCGAACACGTAGAGGCCGGGCCGCAGGCCGCCGAGCACGCGGTCCAAGTGGCTGAAGGCGGGCCAGGTGCGGATCGTGCGCGGATCCTCGGAGCCGGCGCAGACGTCGTACAGATCGCGCTGGACCAGCTCGCCTTCCGGCCGCGCCTCGCCGGTGATGACGCTCGTTCTCGGGAGGTCGAAGGCGATGGTCTGGATGGTATCGATCGCCGCACGGCACGCTTCCGGATCGCCCGCCGCCGTGGCGCGCTCGAGCTCGTCTTGCACCTCGGCGACGAGCGCCTTCGCCCGACGCAGACGGGCCGGCAGGACGATCATCTCCAGGTACTGCTCCAGCAGCTTGGGATCGAGGATGACCGTACCACGGGCGCGTACGGCCTTCCAGGTTCGGGCGAGCTTTGGGCCGAGCTCTAAGACGCAGTCGCGCTCGCGATATTCGCGTAACGGACGACGCCGAGCGACGTAGGTCTCGACAAGAGCCTGAAAGAGCGCCCGGTGCTCTTTGAAGCGGAAATCGTCCTCACGCAGCGTGCTGAGGATCAGCCACTTGAGCGGCTCGGTCGGCTGCGCCAGTTGACGGTCGAGCGTAGCGAGGATCGCCAACTCCAGGTCGCGTTGCGGGTCGGCCTCGCGGCGCTCTCGGGACATCGACATGCCTCCGTCGGCGTCGGGCCGCGGTGCCTCGCGCCCCGCAGGGCTGCTCGCCAGCACGGGTCGGCGAGCGCGAGGCGCGCCCGCGCGTTCCACCGCTCTCCGCTGCCTAGCCTCGACCACGGCCTCCACGAGCGCGAGAACACCCCCGATCGCCATGCCGAAGAGCGGGGTTACCAGACCGAGCACGACCCACAGCCCGAAGAGCACCAGCACTATGAGCAGAACGTTTTCCATGTTTTCGGCTTCGTCTCCGCTGGCGGGCGATCCCGGCGGGTCGGCGCTCGTAAGCTAGGGGGCCCCTCTGACATCGCGCCCCTTCTGGGCCTGTCAGGGGAACACGTTAGAATGGTGTCATGGAGTGCTGGCAGCGGCACCGGGAGGGTCAGGAGGTCGGCGATCCGTGAGCACGCTAGACCCGCGAACCATCGCCCGCTACATCGCGTTGGGAGACAGTATCTGCATCGACCTCTACCCGGCGCTCGACGTGGCATCGCTGCGCGGGATCGCGCCGCCCGAGGGCGTCGGTGCCGCGTCGCTCCTCTATAAGAACCAGGACTGGCTGTGGCCGGAGTTCGCGGGGCGCGACCTGGCGTCGCTCAACCCCGAGATGCGGTTCATCAACCTGACGGCCGACGGCGCCACGACGCTGGACGTCCTGGAAGACCAGGTCGCCGCGTTACCCCGCGACACCGGGCCGGCGCTCGTCACGCTGACCGCCGGCGGCAACGACCTGCTCTGGATGTTCGGGTCGACCGAGGAGGAAAACGCGCGGGGGCTGCACCTGACCGGGCGCAACCTGCGGGAAATCATCCGCCAGGTACGTGCCCACTTCGAAGTCGTGACGATCATCGTCGGCACGGTATACGACCCGAGCGACGGCACCGCGCTCGCCGACGAAGGTTTCCTGGATTTTGGTGACGGAGTGTTGAGGCAGCTCTTGCTGAGCGGGTTACACGCGTACAACGACGCGGTGGCCGAGATCGCCGCCCAGGAAGGCTGCCTGCTCGCCGACATTCACGGGCATTTCCTGGGACACGGAACGGCGGTCCCGGATCGCGCCGAGCGCTGGTATTGGGAGGGCTCGATCATCGAACCCAGCGCCCGCGGCGCCAGTGAGGTGCGAAGGCTTTGGCTGGGCTGTTTGGGTCAGTAGATCGATAACCCGAGCCGGTCCCGCGCGGCGCGCGCCAGGCGCGCATCCGCCGTGAGCAGCGAGGCGCCCAGCGCTTCCGCCAGCGCCGCGTAGACCGCGTCGTAAGCGGAGAAGTTTTCCCGCAACTCCAAAAGCCCGTTCAGAATGCCCAGGTGACTGTGGCGTGAGAGCGGAAGATCGGCGTAGTCGCGGAGCGCTTCCTTCGCCCGGCCCACGCCCAGCACGCCCAAGCGCAGAGCCCTACGCAGCCCCGCCGTGACCTCGACGTCGCAAAGCGCGGGCACGTGCAGATCGGTGTCGGGCGACTCGATCGTCTCGGCGATTGCGCTCGACTTCTCCGGCCCCAGCAGATACTCGACCAGCGCGGAAGCGTCCGCCACCACGAGGTTCAAAGCTCGTCCTCACCGGGACGCTCCTCACGGATGAGCTCCGCCGCCGGACGTCCCAGCTCCACCGGACGCCGCTCGCGGATTCGCGCGAAGACGTCTTCCGGGAGTGGGCGCTCCACCTCGCGCTCCAGAATCGCCTGGATATAGTCCGTCAGCGTCTGCCCGCGGGCCCGAGCCCGCCGCACGAGCTCTCTGTGGAGCCGGGCCGGTACGTTCCGAACCTGGATCATCTTCGCCATGCCGGGAAGCTGCAACATGTGCTCCACATGTGCAAGATCCGTCCTCCGTCCGGGTTCGTCAGCCTGCGCCACTCTAGGCCGTTCGCATCAACGATTGGTCAATCGCCGGGTCTCCTGCTCTAATCAGATCTTGGAACAACCTGCCGAATGGAGGGGTCTCACTCTCATCCCTTCGCCTAATTCCCCACGCAAAAGAGCGATGCGCGCGGAACCCTCGGACACGGGGAGCTGCGCGGATGAGCCCCACGCAGGAGAACTCGCCTTGAAAACAGCGATCCTCACCGTCGTCGCGGCCATAGCACTCAGTAGCTGCGGCCGAACCGTACTCGTCTCATCGACTCCAGCGGACCCCGAGCCCACCGCTGAGCAGTCTGCCGGCGGCCCGGGTCCCAGCACCGCCGCCACCCTGGGCATTCCGCCGGGCCACCTGCCGCCCGTGGGCCAGTGCCGCATCTGGATACCCGGCACACCGCCGGGCCACCAGGGCCCCTCGGGCGATGCAGCCAGCTGGCCAGCCAGGTCCCACTGGACGCTTGGTTGGTCTACCGGCCCTCGCGGAACAAGAAGGAGGTCAAGGTGTCGGTCTACGACGCCCGGAGGCCGAACGTCGTGGTGGTGATCCGTTTCTACGACGCGAATCGGGGTAACCTGCTGAGGGAAGAGGCGCCCTAAAGCCCATCACGTCAGGGGCGCCCCGGCGTACTCCACCGAGAGTACGCGCGCCATTCAGCCGCCGGCGACCGCGGCAACACGGCGAGCGGATCGGCGGTTCGGCTCGGCCCCGCTCGTCCTGCGCGAGATGTTGAAGCTCCCTTGATAGCCAACCCGCACAATAGGCCTGAGGCTGCGGCACAGAGACGAGG
>JBDHKD010000072.1:0-12886 GCA_039586575.1 Gemmatimonadota bacterium | reverse complement strand
CTCCTCAGCGCCGGACGGGATCGAGATCGTGTAGGAGCTATTGCCGCCGTCGAGGATCGTCGTGCTTATGTAGCTCTCGTCGCCGGTAGTGAGGTAAAGCGAGCCCAGAGTGATCGCCTTGCTGATGGTGATCTGCTCGACGTAGACCCCGGGCTGCAAGAGGATCGTGTCACCCGAACTCGCGGCATCGTGGGCCGCCTGAATCGTCGGATACTCTCCCGGAACGTTGAGCATCGCGAATTGCGGAGAAGGGATCGGCGCGGTCAGCTCCGGTTGAGTGGCGTCATCACAGGCAGCGAGAACCAGGGCGGCTAAGGCAGCGAGGGCGCAGCGTTTCATGGCGTTGGACCTCCGGCTAGGGACTTCTTACTCCGTCAGCGCCTCAGCGGGGCGGTCGTCGGGCGGGTGCAGGCGGGGCGTACGAGAGGCGGGGGCCACAAAAGCCATCGATCAGCCACGCAAAATGCAGAGCGGGAGGCGATCCCGCAAGCCGCGCTTGCCAAATACGACCGATCGTGCTATTTTGCGGCATGGTCACCAAGGGCGAAGAGACCCGCGAGCGCATCCTCGACCGCGCCATAGCGCTGGCAGCCGTCGTCGGCCTCGAGGGGCTGACGATCGGCGACCTGGCCCGCGAGACGGGCATGTCGAAGAGCGGGCTTTTCGCCCACTTCGCGTCCAAGGAAGAGCTCCAGCTCAAGATCCTCGAGACGGCTCGCGAGCGGTTCGCCCGCGACGTGTTCCTACCCGCGCTGCGCGCGACCCGTGGAGAGGGCCGCGTCCGCGCGTTGTTCGAGCGCTGGCTGGCCTGGGAGAGAGGTCGAGTCGGCGGTTGTCCTTTCGTCGAGGCGTCGTACGAACTCGACGACCGGCCGGGACCGGTGCGGGATGCCCTCGCCCGAGCCCAGGGCGAGTGGGTCGACGGCCTCGCGCGGGCGGTCGAGATCGCGATCGAAGAGGGCCACTTCCGCGGCGACCTCGACCCCCGCCAGTTCGCGTACGAGATGTACGGGATCTTCCTCGCCTACCACCTCTATCACCGCCTGCTCGATGCCCAGGATGCGGCCGACCGAGCCCGGGCGGCATTCGATCGGCTAGTCGCTGCGTCCCGCTGAACTCGGGGAGTCGAAGATGGAGAGCGTCTCTTGCCGTTGTCTTAAAAGCACGATCGGTCGTACTCATAGACGACTCGCCCGCCCGTCTGCTGTGCGGGACTGGATGCGCGCTGCCCACCGCTGGGCCTCCCTGCGGTCGCCCTTCGCCGTGTTCGGCTGGGTTAACGACCCGCTCGGGATCGCCGCGGGCCTCGAGGGCTGGGGCCTCGACGAGGAAGAGATCCGCGCCGACCTCGGGTACGGTCGGGACTGATTGCCGGCTCTGGCGGAAGGCAAGCCCGCGGGTCAGATCTCGCAGAAGCGTTGCGGCCTGGCCGGACTCGCCCTGCCACCGGCGGTACTACTTGACCTGCAACGCTTCCGCCGGATCCACGCGCAGCGCCCGCCAGGCCGGGACTAGGCAGGCCACAGTTGCGACGCCGGTGAAGAACACGCTCACCGAGATGAACGTAGTGGGATCGACGGGTTCCACGTTGTACAGCATACCCTCGAGCAAGCGTGCGCCGGCAAGCGCGGCGCCGAGGCCCAGAGCGATGCCGACCACCACCAGCCCGATGCCCCGCTTCATGATCATCTCCACCACGTCTCCGGAGCTCGCGCCCAGCGCTACGCGAATACCGATCTCGTAGCGACGCCGGCTGACCCAGTAGGAGAGAACCCCGTAGAGGCCGACGGCGGCCAGCAGGAGTGCGACGCCGCCGAAGATCGACAGGGCGACGGCTCTGACTCTTCGAGTAACCAGGGTTCGCCCGATGATGTCTTCCATCGTCGCTACGTTGGCAACTGGGATGTTCGGGTCGAGGGCCCAAACCACGTCGCGCAGCGGCCCGACCAGCGACTCGGGTTCGACCGCAGTCCGCAGGGCGATCCCCATGCTGTAATAGGGCACCTGAAGATAGGAGGCATACATCGTCGAGGGGCGCGCCGACGACAGCGTATTCACTCGTACGTCACCGACCACACCGACCACAACGAAAGTCACTGGCCGGCCGAAGTCCACCACAGCGTGTCGCCCGATCGGATTGACACCCGGGAAGATCGAGTCCGCCATCCCCTGGCTGATGACCAACACCCGGGGTGCCTCGGACACATCGGTCGCAGCGATCACCCGTCCCGCAAGCAGCGGGATGCCCATGTCCTCGAAATAGCCCGGCAAGACGGCGCGGATAAACGCCGACCGAATGTCGTCGGGATCGAGGGGTGGGTTATCCGCATCGTGAACGTAGATGTTGTTACCCGGATTTCGGATCGGCAGCTGGTTGATCACCGCGACCTCGTCCACACCGGGGATGGCGCCGACGTTTTCCAGCAGAGTCGTGAAGAAATGAATCCGTTGCTCAGGGTCCGGATACTCGTTCTGGGGCAAACTTATCTCTGCCGTCAGCAGGTTTCGTGAATCGAATCCCGTATCGACGCTCATCAAGTTTGCCAGGCTGCGGATCATCAACCCGGAGCCGACGAGCAACACGATGGTCAAGGCCACCTGCGCGACGACCAGCCCACTGCGGAAGCGCGTGCCGCCGGCGTCGGTGGTTCTCACACTGGACTTGAGCTCGTCGAACAGGCCAGTAAGCGACGATCGTATCGCAGGCACGATCCCGGCCAACACGCCGGCCGCGATTGACACGGCGATCGCGAAGGCCAACACCGAGCTCGGGAGCCCCACTGCCTGGCCCGCCGGGGGGTCTATGGCCAACAGCTGCAGGAAGAAGGGCTGTAACCAAGCCGCCAAGAGCGTACCCGAAATGCCGGCGACCATGGCCAGGACAAGGCTTTCGGTGAGCAGCTGACGCACGAGCCGGAAACCCGAAGCGCCCAGCGCGGCGCGCACCGACAATTCCAGGCGCCGAGCCGAGCCGCGGGCGAGCATAAGGCCAGCCACGTTACTGCAGGCGATGAGAAGCACGAGCGTGACCGCAGCCATCAACATCAGCAGGCTCTCGCGATATAGGTAGACCATAGCGCTGCCCAACGGTTTCAACCGCAACGCCTTCCCCTGGTTCGAGTCCGGGTACGCGGCCTCGAGCTGAGCGGAAATGACATCGACCTCGCTCTGCGCTTGCTCGAGCGTCACACCCGGGGCGAGACGGCCAACTAGCACCCAGTTGTGGAACCGCCGTGCGGCGATGTAGTCGGAATCCGGCCGCATTGGACGCCATACATCGACGTCGAAGTAGAATCGGAACCGGGCCGGCATTACACCGATCACCTCGTACGCAAAGCCATCGATCATCAGCGTGCTACCCAGAACATCGGGCGAGCCGCCGAATCGCCGCTGCCAGTAGCCGTAGCTGATCATCGCTACGTTGGGCGCGCCCTCGAGTCCCTCATCTGGGCTGAAGCGACGGCCCAAGTGGGGACCGATCCCGAGTGTCGCGAAGAAGTTGATGCTGACGATCGTGCCCTGAAGCTGCTCCGGCTCCTGACCGCCGGTGATCGTGTGGCGTTGGGTGGAACCGAGTGTAGCGGCAAGGCCGTCGAACGAGGTGCTCATATCACGCCAGTCCCAATAGTCCTCGGCGGACGACGTCCAGCTGACGGTTCCGTCAAACGTCGTATTTGCGAGGACCAACCGCTGAGGCTCGTGGTATGGAAGTGGGCGAAGCATGGCCGCTTCCATGATGCTGAACATGGCGACGGCTGCACCGATCCCAACCGCGAGTATGAAGATGACGACGACGGCGAAGCCAGGCGCATGGATCAACGACCGGCCCGCATAACGGATGTCGTTCCAAATACCGCTCATCGGTTCCCCTCTCGTCTCAGTCCATACGATCTATCACAGCGCAATGGCAAAGGTTGTGCCTGCTGACCGATGCACTGAAAACGTCTCTACGGCTGGGAACAACGAAGACGCGGAGAGAATTACCGCTAGCGAGTAGTCCACGCGGGCTGTTCGCTCGCGGACGCTGGATCCCGGAACCGAACACGCGGGTGCCAGGCGCGTCTGTCTTACCGAAGGCTAGCTAATCTCGAGACCCGACCGGCTCGGCGAGGTATCGGTGGAGGAGCTGGACGGCGATAGCGCCCTCGCCGACGGCGGAGGCGACGCGTTTGACCGAGCCGTAGCGGACGTCACCCGCGGCGAAAACGCCGGGCAGGCTGGTTTCGAGATGGAGCGGCGGGCGACTCAACGGCCAACTCGAGGGTAGTCGTCCGTCAAGCATGAGGTCGGTACCGGTCAGAATGTACCCCTGCCGATCGCGCTCGACGCAGTCACTCAGCCAGTCCGTGTGTGGGTCGGCCCCGATGAGTAAGAAGAGGGCGGAGGTGGACACACGCTCTGTCGTGCCGCTGGCCCGCTCCCGGACCGTGAGCGCTTCCAAGCGTCCGTTTCCCTCTCCGTCGATCACCTCGACGCCCAGGCGTACCGCTAGGTTGGGGAGCTGTCCAAGCTCCTTGATCAGATAATCCGACATGCTTGTGGCGAGGGTATCGCCGCGGACGAGCATGGTTACAGAGGCGGCATACTTGGCGAGGTGCGCCGCCGCCTGGCCGGCAGAGTTGCCGGCCCCGACGACTGAGACATGCTGGCCCTGCATGGCCCGCGCCTCGCTACCTGCGGCTCCGTAGAACACCCCGGCGCCGATCAATGCCTCGAGGCGCGGTATGCCCAGGCGTCGCCAGGACACGCCCGTCGCGAGGAGGACCGCGCGCGCAGCGACCTCCTGGCCATCGGCCACCCGAACCAGGCGCTGCACCCCGGAAGTCCGCAGCTGCGTCGCCTGCTGCGCGAACACCATGTTGGTCCCAAACAGCCACGCCTGCTCGCACGCCCGGTAGGCGAAGTCCTGACCACCGATCCCCCAGGTGAAGCCGGGGAAGTTGCGGATGCGCGAGCTCGTTCCGGCCTGACCGCCGGAGATTTCCTTCTCCAGGACCACCGTGCTCAGCCCCTCAGAGGCGGCGTAGACCGCCGCGCTGAGCCCGGCTGGCCCGGCCCCGATGATCGCGAGGTCGTAAACCTCCGTGCCAAGACGCGTCCCACCGCCGAAGGCTTCGATCATCTCGGCATCGGAGGGTTCGACCAGCACTCGCCCGTCGTGACGCACGACGATCGGCAGGCGCGTGCCGTCCTCGCCGGCTTCGTGAAGCAGCTGGCGGCCGATCTCGGAATCCTCGTCGTAGAACCCGTACGGCATGCCCATGCGCGTGAGGAGATCCCGGACTTGGTGTGCGCGCGCACTTCGCTTCGGGCCGACGATGCGGAACATCTTGAACCGCGGCTCCTGCGAGGCGGCCCACGCCGCGAGGAACTCACTCACCGCCGGATACAGACCCTGTTCCGGAACCCACGGCTTCACCAGGTGGTAGTCGATCTGACCCAGCGTCATGGCCGTTACGCTGGGGTTGGCTTGCGTATAGTCGCGCTCGACGAGGAGGATCCGCTTCGCCGACGGGACCAGCGCATGAGCCTGCACCAGGAAGTCGACCCCGGTCATCGTCGGCATCCGCTGGTCCGCTATGAGAAGGGCGACGGGCTGGGACTGTGCGGCCAGTGCCTCCAGTGTGGCGAGGCCCTCGTCGGGCGCCCGCTCACACAAGATCCGGTAGTCGTTTCCAAGGCGCCGGCCGAGGTCGCTTGCCAGCGCCTCCAGGAGAGAGCGCTCGTGAGCCACCAGCAAGACAATCGGCTTATCCATGGCCGGCGGAAACCGCTGCCCGCGCCCCGGTCGGTCGTCTCTCGAGATGTTCATCGCACGAGTACCCACAAAACATTTGACCGCCGACCGAGCAGGCGCGGCGGTATAGGTGGAAAGTTGGGGCCTATTAATAGCAACTATCGCTTTGGGCGGGCCGACGCGCAAGGGGGTCGATCTCGGTCAGCGGCCAGCTACGGCCGTTCTAGCACCCGCTCGAAGACGAACTCGTCGCCCGCAGCCGCCCCCGTGAAGATCTCCCCCGTCGACCTTCAGGAGATAACCGAGCGACGGCATCTGGTCGTGCGGCGACAGGTAGACGGTGGCTTCGGAGCCACGCCAGCGGTCGGCCGCCTGGTGAACGTAGTCGATGCTCGCGCTGATCCCGGCCCTTCGAGCGACGCGGGTGGACCCGGTACGGGTGCTAACTCCTGAGTGAGGAGGAGGGGGCAACGATCCGTTACGCGTCCCCAAGAGCCGGGTAACGGATCGTAACGCACCCTGTCCCGGAGCCCGGAGACTCCAGAGCCCCGAATCCTTTGATAGCATTAAATAACATTGCAGCCAGGGTAGGAGCGCTGCGGCGGAATGCACCTTGCCGTCGTCAGGGCACGATAGGCGAGCCGCTGGCGCTGCTTGCATCCTCGCTGGCAGGGGCGGAATCTTGTCTAGCGGTTCTTGGAGGGGCTCAGCAGCATGGCGCGACGAATACTTCTGGTGGACGATGACATAGCGGTTCTCACCTCGCTCGCGGGGGCGCTGGCGGACATCGGCCTGGAAGTGGCGACGGCGGAGAGTGCCGAGGCCGCCCTGACGCGCCTCGCCGAACTCGCGACGGATCTGGTGCTGAGCGACATCCGCATGCCCGGGCTCGACGGGATCGAGCTCCTCAAGCTCGTGCGCGAGCGCGCACCGTCGGTGGACGTGGTCTTGATGACCGCCTACGACGACATGCCCACGGTGGTGCGGGCGATGCGCGAGGGCGCCTTCGACTTTCTCGTCAAGCCTATCAACCTGGCCGAACTGGAAGCGGTGCTCGGCAGAGCGCTGCGCGACCGTCGCGCGCGCGAGGCGGCGCGCCGGGCCGTAGAGGATGAGGCCGAGCCCTACCGGCTCGACGAGCTGGTGGGCAAAGATCCACGGATGATCGCCGTGTTCAAGCTCGTCGGCCAGCTCGCCGCTAGCCGGGTGAACGTTCTCGTGAGCGGCGAGAGCGGCACGGGCAAGGAGATGGTGGCACGGGCGATCCACTTCAATTCCGCTGACGCCGACGAGCCCTTCGTGCCGGTCAATTGTACGGCGTTGCCTGAAACTCTGCTCGAGTCGGAGCTCTTCGGCCACGTGCGCGGTGCGTTCACCGGTGCGGTCGGCGACCGTCGCGGTCGCTTCGCGCTGGCTGGCCGCGGCACGATCTTCCTGGACGAGATCGGAGACACCAGCGCGGAGTTCCAGGTGAAGATCCTGCGCGTGCTCGAAGACGGCGAAGTCTATCCCGTGGGTGGAGAGAAGCCGGAGCTCACGGAGGCCCGCGTCATCGCGGCAACGAACCGAGACCTCGATAGCTTGGTAGAGCAGGGAAGATTCCGCGAGGACCTTTACTATCGCCTCAAGGTCGTGGATATCGCACTGCCGCCCCTCCGCGAGCGACCCACGGACATCCCGCTACTCGCCCGCCACCTGATCCGTAAGACGAGCGCGCGGTTGCACCAATCGGAGCCGGCGCTGCCGGACTCGACGGTCGAAGCGCTGCTCGAGCACGATTGGCCGGGGAACGTCAGGGAGCTGGAGAACTGCCTGACGCGAGCCATAGCACTCTCCACCGGCGGGGTGATCCGCCCGGAGCACCTCGGCTTGGGTCGTGGTGCGGAGCAGCAGGCGGGTGTCTACCGCGCTCTGGAAGAGGTAGAGGCCGAGCATGTGCAGCGGGTCCTAGTCGGTGTGGGTGGCAACAAGGCAAAGGCGGCCCGCGTCCTCGGGATCTCGAAGCCGCGCCTCTACCGCCTGCTCGAGAAGCACGGGATCGAGTAGCCAGGAGTGCGTATGCGGATGCTGTCGCAGCTCAGCCTGCGAAGCCGGTTCCTCCTGCTCGTCCTGTTTGGGGTGGTCCTGCCCCTGGGAGCGATGGGCCTCTGGGTCGCACGCTCCGCTCGCCGCTCCGGCGCCGATATGGTGCGCGCGCGGCTCGAGGAGTCACTCTCGCAAACCGTGGAAGCTGCCGGTCGGCAATGGACCCTCTGCCAGTCTGTGCTGCTGGACCTCGGTGACGCTCCCGTTGTGCAGTCGGCGCTGCGACGGGGTCGGCGTCTCCGAGAGGTGGCAGATGCCGGGACGCTCAGGCGGCTAGAGGGACTTTGGAACGCCGCCGCATGGTATGTTTACAGCGTAAAGATTCGAGACTCCGGCGGGCAGCTCCTCGGACAGTTGCCCGGCGATCTCGTGCTCGAGGGCACTGGGCCCGCAACTCAGCCGCAGGCGACCCTGCCGCACACGGTCACGATTCGTGACCGGTTCTCGGGTGAACGACTGGGCACGCTGGAAGTAGAGCTCCGCGCCGAGAGCCTGCTCCCGGCCGGGGTCGTGACGGCGGGGCTCGGCGGGTCCGTGCTCGCGCTTTTCGATTCGCGTAACGGGAATCCACTGATCCCGCTCACTATCGACCCGGCAATGTTCTCGACCGAGCGATTCACCTGGCTGGGGGATGAGTGGCTGGCGGTGGAACGTCGCATCGGTGAGCCGCCGGTACGCTTCGTGATGGCGGGGCCCCTGGGGCCGGTCACGAGACCCTTCGAGCAAGCGGCCCGCCGCGGCACGATCGCCTTGCTCTTGGTGATCGCCCTGGTCTTCGTCCTGACAACGGTCTTCACCCGACGCCTCACGCGTTCGCTGGAGCATCTGTCCGACGCGGCCGCCAGGGTCTCGCGCGGTGACCTGGCCCGCACGGCGGAGGAAAGAGGGCCGCCCGAGGTACAGGGTACGGCGCGGGCCTTCAACGCGATGACCGAGAGCCTCAGGCAGGTGTTGGAGAAGTTGTCGCAGCAAGAGGCTGTGGCCGCAGTCGGTGAGTTCGCGGCCTCGTTGGCCCACGAGGTCCGAAACCCGCTGACCTCGGTCAGCGTCGATCTCCAGCGGGCCCAGCGGAAGCTGGAGGCCGAACCGCAAGAAGCTCGCGAGCTCGTGGACCGGGCGCTGTTGGAGATCGAGCGCCTCAATCAGTCGGTCAGCGACTTCCTGCGGATCGCTCGCAGCGGCAGGGTCGCGCCGGGGCGAGTCGACCTCCGCATCCCGGTCGAGGCGGCGTTGCGCGCGGCGGCACCGCATTTCCAGGCGACGGGCGTCGGCTTTGAGCACGTTGTGCCGGAGTCGCCGGTGTGGGTGCGCGCCGATGAGAGTGCGCTCGAACAGCTGGTGCTCAATCTCTTGCTGAACGCCACCGATGCGCTGCAAGGAGGCGGCCGACGCGCCGGCCTGCTGGTCGAGGTGCGGGATGATAAGGCCAAAGTCTCGGTGTGGGACGAGGGCCAGGGGATTCCGCCCGAAGATCTGGATAGGATCTTCGACCCCTTCTTCTCCACCAAGGATGAAGGTACCGGCCTCGGGCTCTCCATAGCCCGCCGCATCGCGCGTGCCCACGGCAGCGAGCTCGAGGTGGAGAGCGCGCCCGGCGCGGGGACGACCTTCCGATTCAACTTGCCGATCGAGGCCGGCGAACCGACACCAATCATTACGCCTGCCAAAGACGCCGGTAACGGCTCGTGACCGTTGGGGCAGCCAAGACCTAACGCTTGCCCATCCTAACTCCTTCCGCTGAAACGCGTTGCCCCTCCAAGACCACCCTGGAACGCGGTTTGCCACGGTGATAACGCAGCCGCGTTAGAGTTGCCGCTCCAGGTGGGAGGACATGTCATGCACAAGCGAGTAGTGCTCCTCGTCATCCCTGCGCTGCTGACCTACTCAGGCGAAGCGGCAGCGCACGCCGCCGTCCCGGGCCAAACCGATCTCACCCAGCAGGGTGATACGTCGCTGGTGATCCGGCGCGTCTGGAAGGGCGAGTACCCCTTGTCCGGCATGGAGGCCCCGTCGCCCGATGGCCGATACTTCTCGGGCGTCGACTGGAACACGGGGAACCTCATGGTTGCCGCTACCGAGACGGAGGAGTGGCGCCGTGTAACCGACACGGGCTCGTGGATGGGAGGATCCATGGAGTGGGCCGAGTCGTCGGTCTTCTCTCCGGATGGTCAGGAGCTCGCCTACACGTGGTGGAGCGACAGAGAAGGCGGTTACGGCGTTCGCATCGTGGGTGTGGATGGATCTAATCCCCGCGTGCTCCTACCGCACTCCGAAACCTACTCGCAGATCTGGGTCGAAGACTGGTCGTCCGATGGCGAGAAGCTGCTGATCAGGGTGCTCGGCGCGGATTTCGTCTGGCGGCTGACGCTCGTGTCTACTGCGGATGGCTCGACCCGGGTCGTCAAGACGCTAGGCGAGCGCGCTCCCCAGGTGGCCGCGTTGTCGCCCGACGGCCGCTATGTGGCGTACGACATAGCGCCCGACCCGGGATCGCGTGATCACGACATCTATGCGGTGGCCGTGGAAGGTGCGCAGGAAAGCGAGCTGGTGGGCGCCAATGGCGATGACCGATTGATGGGTTGGACGCCGGACGGTGGCAGCATCCTGTTCTATAGCGACCGCGAGCTCACCCGCGGAATCTGGAGGCTCGCGGTGGCGAACGGCCGTCCGGCGGCCACGCCCGAGCTTCTGCGGGCCGATATCTGGCAGCTTGTCCCCATCGGCTTCTCGCGGGAGAAGTACTTCTACGCGGTGATCACGCAGGCGATGCAGGTCCGTACCGCTACGCTCGATATCGAAGCGGGCCGTGTGGCCACGACCTCCACGCCCGTCGCTGATCCCGCGCGGGGGGCGAGCCAAGGCGGCGTCTGGTCGCCGGACGGCCGCCAGCTTGCCTACCTGTGGCAAGAGCATGGCGATGCCCGCTGGCAGCTCGCGATCAGCAATCTGGCGGGCGGGGATACGCGGGTGATGCCGCTCCCCTTCGCTCGAGTCGAGCGGCTCGACTGGGTGCCCGACTCGCGGACCGTCATGGTGTTTGGACGCTACAAGCAGCAAAGCGGGCTCTTCCGCTTCGACCTCGGGAGCGCGGAAGTCACTCCCGTGCTCAGCGGGCCGGAAGCGCCGGACGAGCTGCGGCTTCATGCATCGTTCACACCGGATGGAAAGACGCTCTACTTCGCGCGCGAGCTGGAGGCCGGCGCGAACCACTGGTGGCTCGTAGCTCGTGAGCTTGCCAGCGGTAGCGAGAGGCAGGTCGCCCGACTCGCGAGATCCAGCCGGGAGCTGGCATCGGGGTGGGACTTACACGTTTCCGTATCGCCCGACGGCCGAAGGGTCGCTCTAGCCGAGCAAGATCCCGAGTCGAGGACGGTCAAGATCTCGGTTTTGCAGGCCTCCGGTGGCGCGGCGCGCGAGGTCTATCGAACGCCTAGCCCCATCATGGCTAGTGGTGTGCTCTGCTGGACGCCCGATGGCCGGAATATCCTCTTCCGCGGCGTCGACGATCAGCGAAACACAGACGTCATCGTAGTCCCGAGCACGGGCGGCGAGTCTCGACGGATTCGCGGTGTGCCAGGCTTCTGGGGCTTCAACCTGCACCCTGACGGCAGGCGCTTCACCATCAATTACGGCGGCACCACCAAGGGCGAGATCTGGGTGATCGAGAACCTGCCCTGAACCGGGAGAGGGGTTGGTCATGAGCAGAGTGAAGCGAAGCACCCGCTATCTCCAGTCGTTGTTGATCTCTCTGCTGGTCGCGACGCCGGTCTGCGCCCAGTCGGGTCCGCTCGCAGGTCTCGAGGCGTACATCCAGGAATCGATGAACGAGTGGCGAATCCCTGGCCTGGCGGTGGCCATCGTGAAAGACGATTCGCTGGTCTTCATAAGAGGCTACGGTGTACGGGAGGCCGGCAAGGATATACCCGTGGACGCTCGTACGGTGTTCGCCATCGGCTCCAACACCAAGGCCTTCACCGCGGCGGCCGTGGCGATGCTGGTCGACGAGGGGAAAGTTTCGTGGGATGATCCGGTGATCGAGCACCTGCCATGGTTTCGGCTACCCGATCCGTGGGTGACCGAGCAGGTGACGATTCGCGATCTGCTGGCGCACCGGGTTGCCGGAGACATAGGGCATCCCACGGGCCGTCTGGGCAGCTGGCCGAGCCCGGAGGTTCTCACTCGTGAGGAAGTTCTCAGAAGGTTGCAGTATCTGGAGCTCGGCAGTCCTCGTTTCCGCAGCGGTTTCGTCTACTGCAACGTGTGCTACATGGTGGCGGCGGAGATCGTGGCAGCGGTCGCGCAGCAGAGCTGGGGCGAGTTCGTCAAACAACGGATTCTCGACCCGCTGCAGATGTCGTCGGCCACGACGAGCGTGTACGATCTGTGGGATGCCGAGAACGTCCGTCCGTGCTGGGTGTGCGTGCTCCGCGGGCGCACGATCGGCGCCGAGGACGCGCGCATCGAGAACATCGCCATGCCGCACATATCGGGCGAGGATGGACCGCGCCCGATCGAGTGGTTGGCCGTCGATGCGGCCGCCCCGGCCGGCGGCATGAACGCGAGTGCCGAGGATCTGGCGAACTGGCTGCGTCTGCTACTGGAAAGGGGGGTCTACCAAGGGGAACGGCTGCTCAGCGAAGCGGTGGTGAATGAGATGCACTCCCCGCAAGTGATTCGGCAACCGCCAGGCTGGTATTACCCGATCCTGTATCGGGGCGGCGAGATCACCGGTCACTTCTGGGCTTATGGGTTCGGGTGGGCGATGACAGACTACCGCGGCAAGAAAGTGGTGCTACATAGCGGCGGCGTCGTCGGCCAGGGTTCATCGATCGCCCTGATGCCAGAGGAACGCCTCGGCGTGGCGGTTCTGAGTAACGGGCAGAGCGCTCTTCCGATGGCGCTCCACTTTCGAGTTTTCGATGCCTACCTGGGTGCACCTGAGGAAGACTGGAGCGCTGTCATCCTGGCCGGCTTCCGGTATTGGGAGGCGCAGCAGCAGGCACAGGAAGAGAGGCTCGCCGCGGAGCGTGCTCGGGTCACCGTACCGCCTTTCCCGCTCGAGAG
>JBDHKD010000020.1:0-50209 GCA_039586575.1 Gemmatimonadota bacterium | reverse complement strand
GTCTGTTTCCGCACAGGCCCAAAACATCGAAGGCACCTACAAGCTCATCTCGCGGCAGTTGCCGGATGGCACGATGCTCAGGCCGCCAGAGATCATGGGACTCTACACGTATACGAAGAGCCACCGAAACTTTAACATTGTACTCAAGGACGCGACAGGCAAATTCTTCTCTCAGTCCATTGTGTCTACCTACAAGCTGACGGCCACCGAGTACAGTGAAACCGTCCTATTTAGAATCCTCAACGACCAGATCGGTGGGACGGACATCGTCTACGACCTCTCGGAGAAGACACAAAGCGTCCCCGTGATAATGGAGGGGGGCCGTATTCAATTCAAGCTGCCTTTCGAGCCACCCTCGCTGGTCTTCGAGGGGGACAAGATAACTGCAACCGGCCCAGGCGGAGTGGACGTGTGGGAGAGGGTGCGATAAGCCGCTTAGAGGCGGTCTAGGGGCTTTGATTTGACAGAGGTCCAGCAGCTTGGGTTGGTTGAAGGTCGAAAGCAGTACGCTCGCATGCGGCCCCATGGCCGTCTAGGATACCGTCTGAATCTCTGGCTTCACCTGGACGGCCGGCGCGGGCTGGGGCCGCACCGGGTTCCCTCACGTCGGACAGGCATCCCCAACCCGCCTAGAGGCGGTCCAAGGGCTTTGATTGGACAGAAGCCCCCGTCATCAGACCCGGAAACCCCACTTATTTTGCCAGTCCGCAGCCAGCTTTCTCTCAGAGACGGAGCGTCGCCGAAACCGTCAATTCACTACTGCGCTGCAGCAGTATGCCAACGCGAACTCGTTGGAGCGTGACCTCCTCCCAGCGGTCGACTGTTATTCGTGAGCCGATGAGAGCGCCGATGCCGGCCCCGGCGAGGCCGAATCCGATCGCGCCCAAGGCGGTCGCCTCTGGCTTCTTGATGCAGGGAATCTCCATCCAGCCGCAACTCTCCTGACCCCAATACGATCCCAACACACCGCCGACGACTGCGCCGGTCAAGAAGCCTAAGCCAGCGCCCAGACCCGCCTTCGACTTTTGGCCGCGATGCAGTTCGAGTTTCTTCACCGAATCGAGTGGCAGCGTTAGCGGCACAAAACGATCCTCGACCCTCAGCACGCATAAACGTTCGCTCAGCTCCAGGAGCGTACCGTCGAGGACCTCCGGCGACATGCTGGGCACCGTCACTCGAACGCGATCACCACGCTCCACAGGCGGTTCCTGCTGGGCAACTAGAGTAATCGGCGGTGCAAGAACCGCCACTGCGGTGAGAAGTGCGATCCGTAAACCGATCATACAACGACCTTCTCTTGCTCGAGACGGCTCTATAAAGGCCACCGCGCATCAAGTGTCGATCAAGCGCGCCGGTGGAAACGAGACTCGGTATCGGTATCAGGCGAGAATGTGCAACTCGTGGACGTTGGCGTGGTGGGTGTTGACAAGGGGGTTGGGCAAAAGCCCGGAAGCGGGCGGGGGGACTGTCTCCCCATCGCCATCTCCATCGTCATTTCGATACTCGCTGACGATGACGATGGCAACGGGGATGAGGAGTGCCGCAGACTCCCGGAGCCCCCGGCGAGCTTGGGCAACCTGATATCCGCGAGCCGCTAGGACTCCTTCGTCGTGTAGATCACGGCCTTGATCTGCTCCAGCATGTACGGATCGGTCACGTCGAAGCCGTGTACCGCCAACGCGTGCTGTGCGACTTTCTCGATCAGGGCCTCTTCGGTCTCCGCGCGGATGACGACGTTGCACTCGATGCCAAGGTCTCGGCACCTCAATTCCCTGGCCATGGGGTCCTGCCTTGAAGAACTGCTGGGGGAGGGGATCCTCTTGTATATGCTACCCCGCAGCCGGGGATTAGAGCCACACCCGGGTTCCGGCGCCTAGAACGCCTCGCCCAGCGTGATGTAAAAGCCGGAAGTGTTCTCGCCGAACCCGAAGTCGAGGCGCAGCGCGATCCGCTCCTGGCGGTTGAGGAGGAAGCGGATCCCGCCACCCACCGAGTACTTGAAGTCGCCCAGCGTGAAGTGGCCGAGCTCGTCGGCCACGTCGCCGATCCCGCCGAACACGACCGCGCCGAACCGCCACCAGACCGGCACGATCCGGTACTCCGCCTGCACGACGACCATGTTCTTGTCGCGGAAGCGGCCCAGGTAGTAGCCGCGCATCAGCTCCTGGCCGCCGAAGGGGAAGAGGTGCTGGAAGGGCGGGTCGCCGGTCTCGATGCCGAGGACGCCTTGCAGGGCGAGCACGTGGTTGGGAAGCGTCGCTATGTAGCGGCGGGCGTCCACGACGTACCTACCGAAGCCGTAGTCGCTGCCGATGGCGCCCCCGTAGAGCGTCGCCATGAACTGGTGATAACTGCCGGCCGACGCGGCGAAGATGTTATCTCGGGTGTCCCAGTTGGCCAGCAGTATGGCGCCGGAGACCGTCCCGCCCTCGCTGCCCAGGATGTCTCCCTGCTCCAGCATCCCGCCCTCCTCGACTTCCTCCAGCGTGCTGTACTCGTACTCGTAGCCGAGGCCGAGCCGGAAGTCGGCCAGCAGTCGCTTCTGGATGCCGGCACGCAGGCGGGCGTAGCGCGGCGTATAGTCCTCTTCGTCGTCTTCCCAGGTATCGTTGCCGATCCCGTAGAACTTGTCGGGGAACTCGCTGAAGCTCGCGTAGCCGGAGAAGGCGTAAGTCTCCTGCCGCCACCAGAGGTCGGCGTAGAGCTCGGCGAGGATCTGGCTGTTGGTCGTATAGATGAAGACCGGGACCAGGGTGGACGGACGCGAATCGAGACCCGCGTCCGCCGGCCGGTGGTAGTACTGGGCGGCGACGCCGAAGGCGAGCTTGGTCTCCGGCGTGTAATAAAGGACCGGGATCGGGATGAAGCCGCTGCGCTTCGGCTCCGACTCTTCCTCCCCAAGCTCCTGCCCGATCAGCTGGGGTGGCGCCAGGAGCAGGGCGACCGCGAGAACGAGAAATTTGGTCACGGCTCGAGCTCGAAGCTCATCGTGACGCGCGCGTTGACGGTGATCTGGCCCGGTGCGATCCCGCCCGCGGAGCGCGCCGCCTCACCGCCGGGGCTCTGAAACACGTTTTGCGACACCGGACCTCGGGTCGAGCCCCACCAGCTGGAGCCGTACCAGGAGTACCAACCGACGTAGCCTTCGTTGATCGAGATGGGCTCGCCCACCACGAGTCCCGCCTCGCGCGCCATGGCGGTCGCCTTCTCGCGTGCCGCCTGGATGGCGAGCGCGCGGGCCCGGTCGCGGTGCCGGCGCAGTTCGGTCGTCCGGAACTCGATGCCGTGCACGTAGTTGACGCCGGCGCTGAGCGACTCGGCGAGGAAATCCTCGAACTGGGAGAGATCGCGGATGCGGACCACGATCGTCTTCCGCACGAAGAATCCGATGAAGCCTTCGACCTCGTAGTCGTCGCGGTAGCGCGGCTCGATGCTGATGTAGTCGGTCTGGACGTGGTCGCGGTCGATCCCATGCGCTGCAGCGCGCGCTAGGACCGCCTGGACGATGCTGTCGTTCCCGGTCCTGGCCGTCTCCACATCTTCGTCCCAGGTCTGCACCCCGAGGGTCAGCCTCACCTCGTCGGGCACGACCCGGATCTCGGCTTCGCCCGTCACCGTGATCGACCGTGTCTGAGGCGTTTGACCGGCGACGGGACCGCCGGCCAGGGCGATCAGGCCGAGCGCCAGGAGCGGTGCTACGGTATGGGCCTTCATGCAACGTCCTCCGTGCAGGCGGCAACGCCGGGTATTCTGGGTCGGGGGACCGTACTCGCGCATGGGCTCCGCCGCCCATATCATAGTGCGTTCGTGCCGTAGCCGGCGAGTGCCGGGCCTCACCGTCCTGCCGGGCCCTCGCCGTCGCGCCTTCCGAACCGGGAGTTCACGCTCGTACAGGCAAAGGAGATGCCCATGAGACGCAGACTCGCAAGCACCTTTTGGACGATACCCGCCGTCGTCCTCCTCTTGGCCGCCGTATCGGCTTGGGGGCCGGGGGATGGGGTGCGCGGCGCGGCGGGTCAGGACCAGGTCACAGTCCACACCGTGGTCATCACGGTGGACGCGGCGACGGGACAGATCAGCTACTCGCTAGACCCCGTGGAGGCCAAGCGCGGTGACCACATCGAGTGGACCTGCGAGCAGGGCGCCTGGTCGGTCCACTTCATCGATCGGACCCCGCTCAATCAAGACCGGGTACGCGGTCCGCAGGGCGGCCCGCGCCGGTTGCCGGTGCGGCAGAACGCGGAGATCGGCAGCTACAAGTACTTCGTCGCCGTCGCCATCGGTGACGACGTGTTCACCGACGACCCGGAGATCATCATCGGTGGAGTCTGATAGTTCGGAGTTGTTGGGATGAAGCCAGGCGGGCCGGTGCTCTACCGGCCCGCTTTTCCCTACCCCTCCGTCGCGACCAGCGCCTGGAAGCGCGGATCGCTCCACAGTTCGCGGAACATCCAGTCGGACGCAACATACCCCTTTCGCTGCGGGATCGCCTCCAGGAACGAGGCCAGCCATTCGAGCGCCGCCTCGCGGTCGCCCTGCAATAGCCAGACATTGGCGCCGTAGTAATCGATCCAGGGGACCAGGCCACCGGTCGCCTCGGCGCGGGTCCGCCGGATGACCGAGGCGGCGCTGTCCACCGCCCCGACTCGCGCGAGCGCCGCGGCCAGCCAAGTCTGTCCGACCAGGCGGTGTTGCTCGCGTAGCTGCGGCGCGCCCAGCTCCTGCAGCGTGTCGAGCAGCGCCCAGGCGTGTGCGATGTCGGGCGCTGGGCCACGCGAGAGAGCTAAGAGGAAGAGGTAACAGGCTGCGCTCGCCTCGTGGTCCGCGAACCGGCGGCGGTGCTCGGCGCACCAGTAGACCGCTTCGTCGATGTCCTCCAGGTCCAGCGAGCTCTGGTAAAGACGGAACACGATCAGTCTGGCGTCGCTCAAGAACGGGTCGGCCTCCAGGGCGCGCTCGGCGCTGTGTTTGGCCTCCAGCGGCCGGCTGTTGACCCGCTGCAGCTCGCTCAGCGTCGCCCAGGCGCGCGCCCGGAACGGGTCGGCGGTGACGGCGGCGTGTAGGTCCTGCCGGGCGGAGTCGCGCAGCGCGCTCGGGTCGGCCAACGCCCGGTCCTCCGACATCTCGAAGCGCACCATTCCGCGTAGCTCCAGGGCGGTGGGGTCGTCGGGCGCGATGTCGAGGGCGCGCTCGGCGCGGGCGAGGGCCGTCTCCATCGCCGAGCGGTCGAACGCCCCCGGCCCCAAGCGCCCGAGGTTCGCCAGATCGATGGACCACCAGCCGCGCTGGACGACGGGCGCCAGCCAGCGCGGATCGAGCGACTCCGCAGCGGCCAGTAGAGAGTCGGCGTGCGCCAGCTCTCGGACGGCCGCCGCCGTGTCGCCGGCTGCGCCGTAACGCTCGAACTCCTCGTACAACCGCTCGGCCTGCTCGAAGAGCGTCAGCGCCTCTTCGCTCTCGGTCCCGGCCCGCCGCTCGCGCAGCCGGGTCTCGATGCCCAGGCTCTGGCGAAGGAATCGTGCCACCCGCGTGGCAAGGTCTTCCCGCAGGTCGCGCCACTCCTCTACCGAACCGTCCAGCACGAAGCTCTCGATGGTCGATTGCGAGGCCGGCTCGATGAGCGCGACGTTGAGCGTCAGGCGCTCCTTCGAGCCCGATACGCTACCCTCGACCAGCGTGCCCATTTGCAGGGCGCGTACCAGACTGTCCAGCGAGACCGAAACATCGCGGTAGGGTTTGACGGCGCCGCGTGGGATCACATCGAGCGCGCGTACCTGGGTCAGCTCGTCGATCAGCGCGCCGGTGAACGCGCTGGCCAGGTGGCCTAGGTCCTGCCCTTCGCTCTCGTCGTCAAAGTAGAGCACGGCGATGCGCGTCGGATCGAGGGCGGCGGCGTTGATCTTACCGCCGGCCAACACGCCGCGACTCGACAGCACGATGACCATCAGGACCAGGGCGGCGACCACGTTCGCCGTGACGCCGATCTTCTGCGTTCCGGTCCAAGGCTGGTCGCCCCGTTCGCCGTGGCAGTAGCCGATGAGCAGCACGGTCGGGATCATCGCCGCCCAGGCCAACAGACTCAGGTCGGCCAGGCGCTCGGGCAAACCGTAGCGGCCGATCAACCAGTCCATGAACTCCAGTACTCCCCAGCCCACGGCCAGGTAGATACCGAGGATCTGCGGAACGCGCCGTCTCAGTAGGTCTCGCAGGAGGCCAGCTGCCATCGCCACCTCGCAGGCTGTCTTCGTATCGTGTTGCCGGAAACCGCTCACCGCCCGTACGATCGGGATGGCCAAAGATGCGGCGCGAGCGGTCGACGATCAATCACAGGCCCGCCGCATGCCGGCAAAGGAGGCCAAGATGCCCTATATCGCAGTGGAGAGCCGGGCGCTCTACGAGGATGCCCTGGCCGGGCTGGCGGAAACGATCAGCGACGCCACGCCCGACGGCGACCTCAACTACGTCGTCACGCGCATCATGAGCGACTGGCTGCAGAAGCGTGGGCTGAGCTATGCCGCTATCGCCGACGTCGTCAAGGTCCTGGAGACGGCGAAGCTGGAGTTCTACCGCCGTATCGCCGCGCCCTACGAGGACGGCAAGGCGGCACTGAACGGCGACGTCTACGGCGAGCTGGGCGAAGGCTGAGGTGCCGGGGTCAGCGGCTGGCGCTCGCCGCTGCCGGTGACCCGATAGAATCCGCCCTGGTTCCAGAGCAGGCCTTGAAACGAGCCGAGTTCCTTCAGCGGGACGTCGATATCGAACACGCGGCCGCCGTAGAAGCTCTCCACCCGCTCGATCTCGCTATGGCCCACCACGATCGCCCGTACACCGTAGTAGTCGAGGATCGCCTGGACCTCCTCGGGCGTCGCATGCGTGTAGCCGCTTCGCGCCTCGTGGTAGCCGCGGTACCAGAACGGCCCCATCGACTTGAACAGGAACCTGGGCAACGCGTCGAAGACGACCTGATACGATCGCAGGTCTATTCGCGCTCGCGCGCTCTCGTTGATCTCCTCCAGGCTCATACCGCGCTCGACGATGTGCGGGCCGATGCCGCCGTGGACGAAGAGAATGTCGTTCACCGTGATGGCGGAGTGCTTGCTGCGTAGCCAGCGGCCGAGCTCCATGTCGGGTCCGTAGAGATCTTCATTTCTGATTCGCGTTATCACGGCGATGCCGTCACGATACTTCTTGTTCAAGTAGCGATTATCGCCCTGCATGGTCATGATCTCGTGATTGCCCAGCACGAAATGGACGTGACCACCGGCCTGCCGTGCTTCCTGCTCTAGCCGATAGATCAGCCACATGCACTCGGTGACCTTGTCGCCGCGGTCGGTGACGTCGCCGTTCACCACCAGATGGCCGGTCCCCCAACTCCAACGCAGAGCGTCGTCGATGATGCCGGCTCTCTGTAGCAGGTCGACCAGCGCCTCGTACTCACCGTGGATATCGCTGACGGCGAAGATCTCCGCTTCGCCCTCGAAGACGTACGGGCCGATCGCCGGCGGTGCCGCCGGGACGGTGTACGCGGTGAGCGAGTCGCCGCAGAGCCCGTTGAAGCGTAGCGTGTCGACCACCGCGTAGGTTCGGGTCAGTATCTCACCGCCGCACAGATAGAACACGATGGCCGTCGAGTCGCTCTGCCAGTAGATGTGCGGCCCGTCGTCCAGCGAGTCGGCGGCGGCCGCGGGCCAGGCGACCGCAGCGGCGGCGGCCGGCGTGGTGGAGACCAGAGACAGCCCCCCGCAGAACAGAAGCGCGAGCGAGACGTCCTTCATCCGTGACAAGGGCAACCTCCCGTGCGCGTCGTTAGAACTCTTTCCTCGAACCGGGCCGGAAGGTAACCTTCTCGACATGAGAGCAGCAAACGCACTCTATCTGTTGGTCGCCGGGCTGGTCGGCGCGGGCATCGCCTGTGCCGAGCGCCAGCCGGAGGCGAGCTTCGCGGCCCGGGACAGTGCCGGGGTCGAGATCGTCGAGAGTCGCGGGCCCGCCTGGGCCGAGGGCGCCGGCTGGGTCGTCGCGGCCACGCCGCTGCTGGCGATCGGCCTGGCCGAGGGCGCGGCGGAATATCAGTTCTCGCAGGTGGAGGGCGCGCTGCGCCTGCCGGACGGCCGCATCGTCGTGGCGGACGGCGGCTCGCGGGAGATCCGCTTCTTCGATGCCGAGGGCCGCTTCCTCTCGGCCTCGGGCCGTCGCGGTGGCGCGCCCGGTGAGTATCAGCAGATCATCGGGATGGGCTTGGGTCCGGGCGACTCGATCTGGGTCTTCGACTACGGGGTCCGCCGTTTCACGGTGCTGAGCGGTGGCGGCGAAGTCGCGAGGACCCTGACGCTCGACCCGACACTCTCCAATGTGGGAACGGTCGGGCGCCTGGACGATGGTTCGTTCGTCGTGCGCGAGTTCTGGTCCTCGGGCGCGTCGCGAGCCGAGATCAGGCTGGGGCTGGGGCGCGACCCGGCGGCGGTCGCCCGCTACGCGGCGGACGGCACGCAGCTCGACACGATCGGGCTCTTTCCCGGGCGCGAGGTCTACATCGGCACGGAGGACGGCCGCGGCGTGATGAGCACGCCGCTCTTCGCTCACAGCACGAGCGCTGCCGTGACGAGCGATGCGGTCTACGTCGGCGACCAGGAGCGCTTCGAGATCGGGCGCTACTCGGCCACAGGCGCGCTGCAGAGGTCTATCCGTCTGCTCGGCGTCGATCTACGGACGACGCGTCAGGACATCGAGCGGGCGACGGAGGAACGGTTGGCGAGCGTGCCCGACGACCAGCGCGCGATGATGCGCGCGCAACTGGAATCGATGGAGGTTCCGGCCACCAGGCCCGCCTACGGCCGCTTGTTGGTCGACGCGGCGGGCAACCTGTGGGTCTCGCAGTACGCGGCCTATCCGAGCCAGCCGGTGATGTGGCATGTGTTCGCTGCGGACAGCCGCTTGCTCGGTCGGGTCAGGATGCCGCAGCGCTTCCGGGTCTTCCAGGTCGGCGCCGCTTGGATACTGGGCGTCTGGCGTGACGATTACGATGTGGAATACGTCCACGTGTACGAATTGAGGAAAGATGGCTGAGTTCAGACCGGTACCCGTCAAACCGGCCGTATCGATCGACCTGCTCCAGCAGATCGATGTGCGCGCCGGCACCATACGAGCTGTCGATGATGTGCCGAGCTCGGGCAAGTTGTTGAAGCTGACTGTCGATTTCGGCGACCATACGAGGAGCATCTTGGCCGGTATGAAGAAAGAGCGCCCCGACCCGTCGGTACTGGTCGGTAAGCAGGCACTCTTCGTGGTTAACCTCGAGCCGAAGCAGATGGCCGGCGAGACGTCGGAGGGGATGCTGTTCGACATCGGCTACCCGGACGGGATCCGGCCGGTGCTGGCGATGCCGGAGGCACCGGTCCCCGACGGGGCGCGGGCGGGCTAGCTGCGGCGCTCGGCTGTTTGACGGATCCGCAGCCAGAGGAGCGCGATGATCGTCTTCGCGTCCTGCTGCTCGCCGGACAGGAACGCGTCCCACAGCTCGGCGGGGCTTTGTTCGACGACCGCGATGTCCTCGTCGCCGACGCCCAGCTCGGCGCTCGCCTTCGCCGTACCGCTCACCTCGCCATAATAAAGGAGTACGCGTTCCGAGCTACCGCCGGGCGAGACGTAGAAGGTGGCGATCGGCTCCAGGCTCTCGACCTCGTAGCCCGTCTCCTCGCCTACCTCCCGTACGATCGCCGCTTCCGGCGTCTCGTCGTCATCCAGGCCGCCGGCCACGATCTCGGTCAGCCAGCCCGGGCCCTTCGAGTAGGTCGGGTACCGAAACTGGTCGACCAGCACCAGGCCGCCGGTCTCGCGCCTGACCAGCAGCACGGCCACCGAGTCGCCACGCTCGAAGCAGAGCTGACGGGTAGGTGGGCTCCAGCTCCCGTCGTGCTTTCGGTGCTCGATCATCGCCTCTTCGATCTTGAAGATGTCGTCGAACACCCAACGCCTGTCCAGCAGCCTGACTCTCTCCATCGGCCCGACCTCGGATTCCCGGGTTGTGGCTGCGCAATGCTCGGCGCCCCCCGCGCCTCGCCCCCCGGCAAGAGAGGGTCCGGCGAGCTTCCCCGCAACGGACCCAGCGGCGGCGCCGCCGCCGGGTCCTGCCGGGCCGGGCCCGCCGGTGACAGGCCGCCCCACCAGGACTCCGGAATGCCCCGCTGGACCGGGAGGAGGCTAGCGGTCGGGCGAGCCGCAAAGGGCCGTCACGCTTGGCCTCGGGCCTCCTGCGGCTTTCCGGCAGGGGGCGGAACGCCCTTTGCAAGGGTATCGACCGCGTTGTACACTGACAGGCCGTTCTCAAGATTTCGGGTGCCGCCGCAGGCGGCCGAGACATCAACACAGATAAGCAGTGGAGCATTGGAGATGACCAACGACAAGAAGGCGGATCTGGCGGGACCCGGCATCGGCAGTTACGACGAGCTGGAGAAGGACCTGCCCAACGACTACGAGCCGCTGCTCGATCGTAAGCAGACGATGCGGGCACTGTTCGGAGTCAAGAACTACATCGAGGAGAACCTCTGCAAGGAGCTGAACCTGATGATGGTTCAGGTCCCGCTGATCGTCGACGTGGAGAGCGGCGTCAACGACATGTTGGACCGCGACGGCTCACGTACGCCGGTCGAGTTTTACATCTCCAACGATCACGGCAAGAACCCGATCACCGCCCAGGTCGTGCAGGCGGCGACGAAGTGGAAGCGGGTGGCACTGAAGCAGTTCGACATGAAGCCGGGCGAGGGACTGTGCACCGACATGAAGGCGGTACGCAAGGACTACTTCCTCGACCACGACCACAGCTCGTACGTCGACCAGTGGGACTGGGAGCTGGCGATCACCGAGAAGCAGCGCAACCTCGACTTCCTCACCGATGTGGTGAAGAAGATCTGGAAGGTGCTGTACGGTGCGAGCCAGTACGTGCAGGAGGAGTTCCCGGCGCTGAAGGGCAAGTACCCCGATATCCCGGAAGAGCTGACGTTCCTGCACGCCGAGGAGATCCTGGAGCGCTATCCCGACCTGCCGCGCAAGCAGCGCGAGACGGCGATCATTCAGGAGTACCCGGCCATCTTCATCTACGGGATCGGTTGGCCGCTGGAGGATGGGTACCCGCACGAGATGCGGGCGGCCGACTACGACGACTGGGTGACGGAGACCACGTCGAAGGACGGTCGGCCGATGCACGGCTTGAACGGTGACATCCTGGTCTGGAACCCGGTGACGCGGCGTCGTCACGAGCTCACGTCGATGGGCATCCGCGTGAACGCCGAGACGCTGAAGAAGCAGCTGGAGATGTCCGGCCAGCTCGACAACCTGAAGCTGCCCTACCATCAGGCGATCGTTAACAACGAGGTGCCGCTGAGCATCGGCGGCGGGATCGGCCAGTCGCGCACCTACATGTACCTGCTGCGCAAGGCGCACCTGGGCGAGGTGAGCGTCACGGTGTGGCCGAAGGTCCTGAAGGACATGTGCGCGGAGCGGAAGATCCACGTACTGGAATAGGCGGCGCGCCGCTCAGGCCGCCAGCCTCGCGCCGGAGCCGCGGGTCGGGTCGCCCGCGGCTCCTTTCTTATCGGGCCTGCTGCCAAGACTGGCCAGCACGGGCCTCTGACTTGATATTTCTCGGGCGGGTGGCCCGGCGACGGGCGAAGCTAGACAGCTCATCGCGAGCAGAGGGCTGGGAGATGAGGGAGCAAGAGCGAGACGCATCCGCGGCGCTGGGCGGCGACGGCCTCGAGCGGGAGTTGGGCAAGCCGCGCTCCGAGTGGACCGTCGACGATCTCATAGACCTGGTCAGCCACCGTCACGTCCAGATCGTCAGCCTGATGCACGTGGGCGGTGACGGTTACCTCAAGACGCTCGACTTCGTGCCGCAGAGCGTCGCGCATCTCCGCGACATCGTCGAGGCCGGCGAGCGGGCCGACGGCTCCAGCCTGTTCGCCGGGATGGGTATCCCCAGCGGCGCGTCCGACATTGTGCTCCGCCCGCGGGTGAAGCACGCGTTCCTCGATCCCTTCGCTCCCATTCCGACGCTGGTGCTCATGTGCGGACACTGCAATCGGGATGGCACACCGCTCCCCCAATCGCCGGATACCATCCTGCGACGCGCCTGCGACCATCTGCTCGCCGAGACCGGCGTCGAGCTGTGGGCGCTCGGCGAAGTGGAGTACTTCCTCGGTAAGCGCTGGGACGAGACCGACATCTACGGAGCCGACGACCGCGGCTACCACGCCGCCTCGCCGTTCGTCTTCGGCGAGGGGCTGCGACGGCGGGCGCTGGCGCTGCTGGCCGAGATCGGCGTTCCCGTCAAGTACGGTCACAGCGAGGTCGGCTACATCGAGGCGAAGGAGACGGAAGGTGTCATCTGGGAGCAGCACGAGATCGAGTTGTCTTTGAGCCCGCTGCCCGACGCCGCCGACGGGATCCTGCTCAGCCAGTGGGTACTGCGCAACCTGGCCTACCAGAAGGGCATGCGTTGCAGCACCGATCCGATGATGCTCGAAGGGCACGCCGGGAACGGCCTCCACATCCACTTCGCGCCGATGAAGAAAGGGCTGCCGGTGGCGATCAAGGATGGCGACGGTAACCTGATGGAGACGGCGGCCTGGTTGATCGGCGGACTGGTTCAGTTGGGCGAGGCGCTGATGGCGTTCGGCAACCGGGTAGAAGGCTCGTTCGACCGGCTCATACAAGGCAAGGAGGCGCCCAATACGATCATTTGGGGCGAGTATGACCGAAACGCGCTGGTCCGCTTGCCCGTCGTCGCCAGCGATGCCGAGGGCCGCGTCGTCACTCCGCCGACCATCGAGTTCCGGCTGGCCGACGGCTCGGCGCTGCCACACTTGCTGCTGGCCGGCGCCGCCCTGGCGATGATTCGGGGCCGTGACACGGAGCAATTGGACTCCCTGCTACAACGGACCTCGACGGCGCAAGCGGCGAATCAGGCCCAGGCCGCTGCCCGAGTGCCGCGCAGCTTCGCCGAGGTCGCCGACGCGTTGTCGCGGCATCGGGAGACCTTCGAGCTGGGGGGCGTCTTCCCGCCGGGCATGATCGATCGAATCACCGACCGGCTCAGAGCACGCTGAGTCTCTTGCGAGAGGCGCTTTCGTTCGCGCTGTGCCTGCTGCCGGCCAGCTACGTCTGGTGGGAAGGCCGGCGGCTGGTGCGCCGCATCGACGATCCCGCCTTCCCCGAACTGCGCTTCGCCCGAGCCCAGCGTCTGGCGTTCGTCATCGCCGTGGGCGTCGTGGCCGGCCTCGTCGTCAGCCTCCAGTACTTTTGGCTGAAGCTTGTGCTCGCCGTTCTCGGGCTGCTCGTGGCCAACTTCCCGGCGCGCCGTTCGATCTTCGGCGAGAGTTGGGGGCTCGTCGCCTATCTCTCCTTCACGTTGCGCTTCTATCTCGCGGCTCTCGGCGTCTGGATCTTGATGCTCTGGATCCCGCTCCTCATCCGCGGCTCCGGGGCCGCCGCGCTGCCGGTGGCCCTGCTGCTGATCGCTTCCGTGATCCTCTGGGGACGTCTCAACCACCGGATCTTCCCGCTGATCATCGGAGCAGGGCGGCTGAACGATCCGCAGCTGGGAGCGGCGTTCGATGAGGTTCTGAAGCAGGCGCGCTGCAAGAGGCCGTGGACGTTGCGACTCGATACGGGCGGCGGCTTCTGGGTCAACGCACTGGCGCTCCCGTCGCAGCATCAGCCGGCGGTGCTCTTCAGCTCCGATCTGCTCGAGGCGCTTACGCCCGACGAGCTGAAGGCGATCTTCGCTCACGAGGTGGCTCACCTGGAGTACTTCGACCGGCGCCGGCTGTTCAGACGCGAGCTGGTCGTTCTGACTCTGCACGCTCTGTTGCTCGCCGCTCTGCTGCGCATCGGCTCTGCATCCGCCGTCTTCGGCACCATCGTTTGGGTCTGGCCGCTGGCCGTCATCCTCCTGCTCGCCGCCTTCATGGCCGGCAGCCAGCGGCGCGAGCACGACAGCGATGTGCGGGCCGTCGAGCTGACGGGTGAGCCGGAACCACTGATCGCGGGGCTGACCAGGATCCACAACCTGATGCGGATGCCACGCCGCTGGCGGGAGAGCAGCGAAGCGCGGCTGTCACACCCGAGCCTGGCACACCGGATCCGGGCGATCCGCACGGCGGCTGGCCTGGTCGAGACGGAAGGCGAAGCGCGGGCGCCGCTGGAGACCGTTGCGGTTCGCAGCGCGACCGACCGGAGGGAAGCTGTCGTGTTGGCCGGCGATCGGCTGCATTGGCTGCACGGTCTCGATGCGGAGGCGGCGCTCGACCCGGAGACGCTGCTGGAGTCCGCGCGCGACTCCCGCTCGATTCGCTACGACGAGTTGGCCGACCTGCGCTTGGCGGTCCAGGGAATCGGCGGCCGCTATCTGAAGGCGATCGACTCCCGCGGTCGGGTGATGAAGCTGCCGATCGCCGGGGAAGACGTGGCGCGCGTGAAAGTCGCCCTCGAGAGGATCGACCTGCAGGTCAGGGAGACCTCGCCGGATACGGCCGGCCGGCTCGCCGTCGAGTTGGCTCTGCGCCGCCGCAGCCGAGTCTGGGCCTCATTGGCCCTGCTGTTCGGCTTCATTCCTCCGTTCTCGTTTCCGCTGATCGTCGCCAGCGTCCTCGTGCTCGCGAGACCTTTGCGCAGCACCCTGGTCGCCGCCGGCCTCATCGGGTTGGCTGCGGGTATCATCGGCGCCCGGAACCCGCAGTCGTTGTTTTTCGGCAGCTCGTCGCTCGTGCTGGTTCTGATCGGTGAGGTGATTCTGGGCGCGCTCTTGCTGTGGGAAGCGCGGGCCCGCCGCCGCAAACGATTGGATGATCCTGCGGGATCGTGGAGGCTCGCTGCCGCTGTACTGGGCGGCCTGCTCCTACTCTTCCTGCTCGCCGGCGTGAACCGCCTCGGCGCGCCGCTCCCGTCGATGCAACTCCACCTCTGGGCACGCTACCAGCCGGGGGCGGCGCTCGTCCTGCTGGGCCTGGCCGGCTGCTTCGCCAGCCTCGGCAGCCGCTGGGCGAGCCTGCCGGCGGCGCTCGCCGCTATTCTAGCCGCCGTCATCATCGCCGTGGGCACGCTCGGGTTCCGCAATCGGTTCGGTGGTGACATGCTCGCCACGGGGCGGCCGGCGGCGCGCGTCGCGTCGATGCCGCTAGAGCTCGTCCGCGATGTCGATCTCGATGCGCGGGTCTTCCAACTGCGGCTGGCGCCGTCGGGCGCAAGGATCGCCGCTCTTGTGGTCTCGTATGATGAAGAGGGCTACGATCGTAGTGGAGGCTTCGAGGTCGAGATGGGAGACGGCGCGTTCGTCAGCATCGACGCGCTCGACCTGGCGTTCCTGGACGATGATCACCTGGCAGCGCTGCGCTACAACACGGCCGGCGACCTCAGCCTGCAGATCTTGCAGCTGGCGGCCGACCCCGTGCTGGTGCGTGAGGTTGTGATCGAGTCGGTGGAGGATCCCGCGCTGCGACTCGATCGGACCCGAGGCCGCTGGGAGATCGCCGGCGCGGCGCTCCACGATGGACGGGCGAGCCTCCTGTCTGGCCGATTGGATGAACCCGGTTACAAGCGATCCGATTGGAGCTTGGTGGTCGCCGAGGACGCCTACCTCACCGGGTTCGAGGTCAACGCCGGCCGGCGCGCGCTCGCCGTGTCAATGTCCTACGATTTCAGCGGCCTGAGTTCCGTGCTCAGCGCGCTCTGGCCGCTATCGCTGTACACGGCACCTTACGAGCTCTGGGCCGTCGGCGCGCCGGACGATGCGCGCCTGGCCCTGACGACAGCGAGCGCCTGGTGTGCGGAGCCTTTGCCTGGTGATGCCGACTTCGTCTGCCTGTCCAGCGATCCCGAGCCGCTGACTCGCGTCTGGTTGGTGGATGCCGACAGCGAAAACATCGCGCTGGTGACGGCGCTCACCGGCAACTACTACGAGGCGCAGCGCTCGACCGACGGCCGGCTGTTGCTCAGCGGGTACGGTCTGCCGCCGGCTCTGGTGGAACTGTCCAGCGGTCGGGCCTGGGTCCTCGAGACCGGCGAGGATTCTGAGGTGGAGACCGAGGCCGAGGGCGACTGGCTGTTGAACCTGCTGTTCAGCGGCGAGCGAGCGGGTGCCTACTACGAGGCGGTGGCATTTCATGGGGGGGTCGTCGCCCTGGCGGTCGGTGGGGGGGATGTTGCGAAGGTCCGGGTTTACCGCGTCCCATGAACTCGAGTGGTGGATGCAGCCGGGGAGCGCGATCGCGCTCCCCGGCTGTCTTGTGTCCGGATCGAATAGGTCTAGTTCGTCGTCAGAACGTAGGCGTTCCAGACCGACCCCAGGTTGTGGATCTGCAACTCGAACGGTCCGGTCCAGCGCGGCGTCCAGATCAGAACGCAGTGGTCGGTGTAGTCGGTGTCCGAGTCTATCAGATTGTCGTTCTCGTCGTAGACGTAGCAGTCGAGGTCGGTGTCGCCGTCACCCACGACCTCGATTATCGCTGACTCGCCGGCACGGAATCTGATCGTGTAGTACATGGACGAGTACGCTTCGACGCGACTGTGGTCGATACCTGGACCGCCTTCGCGCCCCTTCGTCATCGAGCCCTCCAGCTCGTCGATGACGGCCAGCATGCTCTCGCTCTCGCCTGCCAGCTCGCGTGCCGTGGCCAGTAGCTCGACCGCGCGCAGCCTGGGGACCTCCGTTTTGTCCGCAGCCTCGGCCGCTTCGGCGCCCTCCCGAGTCTCAGAGCGCGTGTCCTCGTAAGTCGGGTCGCTGATCGGCGTCTCGATCATGATACGCGCCGCCGCGATGTACGCCTCGGGTGTGCCCGTGCGCTGCCCGAATAGCACCAGCTGGCGGGCCAGCGCGATGTCCTGCACGGCCACCATCTCGGGGGTCGTCTCCACAGGCTCTTTCTCTTGTGCTGCCGCGCTGCCGGGCAGGAAGGCCAGCGCCAGTGCGATGAGGAACGTGCCCGTTATCAGGCGAAGGCGTGAGTCGAGCGTGACCATCGCTAGTACCTCCTGTTGGTGGGCTGGGAGCATGAACTCTCCAGGAACGACACGGCGGGGGTCCGACGTGTGGTCGAAGGGTACGGCAGGGGGGATACAGCCGGACCTAAGATGCAAGGCCCTGTCGCCGCGGTCAACTGTCGGGTTCGGGTTCAGCCGCCTGGCGGACGCGTCGGTGCTTGTCTTTGGCGTAGCGGGAAAGGGTATCGGCCGCCCTATGGTGGTCGATCTGCTTGAGGGCGAGCGCCGCTGTGGCGCGCGTTTGCTCGTCCCAGCGCCGGCGTCGGAACAGCCCCGTCCGCTTGCTCAGCACGCGGGCGAGGGCGTCGATGCAGGAGGGCTGACCGATCTCGCCGAGGGCCTGACAGCAGACGACCGCCATCTTCGGGTCCTCCGTCTCCTCGAGGATGCCGACCAGCGCCTCCACCGCGGCGGCGGACTTGAGATGGGCCAGACTGCGGATGGCGCCTTTGACGATTGATGGCTCCTCGACCTCGGTCAGCGGTAGGATAACGTCGATCAAAGCGTCGCTATGCAATCGCTCGAAGAGCCGGAAGGCGGCACGGCGGATCTTGGGGCTCGCATCGCCGAAGCTATAGGCGAGCTCCTTGCGCAGGTCGCGGGTCACCGTGTCGATGATCTCCAGGACCCGGAAGCGCTGCTCGACCGTAACTTCCGTGACCACCTCACGCTTCAGCAGATCGCCAGCCTCCGGGCCCGTTTCGGCCAGCAGTCGCGCCGCCATCTGCCGGACTCGGTAGTCCTTCTCCTCCTTGATCACCTCGACCAGCAGCGCCATGCTCGGCTTGCCGAGACTGCCCACGACTTGCGCGGCCCGCTCCTGACGCTCCGACTGCCCGGACCTCAGGTCTTCCTTCAACAGCTGTTGCGCGGTCGGGTCGAGGCGGCGATCGAGAATCCGCGCCAGGCCCTCATGGCCGCTGCCCGCTCGCTCCAGATACTCCTGGCGTGTCCGCATCTCCATCAGGATACGGCCGGCAGCCTGATAGTCGGCGAAGTAGAGAGCACAGGTCGCCATGCTGTACAGCGCGGTGGCCAGCTCCTGGAGCACGCGCGGCTCCGCCTCGTTCTCCAGCGCGGCCAACAAATGGTCCATCGACAGCTCTGTGAACTTGTGCTGCAGTCCGAGTATCAGGCCGTCGAGCAGGGCACGGCAGGCCATGACCGTTATCTCCCTGTCCCGCGGGTCCTGCTCGGCGAACCCCTCGAACAGCCGTCTCAGCATCCGCTGCATCAGACGCTGCTCGCCCTTGACCAGCAGTTCCTTGCCGAAGCGCGGCAGTGCATCGCGCAGCGCTTCGGCCGGCTCCTCCAGCATCTGGCGCGCCAGTTCGGCGGTCGCGCCCTCATCGACCTCCTCTTCCTCGACCTCGACCTCCACAGAACTGAGCAGGCTTTCAACGACGCCCAGCGCATACTGCCGCTGGTTGAAGGCGATGAAACCGAACCGCCTGTCCTTGGCGAGATCGTCCCAGTAGTAGGCGTCGACGTTGGAGCTGGGTGCATTGCGCAATGCGTCGACGAAGGAAAGCAGCTCGGTCTGCGGCAGGTTGGCCGAGAAGCTGATGCTGCTCAACCCGGCCGAGCCCATGAGCTCGAGCAGGCTCGACACCAGTGGCGCGAACCCCGTCGTGTCCACCCGGGCGCCGTTAACCAGCAGGGAGCGGTCGGCACGCGCCAACGTCAACACGGGGCGCTTGCTCAGCACCGAATCCAGCGCTTCGTGTAGCTGCTCGAGCGAGCGCATCACCGGCTTGCTGTCCATCGGATAGAGCCTGGCGTTCTGTGCCGCGCCCTGCAGCTGCCGGATGATCTTCGGCAGGTGTGGAAGTTCCGCCGGCCCCAGCTCCTGTTCCTCGGCGACCGGCTGCCCCAGCGCGACCCTGCCTTTCTTCCTGCGCAGTCGCGAGTAGCGCACCTGTCGCAACTCGATCGCTCCCAGCCCGTGCTCCAGGGCGAAAGTCCGCCAAAAGCCCTGGTCGATGCTCTCCGGTTTCATCGTGCCGAGCGCCATGAGCAGAGCGCGGACCTCCTCGCGCTTGACGCCGCGCTGGAAGACGATCCCCTGCAACTCGAGACGAGTGAGCAGCTTGAGGAACGATGCGGCCAGCATATGGAAGCGCGATGTGTCGAGCCGCTGGCCGTTGGCCAGTAGGATCCGCTGGGCGTGCGAGAGGTGTAGGCTCTCGTTCAGGTCGAGGATTACCTCGAGCGCCTCATGCAGGTCGCGTAGCGCGTCGGCGATCGGTTTGCTTTCCGGCGGGTAGAGCTGGATGTTCCGCACCGCCGACATGAAAGTGCGCAGCACGTAGGGAACGCGTGGGACGCTCTTCGGATCGAGCCGGCGCTCCTCCACTTCCTCGGCTTCGAGCAGGTCCCCGGTATAGCGCTCTGCCTCCTCGGGATCGAACACCGACTTGCTGAAATCGGCCTGGACCTGCTCCCAGCGCTGGGCCTTCTCTTGGTTGGCAGAACGTTTGAAGTGGTACGCCAGCAAAGAGGCGGAAGGCAGCAGGCGCTGCTGGTAGAGGCCCTCCTGGTAGTCGCCCACCTGCTGGTGAAGCTTCTCGCGACGCTCGCCCTCGATCGCCCCGTAGCTGATCTCGAGCACGCGCTTGCCCAGAAAGCGCATGATCTCGTCGTTCACCTGGAAGTCGAGGCTGACGAGCCCGAGCGCCTCGGCCCGGTCGAGGAACTCCAGCACCCGAGTCTCGTCGACCTCGGCGCTGCCGGAGAGCACGCTCAGCGGGACATCTTCGCCGAGGGTCGATGCCCGCTCCAGAAGTTGACGTCCCTCCTCGTCGAGATCGGCGATCTTCTGCATGACGATCTCTTCCAACGAGCGCGGCAGGTAACCTTCCTCCAATTCCTCGATCACCCACTCCTGGCCGACCAAGGTCGCCTTGCCGTCGTGGACTAGCTTGCGGATGATCTCGCCGAGGAACAGCGGGTTGCCTCCTGTGATGCGGTCGAGCTCCGTGACGAAACAGTCGGGCATCCGCAAGCGTGGGAAGACCGTCTTCAGGTACTCCGAGATGGCGGTTTCGTCGAGCGGCTGCAGCGTCACGCGTCGGACCTGCAGCGCGTGCTGCGGGTCGGTGCAGAAGCGCTCCAGGGGTGACGCTTCCTCTTCGCCACTCAACTTCAGCAGCTCGACCGAGGAGCCGCAGACCAGGATCGGAGCCTTCTTGCGCTTCGCGAGGATGTTGAGCAGCAGCAGCGTGGCCGCGTCGGCGAAGTGCAGGTCGTCGATGAGCACGACGGTGGGGCGGAAGTCGGCGGCCCGCGGCAGGCAACTCGCCAGCGTCGCGAAGATACCCTGGCGTGCGGTGCCGTCCCCCTGGGCGAGACTGCCCAGCTCCTCCTCGCCGAATTGTGGGAGGATACGCGCCAGGTATGCGACCTCTTCCTTGCTGAGGTCTTTAACCAGCTCGAGCCCCTTATCGTGACGCTGGTTGAGCATCGCGACCAGGATATGGCTGGCCAGGTAGTAGGGGCGATAAGCCTCCTTCTGGTCGCCGGCGATTCTCACGGTACAGAAGGTGTCGTCGCCGACGAGGTTGCGCCGCACGGCCTCGATGAAGGTCGTCTTGCCCATGCCGGGCGCCGCCTCGATGACCAGGAAGTGGTTCTCGCCGCGCGCCACGGCCTGCAATGCTTCGGATACCGCGCCCATTTCCTCGTCGCGGCCCGCGATCCCCGTCGCCTTCAGCCGGTAGAGCGCCGTCTTTTGGAAGACCTTCTCGGGATCGATCTCCGCGGCGCTGGCCGCCTGGTTCTTGCCCGATTGCTTGGCGTAGAACAGCGCCGTATCGGCCGCCTGGAATAGGCTCTTCGGCCCGGTGGCGTCCTCCGGCGCAGTGGCGAAGCCGATGCTCAGGCTGATCGGGACGCTCAGGTCGGCGTCGCGCAGCCGGAACGGCCGGTCACGGCACCGCTGCAGCAGCCGATCCGCCATCTCGCGGGCCTCGCGGCGGCTGGCCTTGGGGAGCAGGAGCACGAACTCGTCGCCGCCGTAACGGATCGGCAGCCCCTGCTCGCCGCCGACCTCCTTGAGCAAGGTCGCCATCCAGGTGAGAGCCTGGTCGCCGGTGTCGTGCCCGTGGTCGTCGTTGATCTGCTTGAATTGATCGAGGTCGATCATCAGCAAGGAGAGCGGATAGTCATCGTCCCGCTCCCAGTGGACCTTGTGTTCCAGGTAGCTGAGCAGGAAGCGGCGGTTGTGGATGCCGGTGAGCTCGTCCTCGAAGATGAGCCGCGAGGGATCCTTCCCTATGTGCTCGAGCAGGTCGACGAGGTCGGCGTACTGCATCGCGGCTAAGCGCTCCTGACGGCGGCGGGGCAGTCCAGGGACTGGTCTGGCAGTTGGCGCACTGTTTTCCGTGTCGAAGTGGGGGAGGGAACAGGGACCGGGCGGCAGATTCCCGGAAGCCTCAACAGGCCTAACAAATTAGAAAATGGCGACTTGTAGCGCAATCGTTGGCGTGGCGCGATATATTTGGGGCCGAATGCGGAGCGAGCCAATGTGCGGTGCCGAACGATCTCTGGGCTGGGGGCTGGCGCCTCGCCTGTGGCGTGATTTCCGGCGCGAGTTCACCCCGTTCCTGCTTTATGACCTCTACGTGAAGATCATCGGCGCCGCCCTGCTGGCGCCGCTGGCCAGCTGGGCGGTGGCGGCTCTGCTCGCGGCGACGGGCCGTTTGTCGCTCAGCAACGCCGAGATCTTCTCGTTCGCGATCTCACCGCTCGGCCTGACGGCGATCCTCGTTTCGGCCACCGTGACTCTGGGCCTCGCATTCGCCGACCAGCTGGGGCTCATCGCCCTGGCGGCGCGAGCGATGGCAGGCGAGCGCGCGTCGGTGCTGGAGGCGATTCGCCTCACGGCGCGAAAGCTTCCCTCACTGCTGGGGCTCGGTGCGTTGCAGGCGGTGTTCTACGGGCTGGCCCTGGCGCCCTTCTTGGCCGCCGCCGGGCTCGCCTACCTGCTGCTGCCGCTCCGCTACGATGTCAACTACCTCATCACCGTCCGCCCGCCTGTTTTCTGGGTTGCGCTCGTCGTTGTCGTGATCGTGCTCGTCGGGGCGGCGATCGCGGTAGCCGCTCTCTATCTCCGCTGGATCTTCTCCGTGCCGGCCCTCTTGTTCGAGGGCGCGGGCCCTGTCGCCGCGCTGCGCCGCAGCGCCAGGATGATGCGCGGGAACTGGCGACGTGTCGCCGCGGTGCTCCTCGCCTGGGCCATCGTGATGGTCATCGCCCCTTTGCTGGTGACGACCCTATTCGATCTCGTCGCGGGGACGTTGCTGCGTAAGCTCGTTGGCGACCTCGATGCGTTGATCACGGGAGTCGCGCTGCTCGCTGCGCTCTACGTACTGGCCATCGAGGCCGTCACCCTCATCGGGCTCTCCGTCAACGGAATCCTGATCACGCACCTATATATGCGGCTGGGCGGCGGACGCGGCGAATCGGCCGCGTTGCTCGCGCGTGAAACCCGGGAGCTCGCCAAGGTTCGTGCGGCGCGAAGACGCTATCGCTGGCTGCCAGCGGCTGGGGTCCTGCTTGTCCTGGCGGCCGCCGTGTTCGTCTCGCTGAGCGCTATCAGGAGAATCGGCCTGGGCACCAACGTCCAGGTGACCGCGCATCGCGGAAGCTCGGCCCGGGCGCCGGAGAACACGTTAAGCGCCATCGAGGCGGCCATCGAGGACGGTGCCGACTACGCGGAGATCGACGTGCAGGAGACGGCCGACGGCGAGATCGTTCTGTTGCACGACAAGGACCTCATGCGAGTGGCCGGCGTCGAGCGTCACATCTGGGAGATCACCCTCGGCGAACTGCGCCGGCTGGATGCCGGAAGTTGGTTCGCTCCCCGGTTCGCCGGCGAGCGCGTACCGACGCTCGGCGAAGCCATCGCCGTCGCCCGTGACCGGATCAAGCTGAACATCGAGCTGAAGTTCAACGGCCACGACGAGCTACTGGCCGAGCGGGTAGTGCGGATACTCGAGGACGAAGACTTCGTCTCACAGGCGGCGATCAGCTCGCTCGAGCTCCGCGGCCTGAGGCGCGTTCGGGCGCTCAACCCTTCCATCCTCACGGGCTACATGATCTACCGGGCCGAGGGCGATGTCGCGCGGCTCGACGTGGATTTCCTCAGCTTCAACCGGCGCCTGGTCGACCGCAACTCGGTCACGGCCATCCACGCCGCGGGCAAAGAGCTCCACGTTTGGACCGTGGACGACCGGCAGCAGATGTGGGCCCTGGTCGATCTCGGGGTCGACAACATCACGACCAACGTGCCGGCGGCGCTGCGGGCCGTGGTCGAGGAGCGCGCGGCGCTCGGCGAAGGGGAACGGGTGCTGCTCGCCTTCGCGAACTGGTTGCGCCGCTAGGCGGCTGAGGGTATCAGTGGGTCAGTGAACGGCAGTGGGGAAACAGAGGAGCGGTTATGGCGGTCGACTTGCATGGACGGAGCTTTCTGACGCTGGAGGACTACTCGCGAGACGAGGTTCTCCTTCTGCTGGAGATGTCCAGGGAGTTCAAGGCGGCGAAGCAAGCGGGAAAGGAGAAGCAGCGTCTAAAGGGGAAGAACATCGCGCTCATCTTCGAGAAGACATCGACGCGAACGCGTTGCGCCTTCGAGGTCGCGGCATACGATCAGGGGGCGCACGTCACCTACCTGGGGCCGAGCGGATCGCAGATCGGGCACAAGGAGTCGATGAAGGACACGGCCCGCGTGCTCGGCCGCATGTACGATGGCATCGAGTATCGCGGGTTCGGCCAACGCATCGTCGCGGAGCTGGCCGAGCACGCCGGCGTCCCGGTCTGGAACGGGCTCACCGACGAGTATCACCCCACCCAGGCGCTCGCCGACGTCATGACGATGCTCGAGCATACCGAGAAGCCGGCCGAGAAGATCACGTTCTGCTATCTGGGCGATACGCGTAACAACGTGGCCAATTCGCTGCTGGTGATCGGTTCGAAGCTCGGTATGGACGTGCGGCTCGCCGGGCCGAAGCCGCTCTGGCCCGACGAAGACCTGGTAGCTCGTTGCCAGGATAACGCCAGGCAGAGCGGCGCCAAGATACTGATCACTGAGAGCGTCAAGGACGGCGTAAAGGACGCCGACTTCCTATACACCGACGTCTGGCTCTCGATGGGCGAGCCGCAGGAGAAGTGGGCGGAGCGCATCAAGCTGCTCAAGCCCTACCGAATCGACATGGACGTGCTGAAGCTGACCCGCGTCCCGACGGTGAAGTGTCTCCATTGTCTGCCGGCCTTCCATAACCGTGAGACGGCGGTCGGCGAGGAGATCCATCAGAAGTTCGGCCTGGACGGGATGGAGATGACCGAAGATGTGTTCGAGTCCGAGCACTCCATCGTCTTCGACCAGGCGGAGAACCGCATGCACACCGTCAAAGCCATTATGGTCGCGACCCTGGTCGGCTCGAGTACGAGTACGAGAAAGAGCTGAGGAATCGACGACAGGTCGCCGCTGCCATCACGCTCCCGCTGGCGCTCGTAATCGTATTCCGTCTCAGGCCTCGGCGGGCGCCACGGCGACCTCGGCTTTCGCTTTCTTCCTGAACAACTTCGCCCAGCCCTGCTCCACCGCCGCGTAGAGCACGGGGATGAAGAACACCCCGAGGATCGTGTAGACCAGCATCCCGCCGAACACCGCCGTGCCCAACGAGACCCGGCTGCGCGCGCCCGCCCCGCTGGCGATGACCAGTGGCACCACGCCCAAGATGAAAGAGAAGGCGGTCATCAGGATGGGTCGGAATCGTAGGCGCGCCGCTTCCGCCGCGGCCTCGATGATCCCCTTGCCCTCCTTCTCGTGCTGCTGCTTGGCGAACTCGACGATCAGGATCGCCGTCTTCGCCGATAGCGCGATGAGCAAAACGATGCCGATCTGGGTATAGACGTTGTTCTCCATCGGCTGGATGAAGCCGCGCAGCAGCGTGAAAACCGCCGCGCCCAGGATCGCCATCGGCACCGACATCATCACCGAGAGCGGGTTCGCCCAGCTCTCGTACTGGGCGGCCAGGAAGAGGAAGGCGAAGATGATGGCGAGGCTGAAGATGATGGGTGCCAGATTGCCGGCCTCCTTCTGCTGGAACGTCACACCCGACCACTCGTAGCCCATCTGGGGCGGCAGTACCTGGCCAGCGAGCCGCTCGATCTCGTCCGTCGCATCGCCCTCCGAGTACCCGGCAGCCGGAGCGCCGGTCAGCGTGGCGGCTCGGTAGAGGTTGAAGCGGTTGACGGTCTGCGGGCCCACGGTGTCTCGCACCGAGGCCAGCGTGCCCAGCGGGATCATGTTGCCCTGGGCGTCGCGCACCTCGAGCCGCTGAATGTCGGAGGCATTGGCCCGGAACTGCTGGTCGGCCTGGACCATCACGCGCCAGGTGCGGCCGAACAGGTTGAAGTCGTTCACGTAGGCCGAGCCCAGGTTCGCCTGCAGCGTGTTGAAGACCGACTGCAGCGGTATCCCCAGCGACTTCACCTTCTCGCGGTCGACCTCGGCGTAGAGCTGCGGCACGTTGGCCCGGAAGTTCTGGTTCAGCCGCGTGAGCGTTGGGCTGGCGTTTCCTTGTGCCACCATATCGTTGGCGAACGTCTCGAGCTGGATCAGCCCGACCCCGCCCCGGTCCTGCAGCTGCATCTCGAAGCCGCCGGCCGCGCCGAGGCCCTGGATGGGGGGTGGCGGAAACGCGAAAGCGATGGCTTCGCGGATCTGGGCGAGCTGGGGCTGGCCGCGCCGCAGCAGTCCCCAGAGCGACAGCCCAAGGCCGGGCCGGTCGTTCCAGTGATCTAGGGTGACGATGGAGAAACCGAAGTTCGTGCCCGCGATGCCGTTGAGCAGCGAGTAGCCGCCGATCGTGATGACGTTCTGAACGCCCGGCATCTCCATGAAGGTCTCGTTGACCCGGTCCATGACCTCCTGGGTGCGCTCCAGCGACGCGCCGGGCGGCAGCTCGGCGTTCACGAAGAAGTACCCCTCGTCTTCGCCGGGGACGAAGCCTCCCGGCATCGCCGAAAAGCCCAACATCATTAGGACGAGCATGCCGGCGTAAGCGCCCATCATCATGCCGGTCTTGCGCAGCGTGCGGTTGACGATCCCCATGTAGCCGGTCGTCGTCCGCTCGAACCAGCGGTTGAACCATGCGAAGAAGCGACCCTGCTTCTTCTTTTTCCCGGAAGGACGCAGAACCATACCGCAGAGCGCCGGGCTCAGGGTGAGCGCGTTGATCGACGACAAGACCGTGGCCACCGAGATGGTCGTCGCGAACTGCTTGTAGAGACGGCCGGTGAGCCCCGGCATCACCATGGTGGGGACGAACACCGCCAGCAGGACCAGCGTCGTGGCGACGACCGCACCGCCGACCTCGTACATCGTCTTGCTGGCCGCTTCCTTGGGCGGTAGGCCCTCCTCGTCCATGACCCGCATCGTGTTCTCGGTCACCATGATCGAGTCGTCGACCACGATGCCGATGGCCAGGATCAGGCCGAACAGACTCAAGTTGTTGATGGAGAGACCGGCGGTGAGCATGACCGCGAAGGTGCCGATCAGCGAGACCGGGATGGCGACCGTTGGGACGAGGGTAGCCCGCGGGTCCTGCAGGAAGATGAACACGACCAGGATGACCAGCACCACCGCCATCAGCAGCGTCGTGACGACCTCCCGGATCGATTGCTTGATGTAACGGGTAACGTCGTAGGGGATCGTGTACTCCAGCCCGTCGGGAAAGCGACCCGAGAGTTCGTCCATCGCGGCCGTCACCGCGTCGGCGACCTGCACCGCGTTGGCGCCGGGTAACTGATAGATGCCGAGGATGCTGGCCGGTCCCGCGTCCAGCTCCGCGTACCACGAGTAGTTCTGGGATCCCAGCTCGACGCGTGCCACATCGCGGACACGCACGAGCTCGCCGCCGCTCCCCGCTCTGAGGATGATGTTCTCGAACTGCTCCGGGTCGGCGAGCCGGCCGAGCGTCGTGATGTTGTACTGGAAGTTTTGGCCGCTGGCCATCGGGGGCGCGCCGATCTGTCCTGCCGCCACCTGGACGTTTTGCTCGCGCAGTGCCATCACCACCTCGTCGGTGGTGAGCCCTCGGGCTTTCAGCTTCGCCGGGTCGATCCAAACCCGCATGCCGAAGTCCTTGGCGCCGAAGATCGTGACGTTACCGACGCCGTCGGTGCGGGCGAGCACGTCCTTGATCTGGGTGGTGGCGTAGTTGCTGAGGTAGACGTCGTCGTAGCGCCCGTCGGGCGCGTTCAACGCCACGGCCATGACCATCGAGGTGGACTGCTTCTCCACCTTGACGCCCTGGCGCTTGACGTCCTCGGGAAGCAGGGGTTCGGCGATGGCGACGCGGTTCTGGGTGAGAACCGCCGCCATGTCCGGGTTGGTCCCGATCTTGAATGTGACAGTGAGGTCCATACTACCGTCGCTGGAGCTCTTCGAGGACATGTAGATCATGTCCTCGACACCGTTCACCTCCTGTTCGATCGGGCTGGTGACCGTCTCTTCCACGACCTGCGCATTAGCGCCGGGGTACTTGGCGGAGACCTTGACCGTCGGCGGCGTGATGTCGGGCATGCTCGCCACCGGCAGGAGCGGGATCGCGAGAACGCCCATGAGCACGATCACGATGGAGATGACCATCGCGAAGATCGGCCGGTTGATGAAGATCGAGCTGAAAGCGCCCATCGGTCAGTTCCTCTCCGTGCCGCTGCTGGAACCCGAGGCCGCCGCGGCTACCTGCGCTTCCGTCTGCGGCGTTACCGGGAAACCGGGCCGCGCCCGCAGCATCCCGTTCACGATGTAGCGCTCGCTCGCGTCGAGGCCCGATTCGACCACGTAGGTGCCGTCGTCCTGTCGCGCGCCGAGCGTGACGTAGCGCTGTTCGACCACGTCGTTGTCACCCACCAAAAGCACATACTTGCCGCCCAGGTCGGTGCCGATGGCGCGCTCCTCCACCAGGATGGCGTCGGGTCGCACGCGGCCCAGCACCCGGACGCGCACGAACAGCCCGGGGAACAGGATGGACTCGGGATTCCGTACGACCGCGCGAACCTCGATCGTGCCGGTCGCCGGGTTCACCGTGTTGTCTATGAAGTCGATCGCGCCCTCGTGGGGGTAATCCGTATCGGTGGCGGTCGCCACAAAGACTCTTCCGACCTGGGCAACCTCCTCCTCGGTCAGCGTGGTGTCGCGCCGTGCCGCGGTGAAGTTGAGCACCACCTGCTCGGGCACGTCGAAATAGACGTAGACCGGGTCGATGCGGGTCACCGTCGTCAGCAGGGTGGGCTCGCCGGCGCCCACCAGATTCCCGATGTCGACGATGTTGCGGCTCACCCGACCCGAGACCGGAGTGGTGACCCGCGTATAACTGAGATTGATCCGCGCGTTGGCGAGCCGGGCCTGGGCGCCCAGCCGCGCCGCCTCGGCCTGATCGCGAGTCGCCTGCGCGCGATCCAGGTCCTGTCGGCTCACCGCGTTGGACTCGATGGCGAGCTTGATGCGCTCGAGGTCCGACTCGGCCCGGGCCAGCTCGCTCTCCGCACTGGCCAATGCCGCCTCAGCCTCGTTGAAAGCGGCGCGGTAGGTTTCCGGCTCGATGATGAACAGGACATCACCCTCTTCGACGAAGGAGCTGGGCGTAAAGCGCATCTCCTCCAGAGTGCCCGAGACCCGGGCGCGGATCTCGGCGTGCTCGATCGCTCGGGTGTTGCCGGTGAATTCGGTGAACATCTGCACGTCACGGCGCGCCGGTGTGGCTACCGTGACCTGCGGGGGCGGCGGGCCCTGGGTATCGCTGCCGCCACAGGCGCAGACGACGGTGGCGACGAGTAGGGCCCCGGCTGAAAACTGTAAACGCTTCATCGGTCTAGTCCTTGACTATCACGGGTTTCGGCCGGCGTGCTGCTCATCCGGTCGGGCGCTTCGGGTTCCAGCGACCAGCCGCCGCCCAACGCCCGGTTGAGCAGGATCAGGTTCTGCACGACGCGACCCTCGCTGTCGGCCAGCTCGTCTTGCTGGCGGAACAGGGATCGCTGGGTGTCGAGCAGGTTCTGGAAGTTGGTGAGCCCCGAGATGTACTGGGTGCGCACCAGGTCGACGGCCCGCTGGCTGGCGTCGACGGCCTCCTGGAGGCGGTCGCGGCGGGCCCGCTCACGGTCGTATGCCACGAGGGCGTTCTCCACCTCTTCCAGGGCGAGCAATATCGTCTGTTGGTAGGCGAAGAGTGCTTGTTCGGTCCGGGCCTCCTCGGCGCGGATGTTGTTGCGGATCTTGCCGCCCTGGAAGAGGTCCCAGCGGAAGCCGGGGACGATACCCCAACCGACGCTCTCACCCTCGAACAGGCCGGAGAAAGTTCCCGCCACCGCTTCCACGAAGCCGCTGATGGAGAAGGTGGGGTAGAGGTCGGCGGTCGCCACGCCGACCAGGGCCGTCTGCGCGGCCAGCTGGCGCTCGGCCCGCCGGACGTCGGGGCGGCGGCGCAGGATGTCGGCGGGGACCCCCGTCGTGATGTCGGGTGGTACTGCCGGGATCACTCCAACCTCCGCCATCAACGCATCGTGCAGCGCGCCGGGCTGCTCGCCGAGCAGCACCGCCAGGCGGTTGAGAGCGGCGTTCACCGCTGATTCCAGGGCCGGGATCGATGACTCGGTCGAGGCCAGGTTCTGCTCGGCCTGCGCGACATCGAGCGCCGAGGTCAGGCCGGCCTCGAAGCGGAAGCGCGTGAGCTCCAGGCTCTCGCGCTGGGCGCTGACGTTCTGGCGGGCGTAGCTCAGCCGGGCCTGTAGCGCACGGAGCTCCACGTAGCTGAGAGCCACCTCGGCGTAGAGCGAGACCTGGACGTCCCGGTAGTCCTCGATGGTCGCCTCGAACTGGGCGGTCGCTGCCTCGCTGCGCCGGCGGATACGGCCGAAGAGGTCGATCTCCCAAAACGAACTGGCTTGCGTCTCCCAACTCTCGGTGGGCTCGATCTGGCCGCCCGAGCCCACGATGATCTGGCCGATCGGGCTGTTCTCGGAGATCTCGGTGTACGAGTAGGCGCCACCCAGCACCAGATCCGGGTAGAGGTCGCCCTTGGCGATCCCGCGCAGCGCCCGGGCCTCCGCCACCCGGGCCACCGCGATCCGCAGGTTGAGGTTGGCCAGCTCGGCCCGCCGGACGAGGTCGGTGAGGGTCGAATCCCCAAGGCTCTCCCACCACTTCTCGATGTCCGGCTCCTCCTGGGACATCTCCGCCTCGACGGCGGCCCGCCAGGCGTCTTCTGTGGGGACCTCCGGCTCGACGTAGTCCGGGCCGACCTTACAGGCGCCCAGCGCCAGGGTCAGGCAGAGCCATGGGAGTCGCTTTCCGCGCATCGTGCACTCTTCCTCTCGGGTTCGGAGCGCATTAGCCCGTCTGCCCTGCTACGGCGGCAGGCGCCGGCACGGGCCGAGGGGTCATTTCGCGATATGGAAACGCTAAAGTTCGCAGGCGGGGGACGCTTGGCAAGTGAGGGCTGCCGTTGACATCGCACCGGAATTCTTGTTTTCTAGGCTCTCCTTTCCATTCCACCATCGGGGGGCCGTCGCATGGAAGAACAGGGCCGAATCCAGGGCCAGCATGGGCTGGAGGAGATAGGTATCCGCAACGTCAACACGGTGTGGTGGAACCTCAACACGCCGGCGCTCTACGAGCACGCCCTGCAGCGGCGCGAGGCCTTGCTCGCCCACCTCGGGCCGCTGGTCGTCCGCACCGGGCAGTTCACCGGCCGCTCGCCCAACGACCGCTACGTGGTGAAGGAGCCGTCGAGCCAGGAAAAGGTCTGGTGGGGGCCGGTCAATCAGCCGATCGATGAGGACCGCTACAGGGCGTTGCGCGCCCGGCTGACGGCCTACTTCCAGGGCAAGGATCTGTACGTCGAGGACTGCTACATCGGCGCCGAGCCCGCCAGCCAGATGCCGATCCGCGTGATCACCGAGACCGCGTGGCACAAGCTTTTTGCCCGCAACATGTTCCTGCGCGAGCGCGACACGGAGAAGCTGGCCCGGCACCAGCCCGGGTTCCACGTCATCCACGCACCGGGATTCAACGCCGACCCGCAGCTGGACGGGACCCGCTCGGAGGTCTTCGTGCTGGTGCACTTCGGCCGCCGTGAGACGATCATCGGCGGGACTTCCTACGCCGGCGAGATCAAGAAGGCCATGTTCACGGTGATGAACTATTACCTTCCGCAGCAGGGCGTGCTGTCGATGCATTGCTCGGCGAACTACGGCAAGGACGACAACGATGTGGCCATCTTCTTCGGGCTGTCGGGCACGGGCAAGACGACGCTGTCGGCGGACCCGGAGCGCACGCTGATCGGCGATGATGAGCACGGCTGGAGCGATGAAGGCGTCTTCAATTTCGAGGGCGGCTGCTACGCCAAGGTAATTCGCCTCGACCCGCAGACGGAGCCCGAGATCTACGAGACGACCCGAAGGTTCGGTACGATCCTGGAGAACGTGGCGATCGACACCCGCTCGCGCCGCGTCGATCTCAATAGCGACGCGTTCACGGAGAACACCCGTGCGTCCTATCCGATCAGCCATATCCCGAACGCGACGAGAACCGGCAGGGCAGGCCACCCGAAGACGATCATCATGCTCACCTGCGACGCCTTCGGTGTTCTGCCACCCGTGGCGCGCCTCAGCAGTGCGCAGGCGATGTACCACTTCCTGTCGGGCTACACGGCCAAGGTGGCCGGCACCGAGCGCGGTGTGACGGAGCCGCAGGCGACGTTCAGCGCCTGCTTCGGCGCGCCGTTCATGGCGCTCAACCCGGCGGTCTACGCGGACCTCTTGGGTCGGAGGATCGCCGACCACAACGTCCAGGCCTGGCTGATCAACACTGGGTGGAGCGGCGGGCCGCATGGCGTGGGCTCGCGGATCAGCCTCCCGTACACGCGGGCCATGGTCCGCGCTGTGCTGAACGGTGAGCTCGACCGTGTGCCGCTGATGGAGGATCCGGTGTTCGGCGTGCAGGTGCCGGAAGCGGTGCCCGGCGTGCCGGCCGAGGTGCTGCTACCGCGGGGTACCTGGTCGGACCCGGCGGCGTACGACGAGCAGGCCCGCAAGCTCGCCGGTATGTTCGTGGAGAACTTCGAGAAGTACGCACCCGATACGAGCGAAGAAGTGCGGGCCGCGGGGCCGCGGCTGAGCGGTACGAGGTGAAGATGTCGGGTCGCATGAATCCGAGCGCGGTTGCGGTGGCGGAGCTCTACCGGGGGTATCTGCGCGATCCTGACTCCGTCGACCCCGCCTGGCAGAAGGTCTTCCGCGACCTCGACGAGGGGGCGCGGCAGTGGCTCGAATCGCAGGACGGCAGCGCTGCGGCCGCTGGCGCAGATAGTGCCGCAGTCGCTGCTCCGGCCGCGCCGGTCTCCGGCGACGCTCGGGCTGCCGCGCTCGACTCGATCCGGGCGCTGATGCTGATCCGCTCCTATCGGGTCCGTGGGCACCTGGAGGCGAATCTCGATCCCCTCGGGCTCGCGCCGCAGGATCCACACCCGGAGCTGGACCCTGCGACGTACGGGTTCAGCGAGACCGACATGGACCGGCCCATCTACATCCATGGGGTGCTGGGGTTGGAGAGCGCGACGCTGCACGAGATCCTACAAGTGCTGCGCCGTGACTATTGTGGCACGATCGGCCTCGAGTTCATGCATTTGCAGGACCCGGACCAGAAGGCTTGGATCCAGAAGCGCATGGAGGGCGTCCTCCAGCACAGCCGGCTGAAGAAAGAGGACAGGGTCACCATCCTCGAGCGGCTGACGGCGGCGGAAGCCTTCGAGCAGTTCCTGGACCGCAAGTACACCGGTACCAAGCGGTTCGGCCTGGAGGGCGGCGAGTCGGCGCTACCGGCGTTGGAGACGATCTTGCGGCAGGCGGCCATGTTGGGGGTCCGTGAGGTGGTGATCGGCATGGCGCACCGGGGTCGACTGAACGTGCTGGCCAACCTGCTGCAGAAGCCGCTCGAGGCGATCTTCCACGAGTTCCGGGGCGGCGCTTCGACCCCCGACGAGATCGGTGGCTCCGGCGACGTGAAATACCACCTGGGCACGTCGACGGATCGCGAGATCGGCGGCCAGAAGATGCACCTGTCCCTCGTCCCCAACCCGTCGCACCTCGAGGCCGTCGACCCGGTAGTGGTGGGAAAGGTGCGCTCGAGCCAGGACCAACGCGGTGACAGCGAGCGCTGCCAGGTCATGGGCCTGTTGATTCACGGCGACGCCGCCTTCGCCGCCCAGGGTGTGGTTGCCGAGACGCTCCAGTTCACCGACCTCGAGGGCTATACCACGGGCGGTGTCATTCACCTCATCATCAACAACCAGATCGGCTTCACCACCAACCCGATGGCGGCGCGCTCCAGCCCCTACCCGTCGGATATCGCCAAGGGCATTCAAGCGCCCATCGTTCACGTGAACGGCGACGATCCCGAGGCCGTGGTGCAGGCCGCCGCCTTCGCCGTCGAGTACCGGCAAATCTTCAAGCGCGACGTCATTATCGACCTCTTCTGCTACCGGCGGCATGGCCACAACGAGGGTGACGAGCCGGCCTTCACCCAGCCGCTCATGTACAAGAAGATCAAGAAGCAACCGACGACGCGTGAGGTCTACACCAAGCGGCTGATCGACGAGGGTGCGATTACCCACGCGGACGCCGCCGCGCTCGTCGCCGAGTGGCAGGAACGACTCGAGCGCGGCTTTGCCGCTGCCGCCAGCTACAAGCCGAATCAGGCTGACTGGCTGGAGGGCGCCTGGCTCGGTCTCAAGGCGGCCAGCTCCGATCACTGGCAACCGCCCGAGACGGGTGTCGAGCTCGGTACTCTGCGTGAGGTCGGCAGAGCGCTGACGGCCGTGCCGGACGGATTCACGATCAACCGCAAGATCGCCCGGCAGTTGAAGACCAAGGCCGAGATGTTCAGCGCTGGCACAGGGATCGATTGGGCGACGGGCGAAGCGTTGGCCTTTGGGACGCTGCTGATCGAGGGATTCCGGGTTCGCCTGTCCGGCGAGGACAGCAACCGCGGCACATTCTCGCAGCGACATGCCTCCTGGATCGACCAGGAGACCGAAGAAGCCTACGTCCCGCTCAACCACATCCGGGAGGGTCAAGCCCGATTCGAGGTGATCGACAGCCCGCTCAGCGAGTTCGGCGTTCTGGGCTTCGAGTACGGTTACTCCATCGATGAGCCGCGCGCGCTGGTGCTCTGGGAGGCACAGTTCGGCGATTTCTCCAACGGCGCACAGGTCATCATCGACCAGTTCGTCGCCGCCGGTGAGTCGAAGTGGCTGCGGATGAGTGGTTTGGTGATGCTGTTGCCGCACGGCTACGAGGGCCAGGGCCCCGAACACTCGTCGGCGCGCCTCGAGCGCTTCCTCGAGCTCTGTGCCGAAGACAACATGCAGGTGGTCAACTGTAGCACGCCGGCCAGCTACTTCCACGTGCTGAGACGGCAGCTCTATCGTAAGTTCCGCAAGCCGCTCGTCATCTTGACCCCGAAGTCGCTGCTGCGGCACAAGCGTGCCGTATCGAAGCTGGAGGATTTCGGGCCGGACACGCGCTTCCGTCGGGTTATGGAGTGCGAGCGCCCCTGCGAGCCGCAGCAGGCGAAGCAGGTGGTGCTCTGCAGCGGCAAGGTCTTCTACGACCTGGTGGAAGAGCATGAGAAGCGTGGTACCGGCGACGTGCAGATCCTGCGTGTCGAACAGCTCTATCCGTTCCCGGCCGCTGACCTGACCGAGCTGCTGCGGCCGTACAGCCATTGTCGACTGATTTGGTGCCAGGAAGAGCCGGCCAACATGGGCGCCTGGAGCTTCGTCGCCGACCGTATTGCCGGGCTGGCGGCCGAGCTCGGGTTCGCCGACCCGCGGCCGCGCTACGCGGGTCGCGCGCCGGCGGCGTCGCCGGCCTCGGGACTACTGAAGCGGCACCAGGAGGAGCAGGCGCGCCTGCTCGACGAAGCGTTGACGGTCACGAAGGCCGCCAGCGAGAAAGCGAAATAAGGCCATGGCAATCGATATCGTGGTCCCTGCGCTGGGTGAGTCGATCAGCGAAGCGACGGTGGCGACCTGGCTCAAGCAACTGGGCGATCCGGTGGCTGCCGATGAGACTCTCCTCGAGCTCGAGACCGACAAGGCGACGTTGGAGATCCCCGCACCGGCCGCCGGCGTCCTCAGCGAGATCCTGGTCCAGGAGGGCGAGGATGTGGAGGTAGGCGCGCTGTTGGGCCGCATCGAGTCCGCTGAGATCACGTCGGGTTCCCGGTCGGCGGCGGTGGCAGCCGCGCCAGAGCCTGAGGCGGCCGCGAGGGCACCCGCCGAGCCAGCCGCGGTCGCCGGCATCGACCCCGACGCCGTGCCGCGCAGCGGCCCCGGCGGCAAAGTGACGGCGTCCGACCTGGAGAGCTTCTTCGGGCAGGCTCCGGTCGAGGCCGCGCGACCGGTTTCCTCGGCCGGGCGTCCGGAGGAGCGGGTGCGGATGTCGCGCTTGCGGCGCACCATCGCCGCGCGGCTCAAGGAGGCGCAGAACACGGCGGCAATCCTCACGACCTTCAACGAGGTCGACATGGGTGCCGTGGTCGAGCTACGCAGACGCTATCGCGACACCTTCGAGGAGAAGTACGGGGTGCGGCTGGGCTTCATGTCCTTCTTCGTGAAGGCCGTGGTGGCGGCGCTCAAGGAGAGCCCCGAGGTGAACGCCCAGATCGACGGCGACGAGATCGTCTACATGCACTACTATGACATCGGCATCGCGGTAAGCACCGAGAGCGGCCTCAAGGTACCCGTGGTGCGCGACGCCGACCGCAAGTCGTTCGCCGAGATCGAGCGTGAGATCGAGACGCTCGCCGGGAAGGCACGCGACGGTAGCCTCGAACTCGAGGAGATGGAGGGCGCGACGTTCAGCATCAGCAACGGCGGCGTCTTCGGCTCGCTCCTCTCGACCCCCATCCTCAACCCACCCGGCTCCGCGATCCTCGGCCTCCACAAGATCGAAGACCGGCCGGTGGTCATCGATGGGCAGATACAAGTGCGACCCATGATGTACCTGGCGCTGTCCTACGATCACCGCCTGATCGACGGCAAGCAGTCCGTCACTTTCCTGGTCAAGATGAAGGAGCTGATCGAGGCGCCGACCCGGCTGTTGTTGGAACAATAGGCGGCAACCAGTGATCACCAACTGACGAACCCCGGATGAGCGATCAACCGACACCCCGAGTGAAGCTTCCCGAAGAACCGATCCACCGACTGACCGCTCCACTCGAACGGTTCATGCACGTCGAGGCGGCGAGCGGGATCGTGCTGCTGGCAGCGACGGTCGTGGCGCTGGTCCTCGCCAACTCAGCGCTCTCGGAAGGGTTCCTCGACATTTGGAAGACCGAGGTCGGTTTCCGGGTCGGCTCGTTCGAGATGTTCCACTCGCTGAAGCATTGGATCAACGACGGGCTGATGGCGATCTTCTTCTTCGTCATTGGACTCGAGGTCAAGCGCGAGCTGGTGATCGGCGAGCTGCGCGACCGGCGCCGCGCGGCGCTGCCGATCATTGCGGCGATCGGTGGCATGGTGGCGCCGGCGGCGATCTACTTGGCGTTCCAGGCGGGCGAGCCGGGTGCCCGCGGCTGGGGGATTGCGATGGCGACGGACATCGCCTTCGTCGTCGGCTGCATGGCCGTGCTGGGCTCGCGCGTCCCGCACGGGCTGCGGGTCATGCTGCTGTCGCTGGCCATCGCCGACGACATCGGCGCGATACTGGTCATCGCGATCGGCTACACCGAGTCGCTGAACTTGACCGCCCTCTTCCTCGGTTTGGTCGGCCTCGTCGTCGTGTTCGTGTTCGGGCGGGCTGGCGTGCGGAGCTTCCTGGTCTACACCGTCCTGGGCACGCTGGTTTGGTTCGCGTTCCACGAGTCAGGCGTGCACGCGACGATCGCCGGCGTGCTGCTCGGTCTGCTGACGCCGACTACGGCCTATATCGGACAGGGTCTGTTCGGGGAAATCTTGAACCGGGCCAGCGAGATCTTCCACGGCGGCGAATGGGAAGCGGAGGCGGACCGCGGTGCGAAGGTGCTGCGCTTCCGGCAGGTAGCGCGGGAGACGATTCCGCCGGTCGAGTTCCTCGAGACGCTGCTGCACCCTTGGGTCGGGTTCTTGATCATGCCGGTCTTCGCTCTTGCCAACGCCGGTGTGCCGTTCGAGCTTGCGGACCTCGCCGATCCCGTGGCGCAGGCGGTGGCGGCGGGGCTCGTCGTCGGCAAGCCGCTGGGCATCGTCGTGCTCAGCTTCATCGCGGTTCGCGTTGGCCTGGCGCGGCTACCGGACGGTGTGAATTGGGGAGTACTCACCGGTGGCGGCTTCTTGGCCGGTATCGGATTCACCATGGCGCTGTTCATCTCGGAACTGGCATTGGCTGGCGACATGCTCGATGCCGCGAAGGTCGGTGTGCTGGGTGCGTCGGCGATCGCCGCCGGGGTCGGGCTGTCGCTGCTCAGCTGGCTGCTTCCAAGACGCGACTGAGCCGACACGCCCTCACGGTGTACAGGGGTAAGGAGATGAGATGCGAACGATCCTGATAGGACTGACGGCCGTGCTGGTGGCAGCCTGCGCGGCTCCCGAGACGCAGGTCGAGGCCGGCGCGCTGGTCGACGCCGCCTGGTTGAACGATCACCTGGACGATGTGGTCGTCCTCGACATTCGTGCCGAGAATCGCGCCACGGGAAGACACGGGAGTTACGCGGCCGGTCACATCCCGGGCGCGATTCCCGCATCGTACAGCCAGATACCGTGGCGCATGACGCGCGACAGCATCCCCGGCATGCTGCCCCGGGTCGAGGACCTGGAGCATATCCTGGGAGCGCTGGGGATCTCGAACGATGATCACGTGGTCATCGTGTCGGTCGGCGCGTCGGCGGCCGAGTTCGGATCCGCCACGCGGATCTACTGGCAGTTCAAGGTTCTGGGGCACGAGCGGGTTTCGATCCTGAACGGCGGCTACATGGCCTGGTTGGGTGCCGGGTATCGTGTCGAGACCGAGGTCGGTATGCCGACGCGGACGACCTATACGGCGAACTTCCAACCACAGCTCGTGGCCAACCGGGAAGACGTTCTTGCGGCGCTCGAGAGTGGGACCCCCCTGATCGATGCACGGCCGGCCAACTACTACTCGGGGCAGGCGGAGATTGGAACCTCCGGTCGCTATGGCACGATCGTCGGCGCTAAGAATATTCCTTATGGGACGCTGACCGTGGGGGACGGTGGTACGTTCGTCGATGCTGCGACCGCCCGGGCGCTGTGGGCCGAGGCGGGCATCCCGTCGGACGGCGAGCAGATCGCCTTCTGCCATACCGGCCACGTGGCCAGCCTCGCCTGGTTCGCCGCCTACGAGCTGCTGGGCAACAAGCAGGCCCGGTTGTACGACGGCTCACTGGCCGAGTGGTCGGCCGACCCCGAGCTGCCGTTGGAGAACACGGACGGCCCGAGCCCGCACTAGCCGCGCTTTGCCGGGACAGGCGGCGACCGGCGTCTCCCTGCCGGCGCCGCCTGTCGCTCACTTGATTCCTGCTTGACCCCTCTCCGCCAGACTGCCTCCGTCCCCAGCGCTCCCCAGCCCTAGTGCTAGCGTAAGCGAGAGGAGGCAGAACATGCACGTAACACACCCTTACATCCGAAGGCTCGGCACGTCGGGGTTGGTTGCCGCCCTGCTGGTGCTCGCCGCGGCGGGCTGCGAAGACGACCGGGTCACCGGTGTGGAACGGCCCGGCGCCAGCCAGCTCAGCCGTGGGCGGGCGACCGAGATGCTCAAGGTGATGACGTTCAACGTCTATGTGGGTGGCAACGTGGACCGCATCATCGAGGAGCCGAACCCGATGATGATACCGGTACGCGTGGCCGAGACCTTTGCGGAAGTCGAGGCGACCAACTTCCATGCGCGAGCCGAGGCGTTCGCCGCTGCGGTCGCGGTCGAGCGGCCGCACCTCATCGGGCTGCAGGAGGTCTCAGAGATCTTCTACCAGACGCCGGGCGACGCCGTCTACGGTGGGACGAACCCAGCCACAATGAAGATCTACGATTACCTGCAGATCTTGACCGATGCACTGGATGCACACGGTCTCGACTACGAAGTGGCGGGCGCGGTGGAGAACTTCGACATCGAGATGCCCATGATGGTTGAGTTCGAGCCGCCGTACGCCTTCGACGATGTACGTCTGGTTGACTGGGATGTCGTGCTGGCACGCGGCGATGTCGATGTCGGCAACGTGGTTGAGCAGAACTACGCGAGCGTATTCCAGTTGCCGGGCATCGATCTTCCGCGCGGCTACGTGGCCGTCGATGCTACCGTCAACGACCGAACCTACAGGTTCGTCAGCACGCACCTCGAGGCGGAGAGCGACGACGTAAGGTTCGACCAGGCTGAGGAGCTGGTGTACGCATTGGCCGGCGCGGATAAGCCGGTGATCGTGGTCGGCGATCTCAACACCTGGGCACCGACCGGCGCGGTGTACCAGTACTTCGAGTCGCAGGGCTACCTGGACGTCTGGACCCGCAACCACGAGAAGGGCGCGGGCGCGGGCCTGACGAACATGCACGACGACGACCTGAGGAACACGACCGTCAACTTCGATCGGCGCATCGACCTGATCTTCGTGCGCAACAATGGCGGCAACTCCAATCATCCGGCCCTCGGCCCGGTCTACGCCACCGTGTGGGGTGACGAGCTGAGCGATCGGTTGTGGGAGCCCAACACCGGAGACATGATCTGGCCGTCGGACCACGCCGCCGTGATCGCCGAGATGTGGATTCCCATGCTGGGCAATGGTGCCTACAAGTGATGTGCGGTTAGCCGGTCCGGCTAGGGCGCTGGGGACGACGGCGCCGGACGGCCCGGGCCACGCGGCATGCGGCCCGGGCCGTCTCGTCATATCTTATAGCGCCCCACCGCGCCGCCGTCGCTTCTCCGGCCTTAGTCGACGACCCAGCAGGGGAAAGTGAGGAACCGGGATGCCACTCCGTCAGACGCTGGACCAGCTGCTCACGATTCTCGGTGTCATCGCCGTCGTCGTTCCCGTCACCCTGCTCAGTGAGTCCTGGACCCCGCCCTTCATTTCCATGCTGGGCATCCTGCTCGTCGGGGCCGGTACCTGGCGACTCGGTACCCGCCTGCTGCCCAACCGTCGCATCTACCTGGGCCTTAGGTCGGAGGTCGAGCATTTCATCCGGCTGGTGCGGCGGCTCAACACCCATGCTCTCCAGGAAGACCTCGGCGCCGTCGCAGAGCTGCGTATCGACATGAAAGAGTCCGTCGATCGGATGGTCGCGTTCGCAGGCAAGACGGAGGCGATTCTGTAGCGGCAGCGCCTAGTCGGTCACATCGCGGTAAACCTGCAGAGGAGACTCGAGCGCCGGCCAGCCGAGCACGCCCAGTGAGTCCTCCACGTAATCGACGCTGCGCATCCCGTTCAGTACGGCGGTGACGCCCGGCGTGCTCACCAGCGTCCACAGCGCCTTGCGCGATAGGCTCTCCGATCGTCGCTCCTCCGGAAGCAGCGGGTCGATTCCGGCTTTCAGCGAGGCGTTGAGTAGCTGCGACCGCTCGGCCGCCTGGCGGCGCAGCTCGCGCAGTAGATCCTCGATCTCCGGGAAGTATACGTCGCGCCAATCGTTCCAACGCTCGGCCAGCTCGCCGTCGAGCTGCCGGTTGAGCGCCGCGGCGACCGCGTGGATGGCGTAAGCGACTTGGGATTCGATCTGAGACCAGTGGGCCAGCCCGACCACGGCTTGCTGGATCTGGCCCATCCGTTCGGCCATCCGGAAGTACTCGGCGGGGTCGAGCGAGCCGGGCTCGGTCTCGAGCTTTGGCGCGATCTCGGCACGGAACATCAGCTCGAGATCGGCGACCCGCGCCAATTGCTCCTCGAAATCGATATCCGCCTCCCCGACCTCGACGTCGGCCAGGCGAACCAGCGCGCCACGCACGTACGCGTTGAGCGGGCGGTTGGCCAGTACGGCGATCCCCTCCGCCTCCGCCGCCTCGAGCACGGTGCGGTCCGCGCGGGCGCCCTCCTTCCTCTGCATGGCGGCGCCGGGCTCGAGCAGGTTGAGTGGGGTCTGTACCACGCGGAAGTGATGGTCGTCGTCGCTGGCGCGCGCGGCTGCCAGCGTGCGGGTGAAGGAGACGGCGTCCTTGTCCATCGCCGGAGAGGCCAGCGTGTTGGAAGAGATGCCATACCCCATCAAGCGGCCCTTCGCGACCTCGGTCTCCAGGTAGGCGAAGGCGGCCTGCAGGCGCCGGTAGAACTCGTCGCGCGCCGCATCGAGCGACAGGCCGCGGCGGTCGGCGTCGGACAGGAAGTACTCGGGATTGTGTAGCAGGCAGAAGTCGAGGGTCTCGAGTTCGAGCCGGTCGAGTGAGCGTTGCAGTTGATCGGCCAGGAACTCGGGATGGATGCAGTGCCAGAGCTCGTCTTCGTACTTCACCATCTCGCGGAAGGGTTGCCCGCGTCGCTCGCGCTCCTCGGCCTGCGCGAAGTTGGAGCCCTGCACATAGCCGATCTTCGAGATGACGATCATCTCATCCCGCGCCAGCACCTCGGCATCGATCAGCTCTCGCAGCACACCGCCGACGAGACGCTCGCTTGCCCCGTCCAGGTAATTGGTGGAGGTGTCGACCAGGTTGATGCCCGCGGCGAGTGCGGCTTTCAACGCCTCCCGATGCTCGCGCGCCTGGTCGTGGGTGCGGTAACCGCCGAACCCGAGCCGGCTCGTCCTGAGGTCAGTCGAACCGAGCTGTGTGAAGCCGAGTTCGGTGAAGCGTTCCGCATAGCGTGCAGTACCCTCGGGCGTCGCCCGGCCCGCCAACCGCTCGCCGATCGTGGTTCGCTGAAGATCGGCGAGCGGAGCCGCTGCGAGTTGGGCCTCCACGTCCGCCGGGTCGGTCAGCGGTGATTGGCAGGCGAAGTCGCGGCAGATGTAGAGGGCGGCTGCGCCGTCAACGAGTGTCTTGCCGTGGAGGAGCGGAAGCCTGTCGAGTCCGTCATCGGCCTTCGGGTCGAAGACCGCCGCGATGCGGTTGGGCAGGTAGTGTCGGGCGCTGGCGCTCTCGAGCGCCTCGAGCTCGCTCGAGCCGCGGGCCCCGACGAAGGCGAGCTCGACGGGCGGCTCGAGCAAGAAATCGACGGCCACCAGGCTCTTGGCGAAGCCGCGCGGAAAGCGCGTGATGTGTGGGCCGAACGCCTTGATCGCGCGAGCGGCGGCGTGCCGGAGCTCGGGCCGGTCGAAGTGATAGGACAGGCGGGCCAGCGCGTGGGCGGCGACGGCGTTGCCGGCCGGCGTCGCCCCGTCGGCGCCGTCCCGGTAGCGCATGATCAGACGCTCGTGGTCGCGCGCCGTGTTGTAGAAGGCGCCGCTCTCCTCATCGCCGAAATCTTCGAGGGTCCGGTCGAGCAGCCTTTCCGCCTCGTGCAGCCAGCGCACCGACCCCCCGGCCTCGTACAGGTCGATGAGTCCCTCGCTTAGGTAGGCGTTATCCTCGAGGACGGCGTGGAGATGGGCCTTGCCAGCGCGATACGTTCGAAAGAGACCGCCGTCTTCGCGCGATAGCTTCTCGAGCAAGAAAGTCGCCGCGCGCTCGGCCGCCGCCAGGTAGCGCGCATCACGCAGCACCCGGTAGCCTTCGGCCAGTGCCCCGATCATCAGACCGTTCCAGGCCGTGATGATCTTGTCATCGAGCGCCGGCCTCACGCGCTTGTCGCGGGCGGCGTACAGCTTGGCGCGGGCGCGGTCGAGAGAGCGCTCGAGCTCAGCGGGCGCAACGCCGAGCTGCTCGGCCACCGTCCCCAACGTTTCCGGCGTGTTGGGGATGCTGACCCCTTCCCAGTTGCCGGCCGGCGTGATGTCGTAATACGCGTTGAAGCACCGAGCCTCCTCCTCGCCGAGTACGGCTGCGATCTGTTCCGGCGTCCAGACGAAGAACTTGCCTTCTTCGCCCTCCGAGTCGGCGTCGGTCGAGGAGTAGATCCCGCCGTCCGGCGCGACCATCTCGCGCAGAACGTAATCGAGCGTCGATGTGGCCACGCGACGGAAGGAATCGTCGCCGGTGACCTGGTAGCCCTCGAGATACGCCCTGGCCAACAGCGCGTTGTCATAGAGCATCTTCTCGAAGTGGGGCACCAGCCAGCGCCGGTCGGTGGCGTAGCGCGCGAACCCGCCGCCCACGTGATCGTACAATCCCCCCGCTGCCATCGCCTCGAGCGTTCGCCGCGCCATCTTCAGCGCCTGAGGATCGCCGAAGCGTCGATGCAGACGCAGCAGCAGCGAGATGCCTACCGACGGTGGGAACTTGGGCGCCGGACCGAAGCCGCCATACTGATCGTCGAACTCGGATCGGTAGGCGTCCGCCACCTGCCTGAGCTCGCTCTCGCCGACGGCGAGCGGCGGGCCGAGGCTCTGGCGCTGACGCAGCAGCTCGGAAAACTCGCCCGCCCGCTGCCGCAGCATCTCGCGATCCTCGCGCCAGACGCGGGCGACCTCGTTCAGCAGGCGCGTGAAGCCGGGCCGCCCGTGCACGTCGTGCGGCGGGAAATAGGTGCCGGCGAAGACCGGCTCCAGCTCCGGCGTCAGGAAGACGGTCATCGGCCAGCCGCCCTGGCCGCGGTTCATCGTGACCGTGGCGGCCATATAGATCTCGTCGAGGTCGGGCCGCTCCTCGCGGTCGACCTTCACATTGACGAAGCTCTTGTTCATCAGGGCGGCGATCGTCTCGTCCTCAAACGATTCGCGCTCCATGACGTGGCACCAGTGGCAGGCCGAGTAGCCGATGCTGAGCAGGATGGGTTTATCCTCTCGGCGCGCCCGCGCCAGCGCCTCCTCGCCCCACGGGTACCAGTCCACGGGGTTGTGCGCGTGCTGGAGAAGATAGGGGCTGGTCTCGTGGATCAGCCGGTTGGTGTGCTTGTGGGGTTTCTGCTCGCTCATCGTTACGCTCGTTGGGGTCGGCGATTGGCCTTCTGATCGGAAAATACATCGGGGCGCGCCCTTGGCGAGGCGCGCCCCGGGTGCGAGACGGGTGGGCCGCCGCGCTATCGCGGATTCGTGGTGCGGTCCTCGTACGCCGGTCGCTCGGGCGCCACCGGCGGATTCTCCGGCGAGAAGCGGGGAAAGGCTGTTTCGGGAACGAGCGCGCACAGCGCGATCACTGATAGTAGTGAAAGTCTCTGCATTGCTGACCTCTTGTCTGTGTGGTTCAACGCGCCGCCTGGTCGCTCCTGCGCATGAGGTCCGCTTCGGCGGCGATGTAGCCAAAGGCTGCCCACTGGGGTCAGTGCCAGTTGCCGATGCCGTAGCCCACGGTGGCGTTCTCGATCGCGTCGGCCGCTTCCACCTCCGCCAAGAGCGCGTCCGCGGCCAGTTCGCCTTTGTACATCAGCAACAGCCGGTGATAGCTCCCGTTCTCGATGATGTCCATATCGGCGTCGATCGGCTCCAATAGGGCGGCCGCTTCGGCGTCCCGCCCCGCCAGGCGCAACGTCATGTAGAGCCAGTGGGATGTAGCGACCAGCATGTCGGGGTTGTTCGACACCTTCAGGCACTCCTGGTAGGCGAGCAGCGCCTGCTTCAGGTCGCCCTTCAGGTAGTGGGCTAGGCCCAGGTGATACCAGATGTTCGAGTGAAGCGTGCTGGTCGGGATGTCGCGCGCGTTGGGCAGCCCGTCGGGCTCGACCTCGTCCTCGCTGTGGCCGATGAGCTGAACGGCCCGCTCGAGATCGGCGATGGCGTCATCGAACTGACGCACGGTGATGTAGCGATGGCCGCGGTGGCGATACATCCGGGCGTCGTTCGGGTGCTTCTCGATCCCTTCGCTAAAGATACTGATCGCCTCTCGGTAGCGGCCCAGATAGGCGGTGCGGCGGCCCAGCCAGATGATGGCATCGGCGTCGTTGGGGGCGCGCTCGTAGTCGGCACGGGCCACCGCCAGCTTCGCTTCGCGGTCTTCGCGCACCTCCGGCGGTAGTTCCGGGGCGTAGAGTGCCGCACCCGCCAGCGAGAATGCTTGTGCGCCGGCGGGTAGCTCGGACGGAACATTGTTGCGCACTCGTTCTGCCGGCTCATCGCACGCCGCGACCAGCAGCATGAGAATCAGAAGCGCCGTGGATCGCATGTCGCTCACTTCGTTGTGTTAGCGTGATCGACTATGGTAACCGCTGGCGCGGCTGAGGGCCAGCGTCTGAGTGGGCGACTCAGGCTTTGCGTTTAGCGGCGTCGCGCAGTTGGCGGATCTCCTCGTGCTGCGCCCGGATCACTTTCATGACTTTGTCAACGAGTTGCTGCGCCGTTTCCTTGGTGCGCGGCATGCCGAGGAACTCTGAGTAGTCGACCGGCTCGCCGAACTTGATGTACACGCGCTGGCCGATTTTCGGGAAAGTGCGCCCGATCGGCAGGACGTCCTGCATGCCGTCGATCGCCACCGGTATCACGCGCGGCCTGGTGGCCAGCACGGCCAACCCGGCGCCGGGTCTCCCCTTCTCGACGAAACCGCTACGACTGCGCGTCCCCTCAGGGAACAGAATGATCGTACCGTTGGGCAGCACCTCGGCCATCTTCTTGAGCGCGTGGACGTCTTTGCGCCCCGGCCTGACCGGGATGCAGCGGGTGTGGGAGGACCACCAGGCGATGAAGGGGTTCTTGAAGAAATTCTCGCGGGCCGCTGGGTGCCACGGTATCAGATAAGGATGGATCCACGACTTGGGGTAGTACGCCTCGATGCCGAGCGGCAGGCTATCGATCATCGACTGGTGGTTGGAGAGCAAGATCGTGTTCGGCTCTCTGCCCACGGTCTTACGCCCGATGACGATGGTCCGATTGAGAACATGGAAGAAGATCCAGGCGAAGGTTACGGTGATGTTGACGACGAAGTAGCTCGTGATGTGCCAGAGGATATTTTCCAGCCAGCCGGACTTGCCGCGCGGCTGCTTCCCGACATCGTAGACGAACTTCGCGACGCCCTTCTTCCGTCCTGCCATGCACCTCTCCCCGGGGTCGATCCTGGGCACCAAGCTAAGACGCGGGCGGGAGCGACGACAAGGCCGCTGTGCAGCGCCCGCTGGGCCGCCGGGCGGTGGCCGTACCGCCGGCCCGCCGCTCGCATAGATTGGGCGCATGACCGGTAGGGTGTCTTCCGTCTCGCGCAGCGTCCTGCCCCAGGGCGTGCGCTACATGGTGGCCAGCGCCTTCTTCTTCAGCCTGATGAGCGTGCTGGTGAAGCTGGCGGGGCGCGGTCTGCCGGTCCAGGAGATCGTGTTCGCCCGCGCCGTCGTCAGCCTCGTCCTCAGTTACTGGCTGGTTCGGCGGGCGGCCGTGCCGATCTGGGGGAATCGCCACCGCCGCTGGGTCCTGGTGCTGCGCGGGCTCGTCGGCTTCGCGGCGATGAGCTGCTTCTACTTTGCCCTCACCCGCATCACCATCGCCGAGGCCACCGTCCTGCACTTCACCAGCCCCCTGTGGACCGCCCTGCTCGCCGCTCTGCTCCTCCGTGAGCCGGTCACCCGGCGGGTGCTCGGCTCGATCGCCGTGAGCTTCGCCGGCGTCGCCCTGATCACGCGGCCCGCCTTCCTGTTCGGTGAGGGCGCGGCGGCCATCGACCTGCTCGGTGTCGGAGCGGCGCTGCTCGGCGCGACCCTCGCCGCCGGCGCCTACGTCGCGGTGCGTGAGGCCAGTAAGACCGAGCACCCGCTGGTCATCGTCTTCTACTTCCCGTTGGTGACGATCCCGGCGACGGCCCCCTTCTGGTCGAGCTTCGTCTGGCCAGAGGGCTTGATTTGGCTGGTGCTGCTCGGCGTGGGCGTCAGCACTCAGGTGGCCCAGGTCTTCCTCACGCGCGGCTTGAGCCTCGAGCCCGCCGCGCGAGCGATCACGATCGGCTACTCGCAGATCGTGTTCGTCGCGATTTGGGGGATAGTCTTCTTCGCCGAATATCTGGATGTGTGGAGCGCGATCGGCTCGCTGCTGGTGATCGGCGGGACGCTGGCCGTGGCCCTGACGCGACGGGCCCCGGTGCCCGGCGCCGCGCACACGGAACGCGCAGCCCGCCTTCAGACGCCCGGCGAAGCGGTGCGCGGCGCCGCCGACTGACGGCGCCGCACAGCGCACCCGCGGGCCGCACTCCGCTATAGCCTACGGTTCTCTCGCACGTCCCAGCCAGCGCGCGTCTCGCCGCTGCGTCCCCGGTCGTCGTACCAGTAGTAGGTCCACTCGACCGTGGAGAACGTGAGGCTGAGGACCTCGCTGGACCCGGACGACGAGCCGCTGGCGCTGGCGACCGAGCGGACGCGCAGCTGGGTCAGGCTGACGATGCCGGTCGGGTTCTCGTTGGATCCCACGTAGAACACGAGCTCGCCCTCGCCGATGGCCCCGCCCGCGGCGCAGAGAACGGCGAGGGACGGGCTCGCCTTGTCGATGCGCTTCCTGACGACCAGGTCCTGGAAATCGACTCGGCTGCCGGCCACGATCTGGGTACCGGCTGTCGGGATGTCGTTGAAGACGCCCCAATCGAAGTCGAGCACCTCGATCCAGTTCTCGTGGCCGCGTGCCGTGGCCTCGCCCTCGATGCCCTCAAGACGCAGGTAGGCTCTAACGGTCGCCGTCCCGGGGAGGACGAGCTGGCGGTCCGTGACCTGGTAGGCTACCGCGGCGCTAACGGCGAGCACGCCGGCGGTGACGGCGGCAAGAATGGTTGCCGATCGGCGCTTTGACATGAGTACCTCCTCCGTTCGTCGCGAGTGGGCTGTCAGATACGATCCAAGTCGCTGACGGTTCTCTCGTTCCTCACGTTGCCAGTGTTGAGCGTCGACTGCGGCTCGAACAAGACGGCGTGGACCTCCTCCGGGGCGACCGGCAGGTGCTCGACGCCGTGGGGGATGATCACGAACTCGCCTTCGCTGAGCCACAGATCCTTGTCGCGCAGCCTCATCTGGAGCTTTCCCTTCACCACCAGGAACATCTCGTCCTCTTCGTCGTGGTGGTGCCAGACGAACTCGCCCTGGAACTTGACCAGCTTCACATGGTAGTCGTTGAGCTCCCCCACGATCTTCGGACTCCAATGCTCCGTGAACAGGGAGAACTTCTGCGCCAGGTTGACGACCTCAGGCATACGGCCTCCTCGTCGCTCGTTACCCGTCTTGACCGGGAAGCTTATGCCTCCACTTTGGGGTTGGCGCGCAGGTCGCGCAACGCACTCTGCAAGGGAACACAACTCAGCGGTCAGAATGGGCTACTACTCGGAGAAGCTCTCAGGACAACGGCTCAAGCTCTGCTACGAGCTGGCTCCGCCCCGGGTGCAACGCTACCTGGAGGCCGAGATCGAGTTCGTCCTGCGATATCTTCAGCCCGCTTGCCGTGTGCTGGAGCTGGGCTGCGGGTATGGCAGGGTGCTGGGACGACTGCTCGACCGCGCGGCCCTGGCCTTCGGCATCGACACTTCGCTGGACAGCCTGCGCCTGGCGCGCGCCGAGCTGGGTGACAGATGCCGGCTGGTCGCGATGAACGCCGTCGCGCTCGCGCTCGCCGACGGCGCCTTCGATCTCGTGATCTGCGTGCAGAACGGTATCGCGGCCTTCGGCGTCGACAAGCGGGCGTTGATCGAGGAGGCGGTCCGTGTTACCCGGCCGGGCGGCACCGTGCTCTTCTCGACCTACTCCGAGAAGTTCTGGGACCATCGCCTCGAGTGGTTCCGGATCCAGTCCGCCCACCGGTTGATCGGCCAGCTCGACCTGGATGCGACGGGCGACGGCGTCATCGTCTGCAAAGACGGATTCCGGGCGGAGACCGTGAGCGCCGAGGATTTCCGTTCCTTGCTCTCCTGGTACGACCCACCGCGCATCACTGAAGTCGACGGCTCGAGCCTGTTCTGCGAAGTTACCGTCTCGTGATGCCGGGGTCCGGGACCGGCCTGAGCAGTTTGCTCCCGGCTTCGACCGCTGCCATCTTGTGACCGAAGTCACTTCCTCGGCCCAAAGCCCCGACAGTCCTGGGGCCGCGAAGAGGCAGCATGTCCCGTCTGAAGCGGCTGACCGATGAACTGAAGCGGCGGCGTGTCTTCCGCGTGGCTGTCGTGTACGCCGCCGTCGCCTTCGTCGTCTGGCAGGTCGCCGAGATCGCAGTCCCGGGGCTGAACCTCCCCAACATCGTTCTTACGACCGTCATCCTGCTGACGATCCTCGGGTTGCCTGTGGCTCTAGCCCTCGCCTGGGCGTTCGACATCACGCCCGAGGGTGTGAAGCGCACGGAGCCAGACGCCGAGGCGGTCGAGGGGCCGGCCGTGCCATCCGTGGACGTCGCGGCGGAGCGGAAATCGATCGTCGTGCTGCCGTTCGACAACATGAGCCCCGATCCACAGGACGCCTACCTGAGCGACGGGCTCACCGAGGAGATCATCACCGGCCTTTCCTGTTGCGGCCCGCTGCGCGTGATCTCGCGTAATTCGGCGACGGCGCTCAAGGGCACGCAGAAGGACACGCGGACCATCGCGCGGGAACTGGACGTCCAGTATGTGCTCGAGGGGAGCGTGAGGAAGGCGGGAAACGATCTCCGCATCACCGCCCAGCTGATCGACGGCAGAACGGACGAGCACCTCTGGTCGGAGCGCTACAGCGGCACGCTCGATGACGTCTTCGAAATGCAGGAGCGACTCTCTTGTTCGATCGTCGATGCGCTGATGCTGAAACTCAGCCCGGAGGAGGAACGCCGGCTGACGGAGCGGCAGATCGACAACGTACAGGCGTACGATTGCTATCTCCGGGCGCGGCAGGAGACCTGGCTGTTCACGAAAGAAGCGCTGGACCGTGCGCGGCAACATCTGCAGAACGGTCTGGATCTCATTGGAGAGAACGCGCTCTTGTTGGCGGGAATGGGATACGTGTACTCGCAGTACGCCAACATCGGGGTGGAACACGAGGAGTACATCGAGAAGGCGGAGGAGTATGGCAGGAAGGCGTTGGAGCTGGATCCCGAATCTCCGGAGGCCCATCTCGTCCTCGGCTTCACCCATCAGGCTTTTCGAGGGGACCCGAAAACGAGCTTCTACCACATGAAGCGGGCCCTCGCCAGGAGGCCGGATGATCCCCACACGCTTCTCTGGCTGCTGGTAGGCCACTCTATCG
>JBDHKD010000149.1:0-3224 GCA_039586575.1 Gemmatimonadota bacterium | reverse complement strand
ATCATCCGCGACGTCTCGGAGAGGAAGCCGCAATTCGGCAGGCAAACGACGGTCATTGGGTTAAGCTAGCGCGCGGCGCCGCAGGCTGACAACGCTCCCCGCCCCGCACCGCTTGGCACGGTTTTTCCCCGAACGTCTCGGCGCTATTATTACGCTCCCCAGCCTTGTGCCCATCGAGGAGCGCAGAATGGAAGCGTTCATCTACCTGGATAATGCTGCCACCAGCTTCCCGAAGCCGGACATCGTCCACGACACGGTCCGCGACTTCTACAGCAAGAACGGGGTCAATCCCGGCCGCACCGGCTGCGATCTGGCGCTGAACGCCGAGCAGATGATCCACGGGACGCGGAAGCGCCTGTCGGCCTTCTTCAACCAGAGCCTTGTCGATGCGGGGATAGAGAAGGATCCGAACCGGCTGGTCTTCACGATGAACGCGACGATGAGCCTCAATCTTATCATCAATGGGACGATCGGCCCCGGCGACCACATCGTGACCACCATGCTGGAGCACAACTCGGTCATCCGGCCGGTCAACCACAAGGTGAAGGAGGGTGCCGAGGCCACCTATGTCGCGCCGGACGGCGAAGGCTACCTGGACCCCGAGGCGATCCGCAAGGCGATCCGCAAGAACACCAAGCTCGCGATCGTCAACCACGGCTCCAACGTCACCGGCGTGGTTCAGGACCTTAAGGCCATCGGCGCCGTCTGCAAGGAAGCGGGAGTGCCGTTCGCGGTCGACGCCGCGCAGACGGCGGGCGTGTTACCGATCGACATGGCCGAGTGCAACATCGCCTTCCTCTCGTTCACCGGGCACAAGGGACTACTCGCACCGACCGGCACCGGCGGCATCTGTGTGGCGGACGACGCCGAGATCGCCAGCAGCCTTTACGGCGGCACCGGTGTGCGCAGCGCCGTGCCCTACCACCTCGACGAGTTCCCTTACCGACTCGAGGCCGGCACGCTGAACCTGGCCGGGATCGCCGGGCTCTCGGCCGGCCTCGACTGGATCGAGGAGCGCGGGCTCCACGACATCCACGCGCATGAGATCGGGCTGCTCGGCAGGCTACAGGACGGCCTCTCGCAGATCGAGGGCGTCACCATCTGGGGCACCAAGAAGCTGGAGAACCGAGTGGCCACCACGTCGGTGACGGTCGAGCACTACGACGCTTCGGATGTCGGGACCATCCTCGACGTCGACTACTGCGTACAGACGCGGACCGGCCTCCACTGCGCGCCGCTCATCCATGAGCACCACGGCACCACCCCGCGCGGCACCGTTCGCTTCTCCATCGGTCCGTTCAACACCGAGGAAGATATCGACACCACGATCAGAGCAGTCGCCGAGATCGCCGCCGACCGCCGCTGAGCCGCTTACCACCCAGCGTTAGACGAGCGCGTTGTAGACGAGCTCGACGACCGCCTGGATCTCGACCCCGAGTTGGCGCTTCTTGGAGAGCTCGATCAACTGGTCGGCGCAATTGTGGCAGGGTGTGGCGACGATCTTGGCGCCGGTCGCGCGGATCTGGTCGGCCTTGGCGGCGCCCGACGCCACCCGGCGCTCGCCGTACTCGCTCATCGACAGCATGCCACCGCCGCCGCCGCAGCAGTAGTTGTCCTTTCGGTTGGGCGTCATCTCGACGAAGTCGGTCACGACTTTGCGCAGCACACGGCGCTGCGGCTCGCTGATTCCGCCCCAACGCACCAGGTTGCAAGGGTCGTGCAGCGTTACCCGCTCGGCGTTCTTCGCCGGGTCGACCTTGATGCGACCGCTCTCGATGTACTCTTCCAGCAACTCGAGAATGCTGCGCACCGCTACCGGATACTCCCGCCCCATCCAGTTGGGCCCCTCCCAGCGAAAGGAGCGGAAGCCGTGACCGCACTCCGAGAGGATGATCTCCTCCACACCCAAGGCCTCCGCCTGCTCGATGACGCGACGCGTGAGCTCGCCGGCCGACTCGTCATCGCCCGAGTAGAAGCCGTAGTTGGTCACGTCATAGAACTTGCCGGGAATGGTCCAGCTCTCGCCGGCGGCATGAAAGACACCGGCAGCGGCCATCAACGAGAGCGGGAAGAACTTCACCTCGCGCGGGTTGATGAGGTAGAGGACGCGCGCACCTTTCCGGTCGACGGGGATCTCCACACCGTCATCACCCATCTCGAGCTGCAGGTCGCCGGCCAGCCACTCGGCGGTCGACAGTAGCTCTTCCTCGGTGATGGCCATCTGGTTGCCGGTCTCCAGCTGGTTATCGACCGTGCGCTGTAACCCTTCGGGCACGCTCCCGACGGCAGCGCACACGTTGCGACCGGCCCGGATGATCGCGGCGATATCGAGGCCGATGGAGCAGTGGAGACCGCAGCGACCGCAGGCCGTACAGCGCCCGTAGACCGTGTCGACCAGCTCGTCGAGCGACTCGGCCGTCAGGTCTTGCGCTCCGACCAACCAGGGAGCGTACTTGCCGAGAAAAGTGTGGTAGCGGCGGTAGTGCCGGATGACCCTCCCCGCCTTGACTCCGGGATGGTTGGCCGGTTCCGGCTCGGCCTGATAGATATGGCAGGTTTCCGCGCACAGCCCGCAGGCCACACACGCGTTCAGGTGATAGGCCGCGAGCCCGCGGATCGACCTATCCAGCGCCTGGCGCGCCCGCTCGGCGATCCGGCGACCGTCCCGCTCGTCCGCCGACATCCGGCTAACCCAGCCCCGCCGCAGCCGGCGGATAGACGCCCCGGTAGCCCAGACGGCGGCCGTACTCGCCGCGCGCCACGAAGAAGAAGACCGCGTGCCGCAGCTTGCCCAGCGGCAGGTAGGCGAAGAAGAGCGCCGTGTAGATCAGCAGCGCCACCTCGCTCGCGCCGCCGATCGAGTAGAGCAACGCCAGCGCCAGCAACCCGCAGGTCGCGAGGATCGCCACGTAGTCGTCCGGCACGCTCATCGCCTTGAGATCCGGCGCGAGCTTGCGCCGAACGAACAGCAAGAGCCCGGCGGCGAGCGAGGGCACGAGGAGCGGCCGGCTCAGCGACAACACCGTCGCGCCGGCCGCCGGCCAAACGAGCAGCAGCAGCACCGCCAGGAGTGACAGGATGACCCCAGCGTGCATGAGCACGCCGACCGCGAACTTGAAGGGGTGACGTCTCACCGACTCCTTATGGCGCGGCCTCATCGCGACGGTGAAGCTGTAGGCGATGCCGCGTACCGGGCTACCGGCGCGCCGGCTGCGGTCGAGGCG
>JBDHKD010000148.1:0-3254 GCA_039586575.1 Gemmatimonadota bacterium | reverse complement strand
GAGCGGGTGCTGGTCATCTTCGGCGCCGGACATCTCGGGTGGCTGCGGCACAACTTCGCTAGCGACCCTAACGTCCGTCTGCGCAAGCTCGCCGAATTTGTGAGATAGCCGCAGCTCGAGAGAGTCGCAGTGCGTCTATCCCGCCCCGTCGCGGCGAGCTGGCGACGCGATCACGCGGTATCATCTCCTCGATTTGCATGAGAGGATTAAGGCCGCTGAAGCTGCCTGACGGCGCTGAGGTCAGGCGCTTCCAAGCCGTGCTGGAGAAATAGTAGTAGTGTGCCCAGGATCAACGTCTGGGGAGTGTCAAGAGTAGTGCCAACACATCCAGCGCGGGTATTGAACAGTCAGCGCAGAATCCTCGAAATCAGCGCTCACGAGCGCTGGTGAGCGCTGGTTTTCGGCTTGGGGAGCAGGAGGTCCCCGGTGGAGGACTCACACCGCGCGAATGACGCGCGGTGTTCGGTAGGAAGGCGCCTGACGGCGCCTTCAACGCGAATCCGGGCGCCCCGACTTCATCTTCAATCCCCTAGTGTCATAGATAGTGACGAATCACGCAGCTCAAGGCCGTGTGAGAGTTCTTGCCCTTACTGCCGCCACTATCCCATTCTTTTGGCTATTCCGGAGACAGCTGATTGTTCGTCGCAACGGACCTGAGGACTATCGAATCTAGTGAAAGACTCGCTCGACCGCCTGAAAGCGGCACTGGCCGACCGCTACACCATCGAGCGTGAGCTTGGCGCGGGTGGGATGGCCACCGTCTACCTGGCCCGGGACCTCAAGCACGAGCGCCAGGTCGCGATCAAGGTCCTAAAGCCGGAGATCGCTGCTGTACTGGGCGGTGACCGGTTCGTCCAGGAGATCAAGACCACGGCGAATCTGCAGCACCCGCACATCCTGCCGACGGGTTCCTCTACTACGTCATGCCTTACATCGACGGCGAGACGCTGCGCGACAAACTCGACCGCGAGAAGCAGCTGGGGGTGGAGGAGGCGGTCAAGATCACCACAGAGGTGGCCGAGGCGTTGGACTATGCCCATCGGCAGGAGGTGATCCACCGGGACATCAAACCGGAGAACCTCCTGCTGCACGATGGCCGGCCGTTGGTGGCGGACTTCGGGATCGCGTTGGCGGTGAGTGCGGCGGCGGGCGGGCGGATGACTGAAACCGGTCTCAGCCTCGGCACGCCGCACTACAAGAGTCCCGAGCAGGCGACGGCCGAGAATGACATTACCCACCGGTCGGACGTCTACTCGCTGGGTGCGGTGCTCTACGAGATGTTGACGGGCGATCCGCCGCACACCGGCTCCGCGGCACAGCAGATCATCATGAAGATCGTTACGGAGGAAGCGCGGCCGGTCACGGCGCTGAGGAAGTCGGTGCCGCCCAACGTGGCGGCCGCGGTCGCAATGTCGATCGAGAAACTCGCCGCGGACCGGTTCGATACCGGCCGCGCCTTCGCCGAAGCGCTGGCGAACCCTGCGTTCAGGACTACGCCTACAACCACCGCGAGCGGAGACGTTTCGATCAGCGGGGGACCGTGGAATCGATTGACCACCGCGTTCGCGCTCCTAGCGGCGATGACAACGATCCTCGCGCTGTGGAACGGTCTTGAACCGCGGACCGAACCGGGCTCATCAATCCTGCGGTACTTCATGGCGTTCCCCGAGGGCGAGAACATCGCCGGATGGTTCACGCGGATCGCACTTTCGCCGGACGGCACGCGGCTGGTCTACATCGGGGAGGCACCCAACGGTGAACGACAGCTGTGGTTGCGCCCGCGGGATCAGCTCAGCGCCACGCCGATGCCGGGGACTGAGTGGGCGGAGTCGCCGTTCTTTTCTCCAGACGGCGAGCAGGTGGGTTTCTTCGGCCCACGGGGGACGATCCGCATCGCGCCGGTAGACGGAGGCGCGCCGGTGACGTTGACGGATTCGTTGGTGGGCGTGGCCGGTGCGTCGTGGGCACCGGACGGATTCATCTACGCCGATGCGGAGGGGATGGGCGGACTCGTGCGGGTGAGTCCGGGGGGCTTAAGCGAGCCGTTCACCACCGTGGATGCGGCTCGTGGAGAGTCCGAGCACATCTGGCCCGAGGTGCTCCCGGGTGGACAGGGCGTGCTGTTCGTGGTCGCGTCTCACCCTGAGCGGTACGAGGTCGCCGTCGCCGATGTCGCGACCGGGCGGCACAGGATCCTCGTTCCGGGCAGCTATGCGCGCTACGCTGCGTCGGGGCATCTCCTGTACGTGACCGTTGGCGGCGGGAATCTCATGGCGCAGCGTTTCGACCCGCAGAACTTGACGCTGTCCGGCGAGGCGGTGCGACTGGTGGAAGGTCTGTCGGCCCATGCAGCTGGAGCACCGTTCTTTGTTCCGGATCTGACCGTGTCGACCACCGGCACGCTGATGTACTTGGCACCGACCGGCCTGCAAGATTCCACTGAACTGGTATGGGTCGCCCGGGATGGCACGGTGGACGTGATCGATCCCGGTTGGACCGAACCCATCAGCGTGCAGGGGCTCGACCTCTCTTCGGACGGGTCACGGCTGGCGGTTGTACAGAGCGGGGAGATCTGGATCAAGGACCTCGATCGCGGTCCGTTGTCGAAGCTGACCTTCGACGGGGGGCGCCGACCGACGTGGACGCCGGACGGCACTACCCTGGCCTTTATCAGTGGCCGGGGCGACCGCCGCCAGGTCTACCGCCGGAATGCGGACGGGACTGGTGCAGCCGAGTTGCTCTTGGACGAACCGGAACAGATCCAGGATGTGAGAATCTCGACCGACGGGCGGTGGGCGGTGTACCGGACGGGCGGCGGGGGCGTCAGTGATCTGTATGCGCGCCGGCTCGACGAGGACGGTGAGCGCATCCCGCTGGTCGTCACGCCTGACCAGGAGACGCAGCCAGCTCTATCACCCGACGGCCGGTGGCTGGCGTACGTGACGCTCGGCACCGGACGCCCGGAGGTGTGGGTGCGACCCTTCCCGACCACCGCTGACGCCAGCTGGCGAGTGTCGACGGCCGGCGGCACGGAGCCGCTGTGGGCACATAGTGGACGGGAGCTGTTCTATAGAAGTGAGGGCGGCGAGATGATGGTGGTCCCGATTACGGAGAGCCAGGCGACGTTTGTCCACGGCGAACCGCGGCCGCTGTTTTCAGTCCGAGACTACGCCAGCTACATCATGGTGAAGATGTTTGGCGTGTCGCCCGACGACCGGCGGTTCGTCATGCTCCGCCGGCTTATCAAGCCGAAG
>JBDHKD010000147.1:0-3591 GCA_039586575.1 Gemmatimonadota bacterium | reverse complement strand
AAGGACGTTGGCTCGCCACCGGGGAACCCGCCGGGCGATCCCGAAAATCAGGCTTCGCGGTTGAATATTCCCGCTGAGGACGACTTCGGCCAGGTCCTCGCCTCCTGCTCGGAGAATGCCGCCATCATCGCCGAAGCTCACTTCGCGCTGGGCGACGAGGCGGCCGCGCAGTCGGCGCTGCAAGACTTGGTCGACTGCCAGGAGGCGCGCTGGGCCGCGCTCGGCTACCCGATCGACCTGTCCACGGTGATCGATCCGACGAGCCTCAGCGGTGCCGCGCTGCGCCAGGCGATCGCCGAGCAGAAGTACATCGCCCAGTTCTTGAGCATCGACGCGTGGGCGGATTGGAAGCGGACCTGCCTGCCGGCCCTGACGCCGGCCCCCGGCACCGCCGGGATACCCGGGAGGCTTCTGTACCCGTATTCGGAGCGTAGCTCCAACGGCAACATTCCGGACCCGGGCGTGCAGGCCGCCTACCCGGGGCCGCCGCCCCGGAACCGCAACGACCCGAATCCCTGCTGAGGGGCGGAGTTCACTCCTCGCGTAACGCCACGACCGGGTCGGCGCCGGCGGCGCGCCGCGCCGGCAGATAGCTGGCGGCGAGCGCCACGGCGAAGAGCGGCAAGGCGACGCCGACCAGCGTCAGGAAGCCGGCGGGCTCGACCCCGGAGACCGCGCCCGAGATGGCGCGCGAGAGCAGCGCCGCGACGACTAAACCGATGGCGGCGCCCAGACCGGCGAGCAGGGCGCCGTTCCGGACGACCAGGGCGACGATGTCTCGCGCCTCGGCGCCCAAGGCCAGTCGGATCCCGAACTCGTTCATCCGGCGGTTCACGGCGTAGGCGATGACACCGTAGATGCCGAGGCAGGCGAGCAGCAACGCCAGGAGCCCGAACAGCGAGAGCAGCCCCGAGACCAGCTGGAAGGGGCCCACCGACTGCGCGACCACCGCGTTCATCGTTCTCACGTTACTGATCGGAATGCCCGGGTCGACCGACCAGATCGCCTCGCGGGCGGCGGCGGCGATCGCCGACGGCTCGCCGCTCACCCTGATGACGACCCGCGGGCTGCTTGTCGTGTACTGGCTTTGCGGCGTGTAGACCTGCGGCCAGACGTCGTCGGTCAGCCAGCGATGCTTCACGTCGCCGACCACGGCGACGACCGTGGCCCAACCGCCTTGCGCTTCCTCGGGATCCAAGCGGACGCGTCGGCCCAACGGATCGGCGCCGGGCCAGAAACGCTCGGCCATCGTCTGGTTGATCGCGATGACCCGCGGCGCCTCGCGGCTGTCGCCGCTGCCAAAGGGCCGCCCGCGCAGTACCGGGATTCCCATCGCGGCGAAGTAGTTCGCGCTGACGAAGTTCTCGTTGGCGAAAAGCCGCTCGTCCTCCGAGGCGGCCTCACGCCCCTCGACCTCGAAGCCGATCACACTGTAGGAGAAATCGAGCGGCAGGTAGTTCACCAGGCCGGCGGCCTCGACCCCGGGTAGCGCCTCCAAGCGGCCGATCATCTCCTCCTGGAACCGCGCCCGGCTCTCCTGGTCGGGATACTTCGCGCGCGAGACCCGCGCACTCATCGTCATCACGCGGTCGGCATCGAATCCCGGATCGACGCCCTGCATCTGGATGAGCCCCCGGATCGTCATCGTCGCTCCCACCAAGAGCACGAGCGTCATGGCGACCTGCGAGATGACCAGCGCGCTGCGGAGCCTGTTGCCGCGCAGGGCGCGGCCCGAACCGCGGCCACGCTCCTTCAAGCTCGCGGCGAAATCGTGCCTTGCCGCCTGTAGCGATGGGGCGAGCCCGAAAAAGAGGGTCGCCACCAGCGAGACCAGCAGCGTGAAGCCGAGCACCGCCTCGTCCACGCTCGCGTCTCCCACCCGGTAGAGGTCCTCCGGCATCACCGGCGCGATGAGCTTTACGACCCAGGCGGCGAGTGCCACGCCGAGCGCGCCGCCGAACAGTGCCAGCACCGCGCTCTCGGTCAGGAACTGTCGGATCATGCGCGCGCGGCCCGAGCCCAGTGCTGCGCGGATCGCCACCTCGCGCTCCCGCGCCGTGGCCCGCGCCAGCATGATGTTGCCGACGTTGGCGGCGACGATCAGCAGCACAAATCCCACCGCCGCCAAGAGCAGGAGCAGCATCCCGCGGATGAGATCGTAGTAGAAGAGAAGCCCGGCCCGGATCGGGACCGCGCGCACCCCGTAAGGCGCGTCCGTCTCCGGATACTCGGCGCTCAGCCGCTGGTGGATGGTCTCCATCTCGGTGCGCGCCCGCGCCAGCGTCTCGCCCGGCTTCAGTCGCCCGACGATCAGATAGCTCCCCTGGGCGCGGTCGGCACTCTGCGGATCGACCCGTAGCGTGCTCCAGAGCTTCACCCCACCGTAGGGGAAGTTGAAGTCGCGCGGCATGACGCCGATCACCGTGTGCGGCACCTCGTCCAGCGTGACCGTCTGTCCGACGATCGCCGGATCAGCCGCGTAGCGTCGCTGCCAGACGCCATAGGAGAGGATGAGCACGGGCTCGGCGCCCGGCCGGTCCTCGCCTGCCACGGGGCCGCGGCCCAGCAGCGGCTCGGCGCCCAAGAGCTCGAGCATGTTTGCGGAGACATCGCCGACGACGTAGGCCTCCGGCTCGCCGCGCCCCGCCAGCGTCGCACCGCGATAGGTGTAGACGCCCATGTCCTCGAAGGCCGTGAACTGCTGGCGGAAGTCGGCGTATTGCGGCAGCGAGAAACGCGCCTGGTCGAAGCCGATCTGGCGATCGATGTGGAAGAGATGCACCAATCGATCGGGCTCCGCGAACGGCAGAGGCCTGAAGAGATAGGGATTCACCAGACTGAAGATCGCCGCGTTGGCACCGATGCCGAAGGCCAGCGTCAGGATGGCGACGACGGCAAAGCCCGGGTTGCGGCGCAGGGTCCGTAGGGCATACAAGACGTCTTGCCTGACCGAGTCCAGCATGACTACCTCCAATCGCTTGTCGCGCACCTGCGTTGCCAGTCCCTACGCAAGACGGCGAGGCTGTGATTCACCGTGTGCTCGTCCGGCTGCCAGCGCCGTTGCCTGCTCCCGGCCGCCCCCGCATCTTGTGCCCGGAGGCCCCAGCACAAACAGATGACGCCTGCCGGCGCCGCCGCCGCGCCGCCGGCCACGGGTGTCTAGCGCCGAGATTCTGGGAGGAATCCGCTATGTCTGAAGCGATTGCAGGACTCAAGCCGGACGAGATTCTGGGAGGAATCCGCTATGTCTGAAGCGATTGCAGGACTCAAGCCGGAAGCGGTCTGGAGATACTTCGCCGAGATCAGCGAGATCCCGCGCGGCTCCAAGAACGAGAGCCAGGTCTCCGACTACGTCGTGGGAGTCGCCAAGCGGCTCGGGCTGGAGGCGAAGCAGGACAAGACGCTCAACGTCGTGATTAGAAAGCCGGCCGCGCCGGGCCGCGAGGGCATGCCGAGCGTCTGCCTGCAGGGCCACCTGGACATGGTCTGCGAGAAGAACAAGGGCGTGGAGCACGATTTCGAGCAGGACCCCATCCGGCTCGTCCGCCAGGGCAACGTGCTGATGGCCGATGGCACCACCCTGGGCGCCGA
>JBDHKD010000071.1:0-13417 GCA_039586575.1 Gemmatimonadota bacterium | reverse complement strand
AACCCCTGGAACTCGAGTAGCTCGGCTGCCGAGAGCACCGGGCCTACTTCGTCCATCCGGTCCGTCGTCGTGCGACCGGCTACCTCCTCTTCCTCGGCTCGTGACGGGTAGGTGATCCGCGCCTCGAGCATGAAGCGGTCGAGCTGCGCCTCGGGAAGTGGGTAGGTGCCTTCCTGCTCGATCGGGTTCTGTGTCGCCAGGACGAAGAAAGGTCGCTCGAGCGGATAGGTCTCGCTACCTGCGGTGACCTCCATCTCCTGCATCGCTTGCAGCAACGCGGCCTGCGTCTTCGGCGGCGTCCGGTTGATCTCGTCCGCCAGCACCACGTTGGCGAAGATCGGCCCCCGCACGAAGCGGAACGTGCGCCGTCCCGTCGCTACGTTCTCCTCGATAATCTCCGTACCGGTGATGTCGGAGGGCATGAGGTCCGGTGTGAACTGGATGCGGCTGAACTTGAGGCGCAGCGACTGGGCCAGGCTCGAGACCAGCAGCGTCTTCGCCAATCCCGGCACCCCCACCAACAGGGCGTGGCCGCCGGCTAGAATGGCGATCAGCAAGCCCTCGATGATCTCCTTCTGGCCGATCACCTGCTTGGCAACCTCGAGCTCGACTCGCGATCTGGCCTCCGCCAGACGCTCGAGCAGCGCGATGTCTCGGTCGCCCAGAGTGCCGTTCGGCGCGGCCGGCCCGCCGCCCGATCCGGGCTCGTCGGCACCGGCCGGGTAGGCAGCCACCTCGTCTCGCGTCACCTCAGCCGCCTCGCCACTTCGGCGAGACCTGCCACAGCCCGTCGGTTGGGGGTCTGTCAACGTCCACGAAAACAAGGTAGAAAAAGGGGAAAATCGGCGTCAAGGGTGCCTTGAAATAATCCTCACCTCAAAGTATCTTCCGGCCGCTTGCGGCCGGGCATTTCGCGGCAAATCACGAGAGAGGCTGGATGCGGGTGCCGGAGGAGGACCGGTGGAAGGCCGGTGCGTATTACACCCTGCCGTTCGGCTTCGCTGCGGCCGTTGGGATCTTCGTGTTTCTCGGCTGGCGCGTCGATCTGTGGCTCGACGCTTCGCCCATCTTCACCATCGTGGGCGCTTTCGTCGGCCTCGCCGCCGGCCTCTTCTACCTGGTGCGCCACGCCCTTGAGATGCAGGGCGGTGGCCGAGGGAAAGAAAAAGACAACGACGGGAGCTCGGAGCCGTCTGCATAGGCTCCAGAGGGGCAGTGAGAAAGACGGCCAGCTACGCGGGGATCTCCGCCGCACTCGTGGGTCTCTCCGCTTTGTTTATCAACTTCACGTTTGAGCCGCCGGCCAGGTCGGGCATCTGGGTGGGGCTCGCCGCGGCCTGGGTCGTCCAGGCCGCGGCGTTCGCCATCCTGGTCGCCGCCTCGCGCCGCCAGCCCAATGGCATCCTCGCCGGCTGGACAGTCGGGACTCTGCTCAGGCTGGCCGTGCTCGCGGCCCTCGCCTGGTTCACCCTGGGCGGCGTCTGGCCACTACCCGCCGAGCCCACGTTGATCGCCCTATCGGTCGGTCTGTTCGCCTTGCTCCTCCTCGAGCCCGTCGTCTTCCGCCAGCGCCTCGAGGTACGATGATCGCTATCGCCGGTCGACTCTTCTTGCTGCTCGCCCAGGCGGCCCACGGCGCGCCAGACGGGCAGGACGTGGCCAGCGAGTGGAACGACCACATGATGGCGGAGGTCTCCGACGCATCTCACGTGGAGATCCCTTTGATCGGCCCGCTCGCCGCGCATTTCGGCCTGGAGATCCATCTGCCGCAGTTCCCGCCGCTTCACTTCGGCGCCCTGACCATCGATCTCTCGCCCAGCAAGCACGTGGTCTACCTGGCGTTCGCGGCGGCCCTCTGTGCTTTGACGATGATCTGGGTCGCGCGAAAGACGCACGGCGCCGGTGCTGAGCGGGCGCCCAAGGGCCTTGCCAACGTGATCGAGTCCTTCGTGGTCTACTTGCGGGACGAGGTCGCAATGCGGAACATCGGGAAGGGTGGTGAGGCGTACGTTCCATTCGTCCTCACGCTGTTCTTCTTCATTCTGTTCATGAATCTCCTGGGGCTCGTGCCGTTCGGCGCATCGGCTACCGGGAACATCGGGGTCACCGCCGCACTCGCCGTCCTCTCGCTCGTCGCCATCGAGCTTGGCGGCCTGATCCACCTGGGCCCGAAGGCCTACATGAAGACGATCGTCTACGTGCCGGAGGGCCTCCCGTGGTTCGGCCAGATACCGATGGCGCTGATCATGACCCCGGTCGAGGCGATCGCCAAGCTGGCTCGCATCTTTGCGCTGGCGATCCGGCTCTTCGCCAACATGACGGCCGGCCATCTGGTTATCCTGTCGCTGGTCGGACTCATCTTCATGGCCGGCCAGGGGGTGGGCACGGCCGGCTGGTTCATCGCCCCGGCGCCGATTCTCATGGCCGTGGCGATCATGCTGATGGAGATCTTCATCGCGTTTCTGCAGGCTTACATCTTCGCGATGTTGACGTCGGTGTTCATCGGGTTGGTCAGACACCCGCATTAGCCAATCGCTTTCAGTTGTGAACTGAAGTTCCTCATGGGAGGGAGACAATGATCGAGACAATCTTCGGCGCGCTTCAGGCTGTGACCACAGGCATAGAGGCCGAAGCCGCAAAGAGCCTCTACGGCACGATGGGCGCGACCATCGGCGCCGGCCTCGCCGTCATCGGTGCCGCGATCGGCATCGGCCGCATCGGCGGCTCGGCCACCGAGAGCATCGCCCGGCAGCCCGAGGCGGCCGGTAGCATCCAGACGGCGATGATCATCACCGCGGCGTTGATCGAAGGTGTTGCGCTCTTCGCGCTGGTGATCGCGCTGCTCAAGGGATAAACGCAAACGGGGCATCGTTCGATGAACCAACGGTCGAATCACCGGCAGCGTCTGGGCCTACTGGCTTCGCGCCTGGCAGCGATCGTCATCCTCTCGCTCGCCACTGCCGTACCGCTGCTGGCGCAGGAGGAGCACGGTGGCGAAGCGGGGGGCGGCGGCCTGTTCGCGATCAACTGGGTCGGCCTGATGTTTTGGACCTGGCTGATCTTCATCATCCTGCTGCTTGTCCTGCGCAAGTGGGCCTGGGGTCCGATCCTCGGCGCTCTGGAAGCCCGCGAGCAGCGTATCCAGGAGACGTTGGACGGGGCGGCTCGCGATCGTGAAGAGGCCAATCGGCTGCTCGACGAGCAACGTCAGATGCTCGACGAGGCTCGCAATCAGGCGCAAGGCGTGCTCGCCGACAGCCGCAAGGCGGCGGAGAATCTGCGGGCCGAGTTACTCGAGGAAACCCGCAAGCAAAAGGACCAGATCCTCGCTGGCGCCAAAGAAGACATCCGACGCGAGCGAGATCAGGCGCTCGAGTCGTTGCGTCGCGAGGCGGTCGACCTGTCTATCTCGGCTGCCGGTCGCGTGCTGCACAAGGAGGTCGACTCGCAGGAGAACCGCCGGATCGTCGAGGACTACTTGAAGGGCCTGGCGGCTGAGGATCGCCACGGCGAGGCGGGTTGATGCAAGAGACGACCGTGGCGCGCAGCTATGCCGGGGCGTTGCTGGAGCTCGCCCGCTTGGATGACGCCGTCGAGCTCTACGCGGAACAGTTCGGGCAGATCGTACATCTCTACGAGACGCAGGAAGAGTTCCGCCTCTTTCTCAACACGCCCCGCGTCGAGCCGGCCGACAAGAAGCAGGTGCTGCGCGACGTCTTTGCTGGCAAGATCCCCGACCGCCTGCTGCGGTTCCTGCTGATCGTTCTCGACAAGCGCCGACAGCGGGTGCTGCCGGAGATCGCCACCGAGTTCGCCATCCTGGTGAACGAGCACCTTGGCCGCTTGCAGGTCGAAGTGACCACGGCGGCGGAGCCGGACGACGAGCTGAGGGCTGGCATCAAGAAGCGCCTCGATGTGCTGTTTGGAAAAGAAGTGCTCCCACGCTTCCGGACCGACCCGCGGGTCATTGGTGGCTTGGTCGTGAGGGTGGGAGATCGAATAATGGACGGTTCGATACGCCACCGACTTCAGATGCTGCGGCGCAGCCTGTTGAGGTCGGAGGTCAGCTGAACTGAGATCGGATTCTATGGCTAAAGGAACGCAACTCAGCGCCAGCGAGATCAAGAAGGCGCTGATACGACAGATCGAGCGCTACGAGGAGGAGCTACAGGCCGAGGAGATCGGCGAAGTCCTCCAGGTCAGCGATGGTGTGGCTCGCATCTGGGGCCTCGGCTCCGCGATGTACAACGAGATGCTCGAGATCGAGTCACGCGAGACGGGCGAGACCGTTGTAGCACTCGCCGCGAACCTCGAAGAGGACAATATCGGCGCCATCGTCCTCGGTGATTACCTGGTGCTCAAAGAAGGCGACCCGGTACGCCGGACCGGTCAGGTGCTCTCGATCCCCGTCGGCCCGGAGCTCGTCGGGCGCGTCGTCGACCCACTGGGTGAGCCGCTCGACGGCAAGGGGCCCATCGAGTGCAAGCAGCGAATGCAAGTGGAGCGCAAGGCGCCTGGAATCGTCTACCGTCGACCGGTGAAGGAGCCGCTGCAGACGGGTCTCAAGTCGATCGACTCGATGACGCCTATCGGTCGTGGTCAGCGCGAGCTGATCATCGGCGACCGCAGCACCGGCAAGACCGCCATCGCCGTCGATACGATCATCAATCAGCGGGGTGGCGACGTGATTTGCGTCTATGTAGGTGTCGGCCAGAAAGCGTCGAACATCGCCTCACTGGTCGATCGGCTGGAGCGCGAGGGCGCGATGGATCACACGATCGTGGTCGCGGCCAATGCCAGCGACCCGGCAACACTCCAGTTCATCGCCCCCTACAGCGGCTGCACGATGGCCGAGTACTTCATGTACAAGGAGGGTCGCCACACGCTCTGCGTCTACGACGACCTCTCCAAGCAGGCCCAGGCTTATCGGCAGCTCTCTCTGGTGTTGCGGCGGCCGCCGGGCCGTGAAGCCTATCCCGGTGACATCTTCTACAACCACTCCAGACTGCTGGAGCGGGCGGCGAAGATCACCGAGGACGCCGAGATGATCAAGAGACATCCGGAGATCGAGAAGACCGGCGGCTCGCTGACCGCTCTGCCGATCATCGAGACCCAGGCCGGCGACGTGGCCGCCTACATCCCGACTAACGTGATCTCGATCACCGACGGTCAAATCTACCTCGAGAACGACCTCTTCTATGCCGGTATCCGGCCCGCCATGAACGTGGGGATTTCGGTCTCGCGCGTCGGCGGCTCGGCACAGCTCAGGGCGATGCGCCAGGTGGCCGGTCGCCTCCGCCTCGACCTGGCTCAGTATCGAGAGCTCGAGGCCTTCGCCCAGTTCGCCGCCGAGCTCGACACGGCGACCCAGCGGCAGCTGGCCCGCGGTGAGCGGATGGTCGAGGTGCTCAAGCAGGGCCAGTACCAGCCGCTGCCCGTCGAACAGCAGGTGATGATCATCTACGCCGGCACCAACGGGTTCCTGGACGACATCGCGGTTCCCGACATCAAGGCATGGGAGGCCGAGTTCCATCATTTCATGAAGGCCAGTCATCCGCAGGTCGGCGAAGCGATCAAGAAGGAGGGCGAGATCTCGGAGGAGAGCGAAGCGCGGCTCAAGAAGGCGATCGAGGAATTCAAGGCGCAGTTCGCGGCGGTCCACAAGCGTCGCGACGTAGCCGTCGCTGCACCGGCTAGCGACTAGCGCGCATGTCGAAGGTACGTGATATCCGGCGGCGTATTCGCTCGATTCAGAGCACGCGCCAGATCACGCATACCATGGAGATGGTGGCGGCCTCGAAGCTGCGCCGCGCGCAGGAGCGCGTGCAGGCCGCGCGACCCTACGCCGCCAAGTTGACCGAGGTCATCTCCGGGCTGTTGACGCCGGAACTCGCCGAGAAGTACCCAATCCTCAGGCAGCCGGAGAAGGTGCAGCGCTCTGTGCTCATCCTGCTGACCAGCAATCGCGGACTGGCAGGCGGCTTCAACGTCAACCTGATCAGGAAGGCGCGTGGTGTCCTCGAGGAGCTGCGTGGCGACGGGGTCGATGTCGAGTTCCACGTCGTCGGTCGCAAGGGGATCAATTTCTTCCAGTTCCGGCGCGAGCCGATGGCATCGAGGCGGCTGGATATTACGGACAAGCCCAGTCTGGCGGACGCTCGTTCCCTTGTCGATCCGCTCATTCCGCGCTTCGAGGCCGGTGAGCTCGATGCGATCGACGTCATCTACGCAGAGTTCAAGACCGCGCTGTCCACGCCGCCGACCGTTATGCGGGTGCTGCCGATCGCTGCGCCCGACGCTACACGCGGCGCGCGCTCGTCCAACTATCTTTTCGCGCCGTCCGCCGAACGGATCCTGACCTTCGTCTTGCCGCTCTATGTGCGGAATCAGGCCTACCGAGCACTGGTCGAGTCGGCGGCGGCCGAACAGGGGGCGCGGATGTCGGCGATGAAGAACGCTACCGACAATGCGGACGATTTGATCAAGACGCTGACGCTGCAGTACAACAAGGCGCGCCAAACTCAAATCACGCAGGAGCTCACCGAGATCACCGGCGGCGCCGAGGCGGCTTTAAGAGGCTAATAGAGGAAACCAAGCGAACGACAATGGCAGAAAACATCGGTAAGGTAGTACAGGTCATCGGTCCGGTCGTCGACGTCGAGTTCCAGCCCGATAGTCTGCCGGAGATCTATACGGCCGTGCGGGTCAAGGGCGACGGAGAGGCGCCGATCGACGTCGTCTGCGAGGTGCAGCAGCACCTGGGTCGCAGCCAGGTCCGCACCGTCGCCATGGACTCCACCGACGGCATCGTCCGCGGTATGAAGGCCATCGACACGGGCGGCCCGATCACCACGCCCGTCGGTCACGCGGCGCTCGGCCGCATACTCAACGTACTGGGCGAGCCGGTCGACGAGCAGGGTCCGGTCGAGGCGCAGGAGCGCTGGTCTATCCACCGTAAGCCGGTGGAGCTCGAGAACCTGGTGGCGGCCACCGAGATCTTCGAGACCGGCATCAAGGTCGTCGACCTGATGGCGCCGTATCAGAAGGGCGGTAAGACCGGCCTGTTCGGCGGCGCCGGCGTCGGCAAGACCGTTGTGATCATGGAGCTCATCCACAACATCGCCACCGAGCACGGAGGCCGTTCGGTCTTCTGCGGCGTCGGTGAGCGGACCCGCGAGGGCAACGACCTCTGGCTCGAGATGACCGAGGCCGGCGTTATCACACCCGGTGATCCGGACAAGAGCAGCGCCGCGCTCATCTACGGTCAGATGAACGAGCCGCCGGGCGCCCGCTTCCGCGTCGGTCTCACGGGTGTCACCGTCGCCGAGTACTACCGCGACGTCGAGGGTCAGGACGTGCTCGTCTTCATCGACAACATCTACCGCTTCATCCAGGCGGGTAACGAGGTGTCGGCGCTGCTGGGACGCATGCCTTCGGCCGTGGGCTACCAGCCGACCCGAGGCACCGAAGTCGGTGAGCTCGAGGAGCGCATCACCTCCACGCGTAAGGGCTCCATTACTTCGGTGCAGGCGATCTACGTACCAGCCGACGACCTGACCGACCCGGGCCCCGCGACCACGTTCACTCACCTCGACGCCACGACGGTGCTCTCACGGCGGATCGTCGAGTTGGGGATCTACCCCGCCGTCGATCCGCTCGATTCCACGAGCCGGGTCCTCGACCCGCAGTACGTGGGACAGCGTCACTACGATGTCGCGACGCGCGTTCAGGAGATCCTGCAGCGCTACAAGGATCTCCAGGACATCATCGCGATTCTCGGCATGGATGAGCTTTCCGAGGAGGACAAGGTTTACGTGAACCGCGCGCGTCGCATCGAGCGCTTCCTCTCGCAGCCCTTCTTCGTCGCCGAGCAGTTCACCGGCACGCAGGGGCGCTACGTGAAGCTCGACGACACGATCGAGTCGTTCGAGCGCGTGGTGAACGGCGAGTTCGATGAGCTTCCCGAGCAGGCCTTCTACATGGTCGGCGACATCAACGAGGCCGTCGACAAAGCCAAGAAACTGAGCAACTGACAATGGCGGTTCCCGGAAGCGGCCGAACGTTCAACCTGTCGGTGATCTCGCCCGAACGAAAAATGTTCGAGGGGTCGGCGCGCTTCCTCGTCGTGCCGGCCTTCGACGGCGAGATCGGCATCCTCCACGACCATGCGCCCCTCATGGCGCTCCTGGGCGAAGGCACGCTCAGAATCGTCACCGAGGCCGGGACCCGCCACTTCCAAGTGTCAGGAGGCTTCGTGCAAGTGCTCGATAACGAGGTCTCGGTTCTGAGTGAGGAGGCGGAGGAGAGGTAAGGGGCGGTAGGTCAGTGAGTCAGTGGGCCAGTCGCCGCTCACCGACAACTTACTACCGATCTACTGAACTACCGACCTGCTGACCTACTCTACTAACTGGTTCAGTTCGGCTTCTCCAGCCCGTACGTCCTGATCTTTCGATAGAGTGTCTTGGCCGAGATCCCCAACGTGTCCGCCGTCCGCCCCTGATGCCAGTTCTCTCGCCTGAGCACGGCCTCGATATGGGCCCGCTCGATGTCCTCCAGCGATGCGTCCGAGCCGAGCAGCGAGGAGCCGGTCCCTTCCGGCCGACGGCCCTGTACCAGGTCGCGGGGGAGGTCCTGCGGTCTGATCTGCTGGCCGGCGCAAAGGATGCCCAGGCGCTCCATGATGTTGCGGAGCTCGCGGACATTCCCGGGCCAGTGGTAGGCGACCAGCACCTCGAGCGCCTCGTCGGTCAGCACCGGTGGTTGCGCACCGCCCTGCTTCTTCAGGAAGTGCTGGGCGAGGACCGGGATGTCGTCGGGACGATCGCGCAGCGGCGGGATGAAGACCGTCAGCGTGTTGATCCGGTAATACAGGTCCTCCCGGAAATTGCCTTCGGCGACCTCACTGTCGAGCTCCCGGTTCGTCGCCGCCAGCAGCCGGATATCGGTGCTCACCTTCTGCGTGCCACCCACCCGGTAGAACTCGCCCGACTCCAGCGCCCGCAGCAGCTTCGACTGTAGGCGCGGCGCCAGCTCCGCGATCTCGTCCATGAACAAGGTTCCGCCGTCAGCCAGCTCGAACAGCCCTAGCTTCCGCGTCATCGCCCCGGTAAAGGCGCCACGCTCATGCCCGAACAGCTCCGACTCCAGCAGGTTCTCCTGGATGGCCGCGCAGTTGATGTCGGTGAGCGGGCCCTCCGCCCTCGGCGAGAGTCGGTGGATCGCCCGGGCGATCAGCTCCTTGCCGGTGCCGCTCTCGCCGTAGATCAGCACGGCGCTGCTCGAGCCCGCGAGCTTGCGAGAGAGGTCGAGAACGTCTCCCATCGCTGTGCTGGCCGTAACGATCTCCGGGAACTCCTCGTGGCGCGACAGCCGCGTCTGCAACCGCACGTTCTCCACCGCCAACTGCCGCTTCTCGTGCGCCCGCTTGACCAGCATCTCGAGTTCCGCCACGCGGCAGGGCTTCGTCACGTAGTCGTAAGCGCCGAGCTTCATCGCCGCGATCGCGGTCTCGACCGTGCCGTTCCCAGTCACGATCACCACTTCCGGTGGCTCGTCGAGTTCCACCGCCTCGCGCAACACTCCTATGCCGTCCAGCTCCGGCATCACGAGGTCGACCAACGCGACATCGAACTCCTGATCTTTGAGAAGTTCGACCGCCTGCCGCCCGTCGTAGGCGACTTCGACCTCGAAACCCTTCTTGCGAAGCTGTGTCTCCAGGATCCTGGAAAGGTTCCGCTCGTCCTCCGCCAGCAGAATCCTGATCGCTGTGTCTCCCACGGTCCCTCTCCCCGATAGCTGTTAGTTCTCTTCTGCGGGGTTGCCGCTGTATGCGGGCAGTACGACACGGAAGTTGCTGCCTACCCCGATGGTCGAATCGACCTCGATCCGGCCGCCGTGCTCCTGAATGATCCCGTAGCAGATCGAGAGGCCCAGCCCGGTCCCCTTGCCGGGCATCTTCGAGGTATAGAACGGCTCGAAGATCTTCGGCAGGTCGGTTTCCGGTATGCCGCAGCCCGTGTCGATGAACGAGATGCCGATCTCTCGCCATGTCTCGTCAAGCACCTCGGTCCGCACCCGTAGCTCGCCGTCGTCCTCCATCGCGTCGAGCGAGTTGAGCGCCAGCGCCACGAAGACCTGGACCAGCCGCTCCGAGTTCGCCCAGACCAGCGGCAAGTCGTACACATACTCCCGCTGAACCCGGATCTTCTTGAACCGATCGTGATGCCGAAGAAGCTTCAGCGTCTCCTCGACCGTCTCCTGAACGTCGACCGGGCCCTTCTCGCTGGGCGGCGGCCGGCTGAAGGCCAGTAGGTCGCGAGCGATCCGCTTGCAGCGGTCCACTTCGGTCTCGATCATCGACAAGAGCTCGGCCTGCTCCGAGTGCTCCTCCGCGAACTCGCTAACCGCCTCCACACACGCGGTGATGGTGGCCAGCGGATTGTTGATCTCGTGCATGACGCCGGCCGCCATCTGGCCCAGCGCCGCGAGCTTCTCGGCGTGCGAGATCCGCTCGCTTATCCGCTTCTGCTCCGTGACATCCTCGCCCACCGTGATGACGTGGGTCACGTCATCGGTGCCTGAGACATGCATCGGTACCTTGGTCAATCGATAGAATCGACGCTCACCGGAGGCGGTCGACTCGACCTCGTAGCGGCGGATCTCATCGGTGGCGAACACCTCCTCCAGCTCTTCGCTCAGTCGCTCTTTCGGCTGCCGGTACAACACCTCGAACACCGACTTGCCGATCGCGTCTTCCCGCGCCACACCCTGTGTGCCCGTCTCCCGCTTGCGGTTCCAGGCTACGATTCGGTTCTCTTTGTCCACCACGTACAGACCCACCGGCAGCGCGTCCACGATATGGCCCATCAGCTCTTGCGCCGATCGCAAGTCGCGCAGCTGCGCCTCGTGCTCGGTCTGCCGCAGCCGCGCCTGCCGAAGGCTCAGCGCCACCCGCAGCAGCGATGCCAACGGCCCGAGATCCGGGATCACCGCCCCGTCCGACTCCACGACTAGGATCCCTCGGTCCGAGCCTTCGAGCGCCAGTGGCCAGACCTCCTGCGCGCCACTGCCCGGTGCGAGTGTCTCGCCCTCACCCCGAACTTCGGGGCGCGCCAGCCGCTCCCTCAGCGAGTCGGCCCACTCCGCCGCCCGCGCCGCTAAGTCGTCCGTGGCCAACCCCTCGGCGGGGTAGGCAGCCACGAATTCGGTGGACCCATCCGCTCTCAGCCACAGGGCAAGGTGAACCGAGAGTGCCTGGCCGATCTCGGCAAGAACGTCACCTAAATTACACTCTGCTGGCCCCAGGATGAGGTCGCTGACCCGGTCGAACGCCGCCGCAATCTTTTTGTCTAAGCTGATCGCTGGATGCTGCTCCATTCGATCTGTCCAGGTGGGGAAGGAACGAGGGGGGTAGCCCTAAACTAATGGCTTTATGGGTGCCCTGACAAGGGGTTTCGGTCAAAATGTCCTTGGGGCCTACGTCAAGCTGACCGAATCGCCGGGCCGCGTTCAGGGTCCGAGCTCGGCTGTGTTTAGCCTAACGTTCCTTTTTTCAATGCGTTAGAGACATCGGACCGGTTCGGCACACGGCTTGCCCATGCAGATGCCGGCCGGGCAGCAGACCTGGCTTTGAAAATTGAGAGATCGTGTGTGAGCAGTACTTAGAGTGAGAGAATGGAGCCGGTGGTCGTTCGATCGCAGGTCAGTCCGCTTTTTTGACAAATAGGCAAGGACATAGGGGGGAGGTCAGCGGGCGCTGTAATCGAATGACCCCGGCTCGAGATAGAAGGCCCCGGGGAAGGCTTGTGTGCCTGAGCTTTTTTGGATGCGTCTGACTTGGCGGGAGTCGGCGCCAGCCTGGCACACAGCCTCCCGGGGTTTTTTTTTGTCTCCCTTGTTCCCGCGCATCCTTCCTCGATATTCATAACGAACAATGGGACGGGAGATAGCGAACCGCCGATGAGAGGGCTGGCTCGTCTTAGGGACCCGGGCCTCTGGCGTGGCCTGGCGGCCGGCGTTGGGTTGGCGCTGTTCACGGTGCTGGTGGCCGCGGCCTACGTGATGGAGCCCCAGAGTCCCCGGGATTTTGCCGACCGCCTGACGCTGGCTGTCGGCGGGGATGCTTATGGTCCCAATCTCCGGAGCGGCAGCCGGCTCTACGCGCGGGCCGTACGGGCGCGGGCGGCCGGAGCCGACAGCCTGGCCGACGCCTATCTTTGGCGGGCCGCGGCGGTTCACACGCGGGCCAGCGAAGCGGCGCCGGGCCCCCGGGAAACGATGGTGGCGAACGATGGCCTCTCCGCCGCCTACCTGGATCTGGGCTGGCGGTACCTCGAGCGTGGCCGGGGAGGTGTCTTCGGGTTGGGTCGGCAGCCCGAGGCGCTGGCGGCGGCGGAGCGGGTGGCTTCGTGCCTGGCTGGAGTGGCGCCGACGCGGCGGCGGGCTCAGATAAACACGTTCTTGGTTGAGCTGGAGGAGACGCTGGAGCGGCCGGTTTCGGGGAGGTGCCCGGGATGAGTGCGCGGAACTCGCGCCGCTGGAACCCGGGCGCGCTCTTCGGCGTCGGCGCCCTGTTCCTGCTCTGCTTCTTTTTCGCCGGCCTGCGGGTCAGCGCCATGGGCGTCGAGTACGAGCTGTTCGGGCTGGTCGACGGCCTGGCCGCCCTGCTCATCTTATATGTGCTGTTGGGGACCGGCGCCCTCTCCTGGCCCCAGGACGCCTGGGGAGCGGTGGTGCTGATCTACGGCGCCGCGGCGACGGCTCAACTCGTTTCCCTGCTCCTCCCGCCGCCCGGCGTGCTCGAGTGGGTGGTCGTGGGCGTCCTCCTCTACTTCGCCTGGAACGCGAGCTACGCCGCCCACCGGACCCGGGTCATGTTGACGCTGGGGCTCGTCGCCCTCGCCCTGGCGGCCCTCAAGTACTCGGTCCTCCCCTTCGTCTGGGTCCGCACCGAGCTACCGCACACGCCGATCATCGACCTGCGTGCCGTCGGCGAGGGGATCAAGGGCCTCATGGCGGCCTATGTCCCCAGCCGCCCGGTCACCCAGGCTCTCGCCTTCGCCGCCATCCTCGCCTGGGTCGTCGCCGTCTGGCTGCAATGGCCTCCCGCCGGCGAAGACGACTGGTTGCGCCGGCTCCCCCGGCACGACCGCGACCGCCTCCTCTTCTGGCTCCTGAAGGAAGGCCGTCCGATCGGCCGCCCGATCAGCGAGGAAGAAGTGCGGGGTTACCTTGACCGGCCCGATACGGAATAATACTTTACAAAGCTACCAATAAGTTGGAGTAGTGCGGCTTTTTCTCGAGTCGCAGTTGCTGTTTGACAATTGAGGTAATGGGCTGGGAGAGGAGTCGAGTGAAGTGAGCGTGTGAGGTGTAGGGGGCCTGGGGGGCGACCCTTGGGTCCTGACTCGAAGAGGGT
>JBDHKD010000019.1:0-45660 GCA_039586575.1 Gemmatimonadota bacterium | reverse complement strand
TCGACCGCCTGGCCGGCAGCCACGCTCCGCTCGACCCGCGCGGCCCAGCCACCCAGCCTGAACAGCGCGGTTGGATCCTGGCGTACCCGCTCGTATAACTCCGCCGGCAGACGCCGGGCGCTGGGCCCTGGAGGAACCTCTACGTACTGTGAGAAGCCGTCGCACGGTACAAACGCCATGCCGACGACGAGGAGCGAGATCGAGAGACGCGACCTGCTCATGACCCACCCTCCTGCGGCAGAACCACCGCCCTGATCTCGTAGCCCGAGAGCGACGTCCGCAGCGTGTTGTCACCGCCGGCGACTTCCACGATCTGCCACTGCGGAGGCCGGTTCACGTCCTCGACCGTGAGCTCGAGACTGATCTCGCCCGCCTGGTCGCGATAGGCAACGATTCGGCTGACGCCCCCAGCACGAAAGTGGAAGGCCCCGCCATCCGCCGCTCGGACATCGGGTGGGTCCTGGCCCAGCAGCGTGACATCGACCAGCTCGACGTCGACCGTCCCTCTGTCCGTCGTCCGGAGGACGAAGGCCCCCTCTGAGTCGTTGGGCGATTGGAGCGTCACGATGACGCTGCCCGGGATCGCCTGCGGCGGCGTCACCTCATCGTCGCAAGCACCAAGGGCAAGCACGACCGTTCCGACAACGGTCAGCGCAATGGTGAGGCGGGCCAGGTTGCCCGGTCCCTTCCTAAAGCAGCTCAGCCTCTTCATCGCTTGTGTCCGTCGGGATGGAAATTCGAGAACGTCCCTACCTAGGCCCATCGCCGAGCCCACTCGGCTCGCATCTTGGGCGTGTGCCTAGCTCAAACTATCGGCGTAGAACGTTCGATCCTGCAACTCTCTTGCGACAATTCGCGGAATCGACGCCGCGAAAGGGGCAGGGGCTCGACGAGGTGGAGTGCCACTTGAGCGGGCTGTACGTCCGCTGGCCGGCCGGGAGGACTGAGACAGGGGAACCGGAGGGAGCCGGCTCAGCGCGGTGATCGTGGCCGGCGAGTAGAGGCCGACGAGGCCTACTCGCCTACTCGTACCGTAGAGCCACAACCGGATCGACCCGCGTCGCTCGCTGGGCCGGGACCAGCGAGGCCAAGATACCGGTGCTGACAAGCACGATGGCGATGGCGACGAAGGTCAGCGAGTCGAGCGATCCTACCTCGAAAAGGAAGTCCTGGAGGGCGCGCGAGAGCAGCGCACCCAGACCGACCCCAAGCACGATCCCGATGGCAAGCTGCCAGAGTCCTTGCTTGAGGACCAGCTTGAGCACATCGCCGCGCTCGGCGCCCAGGGCCATGCGGACGCCCACCTCCTTGGTCCGGCGGCTGACGGCGAACGACATGACGCCGTAGAGTCCGACGGCCGCGAGGACGAGGGCCACACCGCCGAACACGACGAACAGGGTGCCGAAGACCGTGTAGAACCAGGTGCTCTCTGCGATCGCCCCTTCCAGCGTCCGCACCCAGTAGATGGGCAGGTTCTGATCGACGGCGACGACCTCGTCCCGGACCAGCGGCGCCAGCGCCATGGCGTTGGCGTCGGTCCGAGCGATCATGAACATGAAGCGGGCCACGTCCTGCGCCATCGGTACGTGAAAGCCCTCGGGGAACTCGTTTTCCGGGCCGCCCATGAACAGGTCGGGCACGACGCCCACGATCGTCAGCCAGGGTTCCTCGGTCTCGGAGTCTCCGACCCGGAACCGGCGACCGAGCGGGCTCTCATCGGGGAAGAAGGCCGTGACGAAGCTCTGATTGACGATAGCGACCGGCAACGATGCCTCCCGGTCCTGGCCGGTGAAGTCGCGACCCTGGAGCACGCTCACGCCGAAGGTCTCGAAGTAGCCCGGCGACGCCACGTTCCGTCGCGCCAGCGGGTGGTCCTGGTCACGCTCGTAGGTCTCACCTTCGATGCCGATCCGCGAGCGCCCGCTCCCCAAGCCCGGGAGATTGGTCGAGATGGCGGCCGAGCGTACCCCCGGCAGTGTGCTCAACCGTTCCTGCATCTCCTCGAAGAAACGCACCCGGCTGGGGTCGTCCGGGTAGTCGGTCTCGAACAGACCGACCCGCGCCGTGAAGATCTCCTCGGGCGCAAACCCGTAGTCGATGTCCCGCAGCTTGGCCACGCTGCGAATCATCAAGCCCGCGGCCACCAGCAGTCCAAAGGAGAGGGCGATCTCCGCCACCACCAGCGCCCGGCTGAACTTGCCGATCCGCAGGCTGGAGGAGCCGCGGCTCTCGTCTTTCAGTGTCTCGTTCACATCAGCGCCCGACGCCTGCACGGCGGGGATGATCCCGGCGATGACCGCCGAGACCAGCACCAGCGCGAGGACGAAGAGGACGGCGACCGGGTCGATCTTGATGTCGATCCAGAACGGCGGATCGGTATTCACGATCGCGCGGTTGAACAGCGTCACGCCGATCCAGCCGACGCCCAACCCCAGCAACCCGCCCAGGGCCGAGAGCACGAGCGTCTCGGTAAGCAGCTGCGCGATGACGCGGACCCGGCTGGCGCCGAGCGCGGTGCGCACCGCCACCTCCTTGCTGCGCAATGTAGCGCGGGCCAAGAGCAAGTTGGCGACGTTGGCGCAGGCGATGAGCAAGACGCCGAACACGGCGGCCAGCATCGTCCAGAGCAGTCGTGCCGGCTCCTCGCCGATATACTCCTCCGTGTACGGTTTGATCACGACGCCGACGCCCTCATTGGTCTCGGGGTACTCCTGCTCGAGCCGGCGGGCGATGGTGGAGAACTCGGCGTGTCCCTGGTCGAGGCTCACGCCGTCCTTCAGCCGCCCAAACACTTCCAGCTCGTAGCCCTGGCCCCGCTCGAGTTCCAGCGGATCCATCCGCAGCGGCACCCATACTTCCTCAGCGATCGGGAAAGCGAAGCCCTCGGGCATGACGCCGATGATCGTCGTCTGCTCGCCGTTCACCCGGAGGACGCGGCCGACCACGCCCGGATCGCTTCCGTAGCGGTCACGCCAGGCGTTGTAGCCCAGGATGATCACCGGTTCCGCCCCCGGCTGGTCCTCACCTTCGCGGAAGGTCCGGCCCAGTAGCGGCTGGGCGCCGATCATCGGAAAGGCGCTGGCGCTGATGAACGCTCCATCGTAGCGATCCGGTTGCCCCTCGGAACCGGCGACGTTGACGGTCCCCTGGTAGAACGCGGCGATACCTTCGAAACTGGTCTGCTGCTCGCGCCAATCCACGAAGTCGTGGATCGTCACCCCCATGCTCTCGATGTCCTGCTCGAGATTGTTTCGCTCCAGGTGCATCAAGCGGTGCGCTTCCTCGAACGGCAGACCCCGATAGAGGGCGCCGTAGACGATGCTGAACATCGTCGTCGTCAGGCCGATACCCAGAGTGAGCGCGACGATCGAGATGGCCGCCAGTCCGGGGTTCTTCAACATCATGCGAGCCCCGTAGCGGATGCTCTTGAGGATGGAATGCATGGTCTGCGTCCTGCCGATGATCGGCTGCCGATGCGGGGCATGAGCCCGCTCGCACGTCGTCAATCCGTACGCAGGCTGAATGCGGTGAGTTTCGGATGAGAAGCCGGCAGGTCAGAGCGGAGGGCCCGGGATTCGAACCCGGAAGGGGTTTCCCCCGGCGGTTTTCAAGACCGCTGCCTTGCCGATTAGGTCTAGCCCTCCGTGCCGCGAAATATAACGACTTTGGGGGTCCCGTGGACCCCGGGCGGCGATCCCGAGCCCTCGTTTGAGCCCTTTCGCACGCCGGAAACTCTGAGCGCCCTTGCCCGTCGACCGCCCGGCCCGCTACTATGCCGATAACCATCTTCGTCTTCTCTACCCTCACTATACTTGGTTTCTGCAGCAGCCATTTCAAATGGAGGAACTTATGCAGAACAAGCACACCCTGAGGATTCTCGCCTTGACCGCCGCTGCTCTTCTCGTAGGCTGCGGCGATGACGCGACCGGACCGACCGTTGACTCGGTGGTGGTCACGCCGGCGGTCGCGACCATTGCCCCTGGGGCCACCGTTCAGCTTTCCGCCACGGTACTGGATGCGTCGGGTGACGTGTTGACCGGTCTCAGCGTGACTTGGGCGAGCGACGACGAGAATATCGCCACGGTGGACGATGACGGGCTCGTCACCGGCGTGGCAGACGGTATCGTAGACATTAGTGCCAGCGCTGGCGGTGAGAGCGCGACAGCGGAGATTACCGTGTTCACGCCGGTGGCCTCGGTGGACGTGACCCCGGTGGCCGACACGGTGCGGGCCGGCTTCACGATCAACTTCACCGCCACCCCGCGCAGTGCCGATGGGACTCCCCTCCCCGGCCGGACCGTGACGTGGGAAAGCAGCAACGATGCCGTCGCGATGGTGGATCTGCCGAGCGGGGCCACGACTGAGGTCAACGGTGTGGACGCCGGAACGGCGGTGATCACGGCGACCAGTGAGGGGGTGGACGGGACGGCCGACGTCACGGTGTTCGTCGGCGTGACGGGCACGTGGGAAGGCTTCATGACCACCGATGGTGCCACGCAAGAGTGCGGCATGGCCTTCTCGCTCACGCAGGCGACGAATGGGAGCATCACGGGCGCCGGCGACTGGACATACGGCTGCAACGGCCCCTACACGATCACGGGGACCGCTCCCGCCGGGAACGTCGTGGACCTGACGTTCGTCTGGACGCCGAATCCCGACTGCACGTGGACCTTCACCACGAGCACCTTCAGCGGCACCGAAGGTGTGGGCGATGGCCTCACGGGCACCATGAACGGGTGTGACATGTTTGCGCAGAACGAGACGTCGTCGTTCAACCGCACAAGCCTCGAGCCGGCGGGCTCGGCCGCCGTTGCCGGGCGTACCGGCCAGCCCGTGGGCGCCACGCCGTCGCGCCGCAGTCCGGGGCGCTGACGCGCGGTGCTACCACCCGTGAGCCGGCGCCCGGCCTTCACGGCCGGGCGCCGCGTCTTCCGGAGTCCCTCGCATCCTTCGGCAGACGAATGACTCGCCCGGATAACTCCACGGTGAGTCGTCGGCTAGGCGGAGCCCTTTATGAGCCCTTTGACTCGGGAACCGAGGGGAACGAACGGGAATCAGAAGGCAAGCGACGGGGCCCAAAGACCGGGTTGACGGTAGGACCGGGAAAGGCGCGGAACGATTGAGCAGAGGCGGTCGATTATTTCAAGACCGCTGCCTTGCCGATTAGGTCTAGCCCTCCGTGCCACGAAATATAAGGGGTTTCCGCGACCAATGAACCCACAGGCACACGGTCGCCCAACGGCTGGAGGGCCGAGCTACATCTTCTTCTTCAGCAACGCTGCCGCCGCTGCCGAGTCGCCACGCGCCATCTCGCCGCCCGGGATCGTGTCGAGCATCGAGTCCATGGCGGCTTCGGAGGCGAGCGCTCGCATCACGGCCGCGCTATCGGGCATCTCGACGCGCTCCGGCATGTCGCGCTCGCGCCCGCAGGCCGCGACGCAGACGATGGCTGCGAGAGTCAACAAGTATCTCATACGCCGCCGAACCAGGGGTAGCCCTGGTCCTCCCAGTAGCCGCCGGGCCGCTCGGCGGTGAAGGTGATGCGGGTCAGGTACTTGGTCATCTTGTAGCCGAGCTTGTGCGGCGCGTAGAGGCGAAGTGGGGCGCCATGGTCGGGCATCAGGTCCTGATCGTTGAACCCGTAGGCGAGGATAGTCTCCGGGTGCATCGCCGACTCGAGGTCCCAGCCGCTGTAGTAGCCGGCGTCGAACGAGTCGAAGCGGACGTAGCGCGCCTCCGCTAGCACGCCGGCCCGTTCGGCGACCCCCCGGAAGGGGACGCCGGTCCAGGTGGCGATGGCCGACCAGCCCTCGACACAGTGGTGCTTCACCGTGTAGGTGACCGGCTCGAAGCCGCGGAGCTCGTCGAGTGAAAGCGTCAGTGGCGTGCTCACGAGCCCACCGACCTCGAGCCGCCACGCCTCGGGATCTTCAAGCATCGGCGTCATCGCGCTGATATGGTAGGCCGGGAAGCTGCGCGAGCGCTCGCTCGCCTCGTACTTGGGGGCGCGGCGACTCGGCGAGAACAGTAGGCCGCTGACCCAGTCGTTGAACCGGCTGAATCCGCTGAGCACCGGACGGAACGTACGACCGCCGTCCCAACCGCAGGCCGCCAGCAGGGCGGCGGCGGTCGAGATGACGAAGCCGCGGCGGCCGACTTTACGGCTCATCGCTCATAAACCTCCCTCGATAGCGGCCGCTGATCATCGCACGTAACGATGCACGATCCACGACGAATACGAGCACCACGTGCATGATGGTGAAGCCGACGAACAGCCACACGGCCCAGAAATGCCAGTAGCGCGCGGCCTGGAAGCCGCCGAATAGCCCCGTCAGCCAGGCGACCTGCACCGGCTTCCACATCGCGATGCCCGTCAGGACCGACAGCATCCCCAGGAGCACGATCGATGTGTAGGCAGCTTTCTGCAGCGCGTTGTGCTTACCCTGCGGCGGATGGTCCTTCCGCAGCCGCAGGTAGTATTTGCACATCTCGAGGGCGGGACGGGCATCTCGTGGTCGGAGCAGGAGCTTCCTCCACTCACCCGAGATGATGAGATACGCGAGGTAGAGAAGCCCCACGCCCACCAAGGGCCATGCCAAGAAGAAATGCCAGTTGATCCCGCCGGCCAGCCAGCCGCCCAGCCGCGACCATTCCGGGAAGGCCACGTTGTGGAAGAAGTTGGGGTAGTAGGGACCCCCGCGTTCCCCGAAGCGAGGGTAGGCGCGGTAGATCTGTAGCCCGCTGGCGACCATCCCGAAGATCAGGACGAAGGCCGCCCAGTGAGTGAACCTCACGATCCAGTGATGTCGTCGGACGGGCTCGTCCATGTTCGCCAGTCCCGCGCCGGGAAAACGAGAGCGCTCCCCTAACTCTTCCTGACTGGGGAGCGCTCACCTCAACTTTAGCTACATCTCGCCCATCTCACCGCCGCCCAGCGTACCGGTGAAGATATAGTCATTGGCCGCCTGGGTGCCGTGACAGGCTATGCAGCCGGCGCCCCGGCCCTGGACCTCGATGGTCCCATCGGCCAGCACCTTCAGCCAGTACCAGTCGTTGTGGTCTGCATCGTAGCCCTCGACCTTATACATGACCGTCGTCGCCGCCAGCGTGCTGTCCGGCATGTAGTTCTCTTTGACGATGATCGCGCCGGCCGGCATCGACTCGGCCATGCCCGTCAATGCCTCGTACGCGGCAGGATCGAGGTACGTGGTCAAGAGCGCCCCGTGCGGCTCCTGGCCAGGATACAGCTCACCCTTGTCCGGCCACAGCTCCCAGTTCGCCCGATAGTCGGCCGACTCCAGGTAGCTCCAGAGAGCAGCGCCCGTGGTGTCAGGCATCGCCATCTCCTGCATGGCTCCGGTTTCCTCCATCCCCCCCGTCTCGCCACTTTCCTGCGCCTGACAGGCCCAGGCGCCGAGCGCGAGGCCGACGCACATGAACAAAGCAATACTCGCTCGGGTTTTCACTCGCCCTCCTATGCGTTCCAGGTTCAGCCAAAATGGCGACCGCTGATGATCGCCACCTCAAACCGTCCAAATTGCGCTGGGATTCCGGTAGGTAGCGTACGGCGAAGCCTGGCGACTGTCAAACGCCGACCGGATCGCGCCGCGCGAGTCGCTGCTGGAGGAGCCGGTACTGACCGGCAGCACGCATGGCGAGTAAATTGCGTCTTGGATTTCCTACCCTGGCAGGTTTGGAAGGATTATCACTATGACGACCGGACGGATGGCTCGCGCTGCAGGCCGCCGAGTGTACCTCACGGCGGCCGTCGTCGCCCTCACCCTCGCGCCCTTCAACTTTGCCTTCGCCCAGGGTCTCCAGCTGGGCGGCCGGCTCGGACCCGCCTATACGACTTTCGCCGGGGACGGCGACGCTGACTGGAAGCTAGGGTGGACCGCCGGCGCTTTCGTCGGCTATCCCCTGGGCCGGGCGCTGACCGCGTACGCGGAGCTGAGCTTCGCCCGCAAAGGTGCCGGCTATGACATCGGCACGACTTACTCCATGGACGACTTCGGCAACGTGCTCGAAACGACTTACGAGCAGGACGTGCGGATCGACTACCTGCAGCTGCAGGTGCCTTTGGCGCTGTGGCTGGCGACTGGAGGCGGCCTACGGCCGCGCGTCTATGCGGGCCCCAGTCTCGCCCTGCAGGTCGGCTGCCAGGGGAGCTACGAGACCGTGCTCCGGCTCCTCTCTTCGACAGGCGATCTCATTGGCAGCGAGGTCGAGAAAGTCAGTGGTGCCTGCGAAGACACGGCCGACGATATTTTTGTCGGCGCACCGTACTTCACCGAGACCCGGACAATAGACTTCGGCATCCTGTTCGGGGCAGGACTCGACATCCCGATCGGGCGCGGCGTGCTGACCGCCGATATCCGCTTCGACCTCGGGCTGACGGACATCGACGAGCATGATGTCAGCAGAAAGAACCGCGCGCTCTCGATTCTGCTCGGCTATTCCGGAGGAGCTCGTTAAGCCGATGCCTAACGCCTTTCAGGACTACTATCCCGACGACGTCGCTCACTGCTTCGGCTGCGGGCGGCTGAACGAGCGCGGGCACCAGCTCAAGAGCTACTGGGACGGCGAGGAGACGGTGGCCCGCTTCCGACCGCAGCCGTATCACACGGCGATCCCGGGCTACGTCTACGGCGGATTGACCGCCTCGCTGATCGACTGCCACGGCACCGGCACCGCGGCGGCCGCCGCGGCGCGGCTCGCCGGTTGGGAGCTCGGAGGCGAGTCTTCGCCACCTGAGGGTGCGCCGCGCTTCGTCACCGCGTCGCTACACGTGGACTACCTGCGACCCACCCCGCTCGGCCCGGAGTTGGAGATACGCGGCCGGGTGACGGAGGCCGGCGAGCGGAAGGTCATCGTCGAAGCTTCGGTTTCGGCGGCCGGCGCGGTCACGGCGCGCGGTACGGTCGTGGCGGTGCGAATGCCCGAGAAGATGCTCGGAGCCGAGCGCGGTTGAGCGCGCGGCTAGAGCGCGTCGAAGAACTCGATCATCCGCCGCCGCATCGCCTCATCCGGTAGCCGCCCGTATGCCGCACCCATGTTGTCGCGCAGGTGGTGCACCTTGGTGGTGGCGGGGATCGGGCAGGTCACCGCCGGGTGCGCCAGGATGAACTTGAGGAAGAACTGGCCCCAGCTCGTGGCGTCGAACTCGGCCGCCCACTCGGGCAACTCGTGTCCCTCGACCGCCTGGAACAGACGGCCCCGCATGTAGGGGAGGTTCACGAGCACGGCCATCCCCCGATCGGCCGCCAGCGGTAGCAGCCGCTCTTCCGCCTTCCGCGCCCCCAGAGAATAGTTGAGCTGAACGAAGTCGAGCTCTTCCCGCTCCATGACGGCGGCGAAGTCGTCGTACTGGCTGTCGCGCGACGTGGTGATCCCGATGTAGCGGAAACGCCCGGCCGCTTTCCACTCTCTCAGAGTGGCGAGCTGCGTCTCCCAGTCGCGCAGGTTATGGATCTGCATGAGGTCGATGGCGCTGCGGTTGAGCAGGCGCATCGAGTTCTCCATCTGCTCGATCCCCTGCGCTTTCTCCGTCGCCGCGACTTTGGTGGCGATAAACAGCCGATCGACGACGTCCAGTTCCCGGGCCAGCGCTCCCGAAACCGCCTCGGAGCTGCCGTAGCCGGGCGCCGTGTCGAGCACGGTGCCGCCCAGCTCGATGAACGCCGCCATCACCTCGCGGAGCGGTGCCAGCTCCGCTTCCGACATCCCGACGTTGAACGTGCGCGCCGTTCCCAGGCCGACCGCCGGGATCCGCTCGCCCGACGACGGTATCGCTCGCCGGATGAGCTCGGGGGTCTGGCCGAAGGCGGGCAGCCGACCGAGCGCCAGGGCAGCGCCAGCGCCCGCACCGAGCTTGATCATATCACGCCGGGAAAGAATCATCGTCGTCCTCCGGGGAACCTGGGACCGCGCGATCAGGCGAAGCGCGCAATCTGGCCGCTCGCGAGTCGCGCCACAAGGCGGGCCAGCGCACGGCTCTCGCTCACAGCCGCGCTGCGGTGTTCGACCCCCGTGCTTGACGCGGTCAGGCCGCGGGCACAGGATGATGACCCATATGAAGCCCACGGTCATGCTCATCGGTCTCGGCGACCTGGGTGGCGTCGTGCTCGAGTTGATGGCCCGCCAGGATTGGCTCGGCCGGATCGTCGCCGCCGACCGCGACGTCGTGCGCGGCAGCCGCCGTTGCAACCTCGCCAGGATCGGCGCCATGGCACAGGGCTACCGTCCGACGATCGACTTCATCGCCCTGGACTTGAACGATCGGGAGGCGGTGGTCGTGGCCGTCCTGCGCGAGACGCCCGACCTGATCCTGTCGACGGCCTCGCTGCTCACCTGGTGGCTGCCCAGCCGCCTGCCGCAGCGTAAGGCCCAGCGAATCGCCGCCGCGGGCTTCGGCGTCTGGTTGCCCGTGCACCTGACGCTGACGCTCAAGCTGATGGAGGCGTTGGCCGCCGCCGGTTACCCGGGCCACACGCTCACCGCCCCTTTCCCCGATGTGGCGAACGCCATCTGCGGCAGGATCGGCCTGCCCCCGACTTGCGGGGTCGGCAACCTGGACGAGATCGTGCCCAAGGTCCAGTTGCTCGCCGCCGAGCGTCTGAACGCGCCGCCCGATACCGTGAAGGTGACCCTAGTGGCGCACCACGCGCTGGAACGCGCGGTGTTCGGTGAGGCCGGCGGCGAGGTACCGCCCTACTTCCTGCGAATAGAGCACGAGGGACGTGACGTCAGTGACGCGATCAAGGCGGACGAGATCCTGTTCGCGCCCTACGAGCTACCGGCGGGCCCGCTGACGCACTTCCTGACCGCCGGCTCGGCCCTGCGGTTGGTGCGGGCGTTGTTCACCAGTGCCGAAACGTACCTGCACGCGCCGGCGCCGGGCGGCCTGTCGGGCGGCTATCCGGTGCTGGCCAGCGCGAGCGGTGTGCGGCCGGCACCGATCGACGGGCTGAGCCTGGACGAGGCGGTCGCCATCAACGAGCGGTCGCATTGGTACGACGGTATCGAGCGGATCGAGGCGGACGGCACGGCGGTCTTTCGGGCGGACGGAGTCGAGGTGCTGCGCGAGGAGCTGGGCTATGACTGCGAGCGATTGGCGCCGCGCGACGCCGCGGCGCGCGCCAACGAGCTCATCGCCCGGTTTACCGAGTACGCGAGACGTCACGGCGTTCCGCTGGAGCGGCGACGCGGTTGAGAAGGTGGCTATGACCTACACGACCGAGAAATCCAAGGAGCTGTTCGAGCGCGCTGTCCGAGTGATGGTGGAAGGTGGAAGCTCTCCATCACGCGGGCCCGCCAACTACGGCGAGTACCCGCTGTTCATCGAGCGCGGCGAGGGCGCCTACGTCTACGACGTGGACGGTAACCGTTACGTCGACTGGATGATGGCGTACGGCGCGTTGCCGCTGGGCCATGCCCACCCGCGGATCGTGCACGCGGTGAGCACGGCGGCGGCGAAGGGCACGCTGTTCGCCGCTGCCACCGGGATCGAGATCGAGGTCGCCGAGCTGATCCGCGACATGGTGCCCGGGGCCGAGAAGGTGCGCTTCGCCAGCACGGGGACCGAGGCAGCGATGGCGGCGATCCGCCTGGCGCGCGGCTACACGGGTAAGCCCAAGTTCGTGAAGTTCGAGGGTCACTACCACGGCTGGTACGACGACTTCCTGGTCAACGCGCACCCGCACGCCGTGGTCTCGCTCGGTCATCGCAACGACCCCATCAAGATCGCCGAGAGTTCCGGCCTCAACCGCCGGGCGCTGGACGACACGATCGTCGTGCCGTGGAATGATCTGGTCGCGTTCGAGCGCGCGCTGGACACGTACCGCGGTCAGATCGCCGCCGTGATCAGCGAGGGGATCATGGCCAATATGGGGGTCATACCGCCGGAGCCCGGGTACCTGAAGGCGCTACGCGAGCTGACGCGCGACCATGGGGTCCTCTTGATCCTCGACGAGACGGTCACCGGCTTCCGCCTAGCACCCGGTGGCTGTGCCGAGCATTACGGGGTCAGGCCCGATATCGCGACGTTCGGTAAGGCGCTGGGCGCCGGCTTGCCGGTGGCCGCGTTCAGCGGCCGGGCCGATATCATGGAAGCGCTCGCCTGGGGCGGCGTGTTGCACTACGGCACGCAGAACGCGTCGCGCGTCGGGCTCTACGCGGCCCGCACTTCGCTGCGCGAGCTGAGCGAGAACGACGGCGCCGCTTACGAGCACTGTTGGAAGATCGGCGAGGGGCTGGCCGGCGGCTTGCAGGACCTGTTCGAGGAGACGGGGACACCGGCCATCGTGCAGGGCGTTGGCCCCATGTTCCAGATCATGTTCACCGAGCGGCCGGCGATCCGCGACTACCGCGACTTCTGCGCCTACGTCGATCGGGGCAAGTACCAGCGCTTCGCCTGGGCGCTGTTCAAGCACGGCGTCTACATGTCACCCTCCGCCGGGCTCCACTCGGTCAGCTCGCTCGCCCACACCGAGGAGGATGTGCGCCTCACCTTGAAAGCCGCCCGTAAGGCGCTGGCCGATGTCGAGCCGTAGGGCGAAGCCGACCGCTGGTGCCCTGGCCGGCAAGGTCGCGCTGATCACCGGCGCCGCTTCGGGGATCGGACGCGCCACGGCGCTCAGCTTCGCGAACGCCGGTGCCGCGCTCACGGCCGTCGATCTCGATCGCGAGGGCGGCGAGTCCGTCGTGCGCGAGATCGTGGGCGGCGGCGGCCGCGCCCTGTTCATCCAGGGCGACGTGAGCCTGGCCGAGGATTGCCGGCGCGCGGTAGTCCAGACCGTGGAGGCGCTGGGCGGGCTCGACATCCTGTTCAACAACGCGGGACTCATCCGCCGGGCCACCGTGCTCGAGCTCTACGAGGAGGAGTGGGATCGCGTGATGGCGGTCAACGTCAAGTCGGTCTATTTGATGTCGAAGTACGCGATCCCGGTCATGGATAAGGCAGGCGGCGGTGTCATCATCAACATGGCCTCCGGCTGGGGGCTGGCGGGCGGTCGCCGCGCCGCAGCCTACTGTGCCTCGAAGGGCGCCGTGGTGCTCTTGACCAAGGCGATGGCGCTGGATCACGGGCCGCAGAACATCCGGGTCAACTGCATCTGCCCCGGCGACACCGACACGCCGATGCTGCGTCAAGAAGCGGAACAGCTGGGTGAGCCGATCGAGGCGTTCCTGGCCGAGGGGGCGCGACGCCCGCTGGGGCGCATTGCCCGACCGGAGGATATCGCGCAGGCGGCACTTTACCTGGCCAGTGACGCCGCTGCCGCCGTCACCGGCATCGCCCTGGTGGTGGACGGAGGCGGCCTGGCCGGCACCGGATAAGGAGCGAAAGTGGAAGGCTTGAAGGGCAAACGTGTGCTGGTCACCGGCGGCGCCAGCGGTATCGGCGCGGCGACGGCCGAGCGCTTTCTCGCCGAGGGCGCCAAGGTGGTGGTGATAGACCTCGACGAGGTCGGCTGCGAGCGGATCAAGAAACAACTGCCGCAACTGACCGGCGTTATCCGCGCCGACGTCTCCGATCCGGACGAGGTGGCGCGGGCCTTCGAGGAGCTCGACGAGTTGCTCGGCGGCCTCGACGTACTGATCAACAACGCCGGGATCAGCATGCGGCACGACTTCCTCGCGATCACGCCGGACGAGTGGCGTCGGGTGCTGGACGTGAACCTGAACGGCGTCTTCTACGTGGCGCAGCGGGCGGCCAGACGTATGGTCGCCAGCGACGGCGGCGTCATCCTCAACATGGGCTCGACGAACGCCATCATGGGCTACCCGCACTACGCCGACTACAACGCGTCGAAGGCCGGCGTGGTGGAGCTGACCCGGTCGATGGCCTTGGAGTTGGCACCCGAGGTCAGAGTGAACGCCGTCTGCCCCGGCTACATCATGACGCCGATGCAGGCGGCGGAGTACACGCCCGAGATGATCGAGGAAGTGAGCGCCAAGATTCCACTGCGCCGACACGGCCGGCCAGAGGAGGTCGCGGCGCTCTTCGCCTTCCTCGCCAGCGATGAGGCAGCGTTCATCACCGGACACGTGTACGTCATCGACGGCGGCGAAACCGCCGGCGGCCTGGCGAGCCGCTAGGGGCTACGGCGATGAGAATCGAGAGAATCGCAGCCTATCGCGTCGAGCTGCCCTTGCACGAAGGCAGCTACAAGTGGTCGGGCGGCAAGTCGGTGGAGGTCTTCGACAGCACGATCGTGCGGGTCGAGACGGACGAGAGTGTCGTCGGACACGGCGAGGTCTGTCCGCTGGGCCCGTTCTACCTGCCGGCTTACGCGGAGGGCGCGCGGACCGGTATCGCCGAGCTGGGGCCGCAGCTGATCGGCGAGGATCCCACCCAGCTCGAGCGGTTGAATCGGCTGATGGACCGAGCGCTCCTGGGCCACCCCTACGTCAAGTCGGCGATCGACATGGCCTGCTGGGACATCCTGGGCCAGAGCGCGGGGCTGCCCGTCTGCACGTTGCTGGGCGGCCGTTACGGCGACGATTTCGTGCTCTACCGGGCGATCTCGCAGGAGTCGCCGGACGCGATGGCGGCGAACGTCGCCGGCTACCGGGCCGAGGGCTACCGCCGCTTCCAGCTCAAGGTCGGCGGCGACCCGGAGACCGATATCGAGCGGATCCGCGCGGTGGCCGAGGTGCTGGAGCCGGGCGACGTGCTCGTAGCGGACGCCAACACGGGCTGGCTCCAGCATGAGGCGGCCCGGGTGGTGCGCGGCGTGCGCGACGTGGACGTCTACATCGAGCAGCCGTGCGCGACCTACGAGGAGTGTCTGTCGATCCGGCGACGTACCGATCACCCGTTCGTGCTGGACGAGACGATCGACGGAATCCCGATCCTGTTGCGCGGCCACGCCGACGGGGCAATGGACGTGGTGAACATCAAGATCAGCAAGTTCGGCGGCCTGACGCGGGCGCGGCAGGCGCGTGACCTCTGCGTGTCGCTGGGGATCGCCATGACGGTCGAGGACAGCTGGGGCGGCGACATCACCACGGCCGCCATAGCCCACCTCGCCCACTCGACGCCCTCCGAGCTCCTGTTCACCGCCACCGATTTCAACAGCTACGTCACGCTGAGCACCGCGGACGGCGCGCCGCAGCGCAAGGGCGGCCGCCTGCGTGCCTCCTCGGCACCCGGCCTCGGTGTGACGCCGCGGGTGGATGTGCTGGGCGAGCCGGTCGTCGACATCGGGTGAGCCCAACCGCCCATATCAACCGGAGACCTTCATGAGACCAAGCCACGCCAGGCCTGCCCACGCCCTGCTCGTTCCTGTGCTGCTAGCGGCGTCGACCGGCTGCGTGCCGGACGCCAGCACGCCATCGCTCCGAGACCAAGTCGAATCGCGCATCATCGAGCTAGAGCAGACGATTCCGGCGCTGCTGGACAGCGGGGCGGTCTCGGGCCTGTCGATAGCTGTCGCCAGCGACAGCGGGATCGTCTGGAGCCGCGGGTTCGGTGTCCGCAACGCCGATACCGGCGAGCCGGTGGACGCCAACACCGTCTTCGAGGCCGCATCGCTCAGCAAGCCGGTGTTCGCCTACGCGGTACTCCAGCTCGTCGACGACGGTCTGATCGACCTCGATACCCCCCTCTACCAGTACTTCGAGTACGAGGACATCGCCCACGACGAGCGCTACAAGCAGATCACGGCCCGGATAGTGCTCACCCATTCAGCGGGCTTTCCCAACTGGCGACCGCGAGGCGGCCGACTCACCATCGGCTTCGAGCCGGGGACGGAGTTCAGCTACTCGGGTGAAGGTTTCGGCTACCTGCAGCGGGCCGTGATGCAGCTCACGGGTCAGCCGCTGCAGGAGATGATGGAAGAGCGGGTGTTCGAGCCGCTCGGCATGACCCGCAGCGGCTACATCTGGGATGACAGGTTCGACGCGAACCTGGCCCTGCCCCACCGCTCGACCGGCGAAGTGCTGGAGAAACGGAAGCCCGGACCGGGTCAGGGACACGCCGCCGCCACCCTGCACACGACGGCGGCGGACTTCGCACGCTTTCTCACCGCGGCGCTGAACGGGACCGGACTCAGCGACAGCATGGCCGTCGCGATGCTGACACCGCAGATCGCGGTGGACAGCGGCGTGACCTGGGGGCTCGGCATCGGTTTGCAGGACAACGAGCAGGGCCGCGGCTTCTGGCACTGGGGAGACAATACCGGCTACAAGGCCTATACCATCGCCTACCCGGAGCACGGCCTCGCGATGGTCTGGTTCAGCAACAGCGAAAACGGCCACCTGATCTTAGAGGCGCTCCTCCAGGCGACCGTGGCCGGCGAACATCCAGCGGTCGCCTGGCTGGACTACGACCAGTACGACTCACCATCGCGCCAGGTCCGCAAGACGCTGCGGCAGACGATCGACGAGCAGGGCGTGGAAGCGGCGATCGCCCGGTACCAAGAGCTCAAAGAGAGCGAGCCGCCGGAGGCGTTCGACGAGTACACGCTCAACGCGCTGGGCTACGAGTTGCTGCGCAGCGACCGGATCGACGACGCCATCGCGATCTTCAGGCTGAACATCGAGGAGTACCCGGACGCCTGGAACCCGTACGACAGTCTGGGCGAGGCATACATGGTGGCTGGCGAGCTGGAGCTGGCGATCGAGTACTACGAGAGGTCGATCGAACTGAACCCGGAGAACACGAACGGGATCGCGATACTGGAACGGCTGCGGGCTCAGTTGGAGGGCGAGGGCTAGACGTCCAACCGGGCGACGAACTTCTCGGCGTTGATCGCGACGTCGTCCTCGCCGATCTGGTCGAACGGGTCCTCGAGGTGGTCCTGGATGTTATCCAGCGCGACCAGGATGACGCTGAACAGAACGGGCATCAAGAACCAGAGGCCGGGCGCATAGTCCTTGGCCAGCTCGGCGAAGTGAGGACCGTAGAGTACCGGCAGCACGACGATGAAGAAGTCGCTGTAGGCGCGCAGCGTCCGCGGGGTGCGGTACTGGTAGATGTGTTTGATGCTCTCGAAAGCGATGATCATCTTGCTCAGGTACTGGTTGCAGCGCGAGACCTCGCCGGTGGCCAGCCCCTTACCCCGCAAGTTCTTGATGAAGCGAGATAGCTCCGAGAAGGCGCCGTAGACGTTCTGCTCGTTCTCGTCCATCCGGTCGATCGGTTCCTTGAACAGCTTACGGCACGCGGTCAAGAGACCACCGAGTAGTTCTTTGATACGCTGCTGTGTGGCCTGGTCCGACCCCTCGATCCAGTCGCGGGCCGCGAAGAAGATCGCCCGCCCGTGCGCCTTGAGGACCCCGTAGTGATCGAGTGCCGCCTCCCTCCGCTTGTAGGCGCCGCCGATGGAGAAGACGATCGGGAAGACGACCGCCGTTGCGATGAGCGTCAGTGGGAAGGCGCCGGTGATGTCGAAGGTGCGGCACACCTGTGTGGCGGCGAGGGCCAGTGCGGCGACCGCGACCGTCTTCCAGTTGATTATCAGGAACAGCCGCTTCAGCCTTTGCATATCCACCCCCCCCTACGGCCACCTTTGGCCGTGACAAGAGAAGCACGACAGGTCTTCAGAATGGATTCCCGGGCCTACGCAACACGACGATCGCGAAGGTGTCGTGTGCCCAGACGGGGTCGGCGGGTTCGAAGCCGGCGCTCCGCGCCTCCTCCAGAGTACCCTCGACGGTCAGCGGATGATCCTCCTCCGTCTCCTTCGCGAAATTCAGCTCCACAAGCTCGGCTGGGCAGCCGGCGGCCAGCGCGAAGTTCTTCCGGTACTCGACGAAGTGTCGCTGCAGCCGATCGTCGGCATGCCGGATCAGATCGCCCCAGACCAGGATGCCGTCCGCCGCCAGCCACTCGCGGCAGGCTCGCAGCACTCGCCGCTTGTCTTTCAGCTCGAGGTTGTGCAGCACCAGGTTGCTGTAGACGGCATCGAACCTGGTGTCGGGGGCGTACTCCAGGATGTCCTTATTGACGAATGTCAGGCGGTCGCCGAGCGACCGGTGAAGTCGCTCCGCCTCGGCGCACATTTCGTCGGAGACTTCGAGCGCGGTGACGCGGACCTCCGGCATGCGCTCGACCAGGCTGGCCGCGACATTGCCGATCCCGGCGCCGATATCGAGGACGCGGCGCGGCGCGGCGACCTGCAAGAGGTCGATGATACAGCCGACCATCTCGTCGTACCTCGGCACCAGCTGCCGAATCTTGACGGAGTAGTCGTTCGCCAGGTCGGCATAGTAGCCGGGGGCGGATCCTTTCGTTCGGTGCGGCCGCATCGTCTGTTAGGACCCCGAGGCCACGTAGGCAGCGGCGTAGAGACTCAGGGCCAGTGGATAGATCCCGCCGACCAGCGCCACGGTTCGCGCAGTCGAGGGCTGTCCGACCTGCATCGAGTCCACCGAGGCGAACCTCCAGGAGATACGGCAGGAATCGCACTGGGGCAGCTGCCAGCGAGGCACACCGGAGAGCGAGTCGGCGCTCAACCGCACACCGTGGACGACCGCCCGTGATCCGCCACTCCACACTCGGACCTGTCAGCGTTCGGGGATCGGCTGGGGGAAGTCCGCCGGCGGTTCGCGCCACACGACGCAGCTCGAAGCCACGAGCAACATGAATGCGATAGCCGCTTGTCCGGTTCGCCGCCTGCCACACGTCACAGCCGGGACTCCGTCAGTGGCGAAACAGCCGCCGCCCCGTGAAGACCATCGCCAGATTGTGCTCGTCGGCGGCGGCGATGATCTCGTCGTCGCGGATCGAGCCGCCGGGCTCGACGATCGCCGTGACGCCGGCCTCGGCGGCGGCATCGACGCCGTCGCGGAACGGGAAGAAGGCATCGGAGGCGAGCACGCAGCCCTTCTGCGGCTCGTGACCGGCTTCCTGCGCCTTGAACCCAGCCAGCTTCGACGCGTCTACCCGGCTCATCTGGCCGGCGCCGATCCCGATGGCCATCTCGTCCCGCGCCAGCAGGATCGCATTCGACTTCACGCCCCAGATGGCGGCCCAGGCAAATCGCAGGTCGCGCATCTCTTCCTGGGTCGGCTTGCGCTTGGTTACGAGGCGCCAACCCTCGTCTTCGCCGGGCCAGGGTGGATCGCAGCGTGTCTGCATGAGCGCGCCACCGGGCACGCCGCGCAACTCGAGGTTGCCCGCGAGGTGACCGCGGTCGGCCAGGTAGGTCGTCGCCGCAGCCGGGTAGCTGAGGATCCTGAGATTCTTCTTGGCGGTCAGCCGCTCCAGGGCGGCGTCGCTGTAGCCGGGCGCGACGACGCACTCGATGAACAACTCGGCCAGCGATTCGGCGGCAGCGCCGTCCACCTCGTGGGTGAAGGCGATGACCGAGCCGAAGGCGCTGGTCGGATCGGTGGATAGCGCTCGCTGATATGCCTGCAGGGCCGTGTCGCCGACCGCGATGCCGCAGGGCGTGGTGTGTTTGATGACGGCGCAAGCCGGCCGCTGGGCACGCGCGAAGGGCGCGATCGACATCAGCGCGCCGTCCAGGTCGAGGATGTTGTTATACGAGAGCTCCTTGCCATGGTGCTGCAGGAGGGATGCGACGCCGCGGCTGACCGGCGTATCGGCGATCCGATAGAATGCGGCCGTCTGGTCCGGGTTCTCGCCGTACCGCAGGTCCTGGATCTTCTGCAACCGAACCGAGAAGTCCTGCGGGAACTCGCCGGCCCCGCTGGACAGGTAGTGCGAGATCGCCGAGTCGTAGCCGCTGGTGTGCCGGAAGACTTTCACGGCGAGCGAGCGGCGCCACTCGAGATCGACATCGCCGGCCTTCAATTTCGCTAGCGCGTCATCGTAGTCGGCGGGATCGCAGATCACCGTGACATGCGGGTGGTTCTTGGCCGCCTCGCGCAGCATGGTGGGCCCGCCGATGTCGATCTGCTCGAGCGCAGCGGCGAGGGTTACGTCCGGCTGGGCGATCGTCTCCTCGAACGGATAGAGGTTGACGGCCACGACATCGATGGGCTCGATCTTCTGCTTCTTGAGCTCCTGCATATCGCTCTTCTTGTCGCGGCGCGCCAGGATCCCGCCGGCGATCACCGGGTGCAGCGTCTTCACCCGGCCGTCCATGATCTCTGGGAAGCCGGTGACATCGCTGACCCCGGTGACCTCGATGCCGGCCTCGCGCAGCGCCCGGGCCGTGCCGCCGGTAGAGACGATCTGGTAGCCCAGCTCGGACAGCCCGCGGGCGAACTCGACGATGCCCGTCTTGTCGTAGACACTCAGCACGGCGCGTGGCAAAGCTCTCCTCCTTTTCTAGCGCTTCCAGGCCGGCCCGACGCTCTCCAGGCAGGCCGCCTCATCGGTCAACTGAAAGCCGAACTCTCCGGCAACGTATCTCCTCTTCTCGACCTTCCCGTCGTCGAGCAGCTCGACCTCGCCGCGGGCGAGTGCGCCGAGAACCGCGGGATACAGCCGGTGCTCGTACTTGAGGACGCGCGCGGCCAGCGAGTCGGGCGTGTCACCGGCGAAGACGGGCACGGGCCACTGGGCGACGATGGGGCCCGTATCGTAGCGCTCGTCCACGAAGTGTATGGTCGGGCCGGACACGGCGACACCCGATGCCAGCACGGCTTCGTGCACGTGATGGCCCCACATGCCTGTGCCGCCGAAGGTCGGCAGCGGACCCGGGTGAATATTGATGATGCGTCCCCGATAGGCGGCGACCACGTTCTGAGGTACGAGCTTGAGGTAGCCGGCCAGGGCGATGAGCTGGACATCGTGCTGGCCGAGCACGGCGAGCAGCGCCGCCCCGAACGCGTCCCGGCTCTCGTATTCCTTGGGCGGGACGACCGTCCACGGCACCCCGGCCGCGTCGGCGCGATCGAGGGCGCCGATCCCCGCCCGGTCGCTGACCACCACGGCGATGCGACAGGATGGGTCGGGCCGGCCGTCGGCGCCGAAGGTATCGAGCAGGGACTGGAGGTTGGTGCCGCCGCCGGAGGCAAACACGGCTACTGTCGGGATCTTGGACACCGCGGGCCTCCTATGTTGTGTTCGACATTCGACAGCCGACATTCGACAGTCGACGTCGGGTTGAGCAATCGACGTCCAACGTTCAACCGCCTTTTCCATCCAGGCTCGCGACGATTCTATCGACGGCCGCGGCCAGATCGCGCACGCGCTCATATCCGTCCGGCGCGCCCTGGCCGCCGGCGCCCGTCGCCAGGAGAAACGGCGTGCCTCCCAGCTCTTCGGTGACCGCGACATCGCGCCAGCGATCGCCCACGTAGAAAGAGCGCGACAGATCGATAGACAACTTGTCCGCGGCGCGGCGGTACATCCCGGAACCCGGCTTGCGGCAGTCACAGGGGCCGCCGACATCGGGGTGGTGTGGGCAGAAATAGACATCATCCAGGCCGGCGCCCGAGCCCTCGAGTAGCTCGAACATCCGCCGCTGGACCGCCTCGAAATCGTCCCTTGTGAATTTGCCGCGGGCGATGCCCGACTGGTTGGTGACCAGGACCACAGCCAGGCCCGCTTCCTTCAGCCGACGGATGGCCTCGGCGGCGCCGGGCAGCAGTTCGACGCCATCCGGGTCACCGAGATCGCCACGCTCCTCGATGATTGTGCCATCGCGATCGAGGAACGCGGCGCGGCGCGTGATCGGTTCTTTATCCATCTCCCCCTAGGGCGCTTGCCACTACATTGATGAAAGCGTCTTCCTCTTCAGGCAACACCGTGCGTGGATCGAGGCACAAGGCATCGTCACGCACACGACCGATCACCGGTGGTGTGGCCGCGCGGCAGGCCGCCTCGAGCTGGCGCTCGGAGCGGCCGGGCAGTGTGATCCTTAACAGGTAGGTTGGCAGCTCGAACCCGGGATAGGCGCCGCCGCCCACTTCCGCGATACCGGCCGCCACCTCGATGGTGGCAGCGGGAGACCGTTCCCTCAGCGCCACCGCCAGCCGCTCGGCCCGCTGGCGCAGCACGCCGACATCGGCACCGATCATCGCCAAGGCCGGGATCTCGCGGCCGGCCGTCCCCAGATCGCGCCAGAGCCGCAGCGTCGCCTCGAGGGCAGCGATGGTCAGCTTGCCGACGCGTACGGCCCGCAAGAGCGGGTTGCGGCGCAGCCGGCCGATCAGCTCGGCGCGCCCCAAGAGCACCCCGGCCTGCGGGCCGCCCAAGAGCTTGTCGCCGCTGAAGGTGACGATGTCGGACCCGGCGTCAAGCGATGCGGAGACGTTCGGCTCCCAGGGTAACCCGAAGGCGCGCTCGGCGTCGGGCAGCAGCCCGGACCCGAGGTCGTGCACAACCGGGATCTGTGAGCGGCGCCCGATGGCGGCCAGCTCTTCGATGTTGACTTCGCTGACGAAACCCGCCTGCTGGAAATTGGAGCGGTGCACCTTCAGCAACGCACCGGTGTCGCGCCCGATCGCCTTCTCGTAGTCGCGGGCGTGGGTGCGGTTCGTCGCGCCGACCTCGACGATGCGAGCACCGCTCTTGGCCACGATCTCCGGCACCCGGAACGATTCGCCGATCTCGACCAGCTCGCCGCGTGAGACGATCACCTCGCGCCCTTCTGCCAACTCGTTCAGCGCCAGCACCACCGCGGCGGCGTTGTTGTTCACAACCAGCGCCGCTGCGGCGCCCGTCAGCTCACACAGCAGGCCGGCCGTGTGATCGTGACGCGAGCCGCGGGCCCCGCGTTCCAGATCGTACTCCAGGTTAGAGTAGCCGCGGGTCACGGCGTCCAGCGCCGCGCGTGCGGCGGCCGGTAATGGCGCGCGGCCCAGGTTCGTGTGCAACGGAACACCGGTGGCGTTGATCACGTGGCGCAGCGAGGGGCTGGCCAGCTCCGCGAGCCGCTGCCGGGTCAGGTCCGCGATGGCAGTCGCCTCCGGTATGGCATCACGGCGCCCGGAGGCGAGCTCGCTCCGGATCTCCGCCAGCACGTGCCGCAGCGCCGTGACCACCAATTGGCGGGGCCACGACTCGAGCGGCCCCGCCAGCTCCGGCGCGGCGAGCAGCGCATCGACACTCGGGATACCGCGGCGCGCGTCGTTCATCCCACGCCTCCGGGCCGCGCGGCGCTCGCCGTATCGGGCGGCGGCTCGTCTGGCGGCTCCTCTGGCGGCTCGTCTGGCGGCGGCGCCGGCGGCTCGGGCGGTTCCGGTTGCTCGAACGACGCTTCGCTGTCGGCCTGCAGACCTGTGAGGTTGAGTAGGCGATAGGCTCGCACCAGGTACGGTCCGGGCGGTATCGCCGCGGCGGCGACGACGTAGATCCGCCGATCCGGAAGGGCGGCCGGCTGCAGCGGCTCCTGCGTTAGCGAGTCCAGTCGCTCGGCAGGCGGAGGCGGTCCCGGCCGAGCCGCGGGCTCGATCTCGACGGGAGGCTCTTCTGCCCCAGCGGTGTCGGCGGCGGCCAGCGCCGCGCGTCGTGTCTCCGCCACCGAGTCGCGCCACGCCTCGTAACGCCAGGCGTGTAACACGGTATCGAGAGCGATGAGCGCGCTATCGGGTAGGCTGATGACCTGAACGGCAGCAGTCCCGAGCGGGGCCTCGGGGTCGAGGTATCCGTCGAAGCCGAGCGCGAGGACCAGAGTATCGACCGGCGACACATCGATCAGCTTGGGGCCCACCGTGTCGTGCCGGAAGACCTGGAAATTCAGCTCCAGCAGCTCCTCTGATCCCAAGGTCGCCTGGATCGTGTCCGAGCGATCGAACGCGTCGGCGCGCATGTTGCTGTTGAGATCCTCGTAGCCGATAGCGTAGTACTCGCCCGCCGGCAGCATCTCGAGGCTGAACCCACCGGCCGAATCCGCGACACCGCCGTAGCGCAGCGTGTCGGGCAGCGTCACCATGTCGACCCGGCCGTTCGCCAGCGGCCGGCCCGTGATCCGATCGTGGACGGTGCCGCGCACGGCGTTCTCCGGGATCGGTGGGCCGGTGGACAAGATGTGGTAGATCGGCTGCTCGATCCGGTTGTTAAAGAGATCCTGGACGACCGGCTCGATACGGACGTGATAGATCCGATCGGGCACCCAGCCGGCCTTCGGGCGGACCCTCAGCTCGCGCTTCCCCTTGTCGATCTTGGGCCGCGGCTCGAACGGGTAGAGCATCGCCGCCAGTTGCACGTTCTGCTCCGAGATCGACTCATCGAACTCGAAACGCACGTTCTCGCCGGTCCCCACCCAGGAAACGACGGCGTAGCTGTCGGGGTAGACGGCGATAAGCGTCGGGGGAATCGAGTCGGGCGGACCGCCCGGCGGCGCCTGGACGTGCGCGCAGCCTTTGAGGCCCGTTGACGCCGCAGCCAGCAGGATGAGCCCTCCCGCGATCAGGCTGGCATAGGCCGCGCCGGTTCGCGGGATCGTAATCACCGTCTAGTCGCCCTCCAGGATCCGGCGCTTCTGGTTGACCTTCTGCAGCTGCTCCTGCAGCCCGCGCAGCTTCTCACGCGCCTGCTCGACCACCTGGGCCGGAGCCTTTCCCACGAAGTCCTTGCTGGCCAGCCGCTTCTCCGCCCGCTCGACCACGGCCTGCAACTCGGCCGCTCGCTTCCGCAAACGCGCGCTCTCGCGCCCCACATCGATGAGCCCCTCGAGCGGGACATGGACCTCCGCACCGGACGACAGGACCGCCATCGCCTCGGCGCCCTGAGCTTCGCCGTCGAACGAGATCTCGCCGATCCCGCCGAGCTTGACCGTCGCCACGCCTTCGGCAGCCAGCGCGCGGCGCAGCGATTCATCCGCTGCCAGGACGCGCACCCCGACAGGCTGGCCATGGGCGACGTTGTACTCGCTGCGGATATTGCGGACCGCGCTCAGCAGCTCCTGCAACATGCCGATCGCCGCCTCCGCCTCCGGGTCCTCCCATTCGGGATCGGGCTGCGGCCAGGTCGAGACCATGATGCTATCGGCGTCACGGCTCGGCAGCCGCAGCCAGAGCTCCTCCGTGATGAACGGCATGATCGGATGGAGGAGCCGCAGGCTGGCGTCGAGCACATCGCGCAACACCGCGCGCGCCGCCTCACGCGCCGCCGCGTTCGCCTCGTCGTAGAGCCGTGGCTTCACCAGCTCGAGGTACCAGTCGCAAAGCTCGCTCCAGAAGAAGCGGTAAAGCTCGGCGGCCGCCTCGTGCAGCCGGAAACGCTCGAGGTCGTCGGTCACCTCGCGGATGGCACGGTTGAGCCGCGCGAAGATCCAGCGGTCGGAAAGCTCCAGCGCAGCGCGATCGGGAGTCGTCCCGACCTCGCCCTCGAGATGGGGTAAAGCGAGGCGCGCTGCGTTCCAGATCTTATTGCCGAAGTTGCGGCCGACGTGGAACGACCCTTCGAGGTCCTCGTAGTTGAGCTGCAAATCGGCACCGATGCCGAGGCCGTTCATCAGGGTGAAGCGCAGCGCGTCGGCGCCGAACAGGCGGACGACCTCGAGCGGGTCGATCCCGTTGCCCAGCGACTTCGACATGCGGCGGCCAATATGGTCGCGCACCGTGCCGTGCAGGTAAACGTCGCGGAACGGCACTTCGCCCATGAACTCGATGCCGGCCATGATCATGCGGGCGACCCAGAAGAAGAGAATCTCCGGCGCGGTGACCAGCGTGTGCCCGGGGTAGAAGGCTTCGACGTCCGGCGTTTCGTCGGGCCAGCCCAGCGTGTTGAAGGGCCAGAGCCAAGACGAGAACCAGGTGTCGAGGACATCCGGATCCTGTTCGAGTTCGGCGCTACCGCATTCGCTGCACTTCTGTGGATCCTCACGCCGAGCGAGCATGGCATCGCAGGAGCGGCAGTACCAGACCGGAATACGGTGTCCCCACCAGAGCTGGCGTGAGATGCACCAATCGCGGACGTTCTCGAGCCAGTGCTCGTAGACGCCGCCCCAGTGCTCGGGCGTAAAGCGGATGTCACCCTGGCGATAGGCGTGCAGCGCCGGTTCGGCCAGCGGTTTCATCTTGACGAACCACTGCTCCGACACACGCGGCTCGACCATCGTGTGGCAGCGGTAGCAGTGGCCGACCGAGTGCAAGTGTTTCGTGATCTTTTCGAGCAGCCCGCGTGCCTTGAGCTGTTCGACGATGGCGTCGCGCGCGGCGAAGCGGTCCATGCCACGGAAGCGTTCGGGCACCGCGTCGCTGAGCGACGCGTCCTCGTTGAAGATGTCGACCTGGTCGAGATCGTGACGCAGACCGATCTCGAAGTCGTTGGGGTCGTGGGATGGAGTGACCTTGACTATGCCGGTCCCGAAATCGGGATCGACGAAGTCGTCGGTGATGACGGGTATCTCGCGCTCGGCCAGCGGCAGCATGACCTTCCTGCCGACCAGGCCCTGGTGGCGATGGTCCTGAGGATGGATGGCGACCGCCGTGTCACCCAGCATCGTCTCGGGCCGGGTCGTCGCCACGACCACGTGGTTCGACTCGTCACCGACGATCGGGTAGCGCTGGTAGTAGAGCGCACCCTCGACCTCCTCGTGCTCCACCTCCTCGTTGGCGAGCGCAGTGGCGCAGCGCGGGCACCAGTTGACGATGTACTTGCCGCGGTAGATCAGACCTTTCTCATAAAGGCTGACGAACACCTCGCGGACGGCGCGGCTGGGCCCCGGATCGAGCGTGAAGCAAGTGCGGTTCCAGTCGGCCGAGCTGCCGATCGCCTTCAACTGGTCGAGGATCGTGCCACCGGTGTCGCGCACCCACTCCCAGACTCGCTCGACGAACGCAGCGCGGCCTAAGTCCCAGCGGGTCTTCCCTTCCGCCGCCAGGCGGCGCTCGACGACGTTTTGGGTGGCGATCCCCGCGTGATCGGTTCCGGGAACCCAAAGCGCCCGGCGACCCTGCATGCGCCGCCAGCGGATCAGTACGTCCTGGATCGTGTTGTTGAGGCCATGACCCATGTGCAGCTCGGCGGTCACGTTGGGCGGCGGCATGACGATGACGTAGGTGTCCCCCACGCCGTGCGGATCGGCGCCGAAGTAGCCGCTTGCGCGCCAGCGGCCGTAGGCCGCCTGCTCGAACGAACGCGGGTCGAATCGCGGAGCCAGCTCCGTGCTCTTCGGGTGTTCCTTCGCCATCGAGTGACTGTGCTCGTGTGCCCGCGCACGGCCGCCAGCGCGGGTCAGGACGTTGGCCAAGATGCAGGTAACTTATCTTGAACGGGCGGCGTGGCAATCGTTCTGGGGCGCTGGCGGGGCTCAGCCGTTACCGGTCGTGTCCCGCTGAGCCTCCTCGCGCTCCTTGCGCTCGCGGATCGCGCGAACGCGCTCCTCGAAGGTGTCATCGATGACGCCCTGGCCGGCCTGGCGCTGGATGGCGTCATAGTCGGCGTTGCGGTCCTCCTGCTCGCGCGACCACGCCGGATGGGGTCCGAAGTAGAGTGGCAAAGGTAGGGTCAGGCCGCCCAGGTGGATCTTGCCGGGTGAAAGCCCCCACTCCTTCCCTTCCTCACCCAGCGTCCAGTCAAGGGCTTCGAGCTCACTCGCCAGCTCCGCCGCCACACTGTCGTCGTAGGTCTCGAGAAGTGCGTACAGGCGGGCCCGAACGACCGCGAGCTGCTCCTCCGGCGTGAGGTTGTGGCGCCGGGCCAGCGGCGGCACGACCCACAGCCTCCAGTCGCCCACAGTGGGGCGCAGCCGCTCGGCCGGCGTGGCGGTCGGAATCGTGGGTCCCTCGACTGCGGGCGGGGGTTCGGGCTCCGGCTCCGGCAGCGGTTCGATCTCCGGGACCACGGGATCCTCCGTCACCACGAGCTCCACGACCTGCGTCCCTTGCCTCGGGATGACGATCCTGACGGGCGTGTAGATCCCCATATCGGGCTCGAGGTACCGGACGAGCAGCGGGGAAAGGCGGACGATGAGAATATGGACGACCACGGAGACGATCAGGCCAACGGCGAGCGCCCGATCATAACGCCGCGTCCGCTCCCGCACCCCGGGCAACACCCGGCGGTGGGAGTCGACGACACGCGTGGTCCGGCCTTCAGGCGGCGCGCCTGGCGGTCGCAGCAGGATAGAGAGGATCACAGTAGCTGGTACTCCAAACGCGCCATCCTGTTCCGATTACAGCACTTTGGCGACCCGCTGCGCGGCCTCCCGCAGGCGCTCGGCCGGTTTGGTGAGCGCGACGCGGAAGAACCCCTCGCCGCCTTCGCCCATCCCGGTGCCCGGGAAGAGAACAACGCCGGACTCCAGCAGGATCCGCCGGGCGAAGTCGATGGACGGCTCGCCACCGGGGATGGGGATCCAGAGGTAGAGGGTCGCCTTCGGCGAGTCGACCTCGAACCCGGCCTCACGGAAAGCGGTGACCGCGGCGTCGCGCCGTTCCTGGAATATCGCGACCTGCTTGGGAACGAACTCCGACCAGACCTCCAGACTGGCTACGCCAGCGGCCTGGCAGGCGAGGAAGACGCCGGTATCGTAGTACACCTTCACCTTGGTCAGCGCCTGCACCGTTTCTTTGTGCCCGGCCACCCAACCGATCCGCCAGCCGGTCATGTTGAAGGTCTTGGACAGCGAGTGGAACTCGACGGCCACCTCGCTTGCCCCTTCGTACTGTAGGACAGACGGAGGGCGATATCCGTCAAAGGCGATCTCGGAGTAAGCGTTGTCGTTGATCAACAGCAGGTCGTTCTTCCGGCAGAACTCGATGGCCTGCAGGAAGTACTCGTCATCCGCCACACCACCGGTCGGGTTGTTCGGGTAGTTCAGGTAGAGCAGCTTGGCCTTCTTCAGCTTCGCCGCCGGCACTTCATTCCAGTCGAGCCGGTAACCATTCTCGCGCCGCATCGGCACCTTGATCACATCGGCGCTGAGCATGTGGGTGCCACCGAAGTACGGGTAGTAGCCCGGATCGGGGATGATGGCGCCGTCACCCGCGTCGAGATAGACGAGCGGCAGGTGCGCGATCCCCTCTTTCGTACCGATCAGGGGGAGTACCTCCTCGAACGGATCGACCTCGAACCCGAAGCGTTGCTTCATCCACTCGGAGATCTTTACCCGGAACTCGGGCAACCCGCGCTGGAAGGGATAGCGGCTCATCCGTTCCTCGGTGACGGCCTCCTGCAGTTTCTTGATCGTCTGCGGCGGCGGCATCTGGTCGGCATCACCCGCACCGAGGTCGATGACGTCCACGCCCTTGTCCAGCAACTCGGCCTTGATCTTTGGGACGTCGGCGAGCGCGTAGGGCGGCAGGCTGGAAAACTGTCGCGAAAAATTTGGCATCGATCCCCTCTTCACTCTTTCAGCTGGCCGCAGGCGCGTTCGAGCCGCGGCGCGATGGACATCTCGAGGCTCCGGACGCGGGGCACTCTATAATTTTAAAGCTAGCCACCCCACGCCTGCCGGGCCAGTCAGGTCTTCAGCTGCTTCTTCTTGGCGGCGGGGAACAGCACGTTGTTCAGGATGAGCCGATAGCCCGGGGAATGGGGGTAGAGATCCAGGTTGGTCGGCGGATCGCCGATCACGTGCTGCGGGTCTTCCGGGTCGTGGCCGCCCAAGAAGGTCCAGGTGCCCTCGCCGTAGTTGCCGTGCAGATATTTCACCCAGGGGGCGCCCGGCTCGTCGGCCAGCACCGTGACCGAGGCCTTGAGCCGCGTGCGGCGATAGCTGGTCGTCAACCCGTAGAAGTCGCGGATCACGCGCTCATGGTCTTGGGTCAGCATGGTGGGGACAGGATCGATCTTGGCGCTGAAGTCGAACAGTCTGAACGTGCCGAGCGGCTGCCGCATCGGTGTGTTGACGAGGTGGCCGTCGATATCGCTGAACGCCGAGAGTCCGGGCTGGGCGAGCAGCTCGGCTCCTTCGAAGGCCATGGCCCGATCCCAGCTCAGGCGCGCAGCGGCATCGGGATCGACCTCGTCCCCGTCGGCAAAGCTGGCGGCGATATCGACGTCGAGCGCGGCCAGGGCCAGATCGATCGTCTCGGTCGCCGTGCACATGGCGAACAGGAAGCCGCCGCCTTCCACGTAGCCCCGGATCTTCTCGGCGACCGCTTTCTTCAGGCTAGGGGCGTCCGGTAGCCCGAACTGCGCGGCGACCCTTCGATTACGGGCGACTTCCTCTTGCAGCCAGGCGGACCCGGAATAAGAGAGATAGAACTTCGAATACTGGCCTGTAAAATCTTCATGGTGAAGGTGTAGCCAATCGTAACGGAGCAGCTCATCGGCGAGCACCTCGGGATCCCAGAGCTGATCGTACTCGATGCCCGCGTAGGTGAGCGCCAGAGTCACCGCATCGTCCCACGGCCGCGAGCCGGGCGGCGAGTAGACAGCTATCCCTGGCGCCTTCTCCAGGATCACGGCCTCCATGTTCGATCGCTCGATCTCGGCCCGCAGCGCCGCGAGACCGGACGCGCTGAGCGGCTCCAGCGTCACACCGCGTAGCGCCGCCTCGCGCCCGACTTCCGGCACATCGGGCAGCAGGAACGAGCCGGCTCGGTAGTTCAGCAGCCACTCGACCCGCTCGGCGCGCTCGAGAACCCAGTAGGCCAAACCGTAGGCGCGCAGGTGATTGGCCTGCGCGCCATCCATCGGCGCGAGCACGTACTGGGCAGGCGCCGCGCCGGCCGCGGCGAGTGTCATGGCGATCAGCAGCACGAGTCGCCGTGTCACGACCTCGGCACCTCCTCTCTGAGCTCCGCCAGCTTGCGCCGCCCGATCGGGGTCAAGGCGCTCTCGGAATACTCGATGATCAACTGCTCGAGGATGGCGATCGCCTCGGCGCGGCGGCCGGCGGCGGCCAGCCCCTCGGCGACCTTCATCATCGCTACGGGCGACTCACCGGCCTCGGGATAGAGATCGCGCAGGCGCTGCAGGGTCGCGGTGGCGGTATCGAGCGCGCCGCCCTGGAGCGCCAGCTCGACCGTCCAGAGCAGCAGCGCGGGACGGGCACGGGATGCGAGCAGCGACTCGAGCCCGGCACTCAGCATCTCGAGCGCCTCCAGCGGTTGGCCTTTGACAGCGGAGCGGTGCGCTTCGGCCACGACCTGCAGCTCGGCTGGGCTACCGTCACGGACGTAGCCGAGAAAGCGGAGGGCTTCGGTACGCCGAGCGCCGCTGAGACCGGCGGCAGCGACCTCGAATCCGGACCGCGCCGCCTCGTAGTCACCGGCGTAGAGGGCCAGGAAGCCGCGGGTCGCCCCCATCATCGCTCGGACACCCAGGTCACGACGGGTAGCCGGGACCCAGTCGAGAACCTGGACGGCTTCCTCGGGACGACCGCCCCGCAGATTCGCCTCGGCGACGGCGAGCGCGAGGGCAGGCAGCTCGGGGCCGTCCGCGTAGGTCCGGGCGTGGGTCTCGAGGGCGTCCTGCGCACGATCGAGGTCCAACGCGGCGGCGTAGAGGCGAATCTGTACCCCGCTCGCCCAGCGGTGCGCGGGTGTGCCCAGCTCGGCGCGCTGCAGGAACTCCTCGAGGATACCGCGGGCCGCGACCGTATCGCCGATGCTGAGATCGTGCTCGACGATCCGGCTCGCGACCTCCCACCGCGACGCGTCGCCGGCGAGCTCGCCGAGCATCTTTCGGTAGGCCCAGTTCAAGAGATCCTGATGCCCCTGGCTGGAGGCAGCCTCCGAAAACCGGGCGATGAAGGCCTGGCGCGCGGGACCCTCGAGCTCGAACAGCAGACTGTCCGCCCGTTGGCGGGCTTCCACAGGTCTGCCCGCATAGAGGGCGGTGATGGCCGCCAGCTCCCGGACCTCGACCGTGCCCTCAGCCGGCAGCCGCGCCAGCAGTGCCGAGGCGGCGGGCGCCGCGGAGGGGCCCAGCGATGCGAGGCTGTAGGTGACGATGTCGCGACCCAGACGCGGCGAGGTCTCGAGGATCGCGAGCCACTGCTGGGCGCCCTCATCCCAGAGACCCAGCTCGACGAGCACTCCGGCCAGCTCAGTCGCGAGCGACATCGGGCGGCCCACCTCTTCGAGCCCCCGCCTCAGCACGCGTACCGCCTCCGCCGGATCGTACTGGCGCCGCAGCATCACCGCGTACTCCCGATAAGCCGCCTCCAAGTTCGGGGCCGCGGCGATCCAGGCTTCTCCCGCCGCCCTCAGCTCGACGCCCCGCCCCAGCTCGTACAGGACTTTGAGCTGGATCTGCCGGATCGGCGTTGCGGTCGGGGCGAGAGCGACCGCCCGGTCCAGGGTGGGGACCACGCTCGCAAGGTCGCCCTGGCGACGATAGATGCGTTCGGCAGCGGCGACGGCGCGGGGCTCGGCGGGCCAATCCACGAGCAAGCTGTCTATGGCGGCCCGGGCGATGGCGAGAGTGTTCGCCTGCTCCAGCGATTCGATCCGCCGCATCTCGAGCCGGAACCGCTGGCGGGCTTCTTCGGCGTCCCGTTCCTCCTGTGCCCGGGCGGAGCCCGTGAGGAGGAGCCAGGTGACGAGCGCGAGGGCGAGTCTACGAGCCACCGACGCCCTCCCGCTGGTTCAGCCGGTCGAAGTACTCGAGAATCAGGCGACGGATCGCCGGCGGGTAGCGGCTGAGCACGTCAGCACCCGGGTGCGGGTACAGCCGGCCACGCAGGGTCTCAGAGGGAAGCGCGCCAGGCCGCAACACTTCCACATCACCGGGTCGCTCGGCCCGCCGCTCGCGCTCGAACTCGTCCTGCTCCAGGCTGCGACCGGCATCGAGCAGACGCCGAAACAGCTGGTTCTGACGCTCGACGACCTCCTGGTCCAGACGGCCGCGCTCCAGCTCCCGCGCCAGGTCCTCCGCTTCCCGCTCCAGCTGATCGAGCTGGCCGAGCACCTGTCCTCTGGGACCAACCGACCGGTTGATCTGACCGAGTTCACGTGCGATGCCGCGCTGCTGTGCCGCCAACCGCTGAAGCTCCTGCAGAAGCGCTTCGCCGACGGCGCCGGGCGTCAGCCCGCCGGCCTGTTGGTTCAGCGCGCCTTGCCGCTCCGCCAACTCGGCCAGTTGCGCCAGCGCCTCCTGGAGCCCAGTCCCCGATTCCGCCGACCCGGCCTGGTCGCTGGCCCGCATCAGCCGGAAGGCGAGTTCGCTCAGGCCTTCACCAGCGTCCTCACCGAGCCTGAGGTCCGGCCGCTCGGCGCGACTGGCATCGGACAGCTGGCCAACCAGCTCTTCCATCACCGCACCGATGTCCGCCGCCACCTGGGCGAGGCGCGGATCGACCAGCAGCGACGACTCAGACGCATCGACCAGTCCGTCCTCGATCTGCTGCACGGCACGGCGCAGCGCCACCAGATCGGACACGGCAGCCGGGTTCCGCTCCGAGCCGGTCGAACGGAACGTCTCGTTCAGCGCCCGCTGGCGTCGCGCCAGCTCCAGTGTCTCCGCCTGGGCACGCCGAAGCGCCGCCACCACCTCCTGGCGCCAGCCCTCCTGCATCAGCTGACGCCCCGCTCTGAGTTGGGAGGCCGCCTCCCGCATCCGCGCCAAGGCCCGCTGTGACGCCGCCGAGGCGCGCTGCGACCGGCGCGCCAGCTCGGTCGCCGCTCGGCTGTCCGCACGCGACGCATCATCCACCGCGCTCTCAGCCGCCGCCGCCCGCGCGCCGGCCTGCTCCTCCTGCGCGCGCTCGAGCTCAGCCGTCAGCTCGCCGATCCTCTGCGACAGATCATCCGCCCGCGCGCCCAGCTGCTCCGCCTGTGCCGCCAGCTGCGCGGCGCGGTCCGCTTGCGCCTCCGATACGGCATCGGCGAGCTGCTGCTGCGCCTCGACCAGCTCCTCGGCCCGCGTCTCCAGAGTCGCGAACTCCTGCTCGAGCGCTGCGCGCCGGAGCAACTCCAGGGCGCGCTCGACGCGCTCGCGGAAATCGGCGCTACCCTCGGCCAGCTGGCGGATCGCGTCACGGATCAGCTGCGGATCCAGCACGGCCAGCGCCTCGCGCAGCGCTTCCAGCTTCTCCTGCAGCTCGGGTGTCAGGACGCGTTCGAACAGCGACTCGATCTCGCGCAGCCGCTCGAGCACGCTTTCATCGTTGAGGCCGGCGCGCTCGATGCTCTCCAGCAGATCGCGCAGCGACTCCTGAATCTCGCGCGATTGGTCGAGCAATGACTCGGCCAGCTCGACGGCTCTGCGCGCTTCCTCCGTCTCCCGGAACTCGACGCTGCTCGCATCGCTACCGGGCTGAGGCTGCGCGCCGGGCGGTTGGCTGACCTCGGTGGAGCGCTGCAACTCCTGGGTCGCCTCTTGCTGCGCGCGCGCCTGTTCCGCCAGCCGCTCGGTCTGCTGCACGAGTTCGCGCGCATCGGCGACGGCCCGCTCACGCACCTCGTCCAGACTGGGTAGCCGCAGCGAGTACTCGCGGCTCACTCCGAACTGCGGCTGGGGCGCGTTGTCGAAGGCGCGCACGAAATAGCGGAGCGTGTCACCGGGAAGGAAACCGCGCCCACGGGCATCGATGAGGCCGGCCAGAGAGGCACGTGGCCGATCGTCGCCCTGCGCCAGCGTATCGGCGCGCTCCGGCCATCGTTCACCCCAAGCCGAGACCCGCCAGCTCACCAGCTCGACACGCGACAGGCCGTAGTCGTCGCCCACATCGACGAGCAACGGCTGAGTCATCTCGAGGCTCATCACCGTGTCGACGCCGGGATAGGTGATCCGTACCTGAGGCGCGCTGTCGGGCACGGCCAGAAAGCGCAGCGAATCCGGTTCGCCCTCCAGAACTTCCCCACCGCTGCCGGCGATGTCCCAGCCCCACGACCCGGACGCGATCGTGAACGACGCGCGGAACCGCCGATCCGCCGTGAGCTCGAACGGGATCGTGTGGCCGCTGTCATCGACCAGGGCGACGCGCGCGACGGCCCGGGTGGTCACGCCGGTCACGATCGCTCGCGTGCCCGCCGGGACCGGGATCACAGGGCTCGGGCCCGACAGCACCTCAGGCTCACGCCGCGTGTGGGGTGGGAATCGCAGATTGACGTCCACAGCGATGAGCAGCAGCGGATCGACCGGCTCGACCTGAAGCGTATCACTGACCGCGCCGTCCGGAGCGCTGGCCCAGATCAGGGTCGGCGCCTCGACGCGCGGAACCACCGCACGCGCGCGGCCGGCGACGACCGGCTGCCACCGGCGCTCGACGACCGCGCCGCGCGCCCACCAGGCCAGCAAGATCGAATCACGCTGCGGCGCTCCCACCGTCACCGGCAGATCGCCGCCGCGCCGGACCTGCCGCTCGGCATCGAGCACGAGCGGTGGAAGCGGCGGCATCGAGAGGTGGCGTACGGGATGCACGACGGCCAGCCAAGCCTGCTCCGCCGATTCCCGTTCGCCGGCCCAGATCGCGGCGACAGCCGAGAAAGAGCTGAGAGCGATGACCGCAGCGGCCACAGCGTAGGAGCGCGCGCTGCGGGCGGCCCGACCGCCGAGCTCTCTCAGACCACGGCCTTCCAAACCGCGCGCGAGACGCGCCCGCTGCAGTTCGACGAGCGAACGCGAGGTGCCCGGCCGCTCGAGGCCGGGTTCCAGGACGCCGCGCAGCGATCCCCGCGGCAGGTTCAAGCTCTCCTCGATCTCGGCCGCGGCGGCGGCCCGCGTCCAGCCGAACGCCCGGGTGGCCAACCGCCACAACCAGGCCGCTGCCAGCACCGACGCGAGGAGCCAGAGCATCAGCGGGGCGACGGACGGACGCTGCCAGTACGAGCTGCCTGCGGCGAGCCAGCTCACCAGCAGTAGGCCGCCGGCCACCGACAGCAGCCCTGCCAGGGCGGCTATGGCCAGCCGGCCAGCGACCTGTCGCCATAGCGCACGGACCTGGGACTCGGGAGGCGTTGCGCGGCCCATCACAGAGGTCTGCTCTGCGTCACGGCGAAGGTGAACAGGTTGACGCCCATCTTCAACGCCAGGTCTCGAATCTCCAACGGATCGTCGTGAACCGGCGCGTCTTCCCAACCGTCGCCCAGATCCGACTGGTAGCTGTAGAAGATGACCAGTCGGCCCTCGTGGAAGATCCCCAAGCCTTCGGCCGGCAGCCCATCGTGCTCGTGAACTTTCGGCAGGCCGTCAGACAACTCGTGCACGATACGGTAGACCGGATGATCGAGGGGAATGGGCACGAACTCTCTATCGGGAAACAGCCGCCTTACTTCACGCCGAAACGATTCGTCCATCCCGTAATTGTCGTCGGCATGGAGGAAACCGCCGGTCATCAGGTAACTGCGCAACGCAGCCAGCTCTTCGCCGTCGAAGTGTACGTTCCCGTGTCCCGTCATGTAGAGATACGGGTAGTCGTTCAGATCCGGACTCAGCGGCGTGACCACCGCTTCGCGGCGCGCTACCGGCAGCCGTGTATCGCGCGCGATACGATCGAGGAGGTTGGGAAGCGACGATGGGTTGGCGTACCAATCGCCGCCGCCATCGTAGTGGAGACGCGCGATGGTGAGCCGTGTGGCATCGGCCGGGGCCGCCGCGTCGAGGGCTTGCGCACGGCCATCCTTGGCGAGCGCGAGCACGACCAGCATCATTACCGAAACTTGCACACGGCCTGTCACCGCTAGCCGTCCTCCTCTTGCATGACCTCGAGCGCGATCGCGTAAGCGCGATTCCGCTCGATCCCACAGACCTCGCGCAGGGCGCGCGCGATCCCCTTCGTGGTCGCGCCACCGCTGGCCAGTTCCCGGGCCAGGGCACGCGCCGCCGCCTCCGACTTCTCCACCGCCGGCTCGGCGGCCGCGGCCAGGCAGATCACGACTTCGCCCAAGGGAGCGTGTGCGCCATAGTAGGCGGCGACTTCGGCGAGGGTCCCTCTCACGAACTGCTCGTGGACCTTCGTCAGTTCCCGGGCCACGACGACGGCGCGCTCGGATCCGAACTCCGTGGCGAACTCGTCCAACGTGCGCACCAGCCGTTGCGGCGATTCGAAGAGGACGGCCGTGTGGCGAAGAGTGGCCAGCTGGTCGAGCGCCTCCCGCCGCCCGCGCCCAGAGCGTGGCAAGAAGCCAAAGAACGTGAACGGCTGAGTGTCGAGTCCGGAGGCGACGAGTGCGGCGAGGGCGGCCGACGGGCCCGGCACGGGGACGACCGGCGCGCCGAGCTCGAGCGCCGCTCGGACCAGGCGCAGCCCCGGGTCCGAAATCAATGGCGTGCCCGAATCGGAGACGAGGGCCACGTCGCCACCAGCCTCCAGGACCGCGCAGGCCTCTGCGCTCCGCGCCGCCTCGTTGTGCTTGTGATAGGACTTGAGGCATCCGGGCGCGATGGCGTGGTGATCGAGCAGAACGCGGGTACGCCGGGTATCCTCGGCCAGGATGGTGTGGCTGGCCCGTAGGACGTCGACCGCCCGAAGCGACATATCGCCCAGGTTGCCGATGGGCGTGCTCACGAGATAGAGGGTGCCGACCATACGACTATCGAATAACTAATATCGAGCGAGGTGGCAAAGAAAGCGCCTCCGCGCGGCAGCGGGCCGGCGGAGGCGTGCTTATGCGGGCGCGATCGCCCTCAGGCCAAGTGCTCTTTGATTTTGGCTTCCAGAGCCCGCTTCGGGACAGCGCCGATCACCGTGTCCACATGTTCCCCATCTTTGAAGAACAGGATGCTGGGGATCGACCGGACGTTGAAGCGCATCGCCGTGCGCTGGCTCGAATCGACATCGACCTTCGCTACCGTGACCTGGCCTTCGTACTCATGGGCCAGCTGGTCCACGATCGGCGCCACCAGGCGGCAGGGCATGCACCAAGCAGCCCAGAAATCGACCATGGCGACGCCCTCAGCTTGCTCGACTTCCTCTCCGAAGGTCTCGTCATTAACCTCTTTTACCAAGCTCATTTCACTCTCCAGTCCCTCGCTCGCACCATCACACCGCCGACGCCCCGGCGCCGGCCCCTTTCATAGCTGGCCAATTATATCATAATCTATCCCCTCGCGCCGCCGAGCCTGCGGGCCTGCGGCCGGCGATACAACGCCCACTGCGGGCAAGGGGTTCCCGATGGATCCAGACAGCCGGTTGGAGCACGTAGCCATAGCCGTCAGCGATCTGGAAGCGGCGGTCGCCGTCTACAGCGCCCTGTTGGGCCGGCCCGAATCGGGCCGCGAGGTCGTCGAGTCGGAGCAGGTGCAGGTCGCCTTCTTCGACCTCGGTGACGCGCGCCTGGAGCTTCTGGAGCCTACCGCCCCGGACTCGCCGGTCGGGCGGTTCCTGGAACGTCGCGGGCCCGGCCTGCACCACATCGCGCTCGAGGTCACCGATATCGACGCGGCGCTCGAACGCTGCCGGGCGGCCGGCCTGCAGACCGTCGGCGAGGCTCCCCGGCGCGGCGCCGGCGGCCGCAGGGTGGCCTTCATCCACCCGGCCGGCAGCGGCGGCGTGCTTCTGGAGCTGAGCGAGCGAACAGGCTAGGCGACCGTGAAGCCGGCGGCGGCAGCCGTCAGCAGGAGAACGAGTCCACCGAAAGATGGATCTGTTCGACGTACCAGCGGTCATCGTTCGCCTGCACCACCCGGAAGGGCAGCGAGAGGATCTCGTTCCGGTCCCGCGTGATCTCGGCGGTGACCAGTGTTTCCCTATTCCGCTGGGCCTCGAAGTCGGGCTGTGAAGTGATCCGGAACAACGTCGGGCGCAAGCACGCTGCCAGCACGATCATCCGATCGCGGACCTCCTGCTCCGGGTAGGCCTTGGCGATCGAGCCGCGATCCGTGCCGAACACCGCGGCCATCCTCGCGTAAGCGCGATTGGCGGTAGGAAACTCGCCGCCCTGTCTTGCCGCTTGCGCTTCCTGGGCGGCCCTGAGGAACACCTCCACCGCCGCGTCCGGCGACGAGGCGCCGACGGGCATGTCGGCATAAGTGGAACCACCACCACCGCCGCAGCCGCTGAGTCCGACCAAAGTCGCGGCCAGCACCACCACTCGATCCATCTTAGCCACCTTCGACCCCCGGATTAAACGAAACGAGAACCTGCAGATAGTTGAAGAATAGAGTGTCGGAGCATGGGAGCGCCAGTGGAATGAGGGAGCGGCGCTACCTGCCTCCCGCGCATCCCTCATCCCCGCTTGAAAGTCAGTCGCTCACTTCCAGCCTCGCGGTCGACGATGATCCGGTCGCCTTCGCCGAACTTCCCCTCGAGCACCGCCGTCGATAGCGGGTTGAGTAGCAGATTCTGTAGCGCACGCTTGAGCGGACGGGCACCGAACGCCGGCTCGTAGCCTTCGCTCGAGATCAGCTCGCGTGCCGCTTCCGTCACCTCGATCGACAACTGCCGGTCGGCGAGCAACCCACCCGCTCGCTCGAGTTGCAGGTCGACGATCCGCCGCAGCTCATCGCGCCCCAAGGTCTTGTAAATGATGATGTCGTCCACACGATTCAGGAACTCGGGACGGAAGGTAGCGCGCAGCCCGTCCCAGACGCGCTTCTCCACCTCGTCCCAGCTCTCTTCGCCCTGCAGCTCGAGGATCCACTGGCTGCCGATGTTGGACGTCATGATCAAGACCGCATTCCGGAAGTCGACGGTGCGGCCGTGGCTGTCGGTCAGCCGCCCGTCGTCCAGCATCTGCAGCAGGATATTGAAGACATCCGGGTGCGCCTTCTCGATCTCGTCGAACAGGACGACGCTGTAAGGGCGGCGGCGGACTCGCTCGGTCAGCTGACCGCCCTCCTCGTAGCCGATGTAGCCGGGCGGCGCGCCGATCAGCCGAGCCACGGCGTGGCGCTCCATGTATTCCGACATGTCGAGCCGCACCATGGCCGACTCGTCGTCGAACAGGAACGCCGCCAGTGCCCGGGCCGTCTCGGTCTTACCCACGCCCGAGGGCCCCAGGAAGATGAAGCTGCCCACCGGGCGGTTGGGGTCCTGGAGTCCGGCCCGGTTCCGGCGTACGGCGTTCGCCACCGCCTCGATCGCCTGGCTCTGGTTGACGACCCGCTGGTGCAAGTGATCCTCGAGCTGCACCAGGCGCTCGCGCTCGCTCTCCATCATCTTGGCGACCGGTATCCCGGTCCAGCGCGAGACGACGGTCGCGATGTCTTCCTCGGTCACTTCTTCCTTGAGATACTTCGACTCGCGCTGCAGCTCGGCCAGCTTCGCGCTGGCGGCGGCGAGCTCCTTTTCCATCGCCGGTATCTTGCCGTGGATGATCTCCGCGACCGTGCCGTGCTCGCCGGCCCGCGTCGCCTGCTCGGCGTCGAGCCGCAGGTTCTCGATCAGGCTCTTCAGCGTGCGGATGTTCTCGATCGCCTCCTTCTCCGCCTGCCACTTCGCCTTCATGCCGCTGGACCGTTCGCGCAGCTCGGCAAGCTCCCTCTCGAGTCGCTCCAGCTGCTTACGGCTCTCCGCGTCTTCCTCCTTTTGCAGCGCCTGCTTTTCGATCTCGATCTGTACGATACGCCGCTCGACCTCGTCGATCTCCAGCGGCATCGAGTCGATCTCGATCCGCAGCATCGACGCCGCTTCGTCGATCAGGTCGATCGCCTTGTCGGGCAGGAAGCGGTCGGCGATATAGCGGTTCGAGAGGCGCGCGGCGGAGACGATCGCGCCGTCGGTTATCCGCACGCCATGGTGGACCTCGTAGCGTTCCTTTAGGCCGCGCAGTATGCCGATGGTGTCCTCGACGCTGGGCTCCGCAGTGAAAATCGGCTGGAAGCGACGCTCGAGCGCCGTGTCGGTCTCGATGTGCTCGCGGTATTCGTTAAGCGTCGTCGCACCGACCACACGCAGCTGGCCACGCGCCAGCACCGGCTTCATCATGTTACCGGCATCCACTGCGCCCTCAGCCGCACCGGCGCCGACAATGGTGTGCAGCTCGTCAATGAAGACGACGTACTGACCTTCGCTCTCGGTGATCTCCCTCAGCAGCGCCTTGAAGCGCTCTTCGAATTGGCCGCGGTACTTTGTACCGGCCACCATGCTGGCGATATCGACCTGGATGAGCTGTTTGTTGCGCAGCGACTCGGGCACATCGCCGTTGACGATCCGCTGGGCCAACCCCTCGACGATCGCCGTCTTGCCGACACCCGGCTCGCCGATCAGCACCGGGTTGTTCTTCGTTCGCCGCGACAGCACCTGGATCACACGGCGGATCTCCTCGTCGCGCCCGATCACCGGGTCGAGTTTGCCGCGCCGTGCCAGGTCGGTGAGATCGACCGTGAACTTCTGGATCGTCTGATACTTCTCCTCCGCATCCCGGTCCGTCACCCGATGGGGGCCACGCATGTCCTCGATCGCCTGCAGGAGACCGTCGCGGGTCGCCCCCAGACGTTTGAGCAGCGGACCGGTCGTGCTCGCCGCCTTCGAGACCAGCCCCAATAGCAGGTGCTCGCTGGAGACGAATTGGTCGCCCAAGCCCCGGGCCTCCCGGTCGGCTTCGTCCAGAACCTGGGTGAGCTCCCGCGACGGCAGCGGGCTCGATCCGCCCTCCTGACGTGGTAGACGCTCCAGCGCGTCGCGCGCTTTCTCACGCAGCGCATCGGGCGCCACCCCCAGACGTCCCAGCAGCGGCCCGGCAAGCCCGCCCTCCTGATCCAGCAGGACGTGGAGGAGGTGGATGTCCTCCACCGCCGGGTTTCCATGAGCCGCTGCCAGGCTGATGGCCGCTTGCAGCGCCTCACCCGCCTTCACGGTCAAGCGGTCAAACGATATCATCTATTTCCGACCCTCCGATCGCGATCGAAAGAAGCGGCACGACTCGGTATGCACGGGGCCACGAGTCCGTCAACACACCCGTTCTTCATGGCAGGTGGCAACTCGCATGCCAGGGAAAGCTGCCAGAACGGCAGTGGCCGAGAGCGCCGGACTGGGGGCCGGCGCTCGCAGCTCAATCGATGCTGACTTTGTGGGCCTTCTCGCTAGCGGCCTTGGGCAAGGTGACCCTGAGGATCCCGCCCTCGATCCTGGCCTTGATCCGCTCGCGGTCGAAGGCCGTCTTGAGCTTGAATTTCCGGTAGTAACCCCAGGGGAGTGAGCTCTCCGCCTCGGCTCGCCCGGCGGCCTTGCCCTCGATGATGAGCTCGTCGTGGTCGATCGTGATGTCGAGCTCACTCTTCTGGACCCCGGGCATGTCGGCGAGGACGACCATCTCCGACTCGCTGGAGAAGATATCGACCGGCGGACGCTCGTAGCGGAGCCTGCGCGCCCGCGCCTCGCGGTCGGCGCGAGTGGGCTCGGTGCGCTGCGCCTCGCGCAGTTCGTCTTGATCGATTCTATCCATCGTGCTCCGCTCCCGGTTCGTCGGACTTGGCCTGTGTCTGCTCTTCCTCCCAAGGCATCGGACCCTCGTCCTCGACCTCGATGCTGCGACCGCGCGTCCCCTTCGCCTTGGGCAGCTCGACTTCCAGCACGCCATCGCACATCTGGGCGCCGACCCCCGCGGCATCCACCTCGGCGGGCAAGCGGACGGTCAGCTCGAACTCACCACAGGGGCGCTCGCTGCGCAGCATGCGGGCGCCGGCGGGCGGTTCGAAGCGTGGGCGATCGCCGGCGATAGCGAGGGCGCGGCCGGCGACGGAGACATCGATATCCTCTCGCTTGAAGCCGGGCAGCTCGATCAGCACGCGGTAGCGCTCGTCCTCGACGCGCAGCTCGTGGCGCGGGAACTCTTTGCCGAGGCCGAAGTCGGGAATCAGGCCGACGACCTGGTCGAACAGGCCGGTCACCGCCTCCTTCAGCTCCGAGAACGCACCTCGCCCGGAGGCGCGGGAATCCGCTTCGTTCTCCACGGAACCTCCTACATCTGTGGTAGGTGATCACCGGCCAAATACCGTTAGCCGGCAGTCGGTAGTCAGTGATCGGTGATCCGCACTTGTTTGCCCGTCCACTACATGTACGAGGATTGCTACCCCTCGGGTTTCGACCGGCGGGCTTAGGCTTTCCCCCTGAGCTCACGCACGACGACGGTGGCGGCAATTCGGTCCTGCAGCGCCTGTCGGTTGTCGTCCCAGAACATCTCGAAGAACCCGATCAGGCCGGTAAAGATCGACGCGGCGTAACCACCGAAGCGATTGAGCGCCGCCCACCAGCCGAGCGGCTTCCCGTCGAGCCTCACGATACGCACCCGCATCAGCCGCTTGCCGGGCGTCCTTCCCCGCCAGACGACGGGAAAGAAGGTGAAGTAGAGGGCTGCCCATCCGAACTCGATTCCCACCTCGTTGGCCACCTTCAAGATCAGGTTGACCAGGCCCCTCTCCCTCTCCCCCTCCAATTCCTGCTCCAACTCGGCGTTTCGCTGGCCGAGCTCCTCGTTCCGCCGGCGCAAATCGGCGAGGCGGTCGGCGCCGATGGCCTCGAGAAGCGGCTCGCGCAGGTAGTTGGCGGCTAGTGTGTCGTCCGACTCGAGCGCCGCCGCGTAGGCGATGGCCAGCGAATCGGCGCCGGCCGGCTCATCAAGCTCGAGCGCACGGCCGGTCATCAGAACCATGAGCGCCTCGTCGATGGCGCTCCGAGCCCACGGCTTCTGTACGGACTCGGCGATTTCTTCCAACGCGTCCTGGATATCGCGGTCCGAAGAGCCCTGGCGGCGCAACCGCTCGCCGAAGCTGATCGCCGACTCGCGAAGCTCCTCCTCCGTCTCGGCGCTAGTCATCGTGATGAGGTCGCCCACCGCTCCGCCGGCGTCTCCGAGGCTGCGCTCCAACAACACCTGCGGCGCACCCATCTCCAGGAGCCCGTCGTCGCCGGCAAACCACTTTTCCCAACCGTAGGCGAGTGTCACGAGCAGGATCAGCGCCCCGGCGGTGCCGAAGGCGAGCCAGCGCGAGCCACGCCGCACGGCGCCGCCGGCCGGGCGCCTGGCGAGTCGAAACAGCAAGAAGCTGGCACCCAGACCGAGCAGGAACCAGCCGGCCAGGGAGCTGAAGATCGCGATGAGCAGGAGGTCGAGCCCCATGGCGACACCCCGGCGCCAGGGCCGGGCCAGCGGCGTGCCTAGGAGCTCCGGCGCCACCGAGAAGGCGTCGGGGGTAATGACCTCGCGTGGATCGCGTCTTGGTTCGGGCATGGCCGTGACAGATTTCCAGGCGGTGTTATCGGGAGAACTATAACAGGGGTGCTCGCCCCGAATCCAGGCGCCGGGGTGGCCGGCGCTTGACACGCCGCCAGCCGCGTCCTAGGCTGTCGCGACTTCACGCAATATCTGTCCAGCAAAAATCGACCGGTGGAGAGGGGCCTGAGGCCGGCCCAGGCCGCAGAAACGACCTGAATCTCTCAGATCTCGAGGAGGACCTCGATGGATCCGAAACCCTACCAGCCCTACGTTCCGGCAGATACGCGGATGAAGGAGTTCACGCTCCGCGCCGTGGTGCTCGGCGTGGTGATGGCCGTCATCCTAGGTGCGGCGAACGCCTACATCGGCATGGTGGCCGGGCTGACGATCGCGGCCACCTTCCCGGCTGCCGTCGTGGCGATGGCTTTCCTGCGGCCGATGGGCGGGACAATACTGGAAGAGAACGTCGCACGGACCACGGCTTCGGTCGGCGAGGCGTTGGTGGCCGGTGCGATCTTCACGATTCCGGCCTTCGTCATCGCCGGCGTGTGGGACAGCGTGAACATCTGGCTGTCCATGATCATCATGCTGATCGGCGGAACGCTGGGCGTGCTGTTCGTGATCATCCTGCGCCGCACGCTGGTGGAAGATGCCGGCCTCCCCTTCCCCGAGTCGGTCGCCGCCAGCGAGATCCACAAGGCGGGCCAGAAAGGGGCGACCGGCGGCAAGTACCTGGTGATCGCCGGCCTCACGGCCGCCTTCCTCGAGGTGATCAGGAACGCTTCCGGCGTTCGCGTGTTGCTCAGGAACATGACGGGCTTCTGGTCCTGGGGCTCGGCCCGCGTCGCCGGCGGTAACCTGAACGAGACTTATACAGGCGGCATCTTTCTCTCCACGCCGTCGGCGTCACCCGCCCTGCTGGGTGTCGGCTACATCATCGGCCCGCGGCTGGCGGCGGTCGTCTTCGCCGGCGGCGTGCTCGGCTGGTGGTGCCTGGCACCCGTGATGGGGTTCGTGAACCGCGACCTCGTGGCCCTGGCGACGGATCCGGCCTGGTGCACGGCCAATCAGGCGGTGGCGCCCTGCTGGGCCGCCGTGGCACAGAACGTGGTGTGGCAGACGATGGTACGCCCGCTGGCGGTAGGGACGATGGTAGTCGGCGCCTTCTGGACGCTGTGGAGCATGCGGAAGAGCCTGCTCACTGGTATAGGCCGGGTCCTGGCGGACGTGAAGCAGGTGAAGGGCGTCCAGGCAGAGAATCGCCTCGAGCAAGACCTCCGGTATCGCTGGGTCGTCTTCGGGATCCTCGGCCTGCTCGTCCCCATCTGGGTCCTCTACTACTACTTCAGCGAGAGCTTCGGCGGCTCGTTCGTCGCGGCCGTCGTCATGGTGATCGCGGGTATCTTGTTCGCCGCTGTGGCCGGCTACCTGGTCGGGGTGATCGGCAGCAGCAACAACCCGATCAGCGGTCTGACTCTTACGACCCTGATCCTGGCGGCGCTGCTCATGGTGGCCATCGGGCTGACCGGTGATAAGGGAGTGATGGCCGTGCTGGGCGTCGCTGCGGTCGTCTGCTGTGCCATGGGCATCGCCGGCGACATGATGCAGGACCTGAAGGTCGGTCATATCCTCGGCGGAACACCGTCCTCGATGCAGAGGGGTGAGCTCATCGCCGTGGTCTTCGCCGCACCGGCGCTCGCCGTCGCCCTCTGGCTGCTGGGCCGCGCCTACGGCTTCGCGGGCGCCCCGGGCGTCGATCCGAATCTGGCGCTGCCGGCGCCGCAGGCGGGCCTCATGGCGCTGGTCAGTCAGGGCATCGTCGGCGGCGAGATGGTCTGGCCGCTCTTCCTGGCCGGCATG
>JBDHKD010000146.1:0-3354 GCA_039586575.1 Gemmatimonadota bacterium | reverse complement strand
AGGGAGCCGCGCGATGTGATGACTGCGGGTACCGAGACGGCCAGCACCTTCAAGTCACGCAAGCACGAACGGCTGCGTATGGCGTCGAGCTCGACCTGCGTCCGATCCGGATACCCGATGCGACTGCGACCCTGCACCTGCCAGACGCCGGTGATCCCGGGACGCACCGAGAGGAACACACGTTTCTCGGCGTCCGAGTACCACTCGAGTTCCTCCCGCACAACCGGTCGCGGTCCGACGAGGCTCATCGAGCCGCCCAAGACGTTGAAGAACTGGGGCAACTCGTCCAGGCTGCTCCGGCGCAGGAAACGGCCGAGCGGCGTGACGCGCGGATCCTTCTCGACCGGGATCTTGAAGTCGTTCTCGACGTAGATCCGCTTGAGCTCGGGATCTTCGAGCAACTCGGACTGCGCGCCGCTCCGCATCGTGCGGAACTTCAAGCAACGGAAATACTTGCCGTTCTTGCCCAGTCTGGCGTGGCCGAAGAGCGCCGGCCCCTTCGATTCCAGCTTGACCGCGGCCGCGATGGCCAGCATGAGCGGTGCAGCCAGAACGACGGCGGTAGCTGCAAGGGCGACGTCGAAGACGCGCTTCACCACGGCGTAGGCCGGGGGGTCGCGCTCGATGCGCTCCGACCCGGCGGATGCCATGTGCGCTGTCTCTCCCTTGCCCGACTGAGAAGTGCGACTCGTAGTGTGTGGGAACTCTGCGGCCTTTTCGCGCACGAGGCCTACATCCATCTCTCGCTGCTCCTGACCTGGGGCAAATGTTGCAACGCCGGAGAGCAACCGTGAAGGTCGCACCCAGTGTTTGTGTTACGGGTTAGCGTGAGAGCTCGCCGAGATCACAGCTTGTATTCGGCGCGCGGGGGAGCAACGCCTGAGCGCGCGACGGGTGTCAATGTTAATTGCAATACCAAGCGGTGTCAATCCTTAAGACGCCGAAAGACGCCCATCTTCCGGCTTGATCTCCGTCGAAGCTATAGGGCCCCGGGCCGGGGCTGGCGTCTCGATATCCGCGGCATATCTAGCCCCAGCGGTGGCGCCGCCCTAGTTTCTGCGCCATGAGCGGACGCCCTGTCAGAAGCTCCGGCTGGAGGTCGCTTCGGCGGCTCCAGTTCGTGTTGCTCCTCCCACTTGCTCTTCCTGCCACGGTTGCAGCCCAGGTGCCCGAGGCGGCGCCGACTGACGGAAATGCCGGCAGCACGGCGCACGCCTACGGCTCCACTTATCTCCGCCTGGGTCATTGGGTGTACGACTACATCGATCTGTTGGTGGCGCGTGGGGTGATCGACGAGCTGTCGGCACTGGTGCAGCCCTACCGGCGAATCGATGTGGCGGCAGCGGTTCTGGCGGCGGAAGCGGAGAAGCGGCTGTCGCCGGCGGAGCGGGGCTGGATCGCGGCGATCAAGGCGGAGCTGGCGGCCGAGCTCGACTTGCTCGAGCGCGGGCGGCCGCAAGAGATCAGCTTCGGCGGCGAGGCCACGGCGGGCCTCAAGGCGTTGAGTCATACGCACCGGGACCTGCTGCGCCCCGAGGGTGACGAGAAGCTCTTTCTGACGGCGGAATTCGAGCTCAGGGGTGAGGCACCGGGGGTGGCCGGTCTTGCCTGGGCGCGCTGGGACAATCATTACCTCGCCGACCCGCAGTTTCCCGACGGCCGAGCGGTCGAGAAACGGGAATGCGACCCGATCGTGGCCGAGTGCGCCTACCGTGTCGAGGAGGCATACGTCGAAGTGCAGCTGCCGTACGCGCGCCTCTTCTTCGGTCGCATGTACCGCGACTGGGGGCTGCCGGGCCGCGACGGCCTGCTCCTCTCGCCGTACTCCTACAGCTATGACCATCTAGGGTACCGGTTCGGCACCGAGCGGATCGCGCTGACCGGGCTCTATGCGCCGTTCAACGACTTCGGGGGCGACACGGCCCGGCACTTCTCATCCCACCGCTTCGACTGGCGGATCCGTGACAACCTGCAGATTTCGGTGAGCGAGTCGGTGGTCTGGGGCGGGCCGAACCGCAGGATCGACTTCAACCTCGTCAATCCCGTCGGCGTCTGGGAGGTGAGCGGCAGCAGTGAAGGGCGGGAGCGCAACGCCTTGGGGATGGCCGAGCTCTGGTGGCGGCCCTGGCGGAGCCTGGTGACCTACGGCGCCTTCATGGTGGACAACACCTCGGTGGGCGATGAGGAGCAAGGCAAGGAGTCCGGGATCAACCAGTACGCCGCGGCGCTCGGTGTGCAACTACCGGGGCTGGCGCCCAGGTGGGCGCTGCGCGGCGACCTGACGGTCGTCAACAGCCTGGCCTATCGCAGTCGGGTCGACTTCTGGGAGTATTACACCCTGAACGATATCGGGCTGGCTCAGGACAGGACCGATGTCATCCTGGTGTCGCTACAGGGGGATTGGTACGCTCGCCCCGGGCTCATCGTGAGCCCGCGTCTCGATCTCATGTGGAAGGGTGAAGAGGATCTCCGGGACGCGTTTCCCGACGATGCCTTCACCCGGCCCGACAACCTGCTGCAAGGCATCATCGAGAAGACGGTCCGCCCGGCCGTCGCCGGTCGCTGGTTCGTTACTCCCGGCGGCTTCCCCTGGCGCAGCGTGACAGCGGAGGTAGTCTGGGATCTCGGCGTGAACATCGTCCAGAACGAAGACCACGTGGACAGTGACTGGGGTGCGGAATTCGTCGGACGTGTCACGGCCGACCTACGGTATCGCTTCTAGTCGACCTCCCTCGAGCCGCCCGGCTGCCGACCCTCACCAATTCAGCGCCAGTCGACCGTGGCCCCCGTCGAAGTTCACCGAGCGGTCGTCGCCATCCAGGTCGAGGTTGCTACCGAAGAGAAGCAGTGCCCGTTCCCCGAATTGCCAGCCGAAGTCGAAGCGCAGACGCGAGTGGTCTCGTTCGAACGCGCCGGGCAGGCGGTCGGCGCCGCTGATCGCGCGTACCATGAAGCCAAACCCGAGCTCGGCTCGGAACCCGCTGTGGGCGCGGTAGACGAAGTGCGCCAGCCCGGCCCAGGTGTGGTCCTCGTAATCGACGTTGGGGGCCACGGTCGTGTCCGGCCGCACCCGGTCCTCGGTCCGCCACACGTGGGCCAGCCAGGCCTCGGCATGGAACCGGTCGTCAAAGCGGTGCAGGCCGTAGGCGCCCAGGCTCCGGGTCACCTCGCTCAGATCGTAGTCGTCCTCCGGGCGGCCCGCGGGCAGCGCTGCGCGCTCGGTTCGTGCCCGCATCCAGGTCGCCATACCGCCGGCCGTTGTGCGCGCCCCAACCATCCACTCGAGCAGGCCACCGGCGTAGGCGTAACGCTCATCCTGTGAGAAGCCGACCCCGGGAGCGGTCTGTCTCTCGT
>JBDHKD010000145.1:0-3364 GCA_039586575.1 Gemmatimonadota bacterium | reverse complement strand
CGGAATGGCGGCCTGCTCCAGGCGGACCTCGATGCCAGCGCTGCTGATCGCGCACTCGAGGAACTCGACCACGTGCGGCCTGAGCAACGAGTACGCCATGCGCACCCCGCCGGTCACGTTGGGTGAGACGACCCGCACCGCACCGACGCGCCTCAGCTTCTCCAGCGATTCCTCGTTGTAGGCACGAGCCACCATCATGAGATCGGGTTTGAGGTGCCGCGCCGTAATGCAGACGAGGATGTTGTCAGCGTCGGCAGCCAGACAGGCAGCGAGCCCCCGGGCTTTATCGATCTTGGCCTCTTGAAGGGTGGCCTCCAACGTGGCGTCCCCTTCCACGATCAGCAGCTCGGGATGTTTCTCGCTGACCATCGCTATGCGGGCGGGGTCGTGCTCGACCACCACCACCGGGTGCTTGGCTTGCAGCATCTCCGCCACAACGACACGGCCCATGCGGCCGACGCCGCAGACGATATAGTGATCCGACAGACGCTCTACGCTGCGCATGATTCGGCGCCTCCTGAATACTCCACCCAGGTCCAGCTCGACGATCAGTGCCGTGGTCAGAGCCCACCAGATCCCCAGGCCGGTGATCCCGAAGAAGATGAGCAAGATGGTGAAATTTCGGCCGGCTGGGGAAAGTGGATAGACCTCCATGAACCCCACCGAGGTCACCGTGGTGATCGCCATGTACAGGGCGTCCCGCCACTGCCACCCCTCGATGATTACGTAGCCGATGGTGCCCGCCAGGAATACGACCAGGAAGTAGAGCGCCGCCCAGGCGAACCGCCGTGCGAACGGACGCAGGGCCTCCCTGAGCGTTATCGCCGGGCCACGGAGGCTGGCGATCCGCAGGGGCTTTCTGCCACCATCATCCTTCGTCATGGGAGCAGCGGTCGTCGGGCCTTCGGCGCTTAACGTGATGCATGAGCTAGATGATATATGTTTATCCGGGTTAAAAAGTTAGGGCATTGGGTGCCCTCGCTACCCCATTCTAGCGCCGGGCGCCGCGCCCGGCAATCGCCCGGACGGTGGAACATGGTCGGGCGGCCGGCGTTTAACATTTGAAGAGCTGAAACGGTCATCTAGGGTGACAGGCCGGGAGTAGGTCCCCGCGGGAAGGCGATGTCGCGCCGTCGCATCCCGCCGCCTATCTTGAGGGACACCGGCTGTTCCCTGTCTTGCCGTCCCGGCGCAGTACGGAGGCATCGATGCGACTTCATCGTATGCGTCTTACGACTGTCGGTCTGTTCGTGCTTCTGGGTCTCGGACCCGGGGTCAGCACGGCGGCCGGGCAGTACTTTGGGCGCAACAAGGTGCAGTACGAGAACTTCGACTTCAAGGTACTGAAGACGGAGCACTTCGACATCCACTACTATCCGGAGGCGCGCGATGCCGTCGATCAGGCGGCGCGGATGGCCGAACGCTGGTATGCCCGCCTTTCGCGGATGTTCAATCACGAGCTGAGCAGTCGGCAGACTATCATCCTGTACGCCGATCACCCGGATTTCGAACAGACGACGGTCTTGTCAGGATCGATCGACGAGGCCACCGGCGGTGTGACCGAGGCGTTCAAGCGCCGCGTCGTCCTACCGATGGCGGGCTCGCTGGCCGAGACGGACCACGTGCTCGGTCACGAGCTGGTACACGCCTTCCAGTTCGACATCACGACCGGCGCGCGTAGCGCGGTAGGCGGCGGCTTCCCGGCCGCGTTGGCGATGCCGCTCTGGTTCATCGAGGGTATGGCGGAGTACCTGTCGCTGGGCCCGGTATATCCGCATACGGCGATGTGGATGTTGGATGCGGCCCGGCGCGATGAGCTGCCCAGCTTCAGACAGCTGGCGAATCCGCAGTACTTCCCGTACCGCTATGGCCATGCGCTCTGGGCGTACGTGGGCGGCCGCTGGGGCGATCCGGCGATCGGCGAGATCCTGAAGGCGGCGTCCGTCACCGGTAACGTCGCACAAGCCTTCGCCGTCGTGCTCGAGATCGCGCCGAACGACTTGATCGCCGATTGGCAGGAGTCGCTGAAGGTCGCCTACCAGGACGTGCTGGAAGATGCTCAGGGGCCCGAGGCCTACGCCGAAGTACTCATCTCACCGGAGACCGGCAGTGGTCGGCTGAACATCGGGCCGGCGGTGAGCCCGGACGGCTCGCAGGTAGTCTTTCTGTCGGAGAAGAGCCGCTTCTCGATCGAGATGTTCCGGGCCGACGCGAATACCGGCAAGGTCGAGAAGAAGATCCTGAAGACGGCGACGGATCCGCACTATGAGAGCTTGCAGTTCATCAATTCGGCGGGCGACTGGCACCCGAATGGCCGCGAGTTCGTGTTCGCGGGTGTGAGCAAGGGGAGGCCGATCATCACGGTGGTCGATGGCCTGCGGGGTAAGAAGGTCAAGGAGTTCAAGATCGAGGAGGCCGGCGAGGTCTTCAATCCGGCCTGGTCGCCGGACGGGCGCTATATCGTCTACGCCGCTTCGGTCGGCGGGCTGATGGACCTGTTCACCATCGACGTGGAGACGGCGGAGCGTCGCCGGCTCACACACGATGCCTATGCCGACCTGCAGCCCGCCTGGTCGCCGGACGGCCGCAAAATCGCGTTCGTCAGCGACCGTTTCACTACGGAGCTGCGAAGCCTGGATTGGGGCAGCTACCGGCTGGCGCTGATCGATGTGGAAAGCGGCGCGATCGAGCCGCTCCCCGACTTCGACCAGGGGAAGAACATCAACCCGCAGTGGTCGGCGGACGGGTCGAGCCTCTACTTCCTGTCCGACCAGAGCGGGATCACCAACATCTACCGCCTGTCCATGGCGGACGGCGAGATTCACCAGGTGACGAACCTGATCACCGGAGTCAGCGGGATCACCGCGCTCAGCCCGGCGATGTCGCTCTCGTCCGCCAGCAACAAGCTGGTATTCAGCGCCTACGAGGGCGACCGCTACACGATCTACTCGATCGTCGACGAGGAGAAGCTGACCGGTGGCCCGGTCCACCCGCCGCTCGCCGAGGTCAGCCCCGCCGTGTTGCCGCCGGCGGACCGGCCGGTCGGTGACGTGATGGCGCTGGTCGAGAACGCCTACCTGGGGCTGCCACCGGCGGAGGACGAGTTCGAGACCACCAAGTACAAAGCGGGCCTGTCGCTGGACTACATCGCGCCGCCCAACCTGGCGATCGGCGCGGACCGCTTCGGCACCTACGTCGGCGGCGGCACCGCCCTCTTCTGGAGCGACATCCTGGGCGAGCACAACCTGGTGACGATGCTGCAGGTGAACGGCAGCTTCGCCGACATCGCGGCGCTGGTGGGCTACGAGAACCGGGCATCGCGCTGGAACTGGGCGCTGGTCGGCGCGCAGTCGCCGATCGTCAC
>JBDHKD010000070.1:0-16140 GCA_039586575.1 Gemmatimonadota bacterium | reverse complement strand
CCTACTCCCATCGCAAGGCCTCGGTAGGATCCACTGCGGCGGCTCGCCGAGCCGGGATGTAGCTGGCCAGGAGGACCACACCCATCAGTACGGCGGCTACGGCGCAATAGGTTAGGGGATCCACCGGGCTCACCCCGAATAGCAGCGCCGACATGAGGTGCGTGAGTCCGCCGGCCACCCCCAGCCCGATGGCGATTCCGGCCACCCCCACCAGTCCACCCTGTCGGACCACCATGCCGCGGACATCAGCCGGACGCGCACCCAGGGCCAGGCGCACCCCCATCTCGCGGGTCCGCTGTGCCACGAGGTACGAGAGCACCCCGTACACTCCCACCACGCCCAGCAGCAGAGCGATGCCAGCCGCGACGCCCAGCATGACCAGTGTAAACGATGTCCGAGCCATCGAGTTGGCCAGGATGTCTTCCAACGTCAGGGTCTCGGACAAAGGCAAGTTGGGGTTCACGTTCCGCACGGCGTCGCGGACGTCGGGCAGGAGCGTCGTGGGCTGGGGGCGGGACGTCCGAATGGCGTAGCGAATATCCCGGATCGTGAAGGTGCTGATCCCCCACATCCTCTCCATGACCAGCGGCCAGTAGATCACGGTTGGCGGGGTCTCGGCCACGCCGGTGGTGTGCACGTTCTGTACGACTCCCACGATCTCGCGCCAGGGCGAGTTGGCGGACGTCCGGAATCGCTTGCCCACCGCTTCTGCCGGACGTCCCCAGAACTCTCGCGCGAAGTTCTCGGTGACCACGGCCACCGGCCGTCGCTGGTACGCGTCCTCCCACTCGAGGCTGCGCCCTGCGAGCAGCGGGTTCTCCAAGGTCGCAAAGTACCCTGGCGTGACCCAGTTGAGGCGACGGTGCACAGCGGCTTCTCCCGGGGCTAGCGGGAACCCCTCCACCTCCACATCCTCCCAGGATTCCCAGCGGTCCATCGCCACCGAGGCGGCGGCTCCGACCGAGGTCACTCCCGGTATCTGCGCGATGCGCTCCAGGATCAGTTGGTGGGTTCTGGCCGCGTCATCCGCTGTGGGAGCCTCCGCTGAGGGCACAGAGAGACGAAAGGTCAGGACCTCTTCCGGTCGCTGGAATCCCGGCGCCACGTTCCTCAGAGCTTGGAACGTGCGCACCATGAGCCCCGAACCGACGAGTAGGACCAGGACCAGAGCGACCTGGGACATCGTGAAGACCGATCGTATACGAAACCACCGCCGACTCGAGCTACTCCCTCGTCCCCCTTCCCTCAGTGACCCTGCGAGGCCGCCCTTTCTGGACCGGAGGACCGGGATCGTACCGAAGAGGAGCCCGGCCAGGAGCGACACGCCCAGCGCGAACAGCAGGACGGCGGGTTCCAGGCCGATCTCCTCCAGGCGCGGCAGGTTGGGGGGCGCCATGTGAAGCAGGAGCCCGTCCCCTCCCAAAGCCAGGAGCAGGCCTGCGGAGCCTCCCAAGATCCCGATGACCGTGCTTTCGGTAATGAACTGCCGAGCCAGGCGTCCCTTCGACGCCCCGATGGCCGATCGCAGAGCGGCGTCTCGCTGGCGGGTCTCGGCGCGAACCAGGAAGAGATTGGCAACGTTAATGCAGGCGACGAGCAGGACCAGGCCGGCCGTGGCGAACACGAGCCAGAGGACCATCCCGGCCCCTCCCACGACGTCGTCCTTCAGCGGCCGGACGAACGTCCCGAAGGCCCTGTCCTCGAGTTCGGCGAGCCGGATCCCCGGGAATTCCTCCGTAGCAAGTGCGGTCAAACGATCCAGGTCACCGCTGGCTTCCGCCGGAGTGACGCCTGGGCGGAGGCGCGCGATACCTGGAAAACTGAAGTTGCCGACGCCGATTCTCGACCGGTCGAAAACGAGAGGCAGGAAGATGTCCGGTGCCACCTCGCCCAGACGCAGCCCTGCGGGCATGACACCGATGACGGTACGTTCACCGCCGTCGATTCGGACGGTCCGCCCCAAGATGTCGGGATCACTCCCGAACCTTCGAACCCAGTACTGCTGGGACAGGATGACGGGGTTGGTGCCACCCGGTGTCACATCCGCTTCTTCGTAACCTCTTCCAAGTATGGGGTTCACGCCGAGAACAGAAAAAAGCCCAGCCGTGACTTGCGCGGCCACCACCTGCTCGGGCTCCGCCAGACCCGTGACGGTCACTGGTGTTCTTCTCCAGACGCCGATGTCCTCTAAGGTGCGCGAGTGGTCTCGGAAGGTGAAATACATGGCGGGAGAGAGGGGTGCTTCATCGACTCCCACCCCCGGCATCGAGGATGGGCAAATGGAAGGGGCTTCAGCACGACCCCGTTCACCACACTGAAAATCGCGGTCGTGCCCCCGATACCCAGACCCAGCGTGAGGATCGCAACTGTCGCGAAGGCGGGGTCTCGCTTGAGGCCGCGGAAGGCGTAGCGCGCGTCCGCTTTCAGGTCCTGGACCAGGCCGATTCCCCAAGCCTGCCGGGCGCGCTCTTTGTTACGGAGCATCGGGCCGAAGTTCCGCCGGGCCTGGCGCCAGGCCTCCTCCTCGGTAATCCCACGCTCCGCGAGCTTCCGAGCCTCCATCTCGATGTGAAAGGCTATCTCGTCGTCCAACTCCCGCTCCATCCTCCCCGGTGCCACGGTGGCCCGAAGGCGGAACACGAGATTCGCTATCCAGCGCATGGTGCCGCTCCTGGTCTCAGTCGGTCGGCGTGAGCTCGCCTCACGACGTCGCCATGATTCGCTCCACCGCCACGGCCAGCCGCCCCCAGTGCTCGGCCTCGATCCCCAACTGCCTCTCACCCGCCCGGGTGAGGGCGTAGTAGCGGGCGCGCCGGTTGTTCTCCGTCACCCGCCAGGAGGACTTGATCCACCCTTCCCGTGTGAGCTTGTGCAGCGAGGCGTACAGGGAACCCTGGTTCACCTGCAGCTCGTCCTCCGAGATTTGCTGGATCCGCTCGCTGATCCCCCACCCGTGCATGGGCTCCAGCGAGAGGACCTTCAGGATGAGCATGTCCAGGGTGCCCTTGATCATGTCCGGCTTCTGCTTGCCCATCGGCTTTTCTCTCGGTAATCAAGAGGTAGTCACTAACTCAGATGCGTTGAGGAGGGAAAAGGTTGTAAGGTCCGCAGCGGATGTGGCGAAGCCCGGTCAGCTCTGGTTGGCGGTGGCGTGGAAATCAGGCGGTGTCCCACCAGATGTCCGGTGGCGCGTGGTCCTCGCGCTCGCGGGCGGTGATGCCCCAGCGGCCCAGTTGCCGGACAACGGCCGCCGCCACCCGTTCGGCCGCGGCGCGGACCGGGGCGCTCAGCGGCGCCCCGATCTCCACGCGCTGTGCGACGGCGCCGATCAAGACCAGCTCGGGGCAGGCGCCCTCCTGCAGCTGCGAGATCAGCACGGCGTGGTCGACGCCCGGCTCGTGCGCGCCCGACCTGACCCGGCTGAGCCCGGCGAGTGCCGCGTTGCCCCGCAGCACGACCAGCCGCCCGGGGGCGCGCCCGCGCAACGCGTCGACCAGGATCAGCCGATCCCAGGCGGTGAGGTGTGTGCTCAGGGCCAGCCCGGGCGTTCCCAGATCCAGGAGCCGCACCGTGTCGGGGAACTCGTAGCGGGCGCGCAGCAGTGCCAAGACGAACGGCCCCAGCGCGTCGTCGCCCATCAGCAGGTTCCCCAGCGCCAGGACGCCGCAGCGCTTCATCTCCCCCCGCTTCCGGTTACACGGCTGCGGCCCGCGCCCGCGTCGTATCCTGAGGGTTCAGCACGTGCACGGCACAGGCGATGCACGGATCGAAGGAATGGATGGTCCGGAGCGCTTCCAGCGGTCGCTCCGGCTCGGCGATCGGCGTGCCCAGCAGCGCGGCCTCGCAGGGGCCGCGCTGCCCGCGCTCGTCTCGAGGGCCCGCGTTCCAGGTGGAGGGGACGACGGCCTGGTAGTTGGCGATCTGGCCATCCCGAATCACCACCCAGTGGGAGAGCAGGCCACGTGGCGCCTCGTGGACGCCGAAACCCCGCACCTCCCCCGCGGGAAACTCGGGTGGCGTATACACGTCCGTGTCCCCGCGGCCGATGTTCTCCAGCAACAGCGCGTAGTGCTTGAGCGCCAGCTCGGAAAGCACGGCGGCCCGCACGGCCCGCGCCAGGTGACGGCCCATCGTGGAGTGGAGGTCAGACACGCTGACGGTCTGGCCCGCGATGGAGGACACGATCGCGAGCGCCCGGTCCGTCCACTCGGTGATCACCGGGTGGCCGGCCGCGTAGCCCACCAGCAGCTCCGCCAGCGGTCCCACCTGCATCGGCCGGCCCCGGAACCTGGGCGCTTTCACCCACGAGTACTTGCCGGCGGCGTCGAACCCACTATAGCGCGCGACGGTGTCCCCGTCCCAGGGATGCCGCGACCCGTCGCCCTCGTACCAGGAGTGGGCGACGGTCTCGGCCACGCTGTCCCGGAAGTACGGGTCCTCAAACCCTTCGATCGGTCGTAGCGTGCCCAGGTCGCCGTTCCAGATGACCCCACCCGGCAAATCGAAGACGGTCCCAGCAGAGTCGAGCGGCAAGTCGGGCGCGCAGAGGTAGTCTCTGACGCCCGCTCCATGGCGCCACCAGTCCGGATACAGTGCGGCGATCGCACACGCGTCGACCAGGTAGACCTGCTGGACGAACGCCGCTGCGCTCTCCAGAAGCTCCTCCATCAGGGACAACTTCTCCATGTTCAGGGCCGACGTATTGTCCAAATTGATCGGGTTGGTCACTCCGCCCACCGCCAGGTTTTGGACGTGGGGCGTCTTGCCGCCCAGCAAGGCCACGACCTGGTTGGCTTGCCTCTGGTAGTCGAGCGCCTGCAGGTAGTGAGCGACTGCCAGGAGATTGATCTCCGGAGGCAGCTGCATGGCCGGGTGGCCCCAGTAGCCGTGGCTGAAGACCCCGAGCTGCCCGCTGTCCACGAACCCCTGGATCTTCTCCTGCACCGCTCGCAGCTCGTGACGGCTGTTCCGCCGCCACACCGAGAGGTCCTCTCCCAAACGGGCCGCCTCGGCCGGATCCGCCTGCAGCACCGACAGCAGGTCCACCCAGTCGAGTGCGGACAGGTGGTAGAAGTGGACGATGTGATCGTGGAGGGCGTGAGCCGCCATCATCAGGTTGCGGATGTGGTGCGCGTTCGTAGGGATCTCGATCCCCAGCGCGTTCTCGACGGCCCGCACCGAGGTGATCGCATGCACGGTGGTGCACACCCCGCAGATCCGCTGCGCGAAGAACCACGCGTCGCGAGGATCGCGCCCCCTGAGAATCAGCTCGATGCCGCGCCACATCTGTCCTGATGACCACGCGTCTTCGACTCTCGAGTCATCCACCTCCAGGTCGATGCGGAGATGGCCCTCGATGCGCGTGACGGGGTCGATGGTGATACGCTCGCTCATGTCGAAGCACCTCCCGATCCGATGAACGGTCTCGAGATGGGGAACCGGAAGGCCAGCGATCGCTCGGTGCAGCCCGCGCAGGGGTGTCCGGCTCTCGTTGGCCACATGTTCACCTCACCATAGCGCATTGTTGGGCAGTTCGAGTGCGTGCGCGAACCCTTACAGCCCAGCATGAAGAGGCAATAGCCCTGTCGCGAGGCCTCGTCGCCGTACCGCTCCGCGAATCGGCCCGCCTCGAAATGCGACCGGCGCGGACAGTGATCGTGGACGGTTCTGTCATAGGCGAAGAGCGGCCGGCCCTCGTCATCCAGGGCGGGCAGCGTCCCGAAGCTGGTGTACTGCAGCACCGTACCCAGGAAGTTGTAAGGGTTCGGGGGACAGCCGGGGATCGACACGACGGTCGTGTCCGGCAGCAGGCTCGGGACACCGGCGGCGCCCGTAGGGTTCGGGTCCGCCGCCGGCAGCCCACCGAACGACGCGCACGAACCCAAGGCGATGATCGCGTCCGCCCCTTGCGCGGCGTCGTGCAGCAAGTCGAGGGACGTGCGGCCGCCTATCTGACAGTAGACGCCGTGGGCTCCTGTTGGGACGGCACCCTCGACCACGAGGACGTACCGTCCGGCACTCTGGCACGCCTCGAGCGCGGCCTCGGCCTGCCGGCCGGCCCCGGCGAGCAGCGTCTCGTGATAGTCGAGGGAGATGACGTCGAGGATCAACTCGGCCAGGTCAGGATGACTCGTGCGGAGCAGCGATTCCGTGCAGCCGGTGCATCCCTGGAAGCCCAGCCACACGACCGAGGCTCGTGCGCCGCGTGACACCGCCTCCGCCATCTCCAGGGCCGCCGGCCACGGCAGGCCGACGGCGGCGGCGGCCTTGATGCACACGTTCACGAACTCTCTGCGGTCGATGCCCCGCATCGCTCGGTGATCGGTCAAGACGTTCACGCTCTCCTCCTCGATGAGGCTTCTGCCGCTTCTCTTGCCGTTTCGAGAGCGCGCGCCAGGACCGCGGTTGCAACCTCGGTCGCATGGCGCGGCATGGCGCGCAGGGCCGGCTCGATGCAACACTCCAGTCGCGCCTCGAGCACCTCGACCAGCGCACGCCCCTTGGACGTGATCCGGACGATGATGATGCGCCGGTCTTCGGGATTGATGCGTCGCGAGATCAGCCCGTTAACCTCGAGCCAATCCAAAAGGTGGGACAACCGGCTGTGGCTCAACCGCAGCCGCCGCGTCAGCTCCTTGACGGTCAGCTCCGGTTCATCCGCGAACTCCGCCAAACAGCGCAGCTGCGCGCGCGGCAATTTGCATTGGCGCGCCACAGCGAGTTCCTGGACGCGGTAGAGCGCCAGGTGCTCACGGAGGAGGCGGACGAATTCTCGCGTCATCTCCGCCGGGCGCAAAAGCGAATAACGCGTGCGCGTGCCGGCCTCGCAGCCCCGGGTCACCACCGCCGCGCACAGCTCAACTGTCTTCTACTGGCACACACCGTACCATGGCAGCGTCTCCGGTCAAGCAACGGTTGCGCATCGACCGTATCTGCCTTTGCGCAAAGGAATTCGGGTGTTCGGCCGAGGAGAGCATCTGAGTCTGGGCAGCGGCCTCACGGGCCGGAAAGGTGTTGGGGAATTCAACATGCAGTTGGACTATTCAACAGCCCGCGGCGTCGCCGGCCTTCGAACAGCCGGTAGTAGCAACAACAATCACCGATAGCTGTTATTGAGGGAAGTTCATGCGACGCAGCAGATCCTGGAAGCGGGGGTCCGAGCGAAATGCGTCGTAGGCGGGTTCACTCTTGATGAAGGCGAGCTCGCCATCGCGCTCGCCATAAGCTCGCTCCAGCCACTCAAATGCCTCATCCAACTGTCCGAGCTTGGCATAGTCAACGGCAAGCGCCGTCGGACGGACGTAAGGGCTGTGCACCCATGGTAGCTGTCGGTCTCAGCGATCCAGTTCGGTGCGGCCCGCTCGTGGTCTTCCCGGCGAGGTGATGGTACCATCAATCGACATCGTGGCCCTCTCGGTCAGCCTTCCAACCGACCGTCATTCGTTTCTCAGGGCCTCCATCGGGTGGATTCCTGATGCTCTCAGCGCCGGGGCCAAGCTGGCAGTGATAACCATGAAGAGCAGCAGCACTCCGGCGGAAAGGAAGGAGATGGGATCGACGGGGCTCAGCCCCAGGAGCATGGAGCGCAGTGCCGCGGCCGTTCCGGCTGCCAAGAGGCCCCCTACCAACAACCCGGGCCCAGCCATGCGAAGAGCGTCCCCGAGGACGCCACGGATGACCATCCCGCAGCTGGCTCCCAGGGCAATTCGGAGGCCGATCTCACGGGTGCGATGGGTCACGGCAAGGGCCACGACCCCGTAGACGCCCATGGCAGAGAGCAGGAGGACCAGCAAGCCCAGACCCCCGGCAACCTGTCCGTTGGTCCTCTGCCCCTGTGTGGCACGGGCCACGAGGGACTGGGCGGGAACCAACCTTGGAATGGGTAGGCCGGGGTCCACCGACCGAACAGCCTCACGAACTGGCCCAGCCAGTGCGGCTGGATCGGTACCCGTATTCGACCGAACCAAAATGATGAGATGAGGACTTCTCGCCTGCCTTAGCGGTACGAACATCTGAGGCAGATCTTCCGTTGCAGCACTCGATGCCACATCTCCCACTACCCCGACGACGGTCCAGGCGTGGGCGCGGTTCTCGGCACCGGCCTGCAAGAACTGCCGACCCAAGGCTTCCTCGCCCGGCCAAAGACGGTCTGCGAATGACCGGGTCACGACCGCCACCGGGGCGGACGTTCCGTCATCGGTTCGAAGGAGGGATCTGCCTTGAAGGATGGGTGTGCCGATGGTGGAGAAGTACCCTTCCGTGACAAGGGTGTACTCCACCCTCACCCCGGTTGAATCTGAGCTCGGCTGATCCGCCGGGTTGACGGAAATACGGTCTCTATACCGATCCAAGGGGAAACCGGTGGACAAGGCCACCGATGCTACGCCTGGACGGGAACCGATAGACTCTAGCAGGCGATCCACTAGGGCCGATCCGCCCTCTTCCATGCTCGGATAGCCCTCTTCGGAAGGGTCGAGAAACCCGAGGAACGTCCCCCCGCTCGCGAAGTCGGCAACCGCCATACCTTCTTGTCTAAATCCCAGATGGCTCTCATCCGTTCGCTCCAGGGAGCGGAAGAAGAGAGCCGCCATCAGGAGTAGGAGAAAGGCCGCACCCGTCTGAAAAGATGCAGCATACCGCTGGAACCTTCCCACCCGCCGCCCGCCTCCGCCGGTGTCGTCCTTCAGGGCCGAAATCAACTCCGGCCGGCTGAAGCGAAGCGCCGGAAGCAGTCCGAATGCCTGGGCCGCTACCAAGGAAATGGCCAGCGACATTGCCATCGCCCATCCGCTCGGTTCAAAGGTCGCACCGGGAGCGGTAATGTTCAGGTCCATGGGGTGAACCCTGGTCATTAGTGTCATGGCCAGAACGATCCCCACTCCCCCGCCGATCACGGTCAAGATTCCCGCCTCTACCATCAGATGTCTCACCAGGCGGACACGACTCGATCCCAGGGCCAGCCTCACTCCGATTTCCTGCTCCTTGGCGGCGGTCCTGGCCAAGGCCATCCCGGCCAGGTTCCCGCAGATGATGAGAAGCAGGATGGCGAACAGCCCACAGATTGCGACTACGGCAATCGCTTCCAAGTGCCGGTTCTGGGCTGGAAAGCGCCCGAAGCTGACCGCCTTGACCGTTCGGTGCTGGTTGGTCTCGGGGTACTCGGTCGCAAGCCTGGCAAACACCGTCCGAACCGCAGCCCGGGCTTCGGAGATCGTTGCACCCGGACGGAGCCTTCCCATGACCTGAACAGAGACGCTCCCCCGATCCCTGAACACCGACGCATCGCCGGCCGCATCCGGGTGCTGAAAGAGAGGCACCCACAGGTCCAGGCTCCACAAATTGATGCGCGCACCTCTGAACCCCTCCGGCGCCACGCCAACCACCGTGTAGGGGATGCCGTCCAGGAGAAGGGACTGGCCCAGAACGTCGGAACGGCCCTGCAGTTCGTCTTGCCAGAAGTCATGGCTCACCACGACCAGCGGGTGTTGACCGGGCCCCGCATCCTCTGACTCCAGAAACCCCCTGCCCATGGTGGGAAGGGCCCCATGAACGTGGAAATATTCTGAAGTCGCATAGGCCACCAGGACCCGCTTCCCCCCTTCTCCGGCACCGAACGTGGCGTCCCGCTCGGCCCATGCGGTAATGGACTCGAAAGGGGTGTCTGCATCTCTGACACTCTCGAAGTCGGGATATGCCCACGACCAGTAGTCCTGTCCCCCGATGACGGGAACCATGTCGACGATCCGGCCCTGGCCCGTCATACCCGGAACCGGGGCAAACCACACGGCATGAATGGTTGTGAACACAGCGGTGTTCACCCCGATTCCCACGGCGAGGGAGAGGACTGATACGATCACGAAGCCGCGGGCTCTCCGGAGGCCCCTGAATGTGAACCGAACGTCCTGAAGAATGTCGGAGAAGAGTTCGCGGATGAACCGACGTCGCAGGCCTCGCTGGTCGATCCGGCGGCAGCGTTGCACCACCGTCTCCCGGTCCCCGAATCGCCTCAGCGCTTCTTCCCGGGCCTCCTCAGGGCTTCTTCCGTCGGCCACCAACTGCGCAATCCTGGTTTCCAGGTGGAAGTTGATCTCTTCATCCAGGCTCCGCTCCAGATTCTTCCCGAACCGGTCCAGATGAAAGACCCTCTTCAGCCGCGGTCGCTTCATTTCACTCCCTCCATGGAAACCTCGAGGAGCGAGAGCATCGCCCGGATGCTTGCGGCCCAACACTCCAACTCACTGGACAGCGCACGCCGTCCCTTCCGGGTTATTTCATAGAACTTCGCCCGCTTCCCCTCCTCGGTCTTCCTCCACTCCCAGTCTACATACCCTTTGGCCTGAAGACGATGGAGCGCCGGATAGAGGGAACCCTCTTCCACCCGAAACAACCCGGCCGACCGGGAGGCGATATGATCGGCGACACCCAGCCCGTGCATGGGCCCCCAGAGCTCCAACGCTCTCAGAATCAGCATCTCCAGCGTTCCGTAAAGGTTTCCGGGTCGAATAGTGCCCACCTGGAGTCTCCCTGGTATAGACGGTCTACATAGCCTGTCTATGTTAAGTACGTGGGGGACCCTTCCGAGGTTTCGCGGGACGGCCCCGACCGGCTCTACGCCGGAGACGCCGGCTTTCCCCCCGCCGCGGCGCGATAGGCCGAGCCGTGCTCACACCCGGGATGGCCGGCAGCAGCGGATCTTGCAGAGGCCGTCCAGATGGTCGCCGAGTTCAGAAGGATGGGAAGGAGACCGCGACAGTAGGCTGGCTGCCCAGATAAGACTCCTCGGGATGAATCTGAGGTTCCGGAGGATTCGTAGGTTAAGACAGAACAGGAGGGCTAGACGTGGACAGATGCCAAGGCAAGACGAAGTCCGGGACTCGCTGCAAGCGAGCGGCCATTGAGGGCTCTCGCTTCTGCGCGACTCACGCCAGTCAAGAACAAAGGCCAGAAGAGGCCGACGGCCCCGCCGCGACGTCTCAGGGACCAGATACGCTGGACACCCTGATCGTATTGGCGGTTGCAGGTGCCGTCCTCTACGCGGCCCTGACACTCCGGCGTTTCTCTTGGTTCTTGTGACGCACATCGGTCGGGAAGATAGGCGTTCGGCAAGCCCAGCGCTTCAATGATTCGCAGGTAGCGGGCACAGTGGTGCGACGCAGGCCCACCGGCTCGGCAGACTATGACGCGCGAGCCACTCGGTACTGGGCAATGGTAGAGGTGCGGACTAAGAGGGCACGAACTGGCGCCAGCCAGCGCCGGTGGGTGCTGTCACCACGGTTTCGCGTTCTAAGCTTCGCCAGCAACCTTGCGATTAGCTGGTCCTACGGCATCTCCGGGTTCGTGCCCTTTCAACCAGACAATGTTCTCATCGGGATCGTACTCGATCCACGCGCAGGGATACGATGGGCCATGCCCTGAATTGACAACGCAGAGGTCCTTCCAGTGTTTCTTCCCATCGATTACAGTCAGAAGCTCAAATCCTTTGCTTTCCCACTCATCGAGTAAATCTTCGAGATCGTGTTGATTCATGCAGCCATCCCGGAAGAGATGACCGTCTTGCCAGGTTGTGTCCGTGACCATCGAGAACCGGCTCTCACAAGCGTCTTCGCCGAGCTTCTCCCGGATCTTCTTCATCGGAACAATCACATTGCAGAATTCAAGCTTGATAGCCATATCGCTTCCACCATACTTTCATGATCACCTCTTCTAGGCGGCATTCGCTAGACGCCACCCCCGCTCAGTTCAGTGGCAGGGGGGAGACTCGAACTCCCAACCCACGGATGGATAGCTGACTCTCAGGAATACTCATCGACCTCCGCCTCTAGCTTCCCGCACGCGCCGCCTCGACCTCGCTACCACTAAGCATCACCTTGTGCGCTTCAGTTACGAACCGCGCAACCAGCCGTGGACCCTATCAGCGCAAGGGTTAGCGCAAGACACCTCATGGATCACCCTCGTGCGTATCAATGTATCGGGATAAAGGGCCCGGGATCCACTGCCGCGTGACCTGCCCCTTGCCGTTGTACTCTAAGCTCGTGGTGTCCGTACCCTCTCGCTGGTCGATCACCCGCAGCAGCCGGTTCGAGCCGTCGTACTCGCGCAGCACCACCCCGCCGTCGCGGTCTTTCGTCCGGGTGAGCCGCCTGCGACCGTCGCACGATGTGCTGTCTCCCTCCTTGTAGCCGAGATCCTCACCCGCGGTTCCAAGGGAATGGGAAGGCCTTGCATTATCAAACTTTGATGGGATATCTTTTGATAGGCTTGGGAGCTGTCAAAAGGTTCGCGTCGGGCCTGCTCGGGACAGCCATAGACTGATGCCGGAACTTTTGATAGCACCTCCACTTATCAAAACCTCGTAGCCCGCGCGTTCATCATGGCGCAGACTTCCACTCGAGCCGGGCGGTTCGTCCAACAGGCGGCAGGGCGCGGCGGGTATTCCGCCTTCGTTCCCGCACCGCTCCCCCCCGATCCTCCGATTGACATGACAGCGGAGCTCCGGCGACTCCATGAGGAGGCCGCCCACGCCCTGGGCCGGCTGGACGGTGTCTCGGAGCGCCTGGATCCCGAGCGGCTGCTCTACATGTACGTGCGGAAGGAGGCCGTGCTATCGAGCCAGATCGAGGGCACCCAATCCAGCCTGGCCGAGCTGTTGGAATACGAGAGTGCCGCGGCGCCGGGAACTCCGGTCGCCGACCTGCGGGAGGTCTCGCGCTACGTCGCCGCCCTTCAGCACGGCCTCGAGCGGATTCGCAGGGAGAGTCTCCCACTGAGTCTTCGCCTGTTGCGCGAGATGCATCGCGTCCTGCTCGAAGGTGGCCGCGGCGGCAGCCGGGCGCCCGGCGAGTTTCGGCGCACGCAGAATTGGGTCGGTGGAACGCGCCCGGCAAATGCTCGCTTCGTGCCGCCGCCACCGGACGAGATGAAGGTGGCTCTCGACAACCTCGAGCGGTTTCTTCACGACGAGTGCGGACCGACGCCGCCCATCCTCAAGGCGGGGTTGGCTCACGCCCAGTTCGAGACGATCCACCCGTTTCTCGATGGTAATGGCCGCATCGGGCGACTGCTGATCAGCCTGCTCCTGGTCGTGGAGGGGCTTCTCCAGCAACCCTTCTTCTATCTCAGCCTCTACTTCAAGCAGCACCGCGCGGACTACTACGACGCGCTACAGCGAGTGCGCACGCACGGTGACTGGGAGGAGTGGCTCGGCTTCTATCTCATCGGAGTCGAGACGGTCGCCCGCGAGGCCGCGGCGACGACGAGCGCCCTGCAGGAAATCTTCGAGCAGGATGCGCGACGTGTGGCGGAGCTCGGCCGAGCAGCCGGCTCGGCGCTGGCGGTTCTCGACCTGCTGCGACGGCGGATAGTCGTCGCGCCCACACGTGCGGCGGAGGAGCTCGGTCTCACTTGGCCGACCGTGAACAGCGCACTTGCGCGCCTGCAAGGCCTGGGCATCGCTCGTGAGATCACAGGGAAGAAACGTGATCGGTTGTTCGCCTACTCGCGACAGCTAGAGATCCTCAATCGAGGGACCGAGCCATTGGGCTGACGCGACAGGCGCAGGCCGGAGCGTATCCGGCTGTAAGCCGCGGGTGACGACGACGAGACAGGAAGGCCCTCCTCGACTTGGTCACAGATTCGGTCACAGTCGGGGAGAGCCGGTAAGCCAGGTCAATGGCAGGGGCGAGACTCGAACTCGCAACCCACGGATTATGATAACGCTTGGACACGAGGACCATTGGGGTCTATCGACCACGAAACGAGACAGGAAGCGGCCTTCCAGCTATTGGTAGTTCCCCTCAGTCCCGTTGAAGTACGATAGTCTGGTTACAGTTTAGCTACAGTCTAATCTCCCCACACGCCGGTGGGCGATGTCCATACCCACGAATGGGCACAGCAACGTGGTCGCGGCCGTCGATCTACTGCGGCGTGCGGGGCGTACTCCGTCGAGGTTCCCGGTTCGCGCCGCGTCCTTGGCCAACCTATCTTTAGGGCCAGGCCTGAGATACAGAGTTCACCGTCTTCCAGCCGACGATAACGTGGAAAGACGCTGTACTCGGTACCGCTGGCGTTCTTGGGCTACGGCATCAATCCGCTTGCTGTTCGTCGGCGTCAGGGGGTGACGCTGAAGAAGCCGACCGGCTACGATCCCGATGACCGTCTTGCGGCGGCGCTGATTGCCCACGCGATCGAGACCGCGCGAAAGATCGAACGGCCGAACAACCACGAGATACGCGTGCGCGCGCTGAGAGCCATCGCGTGGCTCGCGCAACCGGAGGCCGCAGACCCGTGGTTCGACGTTGCAGGCTTCGAATACAAGGCCGCAGTGGAGCGTCTCCCCCTGCACCGTTGGATCGCGCGTGGGCGCGAGCTGTTGGCAAGCGACCCTCACCTGAGGGAAGCCGTGACTCAAGCGGCCCGCGGCGGAGGTAGAAGAGGTCGCAAACGCGGCAGAGCGGAGACTACGACTCTCTCGAGAAACGGGACAAAGGCACCGCCGCGGTCGGTTTCGGCCTCGGCGTGCCAGTGACGAGGCGGAGACGCTAGTACCCGATGAAGGAACGCGCCGAGGAGATCCTCAACGAATTCTTCCGCGAGGGAGCCGCAGACCGCCTGGGCGATCTAACCGCCCACGTGTACTCTAGAGGTCACGACGACGAAATGGTCGTCTGGCTTGAGGGGGGCGAGGAGTTGGGCGAGGACGCACTGTGGCAGGCCTTCGCGAGGGCGCGTGAGGCGCTGGAGGCAGGCGGATTTGAGTACGTCGAGTGGAAGTACCGCTGGAAGCCACGGCAGGCGGGCGGCAAGTTCCGGCTGGCAAATGACTAACTGGCCAGTTTTCCGCCGTATCGTGGTTCTAGGTGCGCGCAAGCGCCCCGCGCGCCTCCAGATCGAAGAGGGCGAGGCCTTGCCGATAGATAGCGCCGGAGGTTGTTTGGCGTCAGGTGCAGGGTGTACGCACACACCAGTCACTCGCAGACCGTGGAAATGCCGGACTGGAAGTCGATTCGGGGCGGGTTGATGCCGTGGTCGGCCTCGGAATACCACGAGGTTCTGGAGGAGGTCCACCGCCTCATGGAAACGCCTCACGACGATTGGGATCGTCGGCCACAGAAATTCACCATCTATGACGAGGAGACAGGCGAGGAGGCAGCGTTTGAGGTCAATGTTGACGACATTGCCTTCCAGATCGATAACCTGATGCTCAAGCGGTATGCCGCTGAGCCGCAAGACGTAGTTCTGAGTCATGTTTACAGGTTACGCATGATCTTTGGGTTCATAGAGGGCAATCTAGAGCGGCTCGGGGCAGAAGGGCTCATCGAGGATGAGCCTGAAGGGATGCAGGCCACGGACGCACTGATTGAGGTGCTCACGACGGCGAGATATCAAGCAACCACGATGGAGGGCGACGAGGAGATTCCGGCATTCGATTGCGATCAGGTCGTGGAGGAAGCCAAGGGTTTACAAGCAGATTCGAACGAAGAAAGCTAACCGCGTCTACAGAAGAACCGAGCTTCTCAGAAGCTCCTCACTTTGAATGGAAGGACGGTAGGGATCCTAACGCGAGCAAGTCGTTGCCCCAACTTCAATCACCGGCGTAAGAATGCACCGGTGCGCTTTTGTCCGGTGTGTGGCGATGTGGTGAATAGGTTTATCGCCGTGAAAAAGTGCAGTGAGGAAACCCATGCAAGTCGACGACGTGACGGAGCCAGATATTGTGTAGCTTGTGGCGAACAGCTCTTTCGAGGAAGGTGATCACCATGCGGGTCGCGGCACCGGGCGGCATTAGACGTGATGAGCTTGAAGCTCCAGCCCATGTCGCTAGTCTAGCGCCGGCGTCAGGCCGATGATCCTCGGGTCTCCGGTCCCCGCTGCTGATTGCCTGCGCGGATCATCCGCCGGCGCACGTCGTTCACGACACTCAGGTTCCCGGACCGGAACGCCTCGGCCATAGCCAGCGGCACCTGCGCCTCGGCCTCTACCACACGCGCCCGCATCTCCTCCACCAGCGCCCGCATCTCCTGTTCCGCAGCCACCGCCATTGCGCGCCGTTGCTCTGCCCTCGCTTGCGCGATCTGCTTGTCGGCCTCCGCCTGATCGGTTTGCAGCTCGGCCCCGATGTTCTTGCCCACGTCCACGTCGGCG
>JBDHKD010000018.1:0-46627 GCA_039586575.1 Gemmatimonadota bacterium | reverse complement strand
GACGACCTCGCTGATGAAGTTGCGCTGGCCGGCCGGTGGCCTTCGGGTCGCGTAGTCCTGAGCGGCCAGCCGCCTGGCGATCAGACTATCGGCGCCGGCGGCCAGGCCGGCCACTGCCAGGCCGCTCGTGCGCAACATCTCTCGGCGTGAGACCATCCTGCCTCCGCTGGCGGGCGTGGGCGCCTCTCAGGGGGTCATCGACGGCGGTGCCTGGGACTCGTCGCTGGCCCAGTCGCGGTTCGGCTCCGGACCCATGGTGAAGGCGAGCGTGCCACCGGCCGCGATCTCGGCGTGCGTGATGAAGGGTCGATCGAGCGGACGACCGTCGAGCGTCGCGGACTGGATGTACTTGTTGACCGGCGAGACGCCCGGTGCTTCCACGGTGAAGCGGCGGCCGCCGCCGAGCTCGATGGAGACGCGCTCGTAGTGCGGAGTGCCGATGACATAGGTGCCGTCGGCCGGGTTGACCGGATAGAAGCCGATCGCGCTCAGTATGTACCAGGCCGACATCTGACCGCAGTCCTCGTTCCCGGGCAGCCCTTCCGGTGTGGTGCTGTAGAGTGTATCGGTGATCTGCCGCACGCGCTCCTGCGTCTTCCACGGCGCGCCCGCGTAGGCGTACAGATACGCGACGTGATGGCTGGGCTCGTTACCGTGAGCGTACTGGCCGATCATACCACTGATGTCGGGTGGGGCCGTCCCCTCCAGATCGGACGAGATCTCGAACAACTGGTCGAGCTTGGCGATGAAAGCCTCACGGCCGCCCAGCAGCTCGATCAGCCCGCGCACGTCGTGCGGTACGAACCACGAGTACTGCCAGGCGTTCCCCTCGGTGTACTCATCCTGGCGGTGCGAAGCGGCCACCGGCGAGAACGGCTTCTTCCAGCTGCCGTCAGCCAGCCGGCCGCGCATGAAGCCGGTGGCAGGATCGAACAGGCTGCGGTAGAACCGCGCGCGCTCGTAATAGACTTCGGCATCGTAGTCGTCGCCCACCGCTTCCGCCAGCCGCGCGATGCACCAGTCATCGTAGGCGTACTCGAGGGTCTTGGAGACCGACTCGCTCTCCCAGTCGGCGGGAATATAGTTGAACGGCCGGACCGGCCGCAGCCGCAACTCGGTCTCGAGCGACGGGCCGCCGACCCGCTGGACGGACACGGCGGTCGGCGTGTCCCGCGTCACCGACGGCACGGGCAGAAGGATGCGATTGTTGCCGAACTCCAATCGCAGACCGACTGGAGCGCGGCTCTGGACGTACGCCGTGGCCTCGGCGGGCTCCGCGAAGTGCTCGATGTCGAGCCGCACGAGCTGATCGACGGTTCGGCCGTCGCGCACGAACCCGTAGACGTTCTCGGCGTTGACCTGCGAGACCAGCGGCCGCTCGAAGGTCATGCACCAATCGCGGGTACTCCCCCTTTCCCCACTCAGCCGCAGCTGCAACCGCTGGCCGCTCTGTAGGGCGGCGACGGACACGCTGAGGGCCATGAAACCGAAGAGGTCGTCGTGTTGATCGATGTGAGTGGCACGGAAAGTCAAAGTGGAGCCATTCGGTCCATGGGCTGTGAAACTGCGGTCGCTGGACTTGGGCTGGTCGAAGCGGAACCAACGCCGGCCGTCAACGGCCAACTCGAAACGACGGCCGTCATCGCTGGCGTCGATGCCGGCGAGCCAGACGAACGACACTCTGCTTTGGGTAAACTCGGGTACCGGACCCGTCTCCCACTCTATCGGCGTGCCGTCCCGTTCGGTGCGCGTGATGAGCGCGGTGCGGGCTTGCGGTATCGGCGAGTGATAGCGGATGGTATTGCCGCCGATCGACCATTCGTAGCCGTTGACGATCGTGCCCAGGCTCTGGATGTGCCGCCTCTCGAGCGGTGTGAGCGGCCGGAGGTTCGATGCCGCATCGCGCCGGCGCGCTTCGTCGAGTGACGTCGGTTCCGGCATCCTGTAGAAGCGCAGGCCATGCTCGTCCTGCGTGGCACTGCCGGTCATCGCGTCGAACGCTTCCAGCGGATCGACCGTTGTGAGACCCTTGGACCAGGCGTCGAGGATGACCGGCACCGAGTGGTAGCCGATCATCGTGTCGGTTTCATTACCGGCCAGCGACCATACCGGCAACGTCCCGCTCTCCTGATAGAACGCCATCAGCGAGCGAATCAGGTCGTTCACACGCTCGGGTTGGATCAGCGTGAGCAACGGATGCTCGGCGCGGAACGTATCCCAGAGCGAGAAGACCGTGTAGTTGTTGAAGTCGCGGGCCACGTGCACCGCGCCGTCGGGTCCGCGGTAAGAGCCATCCACGTCGCAGAAGAGCTGAGGTGCCAGCAGGGCGTGATAGATCGCCGTGTAGAACAGGACACGTGCCTCTTCGCGATCAGTCGTCAGCCTGATGCGGCTCAACGCCTGGTTCCAGGCGCCGCGCGCCGCGTTGCGGAAGGCATCGAAGTCCCAGCCGGAAGCCTCTTCACGGAGGTTGTGCTTCGCGTTCTCTACGCTGACGGGCGAGATGGCGACTTTGGCGACCAGCGGCCGGCTCGACATCGTGAATCGGAAGCCGCCCTTCACCCGTTCGCCCTGCAGGTCGGTATAGGCGTACGGTCTGGCCCACTCGCTCTCCAGCCAGTGGTCGCTGAAGGGGCGGGAGAAGCTGGCGGCGAAGAATACGCGCTGGTCGCGGGCCCAGCCGGTAGACAGCCGGTAACCGCTGATCAGGGTGGGACTCTCGACGTTGATCGTGGTGTCAGTGGGCCGGTCCCAGTTGAGGGAGTGGCCCAGATCGACGGCCACCGAGGGGAGGGTGCCGCGGAGCCGCGGGCTCGGGAAGGCGTAGCGGTGGATACCTACCCGCTCGGTGGCGGTGAGCTCCGCGGTGATCCTGGTATCGAGCAGGTCCACGGAGTAGTAGCCGGGCTCCGCCCGTTCGCGGTCGTGCGAGAAACGCGAGCTAACATCGCCCAGCGGCGGCCCACCGGTGAACGTCGGCATGAGCAGGATGTCGTACATGTCGCCGATGCCCGTGCCGCTCAAGTGCGTGTGGCTGAAGCCGGCGATGCGATCGCTCGACCAATGATAGCCGGAGGACCAATCCCAACCGTTCATTCCGTTGTCGGGGCTCAGCTGCACCATGCCGAACGGTAGCTGGGCGCCGGGATAGGTGTGGCCGTGGGCGCCGCTGCCGATGAACGGGTCGACGTAGCCGGCCAGGTCGGCCTCCTGGGCAGCGGGATCGCGCCGCGGCCAGCCGGCGGGCAGGGCGGCGAGTCCGGCCAGCGCCGCGCCGCTGGTCTTGAGCATATCGCGCCGTGAGATCATGCCGTCCTCATCGGGTCAGCCTATCGCTGCGTTCCGGCGGTTGGGTTTGGATGACAATACGATGCCGACGGGTCCAACGCCAACCGACCCGACCGCCAGCGTCCCTTGAGCTAAGGGAGTCGAGGCAGTCGTTTCGCTTCGCGTCGCGCGGCTCGATTGCCGGAACGGCGGCTACGCCGCCGCCGCGCTCCAAGCTTCGCTCGAACGACTGCCTCGACTCCCCTGTTCTGGGGGCGCTGGGAATCGGGCCGCTCCGGGCGGTCACGTCGGCGGTGGCGCGGCGGCGCCGCGACCTGTATAACCATGACCCTATGCAGCTCGTCGCCATCGATTGGTTCGTCGTCGCGCTATACGGCGCGATCGCCGTTCTCGTCGGGCTCGTCTTCGCGCGGCGTGCGGGGCGGGGGACGCAGGAGTTCTTCCTCTCGGGCCGCAAGGCGCCCTGGTGGCTGCTGGGCACGTCGATGGTGGCGACGACGTTCTCGACCGACACGCCGAACCTGGTCACCGACATGGTGCGCACGGGTGGCGTGAGCCAGAACTGGCTGTGGTGGGCGTTCCTGATCACCGGCATGTGCACGGTCTTCTTCTACGCGAAGCTGTGGCGGCGATCGGGCGCCTTCACCGACATCGGGTTCTACGAGCTGCGCTACTCCGGCGATGTGGCCGCCTTCCTGCGCGGGTTCCGGGCGCTCTACCTGGGTGTGTTCTTCAACGTGATGATCATGGCGGCGGTCACGCTGGCGGCGATCAAGATCGCCGGCGTGCTGCTGGGCGTCGACAAGTACACCACGGTTCTGGTCGCCGGCACCGTGACCGTGATCTACTCGGCGACCTCGGGGCTGTGGGGCGTGGTGGTGACCGATCTGCTGCTCTTCGCCATCGCCATGGTCGGCTCGCTGGCGGCGGCCTACTACGCGGTCGTGCAGCCGGAGGTCGGTGGGTTGGCCGGCCTCGTTTCGCACCCGGCGCTCGAGGGCAAGCTTTCGCTGCTCCCCGACTTCAGCGATTGGCGAGTCGCGCTGCCCGTCTTTCTGATCCCGATCGCCGTGCAGTGGTGGAGCGTCTGGTATCCGGGCGCCGAGCCGGGCGGTGGCGGCTACGTGGCGCAGCGCATGCTGGCGGCGCGCGACGAACGTGACTCGATGCGGGCGACCCTGTGGTTCAACATCGCGCACTACGCGCTGCGGCCCTGGCCCTGGATCATCGTGGCGCTGGCCTCGCTGATCGTCTACCCGAACCTGGAGGCGATCACGGCTCGCTTCCCCGGGCTCGACCCGTCGATCGTGCGCCACGATCTGGCCTACCCGGCGATGCTGGTCTTCCTGCCGCACGGTCTGTTGGGCCTGGTGGTCGCGTCGCTGGCCGCCGCCTATATGTCGACGATCAGCACGCATCTCAACTGGGGCGCCTCGTACATCGTCGATGACTTCTACCGGCGGTTCCTCTGCGCGCGGGGCGACGAGCGCCACTACGTGGCGGTGGGTCGTGCGTCGACGGTGCTGCTCATCGTTCTGGCGATGATGGTGTCGCTGTGGCTGGAGAACGCGCTGCAGGCGTTCCAGATTCTGCTGCAGATCGGCGCAGGCACGGGGCTCATCTTCCTATTGCGCTGGTTCTGGTGGCGGATCAACGCCTGGAGCGAGCTCTCGGCGATGGTCATCTCTTTCTTCGTCGCCGTCTACTTCGAGTTCTTCCACCAGGCGCTCGGGTTCGCGGCGCTCCACCCGTCGTTGAAGCTCGTGCTCGGCGTCGCCATCACCACGGCCGTCTGGCTGACGGTGACGCTCATGACGCCGCCCACCGACCGCTCCACCTTGCAGGCGTTCTACGACCGGATCCGGCCGTTCAATTGGGGTTGGCGTCGCGCTGTGGAGACGGGACCGACGGAGGGGAGCCTTACGGCGGCACTGCTCTGCTGGTTCCTGGGCTGCGCGGTGGTCTACGCGGCGCTCTTCGGGACGGGGTTCCTGCTGTACGGGCGTGTGGTGGTAGGAGCGGCGTGCTTGGTGATCGCGCTGCTCGCCGCGACGGGACTACTCCGTAAGCTGCCGCAGGTCGGCTTCGAGTAGCGCTAGCGGCGCGGCTCCCCGGCCAGCCGCAGCATCGCGGCGCGCGCCTCCTCGACATAGGGCAAGAGAATCGAGTCGCCGTTCTGCCACGCCCGGGCGACGTACGCGTAGGCGCGAACGGCCTGCTGGCGGTTGCCCAGCCGCTCGTTTACCCGCGCCCGCTCGAGGGTAAAAAGAACCTCGGCGGGAAGCGGATTGGGCATGAGGCCGAGTAGGATGCGCACGGTTCGGCGCCGACGCCGTGCGGGTGGCGGACCTGCCGTGACTCCATCCGCTGACCACGTCTCCTCCACGGTGTCCGGCACGATCGCCGCGGTCAACACGACGAGCAAGCCGACCAGGAGCAGCAGCACCGTCCCGGGTAAGAGCCAGCTGGGCAGGCCCCAGCGGTCGGTGAAGATGTCCAGCGCCTCGACTATGGCATAGGAAGCGCCCAGATAGACGATGAGGACCTGCCAGATGGGCCGGCGGTGGCCTTCGTGGATTAGGCGCTTGATGCGTAGCATGATGCTACTCGTCAGTGAACGTCTGCTCCATGACCTCGAGGGCGAACCGCGCGGATACCGTCGCCGGGCCGCCGCCCATCTCCATCCCCACCTCCACGGCCTCGAGCACCTCGCGCCGTGTGGCGCCGGCCTGCTTCGCCTGCTCGATGTGCCACTGCATGCATGACTCGCAGTCGATGACGACGGATATCCCCGTGGCGATGAGTTCCTTGACCTTCTTCGGTAAAGCGCCGTCCGCGAACGCAGCCTTCTCCATCTCGAGGAAAGCCTTGTAGACCTTGGAGTCGAGCTCGAGAAGTTTTCCGTGAGCTGCCTTGCGTCGCCGGGAGATTCTGTGAAGCTCGTCCATGATGTTCGGTCCCTATTCGCAGAATGTGACCAGCGCCGACATCACCTGCCGCTCTTCGATGCCGCCCGCCGGCCGGTTCACCAGACCCCCATTCACGACCAGGGTCGATGAGCCACCGCCGTCGAGGTTGAGCGCTTGAACGGCACCGGCGCCGAGCATCAGGTCGGCCAGCTCGTCGAGAGTGGCACCGCGGCTCTCCGGCTGCCGGCCATCGACGACCATCAAGATGAGGTCGCCGTCGGCGGTGCGGCCGGCGGCGGTGCGCGGGTGCGGCTGTTGCAAGTACGAGCCGAAGAACGCCTCCTGGTCGAGCGTGACCCGTATCTCCCCATCGGCCACGAGCGCGGGCCCGGCGCCCAGCGCGTCGCGCACCTTCCAGGGCTCGGCGTCTCCGTAGACCAGCGGGTCCGCCGGCTCGCCGAGTCGGTGGTTGAGCGGATCGGGCCAGGTGTAGAGCGTGTCGTTGTGTGTCGTCGCCCAGGTGATCTCGACGGCGTCGCCGGCCGTGAAGCCGATGGCGGCGCGCGCCGTCTCGTAGCGCAGCGAGTCCCACGTCCACCAGGCGGTCGCCGGCTCCCACAGCGTCCCATCCGAGAGGAGGAGGCCGACGTGCCGGGCGGGCGCGTCGGACATGGCGAAATAGCCGCCGTTGACCGCAACACAGGCGCCCAGGTCGGTCGCGAAGCTGGTGACCGTCTCACGGTTGTCGGTCGTGTCGTCGGACACGACGACGCGGGTTCGAATGGCGGGATGGGCCTCGTCGATCCGCACGTACCAGGCGACGAGCGGCAGGCTGTCGTTACGGCCAGCGTAGACGCGCACGCCTTGCGGCAGGTGCACGGCCAACGAGTCGACGAGTTGCCAGTTCATGGCGATCGTCGCGCGCGGCGCGTCCGCGGGCCCGCAAGCCGCGAGAGAGATGAACGGCGCGAGAGTCAGCAGCTGAAGCGATCTTGCCCTCATCGTTCTATGGCTCCACACCGTCCCAGCAGTAGGTGCAGACCTTCTCCTTCGGCAGTCCGATGGCGGCGATCAGGTCCTCCATCCTTTGGTACCTCAGGGTAGTCAGCCCCAGCCGCTTCCGGGTTCGCTCGACCATGTTGGCGTACGCTTCCGAGTCCGGGTCCGCATAGACACCGAGGTCAGCGGGCTCATCGCCCTCCAGTTCCTGGATCGACTTCCGGCCTGCCAGGTCCAGCTCCGATCGGGAGCGCGAGAAATTGAGGAACTTGCAGCTGAAGATCAGAGGAGGGCAGGCTGGCCGCATGTGTACCTCCTTCGCACCCCAGGCGAAGATGCGCTCGATGATGTCCTTGAGCTGTGTGCCCCTGACGATGGAATCCTCGCAGAACAGCAAGCGCTTGCCTTCGATGATCTCGCGGATCGGTATCAGCTTCATCCGTGCCACGAGGTCGCGAACGCGCTGATCCTGGGGCATGAAGCTACGCGGCCAGGTTGGGGTGTACTTCACGAAGGGACGCCCATACGGCACCTCGGCTGCGTTGGCGTAGCCGATGGCGTGGCCGGTGCCGGAGTCGGGGATGCCGGCGACCAGATCGACATCGACATCTTCGCGTTGAGCCAGGAAACCGCCGCAGCGGTAGCGGACGGCCTCCACGTTGATGCCCTCGTAGTTTGAAGCTGGGTAGCCGTAATACACCCAGAGGAACCCGCAGATCTGCATCGCTTCGCCGGGCGGTCGTAACGTTTCCATCCCCTCAGGTGTAATGCGCACGATCTCGCCGGGGCCCAGGTAGCGCTTCACCTCGTAGCCGATGTTGGCCAGCGCGCAGGTCTCCAGCGTGGCGGCGAAGGCGCCCGGCTTCGCGCCGATGGCCACGGGTGTGCGGCCCAGCAGGTCGCGCGCCGCGTAGACGCCGCTGTCGGTGAGCAGCAGGATCGAGCACGATCCGACTATCGCGTCCTGTGCAGCCGCGAGGCCTTCCTCGAGCGTGTCGCCCTGGTCGATCAGATTGGCAACGACTTCGGTCGGGCTCGCCTCTTCACCGCTCATATCCAAGAAATGCACGCCGCGCTGGAGGGCCGTGGCGACGAGCTCGTCGAGATTGTCGAGCTTGCCGACGGTGACGATGGCATAGGTACCGTGGCGGGAGCGCACGATCAGTGGCTGGTCATCGTAATCGCTGATTACGCCGATCCCCGTTGACCCGCTCAGTCTGGGCAGGTCGTCCTCAAACTTGGATCGGAACTGAGCGTTCGTGATGTCGTGAATGAAACGTGTGATGCCGCGGCCGTTCCGTACCGCCAGGCCGCCGCGCATCGTGCCCAGGTGTGAGTGATAGTCGGTTCCGTAGTAGAGGTCGGCTACGCAGTCATCTCGCGATGCTACTCCGAAGAATCCGCCCAACGTTGCACCCTCCGAGGTTCGTCGTTAAAAAACTCGGTTACACGGGATGTACCTCAGCGCCGCCACACGGTTCGGCGACGAAGAGTTGGTCCTCGAGAGGACCTTCGATGTCTCGGCCTTCGTAAAAGCGACTCGTCAACCGGTTCAGCACCTTGTGGGCACGCTCCTGCGGGCACAGGGCGACGATGCAGCCGCCCAGACCGGCGCCGGTCAAGCGGGCGCCGACCGCGCCGACAGAACTGGCAATCTTCACTAGCTCGTCGAGCTCGGGACAGCTCACCTCGAAATCGGCGCTCAGGCTCTTATGGGATTCCTTCATCAGACGCCCGAAGGCCCTGAGGTCATACGCGGCTAGCGCGTCCTCCGCCTTGCCAACGCGTTCGGCCTCGCTGACGACGTGCCGGAAGCGGCGCAGCAGCACGTCGTCGAGGTTCTCGCCGGCGGCTCTGAGCAAGTCGCGAGGCCGCCGCTTGGACAGGAGGGCCGGGTAGGACTCGATCTTGGCCTTTGGCGCGAGTGCTGCCCTCACCTGTTCGAGGGCCTCACGGCACTCGCGAGTTCGGGCATTGTACGTCTCGAGCGCGGCGCCCGTCTTGGGGGCGCGCACGGTGCTGAAGGCGACGATGAACTTCCATTCGGGTGGAATGGGATGCGCGGTCAGGCGCAGCGGATTGAAATCGATCCGACTCGCCGAGTTACGCCGTGCGGCCAGGCAGATGGCCTGATCCATCCCACCACCCTTCGTTCCAACGTAGTGTTCGGCCCGGGCCAGCAGCTCGGCGAGCTCGAGGCGCTCGGCTTCCTCGTGGTCGTTGGCGTGTAAGGCGGCGAGCGCTGAGGCTACGAGCAGGGCGGAAGACGAGCTCAGCCCGGCCGCCACCGGAATGTCTGAATGCACCACGGCATCGAAGCCGCGCTTGATCGCGAAGCGATCCGCTATGCCCTGGACCGCTGCCTTGGCGTAGTTCCCCCAGTCGCCGGTGTCGAACGGCTCGATGGTGGGCTCGAGGTCGAACCGGCGCGGTGGGTAGGCGGGGTTGGTACTGGCGATCTGGACGGTCGTGTCCTGTCGCGCTTTGTAGAGGACCGCCACGTGCCGCTGCAGGGCCATCGGCAGGACAGACAGCCCGTTGTAATCGATGTGGTCACCCATCAGGTTCACGCGACCGGGCGCGCGGACCAGGTAGCAACCTTCGCAGCTGCCGTAGTGTTCCTCGAACCGGCCCTTCAGCAATTCGAGGTGCGACGTCAGTTCTCTCGTCGTGCCTCACCCCCTCACCGCGAACGCTGGGTCGCCAGGCCCGAGACCTGCCCATCGAGATGCCAGGCCGGGTCGACCTCGATGCCCAGGTGGGCGATGGCAGTGACCGCGACGTCGACCAGATTGACATCGGCCGGCAGGCGGCCTCTGCTGACCGACGGACCGCTGGCCAGATAGAATACGGTCGTTTCTTCCGCCGAGGTTCCGCCGTGCCCGCCCTCCTCGACATGGCCGTGATCGGTGCAGACGAGAATCAGCCAGTCCTCCCACGTAAATGCGGGGCGGTTGCGGACGGCGGTGACCAACCGGCCCAGCTGGACGTCGGCGTTCTCGATGGCGCTGTAGTACTCGGGCGAGCGGACGCCGTGATCGTGAGCGGCCACGTCGGGATAGCCGATGTAGACGAACGCCGCGTCAGGATCCTGGTTCTCCAGGTAGCGGACCGCTGCGGCGATCGACTGAATGTCGGCTTCCACGTATCCCTGTAGCTCGCCGTCGAAGTTGAGCTTCACGTCGATAGTGTCGCTCAGCAGCGGCCCCCCGGAGTCCGTAGTTCCCAGCGGCGGCCAGTCGACTACCGCGAAGGTATTCAATTCGCCGTCGATCAGTTCGAGGCGTGTCAGGAAGTCGGGGTAGTTGGCGTAGTTGTTGACTGTCAGGTCGTTGCTCGTGACGAAGTGCTTCTCGGGCCAGACCCCGGTGAGAACGCTGGACCAGGTCGGGCCGCTGACCGTCTCGGCCCGGTTCTGGACCCGGTCATCGAAGGCGCCGTCGGCGACCAACGCGTCGATGGCCGGGGTGTGGACTTCGGCAAGCACGTCGGGCCGGACCCCGTCGACCCCGATCACCAGGACTTTGGGGGTCAGCCGCGGCTCGCCATCCCGGCAGGCGGCCAGGGGGCAGGCGGCGACGCAGAGCAACACGAGGGCGGTTCTCACAGTGCTAGAACTCATCGCTTAGCCCGAAGATCTTACGGCGCGTGACCCACTTGCCGCGCGTGAAGTCGGGGAATGGGACCGGCGCGCTGCCCATGACGATCGAGCGTTCCGATAGCGGCGCGATGACGCTCCAGGCCGCGGCGTCGTACACGTCGATGGGTGGCTCGACGTCGCGCTTCACCGCCTCGATGAAGGCGTTCACCACGAAGAAATCCATGCCGCCGTGGCCTGAGCCCGCCGCGCGATCTTCGTAACGCGTCCACAGCGGGTGGTCGTAGCGTTCTTCGTACGAACCGAAGTCCTCCCAGCGATGCGGCTCGGGGCTGACACCCTCGAAGTAGATCGTGCTGCCGTCGTTCATCCAAATTCCCTGGGTGCCCTGGACGCGGAAGGCCAGCGAGTAGGGACGCGGCAGGTTCGTGTCGTGGCTGATCAGGATGGTCTCACCGCCGCTGCAGGTGATAACTGTCGTCACGATGTCGCCGAGCTTGAACTCGATATCCGCGTTGGGGTGATCTTCGCCGCCCACATCGACGATGTAGTTATGCAGTCCGCGTGTCTTGGTCGCCGTCGAGGTCAGTGTGAGAAAACGGTTGCCCGAGTTGATATTCAGCATCTTGGCGACGGGACCGACGCCGTGAGTGGGATAGAGGTCGCCGTTGCGCCGTACCGAGTGCTCGGTACGCCACTCGGCCTCGCCGTTCGCGCCGGGCCCGAACTCGGCATCCGGATTGAACTTCACCCCCCGCAGGTCGTGCTGGTACCCGCAATGGCAGTGCATCAGCTCGCCGAACATCCCCTGGCGAACCATGTTGAGCACGGCCATCACATCGCGGCGGAAGCAAACGTTCTCCATGATCATGCAGGGCATGCCCGTCTCTTCCGAGGTATCGACGAGGTCCCAGCATTCCTGGACGGTCACCGCCGCCGGTACTTCGGTGCCCACCCACTTGCCGCTCTTCATCGCCGCGACGGCCATCGGCGTGTGCCAGAGCCATGGTGTGGCGATGATCACGGCGTCCATGTCGTCCCGATCGACGAGATTGAGGAAGTCCTCCTCACCGTCGGCGAAGCCACGGGGCGTGTTGCCGTGCGCCTCTCGCACCATGTCGCGAGCGCGCGCGACCCGCTCGGGCTTCACGTCGCAGACCGCCTTCACCTCGCAGTCGTCGCGCTCGAGCGCCAGCCTCAGCAGCCAGGTGCCGCGGCCACCGACGCCGATGAAGCCCAGCCGGACCTTCTTCGCCGCGGCCCCCGGATGGCCGGCCAGCACGGCGTTCGGTAGCAGCGATGCGCCAAGCGCGGCGCCCGCGCCAGTCTTGATGAAGTCTCGTCGGTGAATGGGCATCGCGGCTCCTTCAGTCTCGGTCCCGTCCGTCGAGCAGCGCGAGCTCGATCAGCAGCGGCCGGTGGTCCGAGGCCAGGGACTCGTCAATCACCCGGTAGTCCAGTACCTCGAACCGGCCGTGCGGGCGGAACATGATGTAGTCGATCTCCCGGTCGGGCGCGCCGGACGGAAAAGTCATGCGGTCGGCACCCTTTTCGGGAATCTGCCAGTTTTGCGAAAGGAAAGCGATGACCTCGGATCCGGGCCTCGAGTTGAAGTCGCCGGCGAGGATGATAGGCGCGCTCTCGCCGGCCAGGTGCTCCATCAGGAGGGTGGCCTGGGCGTAACGCTCTTCAGCCGTGCGGTAGAGGTGGATTCCAACGATGACGATGTCGGTGGGCGGCTCGCCCACCCGTACCCGGCCGGCTAGCGCGGTACGCGGCTCGGCCCCGTCGGGCAGCCTGAGGTTCTCCACGCTCTCAAACGGGTACTTGGAGAGCAGCGCCATCCCGTAGCGGCCGCCCTGATAGTCGAAGAAAGCGCCGAAGGCGGAATGCATGCCGGTCAGCCCGGCCAGCACGCTCGCCTGATCGACGCAGTAGGTCCGCTCGACCGCGCTGTCCACCTCCTGCAGCGCGACGATGTCTGGCGCGAGCGACTCTATCAGGCGCGCGATACGCTTGATGTCGACCAACCCGTCCATACCCTCGCCGTGATGGATGTTGTAAGCGAGGATGCGCAGCGTGATCGGTTCTTGGGCCGCGCACGACCACGACGTGATCGCGGTCGCCGCCAGGACGAGTCCGAGCTTTCGACCCCAAGTGCCTTCGACTCGCGGGGTCGATCGCAACCTCATCGATTGTCCGTCGCCTGCCACTCGTAGCGTACTTTGGCGAAGTCGGCCGCTGCGCCGTCGTTACGCGAGAACGGCTGCAGCCGGAAGCTGTAGCGGTATTCGCCGTAGTAGAGTGAATAGCGCGGCAGCGCCGTCGGTCCCCAGCTGTTGATGCCGCCGACGCCCATCTGCTTGTAGTCGATATTCAGATTTACCAGGTCGCGCTCCACCAGCTCGCCGGCATGGCGTTGCTGTTTCGATTCGCCGGGATCGAGGTCGTCGATCGTGTAGTGTAGGGCGCTGATGCTGAGTAGCGGCATGCCTGTGATGAGCAGGCCGAAGCCTTCGTCGTTGGTTAGCGCCATCCAGCGCACGTCGGTCTTGTTGCCGTTCTCTTGCGGGCGGATGTAGGGGTGGAAGCTCTCGGCGACGGTGCTGTGGTAGACTCCGACCGCGGCGCTCGTCTTGCGGTCCCAGTACGACTCGTGGGGGCCGCGACCGAACCACTCGAGGTTGGAGAACTGTCTCGGTAGCGTCATCTGCATACCGAACCGTGGCATGCGGGGGAGTCCTTCATCGCCCGGCTCGAAGTGGTTCTCGACGATGACCGCGCCGTCACCAAAGATGGTGTAGAGGGTGGAGTAACTCGAGCGCCCGGCCTCGAGTCGCGCGCGGGTGCGAATCATGACCAGTTGGGGAGCCGGCTGCATGACGGTGACCCGCCAGACCGTTCGTCGCGCGCCGGCGTCGCGCCAGAGGGCGAGCCGCCGCTGCCAGTCGCCGCCGAAGTCGTTGTCGGTGGGCGCGCGCCAAAAATTGGGTTGCGGGCCGCCGAGTATGAGCTCGGTTCCGTCGTAGACGTAGGACGCCAGAACGCCCACCCCCTTGTCGAGGGTGATGGCGAAGTTCGAGCCGCGGACGGTGACCGCCGTCTCGTCGTCTTCCAGCTCGAGTGGTGGCATGGCCTCCAGGGCGGCCGCTGCCGGCAGGGGTGCGGCGATGGGGAGCTGGAACTGATGGAACGCCACCTCGTGGCCGGCGGGAAGCAGGCCGGCAGCCCCCCAGGTGCGAAAGCTCAGATTGAGGTAGTATTCCGCCCCGCTGACCGGCTCCCTGTCGGGGAGCTTGAAGGGGATCTCGAGAGCGCGGCTCGCTCCGGGCGCTATGTCGAGGTCGACGATCTCCCCTCGGTCGACGACGTGGCCGTCTTCCAGCAACGACCAGACGAGTACTAGGTCGTCGGTTCGGCGGAAATCATAATCGTTGTGTACGATAACGCGGCCCTCCGCGAGGCGGCTCGGCTCGACGTCTACGTACTGATAAATCCTCTTCGCTTCCAGGGCCGACGGGTGGGGCCGGCGGTCGGGGAAGACGATTCCGTTGAGGAGAAAGTTCCCGTCGCTGGGTGTGTCGGGCGGCCCGAAGTCGCCGCCGTAGCCGAAGATGGTATCGCCGTCGGCGTTGGTCGTGAGCAGTCCCTGGTCGACCCAATCCCAGATGAAGCCGCCTTGCAGGTTGGGGTAGCTGTCGATGATCTCCCAGTAGTCGGCGAAGTTGCCGACGCTGTTGCCCATGGCGTGAGCGTACTCGCACATGATGAGCGGGCGATCGTCGTGCGACTCGGCGTAGTCGATCAGGCGCTGGAAGCCGGGGTACATGGGTGCGTAGATGTCGGTGTTCCAATCGAGGGTTGCCCGCTCGTACTGCACCGGCCGCGTGCGGTCCCGCTCTTTGGCCCACCTATAGGTAGCGTAGAAGTTGACCCCGTTCCCGGCCTCGTTGCCCAGTGACCATATGATGATGGACGGGTGGTTCTTATCGCGCTCGACCATGCGGATCGTGCGGTCGAGGTGGGCGATCTCCCAGGCAGGGTCGTTGCCGAATGTCGTGTCCGGATGATAGCCGCGGCCGTGCGACTCGATGTTTGCCTCGTCGATGATGTAGAGACCGTGCTCGTCGGCCAGCTCGTACCAGCGCGGGTCGTTGGGATAGTGGGAGGTGCGAACGGCGTTGATGTTGAGTTGCTTCATGAGCGTGATGTCTTGAAGCATTCGCTCCTCGGACACCACGTGGCCGGTGATCGGATCGTGCTCGTGACGGTTGACGCCCTTGATGGTGATGGGCACGCCGTTTAGCTGGAGCAGGCCGTCCTTGATCTCGACCGTTCGGAAGCCCACCCGCGCGGTGACGACCTCGACGGTCGTACCGCGCTCGTCGGCGACGGTCAGCAGCAAGTTGTAAAGGTCGGGTGTTTCGGCCGTCCACCTGGCTGGCGTGCGGATCGTCTCCTGGAACTCGACCGACAGTTCCGCTCCGGGCTCGAGTGCGATGTCTGGGCGCCGGGCCTCGACGACTGAACCGCCGGCCGCGTCGAGCAGCTCGAGTGACAGCGACCAACCGGCCACTGCAGCGCTCCGGTAGTTGACCACCTGTGCCGAGACATCGAGGACCCCGTCCTCGTAGCTATCGTCCAGACCTGCGCGGGCAAAGAAATCACGGATATGGACCTTGGGCGCCGCCCACAGAAACACGTCCCGCTCGATGCCGCTGATGCGCCAGAAGTCCTGGCACTCGAGGTAGCTACCGTCGCTCCAGCGATAGATTTCGACGGCCAGAGTGTTCTCGCCGCTGCGGACATAGTGTGTGATGTTGAACTCGGCCGGCAGCTTGCTCCCCTGGCTGTAGCCGACCCGCTGGCCGTTCACCCAGAGGTACATGGCCGACTTCACGGCGCCGAAGTGGATGAAGATCTCGCGGTCCGCCCAGGAGTCCGGGATCTCAAAGGTGCGGCGGTAGGAGCCCACCGGGTTGTAGTCGTGGTGAATGTAGGGTGGGTTCTCCTCGAACTCGTACGGGATGTTCAGGTAGATGGGAACGCCGAAGCCGTTGACCTCCCAGTTGCCCGGTACCGGGATCTCGGCCCAGTCGCTGTCGTCGTAGCCTTCCCTGTAGAACTCGACCGGCCGATCGGCCGGCTTGCGCACCCAGTTGAACTTCCAGCGGCCGCTCAGTAGCTGGTAGTAGGTCGAGCGTGCCCGCTCACGCGTCAGCGCCAGCTCCCGCGTCTCGAAGGGGAAGAGGGTGGCGTGGGGCGGCTCCTTGCCTATGGCGACGACCGCCGGGTTCTCCCAATCGGGCACTTCCTGGGCCGTCGTACACCGCGGGGTGGCCGCCACGCTGAGTCCCACTGCCGTGACGATGAGCAGGGGTGTTGCCCGGTCTGGCCGCATGCTGCTTCTCCCTCCTAACGGGGCCGCCGGCGGTGGGCACGGAGTGCCGCACCGACCTGAGGCCGATCTCGATGCTTCGGGATGACCGGGACCATATTATAGCGATATGGTAAGGCCTGCACGCAGCCAGTGGCCGGCCGCCGGCAGCATCACGGTGCTCGCGCTGTCACCGGTACTGGAAGCCCTCACCGGCTACACCGTCGCCTACGCGCTGGCGGTGCTGGGGGTGGTGCTCGTCGTCTGGGCGCTGACGCGGCTCTCGCGGCGCCGCATGGGGCTCCGCTGGGGAGACCGGGGTTCGTATGTAGCAGCGCTCGTCTACCCGATAGGCGTGATGACGCTGTTGGGGGTTATCGCTGTCTTCTCGGGCGCCACCCGGCCGGGTACGTCTTCGCTCAACTGGTTGGTGCTGGAACTGGTGGTCATATTCGCGGTCACGTTGATCGGCGCCTTGTTCATCGAAGAGGGTTTTTTCCGCGGCTGGCTATGGGGCACACTGGAGCGGGAGGGTCGAGGCACATCCACCGTTCTGATCTGGACAGGCGTCGTTTTCATGCTCTGGCACCTGCCCGTAGCGAGCAGCGTGTCGGGTTTCACGCTTCCTGTGGCCCTGCTCCCTCTCTATCTGGCGAACATCCTGTTCATCGGCCTGAGCTGGGGCGTGCTGCGTTTGGCTTCGGGGTCGATCGTCGTCACGTCCGTTTCGCACGCTCTGTGGAACGCGCTCGCCTACGTGTTCTTCGGCTACGGCACGGCAACGGGCGAGCTGGGGATCGCCGCTCATGGTACAATCGATCCCGAGCGCGGCTGGCTCGGCCTAACGCTGAATGTCGTCGCCTTTGCCCTTTTGTGGATGTGGTACAGGCGCCGCTAGTCCAGATCCCGGGGCCGGCAGCACCCTGCCTACTTGCTGTTCCAGATGACGTTGATGATCACCCACCTGCCGTTCCACTTCACCAGGTGTATGTAATCGAGGTACTCGGCGGACTCGGCCCGGACACTAGCCATATCGCCGTTGAGGTCGAGCAGCTTGATCGTGACCGTGCCCATCCTCTGGGCGTCGGCGCTGCCTCCGCCAGCCCGCGTGTACTCGACCATATTCGACTTACCGATGTCGTTGACCAAGCTGCGGCCGGTTTCCGGGTGGCGCGTGACGATGCGTTTAACGAGGTCGGGGTGGAGGCTCCTGTCCATCCGCTCGACATCTCCCGACCACCAGCCCTCGACGTAGTCGAGCACCACCGCCTCGATCGACGCGGCCTCGGAAGAGGCCGCTGCGGCCTCCTCGCATGTCTCGAAGCTGATCGCGTTCGCCGACTGGCGGATGATGGTGCAGAGGAGCTGGTCGGGGACCGGCTGTGCGGCAGGCGCGTCGAGGCTCACGGCCACTACGTTGCCGCCAGCGCCACCGCCGTAGCGATAGGTCGCCTCGATCCTGGCGCCGGCCGGCGGGCGGCGACCGCGGGCCCCGTCACCGAACCTGATCGTTCCCGTCTGACGATCCACCGCGAAGTGTGGATCGTCGGCGCCGGAACCTTCGAGGCTCTCGACCTCGACCCAGCGCTCGCCGTCGATGGTCACAGCGACTTCCGACACGGCTGCGCTGGGCTGCGGCTGCTGGGTTGGAGAGCGGGTCGAGCAGCCGGCGAGAATCAGTGCAAGGACGAGCGGGAATAGATACCTGGACACGATGCGCCTCCGGATCTGGGGTAGACCGCTGGTGGTATTCTGCCGGGGCGGCCGGTGATCCGAAAGGGCTATATTATAAGAGCGATCTGCCCCGGCCCGTCTGTCCCACGTAGAGGCGCTGCCATGAAAGAAGCGGCCCCGGCGAAGCAGCTGCGCGACGCGGACGCCATCACCGTCCTCGAAGGACCACGCGAGCGCGAGCATTTGCATACGGTGATTGTCGAGGACCCTCACGATCTCGCCTTGCTGCTCGCCGATCGAATCCAAGAGACCATCGAGCGCGAGGTCGCCGCGAAGGGTCGCTGTGTCCTGGGTCTGGCGACCGGTAGCACGCCGATCGGGATCTACCGGGAGCTGATACGCCGTCACGAGCTCGGCGAGGTCGATTTCTCACATGTAGTCACTTTCAACCTCGACGAGTACTATCCGATGTCGCCGTATAGCATCCACAGCTATCGGCTCTACATGATGGAGAACCTGTTCGCGCACGTTAACCTCGATCCACGCAAAATTCATATTCCTGACGGCAGTGTCTCGCGCCAGGGGATTCCCGCGCACTGCCGCGCCTACGAGCAAGCGATCCAGGCGGTGGGTGGCATCGATTTTCAGATTCTGGGTATCGGGCGGAGCGGGCACATCGGTTTCAACGAGCCGGGCTCGTCGCGGGACTCGCGGACGCGGCTGATCACACTCGACACGATAACGCGGCGCGACGCGGCCGCTGATTTCTTCGGCGAGGACAACGTGCCGCTGGAAGCGATCACGATGGGGATCGCCACGATCATGGACGCGAAAGAAGTCGCGCTGATCGCCACCGGCGAACACAAGGCGCCGATCGTGCGGCGGGCGGTGGAGGGCGAAGTCTCGCAGGACGTGACGGCCGCCTATCTGCAACAGCATCCCGACGCGACGGTCTACCTCGACCTGGCGGCGGCCGGCGCGCTGACGCGCGTCCAGACGCCCTGGTTACTGGGGAGCGTCGAATGGACGTCGGGTATGACGGAAGACGCTGTCGTCTGGCTGGCCGAGAAGACGGGCAAGGCGATACTCAAACTCACCGCTGGCGACTACCGCGAGAACAAGCTGAGCCCGCTGCTGGCGAGTTATGCCAGCGCCGGCGAGCTGAACGGCGAGGTGTTCGGCCGGCTGCGTGACAAGATACGCGGCCGAGCGAAGTTGCCGCATGGTCAGCGCGTGCTGGTTTTCTCACCGCACCCGGACGATGACGTGATCTCGATGGGTGGTATCATGCGAAAGCTGTGGGAGAACGAAAACGAGATCGTCGTCGCCTACATGACGAGCGGCAACATCGCGGTCTTCGATCATGACGTGCGACGGCATCTCGATTTCATCGAGCGGGCCGCCTCGTCGTTGAAGCTCGATGGCGAGCAGTTGCGGCAGGTCAGGCGCGAGATTGAGGACGGATTCGACAAGAAGCAACCGGGTGATGTGGACTCCGAGCGGGTCCAGGCGCTCAAGCGCTTCATTCGGGAGTCGGAGGCGGTGTCCGCGATCGCCGCCGTCGGGCTGCCGCGCTCGGCGGCACGCTTTCTGAACTTGCCGTTCTACCGGACAGGCGAGGTGCGCAAGCGGCCGATCGGTGATGATGACGTGAAGATCGTTCTGGAGCTGCTGCGCGAAGTGCAACCCGAGCTGGTATTCGTAGCCGGCGACCTCTCCGATCCGCACGGGACCCACCGTCTGTGTAGGGCGGCGATCGACCGTGCGCTGGAGGGTTACGCCGGCGAGCCCGAGGTTTGGCTGTATCGAGGAGCTTGGGAGGAGTGGTCGCTGACGCAGGCGAACGTGCTGGTGCCGCTCTCGCAGGAGGAATCGCGTCGGAAGATCCTGGCGATATTCAAGCATCAGTCGCAGAAAGACGTGGCGGCGTTCCCCGGTGGCTACGACGATCGCGAGTTCTGGCAGCGGGTCGAGGCGCGCAACCTCGAGACGGCGGCGGCGGCCGATCGGTTGGGACTGGCGGAGTACTACGCGATGGAGGCCTATCGGGTGGAGAGCGTCCGGTAAACTGTGGTCGGTGGTCAGTTGGGAGGCTCGATGAACGAGGAACTTACTGGTCAGGGTTCTGAGAAGGCCGACACAGCGGCGCGCATCATCCACGGTGCTATCGTCGGCGGGCTCTTCCTAGTCTTTGCCGTGTTCGTCTATCTGCGGAGCCAGGCCGCCCTCGAGTTCCCGGCCGACACGGCCCGGGCCCTCAGGCTGGCCGCCTTCGTGGTGCTGGCGGGGGCGGTCATGGCCGCACAGCTTCTGCGCGGCCGGCTGCGAGCGCTACGGAGCGGTGAGGATTCGTCCGTCTGGTGGACCGAGAATCTGCCCAAGGCTGTGGTCGTCTGGGCCGTGGCGGAGGCAGGTGGCCTGGCGACGATCGTGCTGGGGTGGGTGATCGGCGAGACGATGTTGTTGGCGTTGGGGGCGGCGGTGGGACTGGCGTTGCTGTTTGTCAGCCGGCCAAGTCGTTTAGAGAAAGTAACTTAGAGGGTTCCAACCATCCTGCCCCTGGAAGTATCTCAACAGGTGGCAGGAGGGAAGGCCCTGGAGAGTGGCGAAACTGGCGCAAGACCGGGACTTACGACCGGTGGACGCGGACGACGCCGTCCTGGCGGCCGCGGGAGACACGCGTGCTTTTGAGCGCCTCTACCACCGGCACGTGGCCCGGATCCACAGCCTGGCCCGGCGGATGTTGGGTGAGGATCTGGCGGACGAGGCCACTCAGGATGTGTTCGTCAGGGTCTGGGAGAAGTTGGGGAGTTTTCGGGGTGAGGCGGCGTTCGGGACGTGGCTGCATAGGGTGGCGATCAACGTGATTCTGGGGCGTCGCAAGCAGCTGGGGATAAGACGAGAGCGTTTCGTGGACGGTGAGAAGATGATCGGCAAGCTGTTGTCGAACCCGAAAGGGGCCGAGACGGCGATCGATTTCGAGGCCGCCATGAGTCTGCTCCCGGATGGTGCACAGGAGGTTTTTGTTTTGCACGACGTCGAGGGATACAAGCACGGAGAGATCGCGGAGCTGCTGGGGATTTCGGCCGGGACATCGAAGTCGCAGCTGCACCGCGCGCGAATGATACTCCGTGAGTACCTCGATCGGTGAGTCGGTGAGTCAGTCAGTGAGTAGAACCCACAGCGGGCAGGTTAGGGAGTACGAGAGATGAGTGATCGGTGGACGGAGAGGCTGTCCGAGTACCTGGACGGAGAGCTGAGCGCCGCCGAGCGAGAGGGGCTGGAGGCGCACCTCGCCGAATGCGAGGCGTGCGCCGCGACCCTCGAGCAGCTCCGCGGGGTGGTGGCGCGGGCGCAGGCCCTTGAGAACCGGACCCCGGCGGTCGATCTCTGGGCGGGTATCGCCGAGCGGATCGGTGCCGCAAAGCTCAGTGAGATCGAGGCGCGGCGCCGGCGCAAGGAGGCGCGGCTGCACGAGCGGCGTTTGACGTTCTCGCTGCCGCAGCTGGCGGCCGCCAGCATCGCCCTGGTCGTGATCTCGGCCGGCACGGCCTGGCTGGTGTCCCGGGCAGGAGCGCCGGAACCGAGAGAAGGTGCGGTGGCGGTCCCGGGTGAGACGTCGTTCGTGGGGGCGCCGCTACCCGGGCAGGCGGTCTCGGGCTACAACGAGGCGATCGCGAACCTGGAGCGGGTGATCGACGAGAGCCGCGACCGTCTGGATACGACGACGGTGCGGATCATCGAGGAGAACCTGATGATCATCGATCAGGCGATCGTCCAGGCGCAGCGGGCGCTGGCCCAGGATCCGGGCAGTGCCTACTTGAATGAATACTTGGCCGCGACGATGAGGCAGAAGTTGGAATTCCTCAGGCAGGCGGCAGCGATGACCGGTGCGGTCATCTAGATAAGAGGGACATAGGCATGTACACCGAGCTGTTGATGGGAGCGTTAGTGGCGATCGCATCGCCGCAGGACCCGCAGGACGCGGTAGTGGTGGTGCACGAGGTGGATCATTCCGTCGTGGAGATCGATATCCCCGGGATCGAGATCCCGGCGATCCACATCCCCGGGTTTGCTATTGACTTTGCCGGACTCGACTACCACGTCCCGGCCGTCCATGTGGAGGTAGAGATCCCCGATCACTACTACGACTACTGGCGTGGTTGGGATGACTGGGACGACGATGGTCATCCTCAGGATGTCGAGCTCGACACGACGTTCGCGGTCAACCCGAACGCGACGCTGGGTGTCCGGAACCATGCGGGCCAGATCATCATCGGCACCTGGAACCGGAACGAGATGCGAGTCGTGGCGAGCTACTCGAGCTACGACAGAGTGAAGATCATTCAATCCGAGGGTTCGGTGAAGGTCAAGTCGGAGACGCGGCACGGCCACCCGGAGGAAGTCGATTATGAGATCACGATACCGCGGACAATGGGTGTCGATCTCTGGGGCTTCGAGTCCGACATCTCCGTGGAGGGGGCTCAGAACGGCGTGCGGGTGGAGACGATGGAGGGTGACATCGTCATCACCGCTTGCGCAGGTGACATCTCGCTCCACTCGGTCGAGGGTGATGTGACGGTCGAGCGATCGAGCGGCCGGCTAGAGGCGAACGGCACAGACGGCGAGGTCGTCGTTCTTGGCTTCGACGGCGAGATCTACGCGCAGTCGATCGACGGGGACATCCGCCTCGCGGACGTGGCCTCGGCCACTGTCGAAGCCAAGACAGTGGATGGCGACGTGTTCTACACCGGCAGCGTCCGCGACAACGGCCGCTACAAGCTCACGACACACGACGGCGACGTGGTGGTCTCGATCCCATCCGGGGCAAACGCGACCATCTATGTCGCCACTTTCGAGGGTGAGTTCGAGGCCGAGTTCCCGATTCAGCTTCAGGGCGCGCAGGGTAGTCGGAAGTTCAGCTTCGTCCTGGGCGACGGCAGCGCGCGGCTCGAGCTGAATTCTTTCGACGGTGATATTCAGCTTCAGAGACGTTGATATACACCTGGCGGGCACAGGGAGTGCAAGGATCATGCGTAGAATAGGGATAGCAACACTGGCATTGGCGATCGCGGCCTGGGCGCCGCTTCCCGCCCCCGATAGCGCGGCCAGCGCCGACCGCAACTGGGAGTGGCAGGGTCGTGTGGACCGCGGCGACGCCATCGAGATCAAGGGGATCATGGGAGATATCCAGGCCGAGCTGGCCAGCGGCAACGAGGTCGAGGTCGAGGCCAGGTTGCACGGCCGGAGGAGCGACCCGGATGAGATAGAGATGGTTGTCCTAGAGCACGAGGATGGTGTCACCATCTGCGCCGTCTACCCCAGCGATGATCGGCACGAGCCCAACGAGTGCCAGCCGGGCGGACGCGGCCGGATGAACACGCGCAACAACGACGTCAACGTCGACTTCACGGTACGCGTTCCCAGTGGCGTGAGATTCATCGGCCGCAACGTGAACGGTGAAGTCGATGTGTTCGGCCTGGAGGCCGACGTCAAAGCCTACACGGTGAACGGTGGCGTCGATGTCACAACGAGCGGGCTGGCGGAGGCGTCGACGGTCAACGGCTCGATCACCGTGTCGATGGGTCGGGCGGACTGGCGCGGCAGCCTCGATTTCACCACGGTGAACGGCAGCGTCACGATCGAGATGCCCGGCGAGCTGCACTGCGACCTGAGCGTGTCGACCGTCAACGGCCACATCCAAAGTGACTACCCGATCTCGATCAGCGGCCGCTTCTCGCCGCGGCACATGAAGGGCCAGATCGGGGACGGTGGACGCGACCTGGTCGTTAAGACGGTGAACGGGAGCGTGCAGATCCGGCGCTCCTGATGGGAGCGGTGGGAATACTAGAGCATTGGAGTACTAGACTGGCAGAGCGGTAGAGTGAGGGAGCAGCAGGGTAAGCGGGTTGCCCTGCTGCTCCTTTTGCTCATCCACGGCCCTAGTCCCTCACTCAATCACTCAATTACCTCCCCCTCCTCTGTAGACGCCTCATGTCAGCTGTCCTAGATTAGCCACGCCCCAACCCTGCATCTGACGAAAGAAGCAAAGGAGTTCAGGATGGACCGGAAGCGCCGTCGTGTTCCGTGTAGCGTCGCCGGCTTGCTGGTCGTGGCGGCACTCGTCGTCACGGGCGACAACGCCCGGGCCCAGGGCGACCCCGAGAGCCCAACTGCCACGCAGTGGACGGTCGACGATATCTTGCTCGCCGAATCGGCGGGCCAATACGAGATCGCCCCGGACGGACGCTTCGTCGTTTGGGTGAAGACGACGATGGATGAGGACGAGGGCCGGCGTGTCTCGAACCTCTATCTGTCCAGTCTGACGGGCGAGTTCGAGATCCAGCTGACCCGCGGTAACTTCTCGCATTCCTCGCCGCGTTGGGCGCCGTCGGGCAACCTCATCTCGTTCATGAGCACGCGGGCGCTACCGGAGAAGCAGGAAGATGCGGCATCGTCGCAGCTGTGGTTGATCAACCCGGCGGGCGGCGAGCCGTGGCCGCTCACCAGCTTCGAGCGCGGTATCCGCGCATACGAGTGGCGGGACGACGACACGATCGTTTTCACGGCGCAAGAGGATCCCACGCTTTACGAGCGGGAGACGGAGAAGCGAGAGGACACATCGCGGGTCGTCGAGGACGCCGAGCACACGCCTCCGGTCCGTTTGTTCTCATTCTCGGTGAGGGACAAGAAAGTCACGCGGCTGACGGAGAACGACGATTGGATCGAGAGCTTCGAGCTATCGCGCGACGGCCGGCAAGCGGTGGCGGTGCACGCCCGCAGCCTGGCGTACGGCTACGACCAGCGCGTGCCGCCGGTCACCTACCTTTGGGACCTCGAGAGCGGCGCGGGTCGCGAGATCTTCGATGGCACGCGGATCATCCCGGGAGGCGTACAGTGGTCGAAGGATGGGAGCGGCTTCTACTTCGTCAACGACTCGACCACCCACCCGCGTTACCGCGAGGCGACCATCAACGTGCTGATGTTCTACGAGCTGGCTCGCGGTGAAGCGACGCTGGTAGAGATGGACTGGGAGCGCGGTCTGGGCTACGACTACGCGGTGACGGCAGACGGCTTGGTAGCCTTGCTGGAGGACGGTGTACACCTGCGACCGGTACGCTTCCAGCGGCGCGGCGGCGGCTGGCGCCGGTCGTGGCTCGAGGGAGCGCATGCCGGCAATATCTGGGGGTTCGAGCTGGGCCGGGATGAGCGGACCCTGGTCTACACGTACTCGACGGCCAACACGCCGACCCAGCTGTACCGTGCCGAGCTGCGTGGCTCGCGTATCCAGGGCGAGGTGCGGCTGACGAACCTCAACCCGTCGTTCGCCGCCAAGCCTCAGGCTCGAGTCGAGATCGTGCACTGGACGGGCGCCCGCGATGAAGAGGTGGAAGGGCTTCTCTACTACCCGTTGGGCTACGAGGAAGGGAAGCGCTACCCGCTCATGCTGGTCATCCATGGCGGCCCGGCGGGCGCCGACCGCGATGCCTGGGGGGTGAGCTACACGCGGCCGATGCCGCTACTCAACCAGAGAGGCGCCTTCGTCTTGCGGGCGAACTATCACGGCAGCTCGGCCTACGGGCTGGACTGGGTGGAATCGATCTGCTGCGGCAACTACTACAGTCTGGAAATCCCCGACTTGGAGAACGGCGTCGACTACCTGATCGAGCGAGGCCTGGTCGATCCCGACAAGCTGGGGACTATGGGGTGGAGCAACGGCGCCATCCTGTCGATCGAGCTGACGACGCGGAACCCGCGCTACAAGGTGGCATCGACCGGCGCCGGCGATGTGGAATGGATCAGCGACTGGGCGAACGTCGACTTCGGAATGGCGTTCGATGATTACTACTTCGGTGCTGTCCCCTATGAGGACCCGCAGCGTTACATTGAGCTGTCACCGTTCTTCCGAATGAAAGACGTGCGGACGCCCACGATCATCTACTTCGGCACGGAGGACCGCAACGTCCCCACCGACCAGGGGTGGTCACACTTTCGGGCCCTGCAGCAGATCGGCCAGGTGCCTGTGAAGTTCATCCTGTTCCCCGGCGAAGCGCACGGGATCCGCAAGCTGGCTCATCAGCGTCGCAAACTAGAAGAAGACCTCGCCTGGTTCGACAGGTACTTGTTCGGCACCTACGAACCGGAGAACGAGGCGTTCCAGGAGGGCTCGCCGTTGGCCGAGGCGCTGAAGCGGGTGGAGATCGCCAGCGCCGACGGCCGCTACGGTGTGATGTTGGGCGCCGTGCTCGTGCCCGAGGTCGTCGAGTACAAGGGCCACGAAATCGGGCGCTTCGAGGTCACGCGCGCGCAGTACGCCGAGTTCGATGGCAGCTACGCCTTCGAGCCGGGCACCGAGAACCATCCGGCGAACGGCATCGCTTACGAGCAGGCGCGAGAATACGTGCGCTGGCTGTCAGAGCTCACCGGCGAGCCGTACCGGCTAGGCGATGCGAAGACGATCGGTTTGCTCTACGAAGCGGCGAAGGGGGACGAGAACACGCTCGACTACTGGGCGGGCTACTCTCCTAACCCCGACGATGCGCGGCGGCTGGCTGCGAAGATCGCCGAGCTGCCCGGCGCGGCGCCGTTGCTCAAAGCGGTGGGCAGCTTCGGCGGTCGCGGCGAGGAGGCATTGGTCTTCGACCTGGGAGGCAACGTGGCGGAGTGGGCCGTCGCTGAGGGTGGGGCGGGCACGCTGCTGGGCGGCAGCGCCGACCTGCCGGCGGACGCCAAGGCCCGGGGCGTCGAGGCGGCGGAGCCTTATCGCGGCTTGCGGGTCGTGAGAGGTGGGGCGGACTAGATGATCTCGATCGACGTGGAGGCCGCGCGCAAGACGATCGCGCCGATCGTGGTGGAGACGCCGGTGCTGGGGGCGCCGGAGCTGAGCGGGCGGACCGGCGGGCACGTCTGGCTCAAACTCGAGAACCTCCAGATCAGCGGCTCCTTCAAGCTGCGTGGCGCCGCCAACAAGTTGCTCTCGCTGTCGGGTGAGGAGCGTGAGCGCGGTGTGGTCACCTGCTCGAGCGGCAATCACGGCCGGGCGGTGGCCTATGTGGCGGACTACCTGGATGTGCACGCGGTGGTCTGCGTACCGGAATGGGTGGATGCCACCAAGCTGGAGGCCATCCGCCGCTATCGGGCGGAAGCGGTGGTCTACGGCAGGACGTACGACGAGTCGGAGAGGCGGTCGTACGAGCTGGAGAAGGAGCGCGGGCTCGTCTACGTGCATCCTTTCGACGACCCGCTGATCATCGCCGGCCAGGGCACCATCGGACTGGAACTCTTGGAGCAGTTGCCGCTCTTGGACACGGTCATCGTGCCGCTCTCGGGCGGTGGCCTGATCTCGGGCATCACGCTGGCGCTCAAGCGAACCGACCCGGAGTACCGGGTGGTGGGAGTGTCCGCTGCGAGCGCGCGGGTCATGTACGAGAGCCTCGATGCGGGAAAGCCGATCGCGTTTCCGGAAGAGGAAACGATCGCCAATGCGCTGTCGGGCGGCATTGGGCTCGACAACCGCTACACGTTCGAGTTGGTGCGGGACCTGGTCGATGAATACGTGCTGGTCTCGGAGGACGAGATCCGTGAGGCGATGGCCTTCGCGGCGACCGAGTACAAGCTGGTGGTGGAGGGCGGCGGCGCGGTGGGCATCGCTGCGTTACTGGCTGGGAAGAGCTCCATTGTGGGAGAGAACGTTGCAGTGGTGGTGAGCGGCGGGAATATCGAGGCGGAGGTGCTGGCGCAGATCATCGGTGAGTGGAGCGGTGGCTAGCAGTGCATCGCGCGTCCGGAGAGGTCATATGCGGAGAATAGTGAGCGTGTCATTGGCGGCCGCCGCCGCAGCCCCGCTGCTGGCCGGCTGCGAAGGGAGGCCGGAGATGGAGGCCGATCTCATCCTTGCGGCCGGCGCGATCTGGTACGGGCCGGATGCCCCGGTGGAAGCCGGCGCGGGGCCGACCGCCATCGCCATTGCCGATGGCAAAGTGCTCGCCGTGGGTTCCGACGACGAAGTCGAGCGGTACGCGGGCGCTTCGACCGAGCGGATCGATTTGGCCGGGCGCCGCGTCGTGCCCGGCTTCATGGACAGCCACACACACTTCGTCGGAGGCGGGTTCGAGTTGGCCGGAGTGCAGCTACGCGACGCGGCGACACCGGAAGAGTTCGCGCGCCGCATCGGCGAGTTCGCGGAGGCGCATCCGGATGAGTGGGTCACCGGCGGCCAGTGGGACCACGAGCTCTGGGGCGGCGAGTTGCCGCGGCGCGATTGGATCGACAGGCTTACAGCGGAGACGCCGGTCTTCGTCAGCCGCCTCGATGGTCACATGGGGCTGGCGAACGGCCGGGCGCTGGAGTTGGCGGGCATCACCGCGGCGACGCCCGATCCGCCCGGCGGCACCATCGTGCGCTATCCCGACGGCCGGCCCACCGGTGTGCTCAAGGACGAAGCGCAATCTCTGGTCAACCGGGTCATGCCGCCGTCCTCAGAGGCGGAGCGGGACCGGGCGTTGCAGGCGGCGATCGAGCACGCGGTGGAGCGGGGGGTGACGATGATCACGGACATGGGTTCGTGGTCGGATCTCGAAACGTACCGCCGCGCTTACGCTCGGGGCGCGCTGCCGATTCGTGTGTACGCCGTCGTGCCGATCTCGACCTGGGAGCGGCTGGCGGAGCTGGTCGAGAGCGAAGGGCGCGGCGACCGCCGCTTGTTCTGGGGTGGGCTGAAGGGCTTCGTAGATGGCTCACTGGGATCGACGACGGCGTGGTTCTACGAGCCGTACGACGATGAGCCGGGCACGGCGGGCCTGGTCGTCATCGATGATACCACCGAGTTCAAGAGCTGGATCACTGCCGGTGATGCGGCGGGCTTCCACGTCGTGATCCACGCCATCGGCGATCGAGCGAACGACTGGCTGCTCGATGCCTACGCCGAGGCACGGACGGCGAACGGGCCGCGGGACCGGCGGTTCCGAATCGAGCACGCTCAGCATCTGACGCGTGAAGCGATCGAGCGGATCGCCCGCGACGAAGTGATCGCGGCGATGCAGCCGTACCATGCCATCGATGACGGGCGCTGGGCCGAGAAGCGCATCGGGCCCGAGCGGATCAAGACGACCTACGCGTTCCGCAGCCTGCTGGACGCCGGCGCCGTGCTCGCCTTCGGCAGCGACTGGACCGTCGCGCCGCTCGATCCGCTGTTCGGTATCTACGCGGCGGTGACGCGTCGCACCTTCGATGGCGCGAACCCGGGCGGTTGGGTACCGGAGGAGAAGGTCAGCCTGGCCGAGGCGGTAGCGGCCTACACGGCGGGGGTCGCCTACGCGAGCTTCCTCGAGGACGTCGTGGGCGAGCTGAAGCCTGGAATGTACGCCGACCTGGTCGTCCTGTCGGACGACATCTTCGCCATCGATCCGGTGGAAATCGAGAAAGTGAAGGTCGATCTGACGATGGTGGAAGGCCGAGTGGTTTACCGGCGCGCCGACTAGGCGGCCATCACGCGTGCCCGCAACTTCGCTGGTAGCTTCTCGCACGCGTAGCGTACCGTGGTGCGCGAGAAGCGACCGATATCGTCGAGCAGGAAGTCGGCCACGGCCTGCGGCTCAGTCCGCGAGACCTCCTTGAGCAGCCAGCCGATCCCCTTCTCGACCATGTCGTCGCGGTCACGGGCCAGCCGCTGGCAGATCTCGAAGGAAAGTTCGTGATGCGCGCCGCGGCGAGCGGACTTGACCAGCGCGACGGCGGCGGCGCGGCGGCGCCAGCGGAGATCACCGCGCGTCCAGCGCTTCAGACGCTTGGCCAGGGCTGGCACTTTGTCTATCAGCGGGTCGAGGATCGTGCCGCAGAGCCCGTCTGTCTCGGCCCAGTTCGTCAGGGTGTCGACCCAGCCGTCGAAATGGTCCCAGTGCCGCCGCTCGAGGTGACGCGTGAACTTGCCGAGGATCAGGATCGCCAGTGCGCGCTCTTCGAGGATGGCGGGCTTCCACAAGCGGTCGGCGACGGCGAGGATGTGCTCGAACTCGAGTTTGGCCTGGCGGTATTCTTGGGCCGCCGCCGTGGCAGTTCGGCGTATGTGAGGGGTTGGAACTCCGAGGCAGCGGATCGGCTCCTTGACGTAGTTGAGCTGGCCGTCGCGCCACACCGGGTCGGCGGCCTCGCGCAACAGGCGCTTGAGGCGTGAGGCGTTATGCTCGATCTTCACGGCCATGAAGGGATTCTATAGGACATGAGCCCGTCAGTCGAGTTCGGTTGGGCCGGTCGGCTCTTCTTGTTCTTCTTGCTGGTGGGCGTACCGTTCCTCGCGCTGTTGCAGCCGGACGATCGCGAGGAATTCCTACCGCCGCGCCGCCATCTGTACCTCTCGGCGATCGTCGGGGTGATCGTGCTCGGTACGCTTACGGCGCTCGTGCTGTGGCTGGAGGAGACCCCGTTCTCGGACGTCGGTTTCCATATGACCGATGTCGGCAGGCTCGGCGGCTGGACGGCGGTGGCGACGGTCGGCGCCCTGGCGGGGAACTTTCTGATCAGCCGCGGCGCCGCCCGGCTGGGCGTGCGCGAGGCGAAGCTCACCTATCACCTGATGCCCCGTACCGCGCGAGAGCGCTGGGCCTTTCTCGGAGTATCGGCCAGCGCTGGCTTCGGCGAAGAGTTCGCCTATCACGGTTATCTGATCGCCGGTCTGGTCGGCTGGCTGGAGAACGGCTGGCTGGCCGCTCTGATCGCTAACCTCGCCTTCGGTGTGCTGCACGGCTATCAGGGGCCGGCAGGCACGGTTCGCGCTTTTCTGATGGGCTACGTGCTATGCATCCCCGTCGTCGTCGGCGCCGGGCTGTGGCCGTCGATCGTCGCGCACTTCCTGGTCAACGCCTTGTTGGGGCTGGGGCTCTGGAAGTGGATGGTGCCGGCCGAAGAAGTGGTTTCTGACCTGTAATCGACTTCCGAATCCAGTGTACAGATAGCGGACTAGATGTACGTCTGTTCCGTCGTGCACCCGGGGGCGTGCCACTCAGTTGCTGTTGAAGATCGCCCGCCAGACCTGCAGTGATCCGTCCGGCCGCTTCTTGATGACCATCAAGTACTTGTTCTCGAAACTGAGCGTCGAGCCGCCGTCCGCGGGCGTCATAGTTCCCCGTGCGTTACCGCGGTGAATGATGTAGTCGCCGGCGACATCGACCTCGAGCGGCTCGTGGGTGATCTCCATGTCGAACAGTCCGTAGAAAGTGCTGTACCAATCGCCGATCGCTCGTTTGCCGACAACGGCCGGCTCGTTCGGCGGCATATAGACGGCGTCATCCGACACGAGCTGCAGGAAGGCCTCCAGATCTTCTTCCGCCTGTATTCGGTCAAGGGTCACCATGAGCCGCGCCACCGCGACGATGTCGTCCTCTGTGGTGGCACTACCCGACCCCGCGCCCGAGCAGGCAAGCCCGGCCGCACCGCTCAGTAAGGCGCCCACGATTCGATTTCGCATCTGAGCCTCCTGCATCGACCGCCATCGAAGATGGCATCTGGCGGCCGCATCGGCGAGGTCGCATCTTGGGGTCGAATGTTAGACGATTCGGAACACGTCAGGTCTGCTCTTAGCGACCGCTACGCGGTCCAGCGCGTGCTCGGTAGCGGCGGGATGGCCACCGTCTACCTGGCCCACGATGTCAGGCACGAGCGGTGGGTGGCGGTGAAGGTGCTGCGCCGAGAGCTGGCGGCGGCGGTGGGCTCCGACCGCTTCCTGCGCGAGATCAGGATCACTGCCCAGCTCAACCATCCGCATATCTTACCGCTGCTCGACTCCGGTGAGGCCGACGGTCTGCTTTACTACGTGCTGCCGTATGTGGCCGGTGGGTCGCTGCGCTTGAGGTTGAGCGATGACGCAGCGTTGCCACTCGATGTCGTGCTGCGTGTCGCGCGACAAGTCGCGTCGGCGCTCGAATATGCGCATCGCCACGGCGTGATTCATCGTGATGTGAAGCCGGAAAACATCCTGTTCTCGGAAGGGCTTGCCGTGGTGGCGGACTTCGGCATCGCGAAAGCGGTGAGCGCGGCGGGGCGCGAGACGCTGACCCGGACGGGGATACCGCTGGGAACGCCGGGCTACATGAGCCCCGAGCAGGCGATGGGGATCACCGAGCTCGGCGAGCGAACCGACGTCTACAGTCTCGCCAGCGTCGTCTACGAGATGCTGGTCGGCAAGACGCCGGCCGCGCTGCCGAGCCCCGACGATGTGCGGGTAGGACGGTTCCTCGACGCGCCGCCGGAACACCGCGAGCGTCTGGATCGACTGCCGGGACGGGTCGAGCAGGTGCTGGTCAAAGCGCTGGCGGTGCGGCCGGCGGATCGTTACGCGACGCCCGGCGAGCTGGGGAGCGCGCTGGCGGCGGCGGGAGAGGGCAGCGCGAAGCTGAGCGAGGCCGAGGTGGACGAGGTGCTACGCCGGGCGGCGGAGCTTCAGGCCGAGCATCGCACGGAGGAAGGTGCGCTGTCGATCGGGGCGGTGGAGCAGGTGGCCGCTGAGGTCGGCATACCGCCGGAGCGGGTGCGCGAAGCGGTGCGCGAGCTGAGCCGGCCGGGCGGTTCGCAGGTGCCGGGCGCCGGCGCGATGGGCCCGACGCAGGTCGAGTATCGCAAGGACACACTGTTTCTCGATCGGACGGTCGAGGTCGCCGTTCCCGAGTCGGCCCACTGGGCGATAGTGAACGAGATCCAGGCGACGCTGGGGATCGTGGGTCACGTCTCGGTGCTGGGTAATTCGCTAACCTGGAGTCCGGCGGCCCCCGGGACCGACGAACGGAAGATCGTCGTGACCGTCACGGCGGAGGCCGGGAAGACTCGGATTCATATCGAGGAGCGCTTCGAGTTGTCGGGGTGGAGAATCTTCGTGCCGAGCTGGGGCGTGGGAGCCGGTATCCTGCTCGGCCTCGGGGCGGTCGCAGCGCTCGGTCTGCCCGAGCGGGCGATGCTGCTGGCGCTCCTGCTCGCCCCGGTCGGCGCCATCACGGCGGTGGCCCTGTTCTTCAAGGGGAAGGCCAGCCGTCACAAACCGAAGCTCGTAGAGCTGGCCGACCGGTTGGCGGCGCTGGTCGAAGGTAACGTCCCGCCGCAAGGTGCGGTGCCGCCGGCGCTGAAGCCGGGAGACTCGGCTCGGGATGCCTGAGGGTCTCGATCGCATTGGTGATGCGATGGCCGACCGCTATGCGGTGGAGCGTGAGATTGGCAGCGGCGGCATGGCCAGCGTCTACCTGGCGGCCGACCTGAAGTACGGGCGGCAGGTGGCGGTCAAGGTCCTGCGCCCCGAACTCGCCGCGGCGGTCGGTTCGGACCGCTTTCTACGGGAGATCCAGGTCACGGCCGGGCTCAACCACCCGCACATCCTGCCGCTGCTCGATTCCGGCGAAGCCGGCAGCTTTCTCTACTACGTGATGCCGTACGTGGCCGGCGGCTCGCTGCGCCGGCGGTTGAGCCGCGATTGCCAGCTGCCACTGGATGTCGTGCTCCGTATCACACAGCAGGTAGCGTCGGCCCTCGACCACGCGCACCGCTACGGTGTGATCCACCGTGATGTGAAGCCGGAGAACATACTGTTCTCGGAGGCGATCGCCGTGGTAGCGGACTTCGGCATCGCCAAGGCGGTGGGCGCGGCGGGCCCCGAGGCACTGACCCGCACCGGCGTGCCGCTGGGTACGCCGGGGTATATGAGTCCCGAGCAGGCGGCGGGTGCGGCATCGTTCGACGCGCGGACGGATGTCTACGGACTCGCCGCCGTCGTCTACGAAATGTTGATCGGTGAGAAGCCCGGCATGTGGCCGACCGAAGAGGCGCTGAGACTTGGGAGATTCGTCGACGCTACGCCCGAGCATCGCGAGCGGTTGGACAACTTGCCGGGCCGGGTCGAGCAGGTGCTGGTCAGGGGGCTGGCGGTGCGTCCGGTCGACCGCTTCGCGACTCCGTTAGATCTGGCCGACGCATTGGCGGCGGCGGGTGCGCGTGGAGCGAAGCTGAGTGACAGCCAGGTGCGTGCGATCCTCGCGCGCGCCGCCGAGCTCGAGGCCGGGCAACCGACCCCAGGTGGTGCGCTGTCGATCGGTGCGGTGGAACAGGTCGCCGCCGAGGTCGGCTTACCGCCGGCGCTGGTACGCGAGGCTGCCAGAGAGCTGGATCGGGCGGCCGCACCGGCGGCAGAGCCGGACGATAAGCTCGTTTCGGTCGACCAGACAGCCGTGGGCGCGGTGCCCGAGTCGGCACTCGAGGCGCTGGTGGATGAGATTCAGGCGACGCTCGGGGCGGTCGGCCACGTATCCAGGTTAGGCAAGACGCTGACCTGGACGCCCGCGGCGCCGGGTCCCGAGGGCCGCAGGGTGATCGTCACGATTGCAGGCCAGACCGAGTCGACACGCATCCACGTGGAGGAACGTCTCGAGTTGAGCGGTTGGAGGCAACTCGCGACGATCGTTTCCGGAGTCGGTGGCGCCGGGCTCGGTGCACTGCTCGGATTGGCGATGAGCGGCGGCGATCCAAGCGCAGCGATACTCATCCCGATCGCGCTCGGCACATTCATGGGCCATTTCGCGGTGTATCACGCCCTGATACGCAATCTGAAGGAGCTGAGGCGGCCGCAGCTCGAGCAGCTGGCCGAGCGTCTGGCGGCGCTGGCGGAGCGAGCGGGCGGCTAATCGTACAGGCGGAGACCTCCCGCTCAGGGGGACGTCTCCGCCTGTGGTTCGGCAAGTCGGTTGGCTCAGCGGCTGCGGATCGTGATGCCGCCGGACCCGGTATCGATTTCGAGACGGGCGTCGCCGGCACCGATTTCCAGCTCGACCTCGTCGCGGCTCATGCGTCGCAGCATCGCGTTGGGCACGTCGAGGTTGATACCGCCGCTGCCTGTCTCGGCGAAGATGCGGACGGAGGCGTCGGTCGGCAGGTTGACGGTCACGCTGCCGCTACCCGTGTCGATGACGTAGTTCCCGCGACCCATCTCCACGAGATCGAGCTCCACCGAGCCCGAGCCGGTGTCGATGTTCGAGCTCTCGCAGGCGATGTTGGTGGTTCGCACCGAACCGCTACCGGTATCGACCTCGAGGCTGCTGGCCCTGGCATTGTCTACGCTGACTCCGCCGCTGCCGGTATCGATGTGAATGGCGTCGCCCTCGATGTTGGCGGCCTCGACGCGGCCGGAGCCCGTGTCGACCCACAGATTACCCATCACTCCAGTGACTTCGACGGAACCGCTGCCGGTGTCGATATTCGTGCTGCCGCCGATGTTCTCGGCGGTCACCGAGCCACTGTGCGTGTCGAGATCGACGTCGGCCTCGACGTTCATCGCCTTGATCTCGCCGACGGCGATCACCACACGGGTCTCCACGCCACGAGGGACGAGGATCTCCAGATCGGCCCAGGCCTCGAGTGCGTCGTTGCCGACGTCGCCGCCGACCTCGATGCGGGTGCGGCCCGAGATGTCGGAGTAGAGGCTCTCCAAGAAAGAGCTCTCATCGACCCAGTTCTCGAGGCGGAACTGCGTGCTACCACCACGCCGACGCGGGTAGTAGTACTCGGTCGCCGTTCCCAGCGGGTAGACTACGTGGAACTCGGCGTCGCCACCGCGCTGCACCTCGTATGTGAGGAAGTCGGCGTCATCGCCGCCGGGCTCCGCCCGCACGATGATGCGCGAGCCATCGTGGCCGCGTACCGTCACCTCGCCAACCAGGTTCGTGACCAGGAGCTTGTTGCCCTCGAAGGACCACTCCTGCTGTGCCGAGGCCGGTACGGCGGCCAGAAAGAGCACGGCCCCGGCGACGAAGGCGCTTAAGCATCGGGACTTCATCGATCTTCCTCCCCTATGGATGGACTAGCGCCGCCCGCGTCGGGGCGCGGACGGGTGGCTTGGCTGGGGTTCCCTACGCTTAGACATGACGGGCGGCGAAAGGGTTGGAATCACCCTACTGTTGCCGTCTAGTCGTCCCTACGGGCCCGCCGAGTGTCGGGTTTCGGGCAATCAGCCCATGGCGGGCGCGGCGACGAGCCTGTTGTAGATCCAGGCGAAGAGCGCGCCGGCGATACCCCCGTCCAGCGCCGCGTACAGCATCCCCACGATCACCGAGCCGAACCCGCCGACGCTGTAACCGGGATAGATCGATGCCATCAACTCGAGGAACGCGGTGCCGTAGGAAGGCCAGATCAGGTGGGCGAGGCCCATCAGGAAGACGACGGCGCCCCAGAGTATGGCGCAGGTCGCGGCCAGCGATTTGACGCTCAGCTTCATCATGACCTCCAGGCTCTTTGACCGATCCCGGTCTCGTGACTGTGATGGTATGAGGCTGAACAGAAAGGTAAGCAGGTCCGGCGGCAGCGCGCGAGACCTCAAGCCAGCTGGCTGGTATGATCAAGAGTACCGGGCCAGAAGACCGAGGACCTGATCCCCTCAGACCTGTCCCCACCGCCTGCAATCTTCTGACCCAGTACAATTCTCGACTTCGAGCACTCAGTTGCCGGGGCCGCCGCGTGCTCCCCCGCTACCGTTCCCGCGGCGCGGCGAACCCCGGCACGTGTGCGCTCCGTTTGTGTAGATGTCGGGGTTGGGTCTAACGTTAAACGAGAGCGGATCGCGGACGGTCCGCTCGGGTAGTACGAGCCGATGAACGACCAGGGGTCGAATGTGAACGGAGCCGGGCAGCAGGCCGCGACCGATCGAGTGCGTCAGGGTCGGCCCATCGGATTGCGCGCAGTCGCCGCCTCTTTCTTCTCCGGTTTGATGCTCGCCCTGATCCTGACGGGTTTGGGCACCCTGGTGGACGACTCGTTGGCGCTGGCGTTCCTGTTGGGCGAGCTGGGCTTCTTGCTCGGCGTGGTGCTCTACCTCGTGCTGAGTGGCCGGGACGTTGGGGCGGGTCTGCGATTGGGACCGGCACCCAGCGGCGCGTACGGCCTGGCGCTGCAGATGGGCTTCGCGCTGCTGCTGGCCAACTTGGCGGCGGCTGTGCTCCTGGGGCCGCCCGAGCAGGACGTCGATTTCGTTTTGGAGGCCGAGGGCCTGGTGGAACGCGCCGCGCTTGCCATCGGCGTCGCGCTGGCCGCACCGTTCATCGAGGAGGCGCTGTTCAGGGGCCTGCTCCAGGGTGTGCTGGAGAAGCGGCTGCGGCACTGGTTCGCCATTGCGGTCACCGGACTGGCGTTCGGCCTCATGCACGGCAGGGTCGGCGCGCTCTTCTTCTTCTTCTGGAGCTTGCCGGTCGGTTGGATGACCTGGCGGATCGGCAGCATTCGCCCCGCCATCGTGGTGCACGCGGTGAACAACGTGGTCGGTCTGACCGGCTTGTGGCTGACCATGCCAACGGAGCCAGAGACGATCGAGTACGGCCGCGGCGCTCAATCGCTGGCCGTAACGATGTTGTTGGTGGGGGCGTACTGGGCGCTGCGTCTATGCGTGCGACTGGAGCAGGTCGCCGGGTCGAAACAAGAATAGTTCTCGCCACGTATTGCGGGGTGTCAGGCGACCGGCGCGAGCCGGTCGCGAAGGATAACAGCGGGCAGGTGAGGACGGCGAACCCCATACGTCGCGATTGACACGCCATGGAAGAGATCACCAAACGACGCCTTCGATTCCTGGCGGGGTTCGCCGTCTACTTCGTTGCGCTGTGGCTCCTCTGGAATACCCCGCTCATCTATCCGCTGAAGATCTTCGTCGTCCTGCTGCACGAGATCAGTCACGGCATGGTGGCGCTGGCGACGGGCGGGACGATCGAGCGGATCTTGATCAGCGCGAATGAAGGCGGTCTGTGCGAGTGCCCCGGCGGCAGCCACTTCCTGATCCTGTCCGCCGGTTACCTGGGCAGCTTGGTCTGGGGAGGAGCGATCCTTTGGGCGGCGCGCGGCCGCGGCTCGATACCGCAGATCGCCTCGGCGGTCATCGGATTACTGGTGATCGGTGTGACCATCCTGTATGTGCGTAACTGGTTCGGCCTGCTGTACGGTGTGCTGTTCGGCGGCACGCTGGTCATGACGGGTCGCTACTTGCCGGCGGAGGGTAACGCCGCGCTGCTCACCACGCTGGGCCTCACCAGCTGTCTTTACGCGATCCTCGACATCAAGAGCGATGTGCTCGAGCGGCCGGGATTGATGTCCGATGCCCGGATGCTGGCCGAGCTGACCGGAATCCCCACCCTGATATGGGGCGTGCTGTGGATCGCGCTTGCCCTATTTGTCAGCGCCTGGCTGTTCAGACGGGCTTTCGCGGAAGCATCGGCGGTGAAGCCCCCCCGCAAGGAAGCCTTCAAGGTCTAGAAGAACGCACTCAAGGACAGAAAGACGGTGGTCGGGACGATACCGTACTCCGATGGTATGTCGAACAAGCCGTCGGGAGCGTCGTCGCCGACGCCGAGGTACAAACCGGCCTGCAGGGTGACCTCGTTGGACAGGGAATAGACGGCGCTGGGCACCATCAGAAAGCTCGGGTCGTTGAGGTTGGAGAGCAGCAGCAGGCTGGTGGACCAAAGCGGGTGGATCTGGTAGGAAGCCTGGGCGGTGATCTCGTCCCGACCCAGTACCTGGAGCTCACCGCGCCTGAACGGCGCAGAGCTCAGGACCTCGGTCAGCCCCTCGGAGCTGCTGGCGCCGAACTCGTCGTGCTGGTACTCGAGGACGAGATAGAGGTCGCGGTCGAGCGCATCGACACGTGTATCGATGCCGATCGTTCCGCGGAGTATCAAGTCGTCGTCCTTTTCCCGCAGCGACAGCTCGCCGCGTAAGGCGTATGGGCCGACCGAGCCGGTGGCGGCCGCAGCCGCGGCCGGCTCGTCGTGCAGCGACCCCGCCCAGGCCGAAACCTCCCATCCCCTCCACACGGTTCTGACGCGGCCGAGGACGGTCACGGTGACGGTGTCGTCGGCCCTGATCTCTGTCAAACGCAAGACGAGATCGATATCGCTCAGCGGGCCGGGGAACACCTGCAAGCGTGCCGCGTCGACCCCGCCACGATACTCTCGGAACGGATCGGCGGGATCGAAAGGTGCGAACGGATCGGCGGGCGTCAGGAACAGGGTCGTGGCCCAGGAGATCGTCTGGCGGCCGAGCGTCGCCTCGAGTGGGCCTGCAGCGTACTGCAGGTTCAGCCGATCGAAACGGTGCCGCCAGAGCCAGTGGTCCGATTCCTCGATGGTCCATTGGAGGTCGAGCCATTCGCCGCCACCGGGGGCGAGCCCGCCGATGATACTCCCTACCGGTCCGGAGACCGCGCGCTCGCTGTAGGATAGCAGGTGCTCGTAGGCGGCATCCAGGTGCCAGGGACCGGCGGAAGGGTCGGTCATGAAGCGCAGTCGTTGCAGGTCGCCGAAGCCGCCGACTGCGTACTGAGTCGATTCGCTGAAGAGTGGAACGTTCAGGTAGTAGCCGCGCAGCTCGGGTAGCTTCTGGGCTAGCGCGGCGTCGGGCCCGAGAAGGACGAGAAGAAGGGCCAGCGTCGACCGGCGGTTCACCGTTCCGCTTGGGTTGCGCGCCGCTCGTCCGCTTCGATCGCGCCGTCGACCAGCCGGATCAGCCGTCGCGCCCGTTCCATCACCCGCGGGTCGTGTGTGGCGAACACGAACGTCGTACCCAGGTCGCGGTTCAGCTCCTCCATCATGTCGAGCAGCGCGTCGCTGGCGGCACGGTCGAGGTTGGCGGTGGGCTCGTCGGCGAGCACGAGCGCCGGCTCGCCGACGACGGCGCGGATCACGGCGACGCGCTGCTGCTGCCCACCCGACAACTTACCGGGCCGCCTGTTCTCGAGGCCGGCCAGACCGGTGCGCTCGAACAACTGCCTGACGCGCCGATGGCGCTCGCCGCCGTTCACACCCTGCAGCAGCAGCGGGAATTCGGCGTTCTCGAGGGCGGTGAGCACGGGCAGCAGGTTGTAAGCTTGAAAGATGAAGCCGATGCGCTCGAGCCTCATACGCGCCAGTTCCCGGTTGGACATGGTGGAGATGTCGCGCCCTTCCACCCAGATTCCGCCGCGGCTCGGACGCGTAAGGCCGCCGATCAGGTTGAGCAGCGTCGTCTTGCCGGAGCCCGACGGCCCGGCCATGGCGACGAACTCGCCGGGCTCGATCACCAGTGTGATGCCCTGCACGGCCTGCACTTCTTCGGCCTCCTGCTCGAAGATCTTCCAGACCTCGTCGGTCCGGACCGCTGCCGTGTTACGGTCGCTCATATTCGTAGTCTTCATCGTTCGAACTTCATCGCTTCAGCGACATCGATATGTGTCGCGCGGTATGCCGGATAGAGAGAGGCGAAAGTGCCGATCAAGAAGATAAAGGCCAACGATTGTAGCACTCGGGTCACGCGGAATAGAGGGACGAAGACAGGGTCCATCGCGATGCCCGAAAAGCTCCACTCCTCGTCCCAGGCGAAGGAGAAGTCGAGTCCGTCGCGGAAGAAGTACCATGTAAGGAAGAGTCCGAGCGCGATGCCGATCAGGCCGCTAACGGATGTGAGGATCAATCCCTCGCTGATTACCAGGCCGCCGGTCTGGCGTGGCGTGAAACCGAGCGCCTGCAGCAGACCGAACTCGCGTTTGCGATACATAACCGACATCAGCACGGTGTTGACGATGCCGAGGGCGATGATGCCGAACATGATCCCCTGCCAGACGTAGTTGCCCAGATCGTCGATGCGCACCGCCGCGTCCAACACGGGCATCGCCTCGCGCCAGCCCAGAACCGTCAGATTCCCGGCCTCCAGTTCGGCGCTCAGCTCGCGTTCCAACGTGCGGCTGACTCCCGGCACTCTGCTGCTCGAGTCGAGTAGCACGGCGATCGTCGTCACGTCGTCGCCGGATCGCAGCCAGGAACCGGCGGTCGCCAGCGGGATGTGGATCACGGCTTGGTCGACCTCGGGTACTCCGGTGCGGTAAACGCCCACCACGCGAACAAGTTGGCCGGCGATCTCGCCGTCGGCGTCCTGCGCGGTGAGCACGAGGCGCGAGCCGAGTCTGAGGTCGAGACCCTCCAGCAAGCCTGAGCCGACATAGGCGGCGAGTCGGTCATCCGGCTCGAGGTAACGACCGTCGATGAGCTTGTCGTCGAGGATCGAGAATTCCGCTTCGGCGATGGGATCGACGCCGACGATCTGGGCAGGGCGTGCCCCGGTGGGCGAGCTCGCCAGGCCGAGGACGGCTAGCTGTGGCACGGCGGCCAGGGTGTGCTCCGCGACCTCGGGTTTTCGCAACGCCGATTCGGCGGCGCTGCGCGCTGAGGCGACGAGCCGGTCGTCGATCTTACGGCTCTTCTGGAACTTCGGCGCCTGGATCGCGATGTGGCCGCTACCCATGCGGGCGCCCGATCTGATCCAGTCCTCGTGGCCGCCATCGCCTATCGACAGTGAGAAGATCATCAGCGCACCGCCGACGATCATCGCGGCCGCGGTGATTGCGCTGCGCCGCGCTTGTCGCCGCAGGTTGCGCAGTGCCAGTCGCACCAGGGTGGTCGCGCGATTCATCATAGTCCTGAGAGTGTATCGGCGGGCGGCACTCGAGCGGCGCGGGCCGCGGGATAGAGCGACGCCAGCAAGGCCGTGATGAGGAGCGCCACGCCGGTCCACAGCGCCATAGCGAAGTGGTACTCGACACGCAGACGGGGCCGGATCAGCGCTCCGAATATCGTGTAATCACCGTAGATCCAGCTCAGGTCGGGCGGCGCGTTGTGGAACCAAAACATAACCGGGAAGGTGATGGCGGCGCCGAAGGCGAGACTCAAGATGCCGAGGGCGAGCGCCTCGGAGAGCACAGTGCGCACGATAGAAAAGGGCGTCGTGCCCAGCGCCAGCATCACCGCGATCTCGCGCCGCCGCTCGTACGTCGCCATCAGCATCGTGTTCGCCACGCCGAAGATGGCGATGGCGAAGACGATAAAGATGACGATGAATCTCCAGCCATCGGCCAGCTGGGCGTAATCGAGCATCTCGGGCCTGAGCTCGGTCCACGGTGCAACCTCGACGTCGAGCCCGAGGGGAGACAGCTCCGCAGTCAGCCGAGCCGCGGCCTCGGGCGCCAGCCAGGGGTTGGTGACCGAGGCGGCGATCTCGTGGATCCGCCCGGGATCGAGAGCGACCAGGATCTGTAGAGAGCCGATCGGCACTACAGCATACGACGCATCGAGCTCCGCCATGCCGCTCTGGAAGATGCCGGAGACTGTGTACAAGTCGTTGCCCATCGAGCCGTCCGCGGCGGGTGCGACGAGAATGATTTCGTCACCTACGTCGACCTCCAACTGGCGCGCCATCTCGGTGCCGACGAGTATCTCGTTGGTGCCGGCCGCCGGGGCTCGACCGCGGACCATGCCATTCACCAGGCTGCTGACGCGGGTCTCGAGTTCGGGGTCCACGCCCATGAGGATGCCGGCGACGGTCGACTCGCCCGAGCTGACCAGCCCGCCGGCGAAGACGCGGGGCGCCGCCGCCTCGACTACCGGATCCGCGGCGATCTCGCGTACCAGCCGATTTACGTCCGCACCACCGCGCCCGCCGATCGTGTCGTAGATCTTCCGCTCGGGCCTGTACTCGAGATCGTGTACCTGCAACTGGCCCGAGAGCACGCCGGTACCGCTCTCGATCATCTCGGCGGTGAGCCCATCCATCAGACCGATGAGCACGACGACCGCCAGGTAGCCAAAGGCGAGTCCGGCCGCGGTGATCAGAGTGCGCCGCCGGTTTCTGCCGAGATTACGCCAGCCGATGCGCCACCAAGGGCCCGAGGCCATCGTCGTTACCTCCGGCGTCGTAGAGCCCGCAACGAGAAGAAGCTCTCGTCGATGTCGATGTTGAACTCGATCTCTGAATAGAGAACCGAAGTCCGCTCGCCGGGCTTATCCTCGGGAATCATGTCCATCGCCGCCGGGACCAGGCGACCGCCCATCACCCGGTAGTCGCTGAAGGTCATTGTGCGAACGAGCGCGCCGTCTTCGTCATAGTAACGCGCCCACGTTGGCATCAGGTCCTCTTTGCGGACCTCGTAGGTGATGCGGCCCCAAACGACCGCAGCCTCCGGCTTCGGCGTCAGCACGAACTCCCAGACCTCCACACCGTCGCGCTCACCCTCGAACTCGATCTCGATGTCGTAGTCCTCGATTAGCCGGCTCTCCTTCACCAGATCGTCGTTGGTGAAGTGCGAGCCCATCCAGGCGCCCATCATCAGCGACGCCGGGATCTTGATCGAGCGGTCGACCCGCGGCAGGTAGTTCCAGATGTCGTCGCCGGCTTTCAGCGTCGCCGTCCCCGCCTCCTTGTTGGGCGCCGTGATGCGGATCAGCGAATACTCGGTCCCCAGCGACCAGACCTCCATCGTCATGCTGCGCTCCCAATTCTCCGTCACCACCTCCATCGTGGCGACGCCGTGGCTCGACTCGCCACGCATGATGCGGTCGACCCGGTCGATGATGTCGCGGGCGGACTCCTGCGCCGGAGCCGGGGTGGGCAGGGAGAGAAGAGCGAGCGCAAGGCAGAGGTAGCGAGGGCGGTTCATGTTCAGAGACCTCGTGCTTGGAGCATCTATGGCTAACCGGTGCCGCGAGCGGGGTCCAGGGGCCAGGGGATCGCGGGTGCGGCAGTTGACTTAGTCTCGTATATTCAGTATATATTGAACTGTAAGAACTGTCAAGCGGGCATTTATGGTATCATCCGATCTCCAAGAGCTGCTCCACTACGTCGAAGAGTGGGGTTTTTTCTTCGACCGCTGGGGCCTGCCGCGCACCGCCGGCCGCGTGTGGGGATGGCTCTCCGTTTGTGAGCCGCCGGAGCAGAGTGCCCAGGACCTGGTCGAGGTGCTGCAGGTGAGCAAGGCGTCGATCAGCACCAATATACGGTTGTTGGAGGGCCTGGGGCTGGTGGAGCGGGCGAGCAAGCCGGGGGCGCGCCAGGGCTACTATCGGCTGCGCGCGGACGCCTTCGAGTCGATAATGCGCCAGCGGATCGGCGGGGTGACGCAGGCGCGGGTGCTGGCGCAGCGCGGGATCGACCTGCTGGGGTCCGGCGATCCGGGACGGGCGAAGCGCCTCGAAGCCACCCGTGACTTCTACGCGTTTCTGGAGCGCGAGATGGAGGTGCTGCTGGAGCACTGGCGGGAGCGTCGCGGTAGAGAGGAGCTGGTCGACTAAGGGAAGCTCGTTGCGGCTTGGCGGCTCGCCGGTCGGCGCGCAGGGTGCGACATCGGCGCGTGAGTAGCCGGGTGACTACTCGGCGAAGTCCCGCATCCCGGCGAGCGGGGTACGGCGGACGACCTCGCGGCTGTTGGCGAGTCCGATGATGGTCGTCAAGAGCGCCGTAGCCATCCAGAAGACCAGCAGCGGGACCGCGGGCAGGCGGAAGCTCATCTCGAAGAGGAACCTCACGGTGATCCAGCCGGCGATGGCGGCGAGCGAGACGCCGGCCAGCCCGGCGAAGGAGCCGAGCGCGAAGTACTCGGTGGCGAGGATGCGTCTGATGATGCGTGAGCGGGCGCCGAGCGTTTTCAGCAAAACGGACTCGCGTAGTCGCTGGTAACGCGAAGTGGCGATGGCGCCGACGAGGATGACCAGCCCGCAGGCGATGCTGAACAGCGCCATGAAACGAATGGCGAGCGCCACCTTGGAGAGAATGGAATCGATCGCCTCGATGATGATGGCGAGGTCGAGGGCGACGACGTTGGGGAAGGCGATGACCAGATCGCGCTGGATCTCGGCGCGCCGCGTCGGGTCGTCGACCCGACTCAGGGTGAGGAAGGTCTGTGGGGCATCGTCCAGCACACCCGGCTCGAAGACGGCGAAGAAGTTGGGCTCGAAGCGGGCCCAGTCGACGCGTCGTACGTTGGTGATCTCGGTCTCCAGCGGCACGCCCTGAACGTCCCAGGTCAGTCGGTCGCCGATCCCGACCCGCAACTCCTCGGCGATACTTTCCTCGATGGATATCCGCGCTGTTCCACTCTCGTTCTCCGCTTCACTGAACCAGGCGCCCTCGACGAGTTCCTCCGATCCGACGAGTACCTCGCGGTAGGTGTGCCGGTACTCGCGGAGCAGCGCCCAACGCGGGATGCGCGGGCCGGCGGTGTCGGCCAGGATCTCCTCGACACTTCGCTCGCCGACGCGGGTGAGTCGCGCGGGGACAATGGGCGTGCGCTGCAGCAGCGGGGCGCCGCGTTCCTCCAATAGCCGTGCTACGCCTTCCTCCTGGTCCGGTTGGATGTCGAACATCACCAGGTTGGGCCGGTCGGGCCGCGTTTCGCGGCTGATCTGGTCGAGCAAGTTGCGCTGCACGACGTAGAGCACGGCGATCAGGAAGACGCCGGAGCCGATGGCGAGCATGACCGCGGTGGTCTGGTTGTGAGGCCGGAACAGGTTGGCGATCCCCTGGCGGAGCGGGAAGCTGGCGCGGCGCGGGAAGAAGCGGCGCGTCAGCCGCATGAGAGCGAAGGCGGTGAGGCCGAGGACGGCGGCCGAGACGACGGCGGCGCCTGCGAAGGCGAAGCCGACGGCCGCCTCGGGAGCTTGCCAGACGGTGAGGCCGAGCAAGCTGGCGAGCAGGGCGGCATAGGTGGCCAGCCGCCACGGATCGCGGCGCCGGCCAGCTTTCTCGAAGTCGCGTCGCAGGGCGCGCAGCGGTGCCACGTCCTTGATGCGGAGGAGCGGCAACAGGGCGAAGATCAAAGACACCCAGAGACCGATGCCGAGACCTGCGAGGATCGCCGTCCACTCGAAACGGAAGGGGACGTCGAGCGGGAGGAAGTCCTGCAGTACCTGCGGGATGACGGCCTGGACGATGAGGCCGAGGGCGACACCGAGGGTCGCGCCCGTCATACCGATGAGGACAGCTTGCAAGAGGTAGATGGTGAACGCCTGGCGCTGCCGGGCGCCGAGGCAGCGGAGCACGGCGGCCGTATCGAGCTTCTCGCTGACGAACACGTGAACGCCGCTTGCCACGCCGACGCCGCCGAGCAGGAGCGCCACGAGGCCGACGAGTCCGAGGAAGCTGCCCAGCCGGTCGAGGCCGGTGGTGAGATCCTCCTCGTACTCCGGCACGGTGGTCGTCCAGACACGGTTCGCCTCGAACAATGAGTCCTTCGCCTCGACGAGCAGCTCGATGCCGTCGGGATCGTCGAGCTTGGCGAAAGTGCCGTGCCAGGAGATGCTGCCGAATTGGAGCAGCCCGGTCTCATCCAGATACTGGGGCGGGATGTAGGCTCGTGGGGCGAAGGCCGACTCGAGGCCGATATCGCCGGGCACGTGAGTGATGGTTCCGGCGATCAGGAAACGTGACGCGCCGATGGCCAGTGTGTCGCCGAGCCGGGCGTCGAGTTGTACGAGGACCGCGGGGTCGACCAGTGCGTTGCGGCCGTCGCGGAAGGTGTCCCAGAGGCCGGGCGGCTCGGTCTCAATGGCGCCGTAGAAGGGGTAGTCGCCCGACACGGCTCGCACCTGGAGCAGCCGGGTCAAGCCCGTCCGCGGCGCGAGTCCCATAGACGAGAACGAGGTACCGCGTGAGATTTCGGCGCCTACCGTGCGCAAGGAGTCGATCACCGCCTTTACATCCGACGTCAACTCCCAGCGACTGCTCAGGATGAGGTCGGCGCCCAGGAGAGCCCGGGTTTGCCCGCGCAAGGCGGTGGCGACGTTGGCCCTGAAAGAATTGATGGCGACCAGGGCGGCGACGCCCAGGGTGATGGCAACGACATAGATGACGAGGCGGCGCCGCGTGCTGCGGCTCTCGCGTCGCGCCATCGCCAGGGTGAAGCGCAGGCTCACGGCGCCGCCACCGGCTCGTCGGATACGATGCGGCCGCCGGAGAGCCGGATGATGCGATGGGCCT
>JBDHKD010000144.1:0-3439 GCA_039586575.1 Gemmatimonadota bacterium | reverse complement strand
TCACCGTGGTCAGCCCATAACCAATGACGTACCGTGATCGGTCAACGCAGATGATGATCCTAGCTTGGATCATTCATGAGACGCGCGAGCGAGATCGCTATGGCCGTGCGAAAAGCGCGGAATTGCTGACCTTGTCGGCGGGCACGGCCGCGACGTGCGGGCTGACAGAGTGTGCCACTGCGGTGGAGCGGCTGATGGGGTCGGAGAAGCCGCCGCAGACGGCGTCAAATGCACGCGGCGCACGACCGACGACCTGCGGTCCACGAGTCCATGGTGATGTGGGACGTGCCCCGGCGAGTCCTCCTCCAAAAGTCGTCGAACCGGCCGTAGAGCCGCCCCCTTTTGAAAAGGTCCCCCTCCAGGAGCCGTCGAACCGGCCGTAGAGCCGCCCCCTTTTGAAAAGGTCCCCCTCCAGGAGCCGTTGAACCGGCCGTAGAGCCGCCCCCTTTTGAAAAGGTCCCCCTCCAGGAGCCGTTGAACCGGCCGTAGAGCTGCCCCCTTTTTCAAAGACTACGCAACACTGCCCGACCGGCTGCCGATAACCCAGACATGAGTGCCATCGGACAGCACATCATGTTTCGCGCGAAAGATGACCGCGTGATCGCCAGGTCCCCAGCCCAGCGGCGAGCGTTTGCTCGTGTGGTGCTCGCCCACGGAAAAGAGTTCGGGTTGTTCGTCTTCCGCCAGGTCGACACCCACGGTCACGCTGGCGCCGATTGCTCGCGGACCGACGCCGGCAGGTTCGCTCGTCGGGTGCAAAGCGCCCTGACCCAGGTCCTCCCCGTCGAAGGGGGCTTTGCGCCCGCCCAGTACAAGGACATCGCAGACCAGCGCCACCTCGACCACTTGTTCGACTATATCCTCGAGCAGCAGAACCACCACGGCGCATTCGTCGACCCTTTTCACGACGCGAGCAACCTGCCCGACCTTTTGGGCCTGCGCACCACCGGCGTTTACACGGCCCAGCAGGTCCGCGCGCTGATCACGCGCGGTCGGCTGCTTCGCCACTTCGGCGTCGAAGACCTCGATGGCAGGCTCGTCGACTTCGCTCTCCTCGCCGACGCTGCCGCCGCAGCCGTCGGGCTGTCCCGCCTGAGCCCACGATGCCACGTGTCGGCCGCCGCGCGGCACGCGGCGGTCCACGTTGCGGGTGACGCCGTGCAGGCATCAGCGGTGAGCGAGCTGCTTGCGATCGGCACGCGACATGTCACACGGCTCCGCGCAAGACAGCCCAGCGACGCCCTTGTCGGCACCGTCCGGCGACAGCTCTTCTTGCGTCAGCCGGGTGTTCTGCTCTCCCGCGGGGCATGATACTGACCCGTCTGATCCAACGCTTCACGTAAAGCTCGTACGCGCCGAGCTCTTCGTGCTCGCGCCGAGCCCTTCGTGCTCGCGCCGAGCTCTTCGCGCTCGCGCTCGTGGACGCAAGTCGATCGACCAAGCCGCAGCGTTTGCGCTGAAATCTTTGCTCGAAAGCGGCGCCAGTGGGAATTTCGGTGCCGTCGTGCTGGTTTCGAGGGCATGTGCATGCACACCGAGATACCGACTACCAGTTCGATCCCGCGAATCGAGTGGAAGCTCAAGAGCCGCCGCGTCCAGATCGCGTGCGACGCACCGGACATGTCGTCCGACGGAGGCGCCGTGCTACTGCGACAGCTCGACGAGAAGCTGGGGCTGACGGCGAGCTTCGCCTCGCTGTTCGAGGACGACCGAGATCCTGGGCGCGTCGAGCACAGTCGTCTGGAGCAGATGAGGCAGCGTGTCTATCAGATCGCGCTGGGCTACGAGGACTGCAACGACGGGGACTGGCTTCGGACCGATCCGGCGCTCCGTCTGGCATGCGGTGCCGAGGGCGGTGTGCTGTCGTCGCAGCCGACGTTGTCGCGGTTTGAAAATGCGACGACGGGCCGCGAGCTCAACCGGCTGTGGCGGAAGTATGAGCAGCAGTACGTCGACGGGCTCGACCCGATCACGACGCTGGTCGTGCTCGACATTGACTCGACGGACGACCCAACGCACGGCCACCAGCAACTGTCGTTCTTCCACGGCTTCTACGATCAGCACATGTACCACCCGCTATTGGTCTTCGACGCACACAGCGGGCAACTGATCACGGGTCTGCTTCGGCCCGGGCGCGTGCACGCGGCCAAGGGCGCCACGGGCATGCTCACGCGACTGATTCGCAAGATCCGAATGCGCTGTCCCAACGCGGCCATGGTGGTACGCGGCGACTCGGCGTTCGCGATGCCCAAGCTCATGCTGCGACTCGAACAACTCGACGTCGAGCTCGGCGACGTCGACTACGTTCTCGGACTCGCGAAGAACGCGCGTGTGCTGAAGCTGGCCGAGCCGTTGCGCTCGGTGGCCGAACAGCGGTTCGCCGACACCAGTCGATTTGTTCGTCGCTTCGCCTGGCTATCGTACGCCGCCAAGACATGGCCCCTGCAGCGGCATGTCGTGGCCAAGGTCGAGCACAGCCGCCGCGGGGAGAATCCGCGCTTCGTCGTGACTACGCTGGATGGATTCCCGCCGGAAATGATCTACGACTTCGCCTACTGCCCACGCGGGCAGGCAGAGAACTTCATCAAGGACCTAAAGAACGCCATCGGCGCGGACCGCCTCTCGTGCCACCGCTTCATCGCCAATGCGTTCCGGCTGTTCCTGCACGCTGTGGCCTACCGGTTGATGCTGGCGCTGCGCGACACACTCGCAGGGGTCGCACCCGATCCCGAGTTCGTGTCCACCGACCGCGTTTGCCTTGGCGTCGCGCAGATGGACACGATTCGGTTGAGGCTGCTCAAGGTTGCCGCACGCGTCACCTCGTCCGTTCGCCGCGTCCTGGTTCAGCTCCCACGCACCTTCCCACTCGCTCACATCTTCGCCGCCGTTGCCCGAAAGCTAACCTGCGCCGTCACGTAGAACCTAGTCGCTGAGATCTCTGACAGCCAGACCGACCGCTCACCGGCAACCCGCCGCACGGCGGAACTCTGTCCGCACTCGGCGCCGCCCCGCCCCCAAGCGCTCCAACCACGAACCCTGTCGCACGTCTCACTCCCGCACCGCGCGCGGAGCGCGCGGTGCACCCTCGTGAATGATCCGGGCTAGGCCGCTTGGACTTCCGCGGCTTCTGTTTCTGCTTCAGCGAGCTCGGCGTCCGCGCCTGTGGGAATCCAGCCCGGTGTGAACTCGCGGCTCGCTCCATCACGCCACTGGCGCAGAGAGGCCCGCGGCCCCCGTGGTCCGTGATGAATGATAACGTGGGTGAACGAGCGCAGCAGCCCGGGCTTGCCGGTCGCCAACCAGGTCCCGGTATTGAAGTAGTAACGGCCTTTGCCGAGCGGCTCGGATATCGGTTCGTGAGTGTGAGAGAGGACGACGAAGCGGGCATCGACGTGACGCAGGATTCGCGATGGCATCAGGCTCAGCGCAGCTTCCGGAT
>JBDHKD010000017.1:0-81596 GCA_039586575.1 Gemmatimonadota bacterium | reverse complement strand
GGGGAAGCAGATATCGAACGCCGGGGCGATCATCGGGAATAGGTGCTCGACGAACTGGCCAGCGGAGTCGAAGAGAACCAAGAGAGCTAATACGGCGTCCTGGTTGAGCGGGTTGCCCGCCGAGTCGGTTATTTCTGGATCGGGGGGTTCGGACATGTCAGCGTCGGTGATGACCGCGACGGTCGCGCACCTGTTGCTCGCGTCGCATGCCTCCACCGATCCGTTGAGCACGTCATTCACCACCGAGAGGGTGAAGCGGATCGAGTTGTTGCGGGAGATGATGAACGAGCCGGTGAAGGTGCCGACGCCGTCGAAGGCCTCGAAGCTGCTGGCCGTGGCGACGAAGCTGATCGACAGGTTCTCCGCTGGGACGTCGAGGCTGAAGTCGATCTGCACGGCCCCGAGCTGCGAGACGGAGAAGAGCATGTCGAGGTTGATCGTCGTGCCATCGGCGACGATCGAGCCCTCACCACTGACCTCGATGCCACCGGTCACCAACGCACAGCCCACCGTGTAGTCGATAACGGCAGCGCCGGTCAGCGGCTCCACGATCACATGCAGGAAGTTCCCCTGCAGCTCGACGCTCTCGTCGAGGAAGTCGACGTGGCCGACCTCCTGGAGCGGGTCGGTGGCGGGGAGCCCGGTGATCGGGTCGATCGCGTAAAGCAAGAATCGAACGCCGTCCAGCGGTCCGTCCTGGCTCGCGGCATAGTACTGCTCGAGCTCGACATCCCAGGCGAAGACCGTGGCGTAGAGCTGGTCGGGAATGATCGGACCCGCCAGTACCGCGGTCGGCTCCTTGAGCGAGCAGGCGGCGAGCCGGCGCGCGAAGGTGCCGAGCGCCTGCGTCAGCGTGGCCCCTTCGTCGAACTGGAAGGGGACGGGTGCCGGGGCTCCGAGCGCTTGCCCGATGTAATCACCCAGGCTGTTGTAGCTCTGGATCTGCTCGCTGCCGACGATCGAGGAGATTACGTCCTCGACCGCGGTGGCCGTCCCCTGTGGGTCGACGTCGTCGAGGCTGGGCCCCGTTGCGTCGTCATCACACGCGGTGACGATCGACAGCGCCAGCGCCAACGCGGCCACCCGCGTAAGCCAGAATGTGTTGCGCTTTCTCACGACTACCTCCCTGTGGATGCCTGACTTTGCATAGGTCGTCGCGCGCTGACCTATGACCGTAAGAGAGAATCGGAACAGCTGGGGACAGGGGGATCGCACCGCGTTGTGCGGTGGCGCTGAGGGGATCAGCTCAAAGCACAAAGTAAGCGATTCGGGGACGGACGCAAGGTTTTCGGGGTGGCGGGCCGAACGAGCCGCCCGGTGCTCAGCTCGAGCGACTCGTAGCTGAGAAGCGGAAGGCGAGATACGCTGCGATGAGGAGCCAGACGATATCGATGAGTCCGAATTGGGTCGTGATTGCCGCGATAACCGAGTCGACGCTCTGGATGGTTTCGATCGCGCCGGCTAAGCGCGAGCCTGTCTGCATCGCGGTCACGGCCACCGCGGCCAGCACGGCACCCAGCGCCGAGCCGAAAAGGGTGCCGAGTACGCCTATGATGCGAAACGGTATCGTATGGCCGCCGCCCCGAATACGGACATTGAAACCGACCATGATGGCTACGGCGAGCGCCACGGGGCCGGCCCCGGTGGCGGCGGGAATCGCGAGTAGCCCCCAGATGATCGCGCCGGTGAGGGCGGAGACGATGGCCGCGCCGACGGCGCGCAGTATGCTGGGACCCGCCTCGGCCGGGACCGGTACCGCGATCGCGTCGTCCAGCGCGGTCGGTGTGTCGAGACGGATGCGCTTGCCGGAGCTCGTCTCGATGACCGCGGTCGACTCATCCGCATCGCTGTCCAGGCCCACCGCGACTTCCTGCACTTCGGGTAGGGCGCGCCCAAATTCCTCCTCTGGGAAAAACGGCGGGCGGGTCGCCTCCCGGCCGCCTGCGCCTGCCGCTACTTCCGGCGCTGTTGGATCCGTAGCGCCTGTAAACTCGACGTCCGGGCTGCTCTCGATCCACTGCTCGAGCTCGCTCGCCCCTTCCACAGCCGACGGCTCCCAGTCGGCTGGCTCGCCAGGCACCAGCGGCTCGAATTCGAGGCCCGCGGCTTCGACCGCTTCCGGCGGCTCGGGTAATTCGGGCGTGGCCCACGAATCTTCGAGTTCAAGCGGCTCGAGCGCCGGTGGCGGCTCGCTAAGTTCGGGTGTGGCCCAGGGCTCCGCCTCCGGTGGCTCGGGGGCGGCCGGTCTGACGGGTTCCGGCGGTGGCGCCGCTGGCGGCGGTGACGGGGGCGTCACCGGAGGTGCAGGCGCGGCAGGTGTCACGGGAGCTTGCGGTGGTTGGACGGCGTTGGCGTTGGGTACCACCTCGATCGGTGTCCCGTCGTCCCCCAGCTGGTACTCGAAGATGAGACCGTGCTTGCTCAGCTCGTACGAGACTCGTGCGAGGAAGGCCAGCGAAGTGGGACCCGGCGGCTGGAGCGTGAGGAGCCGAACGATCGTTCCCTCGGCCGGTTGGCCGTGACTGGCTTGGAAGTCGGGACTGCGTGCGTAACGGACGTAGCTCTTGACCTTCGCAGCCAGCTGCCGATGCAACAGGTTGGTCTCGTGCCACGCCCGGTTCTCGTCGATCACGAGAACCGGCTTTCCGGTCAATTCGTCCACCGCGGTCCGGTCGACCGTGGAGGGGTCGGACATCATCCGCCCACGTCTCCTTCGCTCTGCAGCACACTCATACCGGCGGCAGGGTCACGGCGGGGGTTGCAGGGCAGCTAACTAAATGTGGTCGAAGTCGGCCGTCCAGTCCACCTCACCGACTGCTCAGCGCGCGAAGTTCTGCTAAGACCTCAAAGATCGGTCGTCATCCCCGTCATGGGTCGCTCGAACTCGCCATCGGCGGCTCCAGGCAGTAGACGACTTCGCCGGACTCCCCGGCCTCCGCGCTGGCGCGACCCTCTGACACCAGGGACATCAACGCCAGCTCCGCGTCCGATTCCGACATCCCGGAATGGGCCGCCACCTCAGCTGCCGTGATTCTGTTCCCTTGGGCTAACGCCCGCCAGATAATCTGGTCCTTGACGCTGTCGATTCGCTCGGCCTCCGGATCGCGGCGTGTGACGGTCGATCTCCGAAAAAGGGCCCACAGGATGGCGCCGCCGATCACGACGATCGCGAGACCGAGCAGGAGGTATCCCATGAGGGCCAGGCCGCCCGACGAGCTCTGCACGAATACCAACGTTCCCAGCATTCCACCCCCCTGCACAGAAGCAGCCTGCTCGAGAGAAGCCCCGACACGCTCACAAGCTAATATTCAGCGAAAACCGTGGCCAGTTACGGGGCCCACAGCCCGCTCGGCTTCACGGCGATCAGCGCTGCAAGAGCCAGGGCGCTGGCGAGGACGAACCAGGCCAGCCGCGCTGGGGCGACGATCGGCTGACCGGACTCCTGCCGCCGCCAGATCTCGGCTAAGGTGAGCGCCAGCTGCAGACCGAGGATCAGCGGGGTACCGGGGCGCAGCATCGTTTCCCAGGGAGATCCGAGGACCAGGCCGGCGGCCAGAACTCCCAGATTCTCGCCGATCACCAGGCTGATGACGGTTCGGAAGCCGTTGCCGCGCCGTGCGCGCCAGGCGCTCAGCGCGTAGCCGCAGCCGAGTGCCACGGACAACGCGAACGCCGGTGGCAGTACCGGCATCGTCTGCAGTTCGGCGAGGGGCACGTATGCCAGATGGGTGGCAGAGATGAGCACCAGGATCACCGGCACGGCCAATGGGCGCGAGGCGTTACCGGCTTGCTCGGATCGGTTCATCTGGCGTTGGCGATGGGAAACGAGGCTCGATGGTTCCGTGCGGGATGCTAGGTCCGACCCCGGGTCGGGACAAGTATGGTGTTCTGGCCTGCCTGGCTGGCCCCGGATAGTTTCACGCACCATGGCATCGGCAACACAGAGACGCCCGGGGTCCGGTCCATGGCCGCGCGCTATACTCTCTGCTCGGCGGACGGCCTTGGTGCTGGCCGCGCTCCTCGGCCTCTTCGGGAGCGCCGCCGGTCAGGGCGTGGTCGATCCCGAGCGCGGCATCGTCGGCGTAGCCAGCGCCGTTCGCGGCCTTGGGGGTGTCAAGCGAGTCCTCATCATCGGAGCACACCCCGATGACGAGGACACTGCGCTCCTCACTTGGTTGGTGCGGGGCCAGGGAGCGGATGCGGCCTACCTCGCGCTGAACCGCGGTGAAGGCGGCCAGAACCTGATCGGGCCTGAACTCGGTGTGGGCCTCGGCTTGCTGAGGACGGGAGAGCTGCTGGCCGCCCGCGAGCTCGATGGTGCCCGCCAGTACTTCACCCGCGCCTACGACTTCGGCTATTCGAAGACGGCCGAGGAAACCTTTCGTTTCTGGCCGCGGGATTCGCTGCTCGCCGATGTCGTGGCCGTCGTTCGCCAGTTCCGTCCGCAGGTCATCGTATCGATCTTCTCCGGCACACCGCGTGATGGGCACGGCCATCACCAGGCGGCGGGCGCACTGGCGCGCGAGGCGTTCAGCGCCGCCGGTGACACACGGCGGTTTCCCGAACAGCTCGCCCAGGGCATGCGTGCCTGGACGCCTCTCAAGCTGTACCGCTCGACGCGCTTCGATCGAGATGCTTCGACGATCGAGATCGAGACGGGCGCACTCGACCCAGTCTACGGCCGCTCCTATCACCAGATCGCCATGGCGAGTCGTAGTCGCCATCGCTCCCAGGACATGGGCCGGGTCGAGGCGCTCGGTCCCCAGACGACCTCGCTGCAGCTGCTCGAGAACCGGGCGACGCCGGGCGATAGCACCGGCGAAACGTCTCTGTTCGATGGCATCGACACGACGTTCGCCGGCATGCTCGGCGAGCTCGACGCCGGGGCCGAGCGCGATGCGGTAGCCCGGGCGGTCGCAGCCTACGTCGAGCGGCTCGAGCGGGCACGCGCTGCCCTGGGTGGTTGGCAAACGGAGATCGTCGTTGCGGAACTCGCCGCCGCGCTCGAGCGGTTGCGCCGTGCGCGGGCACGAGCCGAGCAGATCGGCGCGTCGGCGGACGAGTTGCGCTTCGTGCTGGCGGCCGAAGAGCAGCGGCTGGAGTCGGCGTTGGCCGCTGCGGCTGGAGTCGTCGTCGAAGCCTTCGCCGATGATGATCTGGTGGTTCCCGGCGAAGAGGTCGAGATCGAGGTGCAGATATGGAACGGCGGTGCCCGCGCGGTCGAGGTTCGCCGTGTGACGTTGGCAACGCCGGGGGTGACTCAGGACGCTACCGCCGGGGCGCTGCCGCCGGCGACCCTGACGCGGCGACGATTCCGCGTGGCGATCCCGGAAGGCGCCGAGTATTCGATCCCCGAGTACCTGCGTGGAGGCAGCGACGGAGCCATGTACGCCTGGCCGGCCGGTACGGGTGAAAGGGGCGCGCCTCTGGGCGAACCAGTGGCGAAGGCGGAGGTCGAGATCGGTATCGCAGGCCAGGCCGTGCTGCGCGAGATCGAGGTGGTCCATCGCTTCGCCGACCAGGCGCGCGGCGAGGTCCGCAAGCCCGTCTTCGTGGTTCCTGCCGTCGGCCTCGCCGTGGAGCCGAAGACGACGGTCTGGCCGCTCGGACGGGCTGGCGGAATGAGTTTCCGTGTAAACCTGCGCGGCGAAGCCGCGGAAGGGGTGAGCGGCCTCCTGCATCTAGAGCTGCCTGCCGGTTGGAGCGCCACGCCCAGTGAGGCCGCGTTCGTACTCGAGGCGGCTGGCTCGGCAGCGACGGTCGATTTCACCGTGACGCCCCCTCCCGGTCTGGAGGCTGCCAGCTATGTGATCGCGGCTGTGGCGGTAACGCCTGACGGACAAGGCTGGCGCCAAGGCTACTCGCTCGTCGACTATCCGCACGTGCGACGCGCGCTGTTCTTCGACGACGCGTTGGCGCGTGTCGAGGCGTTCGACCTCGTGGTGGAAGGAGGTCTGCGCGTCGGTTATGTGCCAGGCGCGGGCGATGCCGTTGCCGAGGCCATCGCGGCGCTGGGCGTCGAGGTCGATGTACTGGACGGCGCGGCGGTCGCGGCGGGGGATCTATCGAAGTACGACGCGATCGTTCTGGGGATACGTGCGTATGAAACAAACACGGCCCTGGTAGCCAACAACGGGCGACTCCTCGACTGGGTGCGCGCCGGCGGCACGCTGATCTCACAATACCAGCAGTATGCGTACTTCAACGGCGCTTACGCGCCCTACCCGTTGAGTGCCCGCCGTCCACACGATCGGGTGAGCGATGAGGCGGCGCCGGTGACGATCCTGGCGCCGGACCACCAGCTGTTCAACCGCCCGAATCGGATCGGGGCCGCGGATTTCGAGGGCTGGGTCCAGGAGCGCGGCCTCTACTTCCCCTTCCAGTGGGATGACCGCTACCTGCCGTTGCTGGAGAGCGCCGACCCGGGGGAGGAACCGAAGCGGGGCGCTCTGCTCGTCGCGCGTTTCGGTGACGGAATGTACGTGTACACCGGTCTCGCCCTGTTCAGACAACTGCCGGCCGGCGTTCCGGGCGCTTATCGCCTGCTGGCCAATCTCCTCGGCTTCGCGCCATGAGCCGTCTCGCACGCGAAGTGACTCTGCTCATCGCGACCCTCGCGCTCGCCGCCTGCGGCGAGCCGGGTAACGTGCTGACCGTCTACTCGCCACACGGCCGCGACCAGCTGGATGTCATCAAGGACGCGTTCGAAGCGGCGCACCCGGGCGTGGATGTCCAGTGGGTCGACATGGGCTCACAGGAGGTTCTCGACCGGATCCGTTCGGAACGGGCGAATCCGCAAGCGGACGTCTGGTACGGCGGCCCGGAGGTCCTGTTCGCGCGTGCCGCCGCCGAGGGGCTGCTGGAACCCTATCGTCCCGGCTGGGCGGATGCGGTGGCCCCTGAGGCGCGCGGTGCTGGCGATTACTATTTCGGAGTCTACCTGACGCCCGCCGTGATCACGTTCAACAGCGAAGCGCTACCGAAGGATAGCGCGCCTGAGGATTGGGACGACGTCCTCGACCCGCGCTGGAAGGGTCAATTGCTCATCCGCGATCCGATCGCGAGCGGCACGATGCGCACGATCTTCGGTATGGTCATGTTCCGAGGCCTGGAGGCGACCGGCGACACGGCAGCCGGCTACGAGTGGCTGCGCAGGCTCGATGCTCAGACGAAGGAGTACGTGCTCAACCCGACGATTCTCTATCAGAAACTCGCTCGGCAGGAAGGGCTCATCACGCTGTGGAACCTCCCCGATGTGCTGCGCGTCCAGGCCCAGGACTTTCCGTTGGACTACGTGTTGCCGGCTAGCGGCACGCCGGTATTGATCGATGCGATAGCCGTGGTGGCCGGTGCCAAGAACCCCGCGCTCGCCCACGCCTTCATCGAGTTCGTCGGCTCGCTGGAAGGTCAGCTGCTGGCGGCGCGGCGCTCCTATCGTAACCTGACCCGCACCGATATACCGACCGATTCCCTACCGGACTGGCTCGTTCGGGTGACAGACGAGCTCGAGCCGATGGATCTCGACTGGGACCTACTGGAAGCGCGCGGCGGTGAGTGGATGAGGTACTGGGACGCGCATATTCGCGGCGCCAACTGATGCAGGCGTTCTTGCAGCTCGATCGATTGACCCGCGTCTTCGCGGGCACACCCGCCGTGCACGAGCTTTCGCTCGGCGTCGGCGAGCATGAGATCCTGACACTGCTGGGACCCAGCGGCTGCGGCAAGACCACGACACTGCGCATGATCGCCGGCTTCGAGGCGCCCGATGCGGGTCGCGTCGTGCTAGGCGCGCGTGACGTGACCGGCCTCCCGCCGCAAAGGCGTGGCTTCGGGATGGTCTTCCAGCACTATGCCCTGTTCCCCCACATGAGCGTCGCGGCGAACGTGGCGTTCGGCCTGGAAACGGCCGGGCTCGGCCGCGTCGAGCTCGAGAGGCGTGTCGCGGCCGCGCTCGCGCTCGTACGCCTGCCGGGCACCGGCAACCGGTCGATCGGCTCGCTGTCGGGCGGCCAGCAGCAGCGGGTGGCGCTGGCACGGGCCCTCGCACCACAGCCGCAGGTGCTGCTGCTGGACGAACCGCTCTCGAATCTCGACGCGGCGCTGCGCGAGCAAACGCGGCGCGAGTTGCGTGCTTTGGTGAAGGAGATCGGCATCACGACCGTTTACGTGACCCACGACCAGGAAGAGGCGTTTGACTTGAGCGATCGGATCGCTGTGATGCGAGATGGACGACTCGAGCAGCTGGGCCCGGCCGAGGAGCTCTACAGCCAACCGGCCAGCGAATTCGTCGCGACCTTCCTCGGCCGTGCCGGTGCCGTGACCGGGGTGGCCGAGGGTCTGGTATCGGAGGACAGGGTGCGGGTCCGCTTGGCAGGCGGCGCTGTGTGGGAAGTGTTCGCGCCTGCCGGCGCCGCGTCGCTGCAGCCTGGAAACGCGGTCCGTTTGCTCGCCCGCCCGGAGGCGTTGAGCTTCGTGCCGCCGGGCAGCGCTGGTGCCCTGTCCGGCACGGTGAGCGAGCGACGGTTTGCGGGCTCCGTCTACGTCTACACCGTGGCCGTGGAGGGTGGCGAGTTGGAGGTTCAGACCGGGGTCGAGCCGGCCGGCAGTGGCGATACCGTCCACCTGCGCCCTGCGGCCGCGCCGGCGGGTCTCTTCGCGTTCGCAGGTGGGGAGGAGCAGACGGCCGGGTGAGTGTTCGGGAAGGTTCGCGCGGTGCCAGGCTCGCGCTGCGAGACCGCATCCTCGTCGTTGCGATCTTCGTCCTCCTCTTCTGGGCTGTCGTCTACCCCAACCTCGTGGTGTTGGCCGGCAGCCTGCGCGGCGACGCGGGCTACACGCTCGAGCATTATCGCACTTTCTTCAACACGGCATCCGAGCTCAGGGCGCTGTGGTCCAGCGTCTGGATATCGGCGCTGACCGCAGTTTTCTCGGCCACCATCGGCGTGCCGCTCGCCATACTGTTCGCCCGCTACGAGTTCCCCGGACGTCGTGTGCTCGGCGCGCTCGCCGCCATGCCGGTACTCTTGCCACCGCTGGTCGGAGTCATCGCGATTCTCTTCCTCTATGGAGAGAGCGGCATCGCGACGCGGTTGGTGCAGGACCTCCTGGGTCTCGAGTCGCCGCCCTGGCGACTGCGCGGTGCGGCAGCGATCCTCGCCGTGCACGCCTACTCGATGTACGTCTATTTCTATCTCTTCACGCTGGCCGGCCTCGCGCGGCTCGATCCCGCTATGATCGAGGCCTCCGCATCGCTCGGCGCCGGCCGATTCCGCACGCTCACGCGCGTGACTTTGCCATTGCTGACACCGACGCTGGCCGGGGCAGCGCTGCTGACCTTCATGACCTCGATGGCCTCGTTCAGCGCACCCTACGTGTTGGGCGGCGGCTTCCGCGTGATGACGACCCAGATCTTCAGTAGCAAGCTGCAGGGCGAGCTGGGGCTAGCGATGGTGGAGACGGTGATGCTGGCCGCGGCCTCGCTGCTGGTGCTCTGGCCGCTCGCCCGCTGGGAGGGCGGTCGCGAGTACGTGTCGCCGGGGAAGGGAACGGCGCCGCTGCGCGTACCGGTGAGGTCCCGCTGGGCGACGCTCGGTGTGCCGGCCGTGGCAGGACTGGGCGTGCTGCTGCTGGTCTTGCCACACCTGACGCTCGTGCTGATCTCCTTGGTGCCCGACGGCAGCTGGACGACGCAAACGCTGCCGCCGAGCTACTCGCTCGAGAACTACGCCCAGCTCTTTGCCGAGGCCCGAACCCTCCGGCCGATCATCAATTCGCTCCTCATGGCCGGAACCGCCACACTGATCGCCGTCGCGGTCGCGCTAGCCGTCGGCCAGCTGGTCGTCCGCTGGCGTGTACGGGGCCGCCGAGCCCTGGAAGCGATGCTCGCACTCCCCTGGGCGCTGCCCGGGACGGTACTCGCCATAGCACTGGCGACGACCTTCAGCGTCAACCGGCCCTGGGCCGGACGCTTCGTGCTCGTAGGCACCGCCGCGATCCTGGTGCTCGCCTATACGCTCCGAGTGCTGCCGCTGGCCGGACGGGCGGCGTTGGCCGGGTACCGCCAGCTCGACCCCAGCCTCGAGGAAGCAGCCGCCTCGCTGGGCGCCGGCCGCTGGCGCACGCTTCGACGGGTGACGCTCCCGGGCCTGCTACCGGCAATCGCTGCAGGTGCGTCCCTGGCTTTCGTGACCGGATTGGGCGAGTTCGTGGCATCCATCGTCTTGTACACGTACCGCACGCGACCCATCTCGATCGAGATCCTGGCGCAGCTCCGCGATTTCGATCTCGGCGCCGCCGCGGCCTACGGTGTGCTGTTGATGGTGCTGGTTGCGGGTGCGTTTGCCCTGGGACAGCGCTGGATTCAGGGTGGGTCGGCTCGGTAGATGCGCAACACCTCTCCGCCTTCCTCGGTGGTCGCCAGCGCGCCTGCCGAGGTGAGTCGAAAGGCGAGCACCAGTAGTACTGCGACTGGCGCTGGGCGCCGGGGTGCCGCCATGGTAAGAAACTAACCGCGCCGCTCGCGCGGCGCAGTCGTGAGTGCCCGGGAGCTAACCGAAGGCTATCTGCGGTCGCCCCAGATGTTGGTTTGCTCTACCTCTTTGTTGCCGGAGTGCATACCACCGGCTACCCCGGCGCCGAAGGCGGCGGCGGTAAACGCCGTGATCAGCGGCAATGCCGCCGCGAGCGGCGCCGCGAGGATCAGCGCCCCGGCCCCGGCCAGCCAGGGCGCGGCTCCGCGCCTGGCCTTCGGCACGAAGCGTAACTTCTTGACCACGAACTTCTTGGTGTATTTGTAACCGCCGTAGGCTGCGCCGCCGGCGAGGATCAGCTCGATCATGAACATCGGCTCCGGTCCGTAACGGAGGTGGCTTCCTGCCCGCTTCTATCAACCACTACGGCGCTGTCCTGCCCCAGGATTCAACCGGCTTCCGGGTATGGCTCGAGCGCTCATGTGGCGTGCAACGCCGAGGGCTGTATCTTAAAAATAGATGCCGAGACACGTGACGTCAGGTGCGGGTCGCGACTAGTAAGGCCCCCTACAACCTGACGTCTCTTCTGATGGCCGGTTAATGCTCGCCACCCAACAAGGGCCGCCAGTCGGTTACGCCTTTGTCTCCAAAGAGGTGGTCGGTGCCGTGTAGAGGTAGCCAGAATGGATCTCCTTGATAGAGACCAGCTCAGGACACTGATCGGGGAACGCGGCAGTTACTGCGTGTCGCTCTATTTGCCGACCCACCGGGTAGGCCCCGAGACGCAGCAGGACCCCATTCGCCTCAAGAACCTGCTGAAGCAGGCCGAGGAGCGCCTTCAGCGCAATGGGCTGCGCAGTTCCGAGGCGCGCGACCTCCTGGGGCCGGCGCAGCGGATGCTGGGTGACCGTGGTTTCTGGCAGCATCAGAGCGACGGGCTGGCGGTCTTCGCAGCGCCGGGAGCGTTTCACAGCTATCGCCTGCCGTGCGACTTTTCCGAGCTGGTGGTGGTCACCGATCGTTTCCACGTCAAGCCGCTCATGCCACTGCTGAGTGGCGATGGGCGTTTCTATGTTCTCGCGTTGAGTCAGAAGCAGGTGCGCCTGCTTCAAGGCACGCGCCACAGGGTCGGCGAGGTGAATCTGGAGGACGTACCAACGAGTCTCGCGGAAGCGCTCGGGGGAGAGGAGCGTGAGAGGCAGCTACAATTCCACACGGCTATGCGCGGCGGCTCGGCGATCTTCCATGGGCACGGCTCGGCGGGTGATGAGTCGGAGCACAAGAAAGACCTGCTTCGCTACTTCAAGCAGATCGACAGGGGGCTACAGGATCTCGTGTGCGCGGAGCGGATCCCGCTGGTGCTGGCCGGGGTGGACTACCTGCTCCCGATCTACCGAGAGGCGAACAGCTGTGCGCAGCTGGTGGAAGAAGGGATCGTCGGTAACCCCGACGGCCTCACGGCCGGCGAGCTTCACGAGAAAGCTTGGGCCATCGTGGAGCCACACTTCACACGGACACAGGAACGGGCGGCGGCCAAGTATCGGGAACTGGCTGGCACGGGGAAGGCGACCGGCGACTTGAGCCGAATCATTCCTTCGGCCTATCAGGGGCGTGTGGACTCGCTGTTCGTCGCTGTCGGCATCCAGCGTTGGGGTGCCGTCGAGGAAGATGCCGGCAACGTGGTGGTGCACGAGCGGCATGAGCCGGGCGACCAGGATCTCCTCGACCTGGCAGCGGTGCAGACGTTGGTGCATGCGGGAGAGGTCTACGCCGTCAGCCCGGACCAGGTCCCGGACTCGACGAGCCCGGCTGCCGCTGTGTTTCGTTACTGAGCGGTTGGCGCCTGCGCCTTCTCGACCTTGACCGCGCAGAACTTGAATTCCGGGATCTTCCCGTATGGGTCGAGAACGTCGTTCGTCAGTCTGTTGGCGGGCGCCTCTCGATAGTGGAACGGCACGAACACGTTCCCGCGTGCCACTCCCGGTGTTGCCCGCGCCTTCAAGGTGATCGTCCCTCTCCGCGTGCTCAAGGTGACGTAGTCATCTGCTTCAACGCCCAGCTCGGCTAGATCGGCCGGGTTCATCTGACAGATCGCTTCCGGTTCGATCGCATCCAGCGCCTTGGAACGGCGCGTCATCGTCCCGGTGTGCCAGTGCTGTAGCAGGCGGCCCGTGTTCAGGACGAACGGGTAGTCCTCGTCCGGCAGCTCGGCCGCCGGCTGATACTCGACGGGCACGAACTTCCCGCGACCGCTGGGCGTCGGGAAGCCGTCGCCGAACAACAGCTGCACTCCATCTCCGGCGGCGGGGTCGGGACACGGCCACAACTTGCCCAGCGGACGCAGGTTGTCGTAGTCGAGCCCGGCATAACTGGGTGCTAGTGAGGTAAACTCGGCGAAAATCTCCTCGGCGCTGTCGTACCTCATCGCGTATCCCATACGCGTGGCGATCTCGCACACCAACTCCCAATCGAGGCGCGCTTGACCGGGTGACTCGAGCGTCTTTTGGCCGACCTGAACGCGGCGGTCCGAATTGGTGTAAGTGCCGTCCTTCTCGAAGAACGATGTCGCCGGCAGGATGACATCGGCGAACTCGGCGGTCTCCGTAAGAAAGATGTCCTGCACGCAGAGGAACTCGAGGTTGGCGAGCGCCTTGCGGACTTTGTTGCCGTTGGGATCGGAGAGGAAGGGGTTCTCACCCATCATGTACATGCCCCTGATGTCGCCGGCGAGCGCCGCGCCGGTGATCTCGACAACGGTAAGGCCGGGCTCGGGGTCGAGCGGCACGCCCCAGGCGGCCTCGAATTTCTTCTGCACGGCGGGGTCGGAAACTTTCTGGTAGTCCGGGTAGACCATCGGTATGAGCCCGGCATCGGAGGCGCCCTGCACGTTGTTCTGGCCGCGCAGCGGGTGCAGGCCCGTCCCCGGGCGCCCGATGTTGCCGGTGAGTAGTGCCAGCGAGATCAGGCAGCGGGCGTTGTCGGTGCCGTGGGAGTGCTGGGCGATCCCCATGCCCCAGAAGATGATGGCCGAGGCGGCGCCGCCGAACACGCGCGCTACCTCACGAATGCGATCGGCCGGGATGCCGCAGGTGTCTTCCGCCATCTCCGGGGTGTACATCTGCACGAGCGTTCGTAGCCTCTCGAAACCTTCCGTGTAGTCGCGGATATAGTCGCTGTCCATGAGGCCTTCCGCGATCATCACGTGCATCATCGCGTTGTAGAGGGCGACATCGGACCCCGGCTTGATATGCAGGAAATAGTGCGCGTGCCGGGCGATCGCCGTCTCGCGGGAATCGACGACGATCAGCGTCGTGCCGTTCCGCGCGGCGTCCTTGATGAACGTCGCCGCCACCGGGTGGTTGGCCGTAGTGTTGCTACCGGTGACCAGAGCGACCTCGGCGTTGTGCACGTCGCTGAAGACATTCGTGACGGCGCCGGACCCGATGGTCTCCAGCAGTGCGGCTACCGATGAAGCGTGACAGAGTCGCGTGCAGTGGTCGATGTTGTTGGTGCCGAAGGCGGCGCGCACGAGCTTCTGGAACAGGTAGGCTTCCTCGTTGCTGCACTTCGCCGAGCCGAAACCGGCGAGGGCCGCGGGCCCGTGCGAGTCCTTAATCGCTCTTAGGCGCGTTGCCACCAGGTCGAGCGCCTCCTCCCAGGTCGCTTCGCGGAAAGCCGGCATCACCTCGTCGTAGTTGACCAAGCCGCCGGGTTTCTTCTTGCGCGGCTCGCCCTTGACGTCGCCGGAGAGTGGACCCTTGGGATAGAATCTTCTCTTGCGGATCAGCGGGACGGTCAGTCGCTGCGGGTGCTTCGCGTAGTCGAAGCCGTAGCGGCCCTTCACGCAGAGGCGTGCGTCGCTGGCCGGGCTCTCACGGCCCTCTGCAAAGACGACCGTGTTCTTCCGTTCGTCCACGTAGTAGGTGGTTGCACAACCGACACCGCAGTAGGGACAGACCGAGTCCACCGCTTTGAGCTCGGGGCGCGGCCTGATATCTACGGTGATCGTCTTGTTCGTCAGCGCACCAGTCGGGCACACCGCGGCACACTCACCGCACGAGACACAGGTGCTGTCGCCCATCGGAGCGTTGAGATCGAAGGAGATGCTCGACGCGTAGCCCTTTCCGGTCCGGCCGATCACATCGTTGTGCTGGATCTCGTCGCAGGCGCGAATGCAACGGTCACAGAGGATGCAGGCGCCATGGTCGACCGCGATGACCGGGGACGAAAGGTCCTGCGGTCGGCCGTCAGCCGACGGAATGGCTATCGATGACCGGTCGATGCCGTAGTCACGCGCCAACTGCAGCAGTTGATCGTCGTCCGTCGTCTCTTCGCGCCTCGAGTCGTGGACGTAGTCCGACAGAAGCAGTTCGGTGAGCGTCTTGCGGCAACGCTCCACTTTGTCGGAGCGCGTCTGCACGTTCATCCCGTGGCTCGCTTCGCGCACGCAGGATGCGGCCAGCACGCGCTCGCCGACTTCGACGACACACATCCGGCACACGCCGACCGGTCGCAGTCGCGGGTCGTGACAGAGCACGGGGATCTCGATACCGACCTGCTTCGCCGCCTCCCAAATCGTCGTGCCCGCCGGTACGCTGACCTCGTGTCCGTCGATCGTCAGAGTGATGGTGCGGATCGACTCAGCGGTTTTGATCATCGCCATGCCTCACTTGCCGATGCGCCTCACGGGCGTTGCCAGGTGCGTGTCCAGTTCGTCGCCCCAGTGCTTCAAGGCGGAGGTGATCGGGGTGAGCGCGACCTGGCCGAGTCCGCAGATCGAGGTCTCGGCCAGGGTCTCCTTGAGACCGGGAAGAAGGTCACGGAGCGCTCCGTCGCCCTTGCCGTCCAGGATGCCCTCCAGCATCGTCACGACCTTTTCCGTACCCATTCGACAGGGGACACACTTGCCGCACGATTCGTTGCGGAAGAAACGCGTCACATTAGTTGCCGCTTCGATCATGTCGGTGCCCTCGGCGATCACGACGAGGGCTGCGGCGCCGAGCATGCTGCCGGCTTTGGCAACGGACTCGAAGTCGAGCTCCACTGCGGCGCTTTCCGCGGGTAAGAAGCTCGAGCTAGCGCCGCCCGGCGCGAACGCCTTGAGCCGCAGTCCGTCTATGACTCCGCCGGCACGTTCGATCAGCTCGGCGACCGTCGTGCCGAGGCGTATCTCGAAGACCCCCGGATTCTCGACGTGGCCCGATACGCCAATGAACTTGAGGCCCGAGTGCCCGCGCACCCCCTGCGCTTTCCACCAATCGGCGCCGTGTTTCAGGATGGCTGGGGCCATGGCGAGCGTCTCGACGTTGTTGATCAGCGTCGGCTGGCCACGCAGCCCTCGCTGGCCCGGGTAGGGAGGCTTGTTGCGCGGCTCACCGCGCCGGTCCTCCAGTGCTTCCAGCAGCGCGGTCTCCTCACCCAGTATGTAGCCGCCCGGCGACACGAAGATCTCGATGTCAAAGTCCTTGCCCAGGATGCCACGCAGGCGGGCGTCGTTCAGCGCCAGCTGCATCGCCCGCCGCTCCGGTTCATACTCGTTGCGCACGTAGACGTATCCCTGCTTCGCGCCGGTGACCAGGGCGGCCAGACACATGCCTTCGATCACCAGGTGCGGCAGCTCCTCGTGGATCACACGGTCTTTGAAAGCGCCCGGCTCGCTCTCGTCTGCGTTGCAGATGACGTACTTGGGTAACGCCGTCTCCCTGCGGACCAACTCCCACTTGAGGCCCGTCGGGAAACCGGCGCCGCCCATCCCGCTCAGTCCCGCGTCTTTGAGAGTCTCGATAATCTCGGCGGCCGCCGCGTCCACATCTCGACGCTCGCGGAAGCTGTTGTAGACCGAATACTTATCTCCGACTTCCCCGCAGTAGTCGATCCGCCAGCGACGAGTCTGCGATTTGCCAACCGGCGGCATCATCTCCGGATGGCGGGCGTAATAGGCGAGCTCTAGCGGGCTGACTCGGCCGACAGGTAGGCCGTTGACGAGAGCGGCCGGCGCGTACTCGCAGCGACCGAGGCAAGAGACCTCGTGGATATCGACGTCCCCCTCGCCGTCCAGCACCTCCTTCACCCGGGCGCAGTAGTGCTGACCCTCTAAAAGGTGACACGAGAGGTCACGGCAGACGGCCACTTCCGTCTTTGCTGGCGGTGAAGTGCGGAAGTGGGTGTAAAACGAGACGACCTCCTCGATGCGGTAGAGTGGCACACGGAGCCGTTCCGCCAGGTCCCGTAAGTCCTCCGCACGCAGGTAGCCACGCTCGTCCTGCAGTCGGTTCAGCGCACCGATGAGTCGCATGTCCTTCGTCCCCCTGGATGGAGGGTTCAGCTGGGGGCGGCGTCTGCCGCCGGCTCCCGAGGTCCGCCGGTCGTGGCGACGACGGCGACGAGCCGCTGGCCCGGGCCAGGCTCGGGCGGATCCTTGGCGGTGAAAACGGTGAGCCTTCCGCTCTCGCCGATCAGGAAGAGTGGGATCGCGTCCGGGTAGCGATCCATGAATGTCTGGTAGTCGAAGGTTTCAGTCAAATTCGTGGTCTTCACGTCGGCGCCGGCGTCGAAAACGGCCGTCAGGTTCCAGTACGTGGCTCGCGGGTCGAACAGGAACCGACCGCGCAAGTGCCTCGACAGCACCGCCTCACCGGTCCTGGCATGTTGCTCCGGCGGTAGCTGAAACACGCTATCGCGGCCAAACACCTCGCTGAAGCTGACCGCGGTAAGAGAGTTCACCTCGTCGTTGGATGTCAGCGCCAGCAGACGGCCGATACCTGCGGTCTCTATCCTGTCGAACGCACCCTCGGTCAGCGCGCTGCCGTAGTACACCGGCAGGCCGGCCATCCGTGCTTCCGCTATGTTGAGGTAGTTCGTGTCGATCAGCCGTACCGCGATACCCTCGTCCTTGAGCTCCGAGGCGATCGCCCGGGCCCAGGGGTGCGCCCCCACGATCATGACGCCTTGAGGATCCGGCTGCGCCATGTTCAACGCTCGGGCTAGAGGACCGGCACCGAGGCCGTAAATCACGACCGTACCAATGATCACCATGAAGGTGATCGACACCAGTCGGTCGGCACCGGCGTGGCCCGCATGGGCCAGCTCCAACGCGAAGATCGAAGACACTGCGGCCGCCACGATGCCCCGCGGCGCGATGGCCGAGATGAGCGCCCGCTCACGCCAGCGAAGCCTCGAACCGAATGTCGATATCGCCACCGACGCCGGCCGTACGATCACGATCAGCGATGCCAGGAACACGGCCTCCGGGACCCCCAGGCCCGTGAGGTCCGCCGGCTTCAGCCGCGCCGCCAGTAGCACGAACAGGCTCGCGATCAGTAGGACCTGCAGGTTCTCCTTGAATTCGATGATATGCTTGACGTCGACCCGCTTCTGGTTGGCCAGCAGCACGCCCATCAGGGTGGCGGTAATCAAACCCGACTCGGGCTGCAAAACGTTCGACGCGGCGAACGCGGCCACCACCACCATGAGCGCCATCGGGCTCTGCAAGAAGTCCGGTACCCAACCCCGATCCATCAGCAGGACCAGCAGGCCGGCGCCGAGGTTGGCGAGCAGGCCGCCGATCAGCAACGTCTTCAGCAATCCCAAGACTGCCACTGTCGTGGCCGCCTGTACCCCAACCGCCAGCGCCGCCTCGAACACCAGTACCGCCAGCATGGCTCCTACCGGGTCGATCAGTATGCCCTCCCACTTCAGCGTATAACCCACCGAGTGGACCGGCCGAACGTGACGGAGCAGCGGGACGATCACCGTGGGCCCGGTGACCACCAGGATAGCCCCGAGCAGCGCCGCTCCCTCCAGAGTCATGTCCAGGAGGTAGTACGCCAGAGCCCCGCCCAGCACCCACGAAACCAAGACTCCCAGCGTCACCAGATTGATGACCACGCGCCCGATCTCCCGCAGCTCCCTCAACCGCAGGCTCGTACCGCCCTCGAACAGGATGATCGCCACCGAGATCGAGACAAGCGGGAACAATAGCTCGCCGAAAACCGCGTCGGGATCCAAGAAGCCGGTGATCGGGCCGGCGATCAAACCGGCCATCAGCAGCGCTAGAATCGCCGGCAGGTGGACGCGCCAGGCGACCCAGACAGCGACGATGCCCAGCGTGAGGATGCTGGCCAGTGCGATGAGGAGTTGCTCCGTCACGTGCGAGCTCCAGCTAATTGTTCGGCACCGAAGACCCCGGCATCATACCCGTCCGTCAACGTGACCGGAAGGTGCAAGGCAGGCAGCCCTCGTCGCGCCCCTCATCTGTCACAATGGCAGCAGGCGGGATCGGCGCGACCGGGCCGTGCAACGCCGTGTCCAAGCTGTTGTCGAACAATCACTTACATGGAGGGGCGATCGAGTGGATTGGCACGCGCTTTGCCTCTATAGCCGAGCGGTAGCTCGAAGCTGCGGGTCGAGAGCCTTGTCGGCCCGCACTGGGCGCGATGCCCGCAAACAAGCGAATCGTTATAGAGGAGGTACGGTCTCATGTTCTACAGATGGCCAGTCAGGCAGGGTTATCCGGTAGCGCAGCTGCGCGGCGAGTTGGATCGTGCATTGAGTGAAGCCTTCGGCGACCTCGTCGGTAGCCGCGAGCCACGCCGGTGGTCACCGTCGCTCGATGTGAGCGAGAGTGACGAGGAGATCACGGTCAGCGTCGAGGTTCCGGGAGTCGATGCGAAGGAACTCGATATTACCGTCTCGGGGAACGTTCTGACGATCTCCGGCGAAAAGCGGAAGGAGACGGAAGAGCGGCAAGGCGGTGTCTGCCGCGCTGAGCGTAGCTACGGCGCCTTCCGGCGCAACGTTACGCTGCCGGATTCGCTGGATAGTGAGAAGGTGTCGGCCGAGTACGAGAACGGCGTCCTGACCGTACATCTGCCCAAGACCGCGAAGGCGGTGGCGAAACGGATTCCGGTCACACTCTCGAAGAATTAGAGGGTTCCAACAGACGTGTTATCCGCCGCGGGCCGGCCGTCGCCGGCCCGCGGCTCGCGTTTGCGATCAGTACCAGGGCGAGGCCGCCGAGTCCGCGGGCACGCTGTCTCGCTCGGCCAGCGTGTCGGGCAAGGCCGGGATGGTGTCTGGCGTGGCGGCGGGCTCGGCCAGCGCTGCGGCGTCGGGCTTGGCGACGCGCGTGATGTTGGGGTCCTCGAGGAAAGGCTCGTAGCGCGACATCGTCAGCGTAACCCTGTCACCGGCGTCCACCAGCAGGTCGATCTCCGGTACCCGTTCGGTGAATGTCACCAGAGTGGCGCCTTCCGGGGCCACGATCGTGATCAGCAGACGGTCCGCCTCACGCTGCTTCGCCGTGACGAGGCCCTCAACCGACTGACGGCGCCCGCCCACGGCCTGGGGCAAGCGGTCGCCCAGAAACGGCCGCACCACGAAGGGTAGGGCGAAGCCGATGATGAGTCCGGTGAGGAAAGTCACGATTATCTTGCGGTTCAACATGCTTGTCCTTTCTCTCGCTCTAGGCCGCGGCGCTGCGCCGCCGGTATAAGTTCACTAGAAAGGGCCGGATCCTCAACCGGTCCCCCACCGCTTGCGCGAATCTCGATTTGGACCGACGTTCCCTGCCGCTGAGTTATCGAGAACGATCAACCATCCGCCTTCCGAGTCCGTTCGACGTGTCAGGTCACCGAAACAGGAAAAGCAGTCCAGCAGCGAGTGCGGTCGCTTCGGCCATCGCAGGCGGTCAAGCGGGCGCTGGCGAAGCGCAGCATGACTGGCACGCCATGTCGGTGGACGAGACGCTCGAGCGGCTGGGGTCGCAGGCCGGCGGGCTGAGCGGCGAGCAAGCCGCCAGGCGCCTCGAGCGGCACGGCCCAAATGCCCTGGAAGTCGCCCGTCCCATCTCGCCGTGGAGGATCCTGGTCGACCAGCTCAAGAGCCTCGTCGTCGTGCTGCTGTTCGCGGCGGCGGCGGTCGCCTTGGTGATCGGCGACCTCTTGGAGGCGGCGGCCATCCTCACCGTCCTGCTGGTCAACACCGCGGTCGGCTTCTGGACGGAATGGCGTGCGCGCGTGGCGATGGACGCGCTGCGTCGGCTGCAAGTGCAGGAGGCGGTGGCCCTGCGCGATGGCCGAGAACAGCGCCTCGACGCGCGAGAGCTGGTGCCTGGCGATGTGGTGGTCCTGGAAGCGGGGTCAGCGGTGCCCGCAGATGGGCGGGTGCTGGCGGCGACCGAGCTCCGTGTCAACGAGGCGCCGCTGACCGGCGAGTCGTTCCCGGTGACGAAGGGCAGCGATGTGGCGGTGGGGGAGAACGGCGAAGCGGTCCCACTGGCTGAGCGGACCTCCATGGTCTACAAGGGTACGCTGGTCGCCGCGGGTTCAGGGAAGGCGGTCGTGGTCGCCAGCGGTGCGGCCACGGAGATCGGGCACCTCAGCAAGCTGGTGCAGGAGACGGAAGCCGATGACACACCGCTCGAGCGGCGGCTCGACTCGCTGGGCCGGCGGCTGGTCTGGCTCACCCTGGCGGTGGCGGCCGTGGTCACGGGCCTGGGGCTGCTGCGCGGCGAGGATCTCTGGCTGATGGTGGAGACAGGTATCGCGCTGGCGATCGCCGCGGTACCCGAAGGGTTACCGGTCGTGGCCACGATCGCCCTGGCCGTAGGAATGCGACGCATGGCGCGGCGCCACGCGCTGGTTCGCCGCCTGCCCGCTGTCGAGACCCTCGGCTCGGCGACGGTCATCTGTACCGACAAGACGGGCACACTCACCGCGGGCGAGATGACGGTCACGGCGCTCGCTGTGGGGGGCGACCTTTTGGAGGTGAGCGGCGGCGGGTACGAGCCGGTAGGCGGGTTCCAGGTCGATGGCTTGACGGTGAGTCCTCTGGAGAACCCGGCCGTCGAGCTCGCCTTGAGGATCGGAACGCTGACCAATCGTGCGACCGTGCACGAGGGCGAACAAGGTTGGCGAGCGGAGGGCGATCCCACCGAGGCCGCCCTACTGGTCGTTGCGGCGAAGGCCGGTCTCGACCGGCAAGCGCTGAAGACCGATTGCCCCGAGGTGGCGGAAGTGCCGTTCACCAGCGAGCGGCAACTCATGGCCACGTTTCATCGCGCGCCCGGGGGCCGAATCACAGCCTACGTGAAGGGTGGTCCGCGCCGAATCGTCGAGCTCTCGACCGGCGTCATCGCCGCTGATGGCGTGGAACCGCTGGACGCCGCCGGGCGCGAGCGCCTGCTCGACACCAACAAGATTCTGGGGAGGCGGGGACTGCGGGTCCTGGCGCTGGCCTACCGCGAGCTCGATGCGAACGAATCGCCGACCTCGGATACCCTGCGTGACCTCAGGTTCGTGGGCTTCGCCGGCATCCAGGACCCGCCCGCCGCCGGCGTCAAGGATACTATCGCGCGCTTCCACGCCGCCGGTGTCCGCACGGTGATGATCACCGGCGACCAGGCGATCACCGCCGAAGCGGTGGGCCGCGATCTCGGCTTGCTGCGTGACGGCGATGAGACGATCAGCGGCCGCGATCTCGCCCAGCTCTCCGAGCTCGCGCTCTGCGAGCGAGTAGAGCACGTCGGGGCCTTCAGCCGCGTCAGTCCCGAGGACAAGCTCCGGATCGTTCGGGCGTTTCAGGAGCGTGGCGACATCGTCGGCATGCTCGGCGATGGCGTGAACGACGCCGCGGCGCTCAAGAAGGCCGATATCGGGGTCGCCATGGGCCTGCGCGGCACCGACGTCGCCAAGGAGACTGCGGATGTCGTGCTGCAAGACGATCGCTTCGAGACGATCGGCGCGGCCGTCGAGGATGGGCGTGTCATCTACGACAACATCCGCAAGTTCATCTTCTATCTGTTCTCGTGTAACCTGTCCGAAGTGACGACCCTCTTGGTCGCCGGGCTCGCCGGCTGGCCCTTGCCGCTCTTGCCGCTGCAGATCCTCTGGCTCAACCTCGTTACCGATGTCTTCCCGGCGCTGGCTCTCGCGATGGAGCCGCCCGAGCCCGATGTGATGAGGCGGCCGCCGCGGGACCCGAAATCGGCGATTCTCTCGCCCTGGTTCTTGTCCAGCGTCACCACCTACTCGACGCTCATCACCGGGGCGACCCTCGGTGTCTTCGTCTACGCACTAGAAGTGCAAGAACTGGCGGTGCCCCACGCTGTCACCATGGCGTTCATGACCCTGGCGCTGGCGCAGCTGTTCCATGTCTTCAACGCGCGCAGCGCCCGGCCGGTCATACCGCGCCGCCTGTTCCGTAACCGCTGGGTCTGGGGCGCGCTCGCACTCACCACCGGCCTCCAAGTCGCCACGGTCTACAACCCGCTGCTCTCTCGCGTGCTCCGCACCGAGGCGCTAGGGTCCGGCGACTGGCTGGTCGTGCTGGCTGCCGCGCTGATGCCGCTGATTGTCGGTCAGATGCTGAAGCCGATCTCCACCGGTAGCTCGCGTAGACAGGCGACGCTTACGGCGCGGGCTTCAAGCCGCTAACTTTTGCCCATGTCCACGGACCTGATCTACACGCTCAGCCCGCTCGCCGCCTGGTCCTCTTTCTTCATCTGCCTGCTCATCATCCTGGTCACCGGCACGCGACTCTCGCGCTACGGTGATCTGATCGCCGTGCGCACCGGGCTCGGGGGTGCCTGGATCGGCCTGGTACTACTGGCGACGGTGACATCGTTCCCCGAGCTGGTAACGGGATTGAGCGCGATCATCGTGGTGGGCGAGCCCGATCTCGCCGTCGGTTCGGCTCTCGGCAGCTGCATCTACAACCTGATCATCATCGCCATCCTGGACTTCATCTATCGCCCGGGTACGATCTACCGCGGCATAAAGCACGGCCACAGCCTGTCAGCTAGCTTCGGCGTCGTACTGCTCGGCGCCGCGGCGAGCGCGATGTTCGTGCAGCAACACATGATCGTAATCAGCTTCGGGCACCTAGGGGCCTTTACGCTCATCGCGCCGGTGATCTACGTGATCGCCATGCGTAGCGTCTTCTTCTTCGAGCGTGAGAATGCGGTGACCGAACTGGCCGATGCGGCAGGTGCGGGCATGTTCTCCGAAGGCCTGAGACGTGTCTACTTTCTGTTTACCGTCAACGCGATCGTGCTGATGGCGGCCGCCACGGCGCTGCCCGTCATCGGCGAGGCACTGGCGGTGAACATGGGTTGGGAGGAAACCTTCGTAGGCACGATCTTATTGGCCCTTGCAACGTCGGTGCCCGAGATCGTCATCTCGATACAGGCGGTTCGGATCGGTGCCGTCGATCTGGCGATCGGTGGCATCTTCGGCAGCAACCTCTTCGATCTCTTGATCATCGCCTTTGAGGACGTGGCGTACGTCGATGGCCCGATCTTGGGCGCCGTCAGCGATCAGCACCTGCTAACAGCGATCGCTGCCGTCACGATGACCGGTATCGCCATCGTCGGGTTATGCTCGCGCCCGCACGCGCGAGTCTTTCGAGTCATGGGTTGGGCGAGCCTGGGGCTGCTCACCGTTGGGATCTTCAGCGCCGTCGTCCTCTACCTGCTTGGCGGAAAGATTTAGTCCGTTGCACTCCCCAGCGGCGCGGCGCTCTACATGTGCGCCACTGCCGGTGGGCGCCGTCCCACCAGCCAGATACCGACGAACAGGCAGACGGCGGCGATTCCGATCCGAGTGGACAGCCGCTCGTCGAAGACCATCCACGACGCTATGCCGGCAACGAGTGGCTGCGCGTAGGTGTACACTGCGGTCGTCGTGGCGCGCACACGCGCCAACGCGAACATGTTGAGCAAGTAGGCCAGCACGGTGGGGCCCAGGATGATGTAGAGCAGCGAAAGCCAGGCCCCGGTCTGGCCGGCGCCGGCGAGTAGCCGCTCGCCCGCCATGAAGTAAGGCAGATACGGAAGCGACAGGATGTAGATCCAGGCGATTACCACCAGCGAGCGGTACCGGCCGACCAGCTCCTTCGAGAGGACCAGGAAGACCGAGTAGGAAAGTGTGTTGAGCACCATCAGGAAATTGCCGAAGCCGTGGCCGCTTGCCAGGCGACCCCCTTGACCTACCAGGAGCAGCAAGGCGCCGGCGAGCGCTACGACGACACCCAGCGCCCGCACCAGGCTGAAGTGCTCTTGCCGAACCGCCGCCGCCAGCGCGAAAGTGAAGACGGGAATCAAGGTCATCAGGAGGCCGGCGTTCATCGGAGTGGAGCGAGCCAGCCCCTCCAGAAAGAGTCCTTGATTGAGAGCCACGCCGAGCAGCGAACAGGCGGCGAAGCGCGGCAGATCACGGCGCTGGGGCAGCGCCGTACGGCCGTAGGCCACGAAGGCGAGCGACCCCAGCAGCAGCGCGCCCGCGGCGATTCTCCAACTTCCCACGCCGAGCGGTGAGAAGCCGCCTTCGACGAAGGCAAGGGTGCCGAAGATGGGGAACAGCCCGAACAGCACCTGCACGTTGAGCAGGGCCAGGTGACCTGCGACGATGTTCCGTCTCATAGGTGGCAGGGTTAGTAACTTGGCGACGGCCATCACACAAGCGAGCAGAGTTGTACGATGAGAGCGATCGTGTTGAAGCGGACCGGTGGCCCGGGCGTGCTCAAGGTCTCCAGCCTGCCGGAGCCGGAGCCCGGGCCGGGTGAGGTTCGGGTCAAGCTGCAGTACAGCGGCATCAACTTCGCGGAGGTCCTCTCCCGTAAGGGCCTGTACATGTGGGCGCCGAAACGCCCCTATGTCTTGGGAATGGAAGGGGCCGGCGTAATCGACGCGGTCGGCGACGGCGTGGACGCTAACCGGGTGAACCAGGCGGTGATGGTGGGTACCCAGAACGGCTGCTATGCTGAGCAGGTAGCCGTGCCGGCGGAGCGGGCCATCCCAATCATCGAGAGGTTCACGATGGAGGAGAACGCCGCCTTCCCGGTGAACTACATGACCGCCTGGGTCGCACTCATGGAGCTGGCGCGCCTGCAAGCGGGCGAGAAGGTGCTGGTGACGGCGGCCGCCGGTGGAGTCGGCACGGCGGCGGTGCAACTGGCTGCCAAGTGCGGCGCCGAGGTATGCGGCCTTGCCGGCTCCCGGGAGAAGCTCGAGCTGGTGAAATCCCTGGGTGCCGGCGCGGCGCTCAACTATCGAGAGCCGGACTGTTTCGAGCGTCTGCGCGCGGCGGCGGGCGGGGTCGATGTCGTGCTGGAAACGGTAGGGGGACCGATCTACAGAGACTCTTTGAAAGCATTGAATCCTTTTGGGCGGATCGTGGTGGCGGGCTTCGCCAGTCTAAGCCTGAGAAGATGGAACCCCATCTCGTGGTGGCGTACCTGGCGCGACATGCCGCGCGCGAAGCTGGCCGACCTGGCCGAGTCCTCCACGGGCGTGATGGCTACACACCTGGGCTATCTGCTCGACGCGCCTGATAGAATGCAAGCGGTGTTCGAACGGCTGAGCGCCTTCGTCCTCGAGCACGACATTCGACCGATCGTCGGCGCGGTCTTTCCCTTCGCTGATGCCGCGCGGGCGCACGCGCTGATCGAGTCGCGTCAGAGTGTTGGGAAAGTGCTGTTACAACACACGAGTGCGGAGTAGCACGGCCGGCCGCTCCCGGTTGGGCGGCCGGCCGTGCTGTCGCTCGCTGCGGCTGGACTACGGCGCGCTAGGACCCAACACCACAGCGTTGAGGAACAGCCGGTTGGCGCCGCGCCAGAAGGCGCGGAAGTTGATGTCCTCGGTGAAGGCGATGACGCGCCCACCTTCGACGGTCTGCTCGTAGGCGAACACGGCACCTTGCAATCGCTGCAGGCTTTCCTCCCAGGCGTGGCCGGAAACCAACCGCGCATCGTCGGCGCCGAAGCTGGCGATGACTCGCTTGCTCCTCGACGGCGGACCTTCCGGCGGCAGGTAGATGCGGTTGGAGTTCACGAGTACTGGCAACTCCATCTCGGTGAACCCCCCGGACATCCAGTGGTGCTCGTTCAGCGTGACGTTGAAGATGGCCCCGGGCACGCTGAACCGCTGTGCGTCCTCATTCTCTTCGAGATCGTACCAGGAGCGTAGATCGATGAGTTCCAGGTCGAGGGCGAAGTCGGTGGCCGAGCCGAGGGTGACGAGCGTGCCACCGTCCCGGACCCAGGTCTCGATGCGTTCGACGCCCGCCTCACCGAGTTCGGATTGCAGGGCAGATCCGGAGGTCGAGGGGACAACGAGCACGTTGAAGCGGTCGAGGTTCTTCTCGGCGACTTGGCCGGCGCGCAAGACGGTCACCGGGATCTCGTACTGCTGATCCAGCGTGTACCATGCCCAACCGAAGGAGTAGCCGGAGATCGGGTCCTCGGCGAGGATGGCTATCTTGGGTTCGCGCACGGTCATGCCCTCGTCCAGCGAGCCGAGAACCGGGAAGCCGGGTTCCGACAGTCCGGTATCGGTCGCCCACACCTCAAGGCGAAAGCGCTCCGCCGCCTCACGAACCGCGGCGTGCACCGTCTCGTCGTTGTGGGCGACCCGGACGATCACCGTGCCGCCCGCTACGTCTTGTCCTTCGAGCTTGGTCGGTCGGCGGATCAGCGCGGCCCGATAGCCCTGGGCCTTGAGGTGAGTGAGCGCGCTCAGCGCCGCCACGCGGCTACCGTCGATCAGATAGGCGTAGCGCGGCGCACGCTCGGGCATTTGGGACAGCGGGATGATTTGGCCTCTCACCCGCTCCACCGGCAGGTTGCGGGCGTCGGTCGAGCTGTAGCCTCCCACGTTGAACAAGAGCGGCAGCGACCAGGCGGTGACGTCGTAGAAGCGGGGGCTCTCCGCCCGATCGATCCGCTCGCGCGCCACGCGCAGGAACTCTTCTGGGGTCGGCACCTCCGGCTCCAGCAGCATGCGAACCAGGCGGTTGCGCGGCTGAGCTGCCTCCACCACGTAGGTACCGGCCGGGAAATCGCGCCGGCCCAACGTTGCCCCGCTGCGGTCGCGGACATCGCCCAGTCGCGCCGGCTCGGTGAGCACCTCCACCTCGATGCCGTTGCGCAACAGCATGTTGACCAGCTCGCCGATGTGTAGCGGGTCGCCCTCCGGGGCGATCAAGTAGCGGCGCACTCCTCTGCCGCCTGCATCGATATCGCTGCGCAGCGACTCGTAATACTGAGTGAGCAGCGTCGCCCGCTCACGCACAGCGGTGCGGGCGGCGGTCCATGCAGCCAGGTACTGCTGTTCCAGGGCGTCGGCTAAGGTGCGGATCGACTCGTCGAACCGGGTAAGAGCCAAACCGCGGCTGGATCCCTGCTCGTAGAGCATTCCGACGGCGCCCTGGTAGTCACCGATGGAGGTGGTATAGCCGGGATAGAAGTAGTCGAATAGCTCGCGCGTCGTGTATTCGAAACCTGCCGAGTCGAAGGCAGCGGCGTAGGCTCGGCTGAAGATCTCGAACCAGTGCCGTGAGTGTTGCGGGAAGTACGGCGCGTAGGGGTCTTGACCGGGGTCGAAGAAGAACTCGCTGTCGGAGCCCATCTCGTGAGCGTCGACCACGACCTGCGGGTGCCAGGCCGCGATAGTCGGCACCCGGGCTTGGGTCTCACGCTGCGTGTGCGCGAACCAGTCACGATTAATGTCGAAGTAGTAGTGGCCCGTGCGGAACTTCAGCGATTGCCAGCGGGTGAAATCGTTGGCCCAGTCGTAGCGGCTGGGATTCGGTTCACGGCCGATGTTCTCATGATTCAGGTTGGCGAATGCCTCGCGCCCGTCCGGGTTGAGCATCGGATCGATGAGGATGACGGCATTCTCCAACACCTCCATGGTCGCCGCGTCGCTCCGCGTGGTCAGGTGCTCGAGCAGCTTGAGCAGGCCTTCGGCGCCCGATAGCTCGAAACCGTGGATCGAGCCGCCGTACCACATAATGATGGGCTGTTCCGCCATGATCGCCGCCGCCTCGGCCGGCGTCGTGATCCGCGGATCGCTCAACCGGCGTGCCGCCGCTCTGATGTCCTCCAAACGTGCCTGGTTCTCGGACGACGTGACGATTGCCACCGGCACCAGGCGCCCCTCCCATGTTTCGCCCTGCTCCACCAGGCGGACCCGTTCCGATACTTGGTCCAGAGTCTCCAGGTAGCGGACCATCTCGTGATGAAGCGTGATACGCTCACCGAAATCGTGACCGGTCACTTCGGCGAAGCTGGGAATCTGGGCTTCCGCCGTGCCGGCCAGCGCCACTGCCAGAACTGCGGTTGGGGCTACAAGTGCGAGGCGCCTGATCATTCGCGATAGCTCCTCTCGGTGATGGCCGCCCACGTGGGCACGGCCTTCGGCTCTGCCGGGGTTGGGTGTGTGGCTGGTGTCCACCAGTGTGAAGCGATTCTATCGGAAGCGTCCAAAGGACGCCAGACTCCCGCCGTCCCCGACGCCAGCTTGATCTCCCCCTCCCTTCGTTTCATCTTTCGAGCCGTTTTTCTCCCCAGGGCTGTAAACCTTCTCCGGAGGTTTCGTGTCATGTTGCGAACCGGCCGATCCGTTCTGGCTTGCCTGAGCCTGCTCGTACTGGCCGCTGTGACCGCCGGCGCGCAAGAAGCGGAGATGCCGCAATCGTCGCAGGTGAATGCCGGCGACGTGGAATCGATCGACGCCATCATGGCGGCGGTCTATGACGCCATCTCCGGACCCGCCGGACCCCGAGACTGGGATCGCTTCCGGTCCCTGTTCGTCCCCGAGGCACAGCTGATCGTGGTGGGCAACGACCGGCAGGGTCAATTCTTCAAGCGGGCGATGAGCGTCGAAGACTATATCCGGGCCGCCGGGCCGTCGCTCGAGGCTGGCGGGTTCTTCGAACGAGAGATAGCCCGAGCCAGCGAGCGGTTTGGGCCGGTCGTCCACGCCTTCAGCACCTATGAATCGCGACGCAACGCCGACGATCCCGAGCCCTTCTCACGCGGCATCAACAGCTTCCAGCTGATGCACGACGGAGAGCGCTGGTGGATCGTCACGATCTACTGGACGCCGGAAACGCCTGAGTTGCCAATACCAGAGAAGTATCTGCCGTAGAGGCGCCGCGACTTACGGAAGTCATCTCACTACCAACCATCGTCAGGAGGCCTCGTGCGAAGCCAAGGAATGACGATAGCGGCGCTAGCCGCCGTGCTGGCGGCCGCCGGCCCGCTGCGCGGACAGGAACTGCCCGCGTCGGGTGAAGGTGCCGTGGCGCGCCTCGACGCGTCGCCGCGCCACGCTGAATGGGTGAAGTACGCGGACACCCGAGGCGACTCGGTGCTCGCCTGGGTGGTCTACCCGGAACGCAGCGACAATGCGCCAGTGATGCTGGTTATCCACGAGATCTTAGGTCTCACCGACTGGATCCGCGGCGTGGCGGACCAGCTGGCGGCCGACGGCTTCATCGCCATCGTGCCGGATCTGCTGAGCGGCAAGGGCCCGGATGGAGGTGGCACGGCGTCCATCGATCAGCAGACCGCGCGCCTCATGATCCGCGAGCTCGATGGTGAGGAAGTGAAGCTGCGGCTGGACGCAGCGGCAGACTACGCGATGGCGCTGCCGGCGGCGCGACCGGTGTTCGGGTCGATCGGCTTCTGTTGGGGTGGCTCGACGAGCTTCCGCTACGCCACACAGCAGCCTAACCTCGGTGCCGCCGTCGTCTATTACGGGTCGTCGCCCCCGAACGATGCGTTGTCGAGCATCTCAGCTGCGGTTCTTGGCCTCTACGGTGGTGACGACGCGCGAGTGAATTCGACTATCGCGCCGGCGGACGAGGAGATGAAGAGACTCGCCAAGCGGTACGAGTTCGAGATCTACGATGGTGCCGGCCACGGCTTCCTGCGCCAGCAGTCGGGACGTGAAGGAGCCAACCTTCGGGCGACCGAGCAGGCGTGGCCGCGAACCGTCGCGTTCTTGAGGGCCGCGCTCGGCGAATAACTCGCCGAGCGCGGCCAGGCGCCGGCTAGAACGCCGTTACGAACCCGAGAATCGCGCGAGCTTCGTCCTGCTCGAAATTCCAGCCGAGCTCGCCCAGCAGGCGAAAGTTGCGCCTCAGCACGTAACCGGCGCCGCCCGATAGCGTGTGGTAGCGATTCACGTCCGCCGGGCCCCCCAGGCTGACATCCAGTAACGGCTCGCTGCACTCGATGTAGTTCCAGAGGCCGAGCGCATACCAGCGGCCGTTACGGAACCGGTAGATGACCTCGGCGAACCCGCCGTCGGTCGTGACACTGGGCTCGTCCGTGGTGAAGGTCGGGTTGTCGTCCTCGCGGTGGATGTACTGCGCGTTGATTTCGAAGCGGTTGAGCGTGAGCGTCGCGTCGGCGCCCAGCATCCAGAGGTCGTTGGTCAGTTGGGGTCCGCCGGGCGCCTCCCCGTCTTGTCGACCGTAGTACCCCATCACGCCCAATCGCAGGTTGGACCCGATCGGGCTCGTCACGTGGGTAAACCAGTTCTTGAGCAGATCGTCGTCGAGCAGGCGGTTCGGTTCGGCCTCCCCCTTGCCGTTCCCGTTGACCACCGTGCCGCTGATCGTGAAGGTGCCCGGCGTAAAAATGCCCATGACTCCGCGGTCGTAGGTGAGGTCGGCGGGCACGTCGCCGATGCGTGCTCGATAGACTGCGTAATCATCGTACTCGAGCCGTAACTCGCGCTTGAACATCGGATCGGAAACCTGGAACTGACCCAGTACGAGGTCGATCGGAGCGTCGCCAATGTCGTTCCAGTAGATGTAGGCGTCCTCGATGCCGCCGACTTCGCCCCGCTCGAACAGGAAGAAATAGAGGTAGTAAGAGAGCTTCCGGGATATCGTGCCGCCCGTCAGTATCTTGACGTTGTAAGGTGTTTGGAAATCCGCTCCCGACTGTCCGTCGGTCACGGCCACACCGTAGAGATCGAAGCGCAGAGCCAGCGGCAAATCCTTCGCGAGCTCGAGCAGTGGATCACCGGTGTCGATCGTGTCGCGGGGCGGCTCCTCCGCCGCGAAGCGGAAGCCATTGCCGGCGAAGGTGTTCCCGAACTCGTTCAGCGTCGGGACCGGGTTGTGGCAGAGCTGGCAGCTGACCCGGTACTTGCGGGCGAAGGCGGGAATCGCTGTCGCCTCGGCGCTCATTACAGCCAGTAGCGGCAAAGCCAACCCGATTCGCAAGATCGTCGACCGTATACGACGTTTCGCTGGAGTCACGGTAGCTCCTCCTATCCTCACAGGTTTCAACCGCCGGATCCTGCCAACCGGGGCCTTCGCGGTCGCTCGTCGTCCTCCTCCGGTCAGGATGAATCGAGGCACACGGCGTCCGCCTCCACCTCGATCAACATCGCCGGGTCGATCAGTGACTTGACCTCGACCATCGTTGTCGCCGGCGGGTGTTCGGTGAAGACCTCGCCGTGAGCCCGGCCGAACTCCTCCCAACGGCTGATGTCGGTGACGAACATGCGTGTGCGGACGACGTCCGACATCTCGGCGCCCAGGTCTTGAAGCGCGCGCTCGATGATCTCGAAACAGCGGCGGGCCTGCGCGTAGGCGTCGCCCGGCGCGAAGACACCGCCGTCTTCCGCTACCGGCGCGGTGCCGGTGACGTAAATGTGCGCCCCTGCTCTCAGGGCGCGGCAGTATCCGACACGGGACTCCCAGGGCGCGCCGGAGTAGGTGCGACGGATGTCCATGGCTCAGGCCGGGATCCAGATCGTCTTCGCATGGACGAGCTCCATCCTCACGCCCAGCGGCAGCTGCGAGTGCGACTTGGTATAGAACGCCAATCCTTTGTAGCTCGTGAGGTACTTGTAGCTCGTCCGTCCAAACACCTTGCTGGTCGCCATCACGACGATCGGGGCTTCGGCGCGGTATACGATCTGCGCGAAATTATCCGGATCCAGCCGGACGATGGCTCCCGACGCTTTGATCGCCTGCGCGATCGCCGCGGCAGCTGCGGCCGCTCCATGCATGGCTGTCCTCCCGCCGGCTCGAGGGGCTGGTTTGCGACAGTTGGTGGAATTCAAATTGGGAGCCGTCGCCGTCCCTGGCAAACCCGACGCCGGAAGCCTTCGGAGGCCGTCCTACCAGTTATTGTCACCCTCCTGCCTGGCTCGGATCGATCTCGTCGGCCTCGCCGGCCCCGAACAAGAACGCCTGCACGTTTCTGCGCAGGAACTGCCGTGCCTCGTCCTCGCGCACGTCGAGGGCGTAGTGGTTGATGAGCTGCATCTGTCTCAGGAGCCATTCGTCCCAGCAGGCCTGGCAGATCTGCTTGTGGATCCGTTCGCCGAGCTCGTCCGGGAAGGGTGGGCTCTCGAGCTGAGCGCGTTTTGCAGCGCAGCGGTTACAGTCTAAGTTCGCCATTCTGTCGCGACCTCCGCGAACCGGCGGGTTCTACTCCTTGAGGGTGGGATTCCCTATTATCGCCCTTGATCCTCTCGCGCCGGCACAGCGCTGTCGGCGCCACCAGGAAAGCTAACAGTGTTTTCGAGTCATGGGCGAGGCGCAAGTACTCCGGCAGGTTATCGTGGTGCTCAACGAGCCGCAGGATCCCGTAAACATCGGCGCCGTCGTGCGCGGGATGAAGAACATGGGGCTGAGTCGGCTTCACCTCGTGCGGCCGGGCGGCTTCGATCCCTACAGGATCCAGGGCGTGGCTCACACCGGAATGGACGTGATCGAGTCGGCCAGGACGTTCGATCACCTGGACGATGCCCTGGTCGGTGCACGCCTGGTGGTCGGGACCACGGCGCGGGGCCGTCGGGTTCGCCGCAACTATCAGCGGCCGCGGGAGGCGGCCGAAGCGATAGTGGATACTGTCCGCGGCGGGCACGAGGTTGCCCTGCTGTTTGGACGGGAGGATCGTGGCCTCAGCAACGAAGACCTGGACCAGTGTCATCGTATCGTTGTCGTACCGACCGACCCTCGGTACTCGAGCATGAACCTGGCCCAGGCCGCCCTGATATTGACCTACGAGATCTTCCTGGCTGCGGGTGCGGTGCCGCCGTTGAAAGGGCCGCGAAGGGCAGCCCGTCGGGCGAGCCGCGAGGAGCTCGAGAGTCTGTTTCGAGAGGTCGAGGCGTCGCTTCACGCGATCGACTTCTTCAAGGCTCAGAAGGTGACGCCGATCCTACGTACGGTTCGGGAAGTCGCCGCTCGGGCCGACCTCGACGACCGCGAGACCGCACTGTTCAAGGCGATGGCTTATGAGGTGCGTAACTACCTGGCGCGCCACGGCCTCTGAAGAAGTTTTTTGTCAGAAGCGCGATAAAGTTTACGCGTTTTCGCGGGTCAGAATGACCGAACCCTCTCGCGGGCATCACGGCCCCGGGGGCTGCAATCGCTTCGGTTCCTGAGAATTAGCTCGCACGGCGCTACAGGCGGCACGCGAGTTGCCCCTCTCAGCCGGTACAGGTAGCCCCGTCCCTTACCCATACCGTCAGCTAACCACCGGAAAGTGAAAAGTCTCCGGCGATGGGGGAATACGCCCTTCAGGTCGGCAGGCAAACGGCAGACATGCGCGTCCGTCCCGATGGCGGATTTACCGCGGTCGAGCTTGGAGTGACGATCGTGCTTATCGGCCTCGTCGTCGCGTTCGGTATCGGTCACGTCGACACGACGGCTTGGAAGCTCGATGCAGCAGGCCATCAGGTAGAGCAGCGACTCCGCGCCGCGCGCGCCTTGGCCGTTCTCCGGCAGCACGATGTGGTGGTCAGCTTCGACACCGAGGGGCGGGTCATTACCGTCCACGAAGACAGAAACAGCGACGGCGTGATAGACGCTGGTGAGCGGGTGACGAACCGCACGCTCGAGGGAAGAGCGGTGTTCGACCGCGCTAGCGCTCCTCCCTTCGCCGGTTTCGTGGACGGTGCGGTCACTTTCCCCGCGATGTCGGTGACCTTCGAACGCAACGGCTCGGCGTCGCAGGAGGGGGCGGTGTACGTCGGCTGGCCGGGCGTCGAGAAGATGAGGGTCGTGGTGGTCAGTCGGGCGACGGGATACGCGGAGATGTACCGGTACAATGGATCGGACTGGTCGTCGGAGTAGTGGGGCGGTAGCCGGGCCAGGCAGCGGCTTCACGCTGCTGGAGGTCCTCGTGGCGATCGTCCTCTTCGCCGTGGCGATCCTGGCCGGCGGGCGTGTGATCGTCGAGTACGTACGCCAGGTCGGCCTCTCCGAGGTAGAGGTTCAGGCGACGGAGTTTGCCCTGCAGGAACTCGAGCGAGTGAGACTGCTGCCCTACGAGGACATCGTCTCGCTGGCACCCGCGCCGGTACCCGTGGCGCCGCGCTACACACGCTCGCTCGATGTGACCGTGGTGGGGAGCGATCCGGAGGCGCTTTACGCCTATCGCCTGGTCACGGTCACCGTCGAGCCGCCCTCTGGCCTCGAGCCCGTCTCTATCAGCACGGCGGTGTCGGAGTAGCCTCAATCGATGGGAAAGATACGAAGCACACGGTCACTGAGAAGCGGGCAAGCGGGCGTCGGGCTGAAAGGAATTACCCTCGTCGAGCTTCTCATCACGTTGACGATGAGCGGCATCGTGGTGGGATCGATGCTCTCCTTCTTCGTTGCCCAGACGCGGAGCTCTCGATTGGCTGGAGTCAGGGTCGAGGCGGTTCAGCGGGGCCGCTTCGCTGCCGGGCTGCTGCGGCGCGAGACGAGCCTTGCCGGCTCCGGCATCCCGGACGCGCAACCGCTCGTCGTCTACGCCGGACCCGACGACTTCCTGTTCAGTGCCGACCTTGCGTCCGGTACTCCGGGCGACCGTGTGGCGATCTATCACCTGCCTGGCGCGCCGCTCACCGAGACGGAGGGTGCGGACTCCGGCTCTATCGCGCTGCCTAACGGGGAAAGCTACCCGCAGCGCTGGTACGGCCCGGGCGGCACGCCAGGCCCTGCCGAGACGGTCCGCTTCTCGTTCGTTAGCACGGGAAGCGGCCGCTACGCCCTGGTCCGGGCCGTGAACTCACAGCCTGGGGATACTTTGCTTCGCGAGCTCGAGAGAATCGCCGGCCGCGACTTCTTTTCCTACAGCGTCATCGACGCGGAGGGTCGCCTGCGGGACCTGGGGGCTGATCCCGTCTGGCACGAGGCGGCGGAACACCAGTCCGCCGCGGACACGGCGATCTCGGCCCTCGCCGACAGCATCAAGCTGCTCGAGATTGCCTTTTCGGTGTCGGTGGAAGGCCGCCGGCCCGGTGAATCGGTAGAGCGTCCGTTCGTCGTCGGAGTCGCGCTCAAGAACGCCGGCTTGATACGCAACGCGGCCTGCGGCGACCCGCCGCAGCTCGGCGTCACACCGACCGCGCAACTGACGAGCGACGACCCGCCCAGCGTAACGATCACCTGGTCGGCGGCCGTGGATGAGACGGCCGGTGAGATGGATGTGAGTCAGTATACGCTGTATCGCAGGGAGGCGGGCGAGCCCGTCTCCCGACCGATCGCCTCGCTACCGCCGGGCGGCGCCGGGCCGGGCTACGCCTACGTCGATAGCGACGTCGAGTCGGGCAAGACCTACGTGTACCGGCTCGGAGCGACGGACTGTACGCCGACCCAGTCGGAGCTGGCCGGCTCGAATCCGGTCAGCATCCCGGGCGGCTGACGGTCTTGGACGGGGAGACCGTGGCGATGGGCGCACCTGGCGGCAGCGAACGTGGTGCGGCGCTTGTCCTGACGCTCTTGATGCTGGTGGTACTGGCGACGCTCAGCGCCGGTGCGCTCGTCATGAGCGGTACCGAACAGCGGCTACGCTCGTACGCCGAGACGCAGGTCAATCTTCGCTACTTGGCTGCGATGGCGGCGGAGATGGGCTTGAGCCGGGTGAACCGGGATGAGGAAGCGCTGCCTGACATAGGTTACAACACCCTCGAGTCCGGCTGGGTGCCGAGCGACGCCCGCGGTTATCCGCTAGACGGGTACGAGGTGAGCATCTACGCGGGCCGGAGTGGCTCGGCGACCGGCCGGTCCGGGAACTTCGCCAGCGTGGTAGGCGTGGCAAGGGGCCGGGGTGCCGAGGTGATCATGCGGCTCGAGTTGACAGAGGAGAGCTTTGCCCGCTTCGCCTACTTCACCGACAGCGAGGGCGGCAACATTTGGTTCGGTGGCGGCGATCAGCTTCTGGGTCCGGTGCATTCGAACGACCAGATCAAGGTCCACACGACCGGTGCGGTCTTCCACGCCGAGGTCACTACCGGTCGTGATGTTCTCTATCCGGAGAACGGAGAGTTCAGGAAGGGCTACGAGGAGGGTGTCGACACGATCCCCATGCCCGACAACGCCGACCTCGACCGTCTGCGAGCGCTGGCTGCCACGGGCAACACGCTCTTCACTACGCCCTCGACCGGCGGTCCAGCAGACGTCCGTTTGCGGGTCGAATTCGTCACCGTCGACGTCAACGGTGACGGCGATTCGATCGATGACGACGAAGGATTCTTCACGATATACAGATCCCCGGACCCGACATGGCTCGCAGCACGAGGTGTAGACACATGGACACGAAACTGCGGCGATGTGCACGATCATCCGGTGACGGGCGATCCTACGTTCATCTCAGCCTGGAATCACCGGCAGCTCTACTTGGGCGAAGGATACGTTGGGCCGTATGGGGCCGAGGTGGCTCCCTGGCAGGCCGAACCCACGCTGCGGCACGGGGTCGGTGGCACGGAGTGGGACGGAGTGAACAGGGAGATCGCCACGTCGACGACGGCCCGCTGCTATCTCGGTGGCGATATGCGATTGACGATGGATGGGCGGAGCGTCGATGAATGGGATGGCTCCGCCGGCGATAGCGGCTGGCTACGGCGTCTCGATATCGCCCCTGCCGTGACGGTCCCCACCGCTCTCGAGCTACGGGACGACGCGGCGTACTTGTTCCCGCTGAGCCGTGAATACAACACCGAGTTTCGTGGGGTCGTGTTCTTCGATGGCTTGGTCGGCGTCAGCGGTGTGCTGAACGGTCGAGTCACGGTCGTCTCGAGCGACAATATCGTGCTGCTCGACGATTTCACCTACTCGGTCCCGGCCAACGCGGCGCAGTGCAACGACATCGCAGGCTTTCTCTCGGCGCGTAACTTCTACGTGGCCGATAACAACCTGAACGCCCCGCAACGTTTCCCCAATGCTCCGGGAGGGCGGCGCACCTACGACGATACGGCCTCCGAGTTCATCGATGGCGTGATTCTCACCCTCGACCAGAGCTTCACGGTCGAGAACTACCAGGGCGGCCCCCGTGATGCGGAAGAGTGCGAGGGTCGACCGGATGGCCGTGGCTGCCTGTACCTCACGGGAGGGCTCATTCAAAGGACGCGGGGAGCGGTCGGACTGACGAGCGGTGAAGGTTATATCAAACGCTACGCCTACGATTCGAACGCGCGGTTCTGCCCGCCCCCCCACTACCCGACCACCGGCCGCTACGCCAAGAACCGCTACTACGAGGTGAATCCACGCGCTTTCGACAACATGGACGCGTTCTTTGACGGGCTGCGCTAACCGCAAAGGGCTGGCTGGCCGGTAAACAAGTTTTTGCGGGCACTGGTCAAAGTTTGCCCGGTCCGCTCCCACCGGCCAGCCGGTCAGCCCGCTGGGTTGGCGCGGCATGGCGGCGGCACGTGAGTTGCCTCTCCCAGCGGTGAGCAAGGTACCGCGGCGGGACACGCTCAAGAGCCCAGAGCGAACCCGCTGCCCACGAGCCCGGGCGATTCTGCCCGGGCTCTCTTATTATGCTCCAGGGCCCAGCGCGGCCCGTGCCCCGTGAATAGAGTCCCCGCTGGCGTGTATCTTAGAGGCAAAGGTCGACGGGCCGGAGAGAGGGGTCAGTGGAAATCGCTTTGGCTGAGCTGAGCGAGGTGAGCGAAAGTGCCCTGGTTGAGCGGGCTCGTGCCGGGGATCGTGACGCCTTCGGTGAGCTGGTCAGGCGCTACATGCGGCGGGCCTACTACGCCGCCTTGGGCCTGGTGGGATCGCACGAGGACGCCCTCGATCTGTCGCAGGAGGCGTTCGCCCGCGCCTTCCGTGCCCGCGCCTCCCTCGATCCCGAGCGGCCTTTTTATGCCTATCTCTATCAGATCGTTCGGCGCCTCTGCTTCAACTACACCCGCGATCGGCGGACCCGGCGAACCCGACTCCAGGAAGCGACGCCATGGCTCGAGGCTCAGGCCGGGGCCCGGGCGGCGGCTAACGACCCCGGGCGGGCCACGGAACGCTCGGAGATCTGTGCGCTGGTGCAAGCCGCGATCGAGAGACTGCCCGAACGAGAGCGCGAGGTGCTGGTCCTGAAGGAGTTCGAAGGGCTCCGTTATCGCGAGATCGCCGAGCTCCTCGGTATCCCCATCGGGACCGTCATGTCGCGCCTGTATGCCGCCCGCCGGAGCCTCGCAGCGGAATTGGAGGGCGTGTCGTGAGCGACAGGGAAGTCAGGAGCCCAGAAGAGCGCGCCCGTCAGCTGATGATGGCCGGGCTGGACGGCGAGTTTCAGGCCGACGAGCGCCGTGAACTCGAACGACTGCTGGATGAGAATCCCGGCTTGAGACGAGAATGGGATCGATTCCAGCGTGTGAAGGAGGTGACGAATACGATGGCATTCAGACGTGCGCCCGAAGAGGTCTGGACGGATTATTGGGCTTCCGTCTACAGTCGCCTCGAGCGAGGCATCGGTTGGATACTCTTCTCGCTCGGCGCGATCGTGCTCTTGTCTTACGGCGTTTGGCAGGGTGTGAGCGAACTGCTGGCTGACACGAGCCTGGCATGGTTCCTCAAAACTGCGATCCTCGCGCTGTGCGTGGGAATAGTGGTGCTACTGGTATCGGTGGTGCGGGAGAAACTGTTCGTGGGACGGAGACAACGCTACAAGGACGTGGAACGATGATCATTACACCTGGTGCTGAGATCGCTGGCCATCGTGTCACCGAGACCCTGGGCCTCGTGCGCGGCAACACGATCCGCGCGCGTCATGTCGGACGTGATATCCTGGCTGTACTCAAGAACCTGGTGGGTGGAGAGATCGAGGAATACACCAAGATGATGGCGGAGTCCCGGGAACAGGCCATCGATCGGATGATCGCGCACGCGAACGAGTTGGGCGGCAATGCGATCGTCGATCTGCGCTTCTCCACCTCGTACATCATGGGCAGCGCAGCGGAGATCTTGGTCTACGGGAATGCGGTGAAGATCGAGCCGCTGTAGCGGGCGAGCTGAAGCCGCGCCGGCCTTCACGGACCAGAACCGAAAGAGATACTCATGTTCCGCAACTATATCGCCCTGCTGATGCTTGCCCTGCTCGCCGTTCCGGGGCTGAAAGCGCAGGTGCCGGACCGGTTGGAGGGCCGTCTCTTGTTCACCCTCGGCGCGGCTGATGCCGGGTTCGAGGTTTACCAGGTCACGCGAGTCGAGGATGGCTATCGCTTGACGGGCGAGGTCGACCTGACCGCGGGCCCCTACCACATCCTACAGAGCCTGGAAATCGGGACTGGCGCGCGACTGGAGTTACGCACGGGGCGCGTCGAGGCGACGGTCAACGGCGAGACCACGGCGGTCGCGCTCTGGCGCCAGGATGACCATGTCATCCAGGAGCGAACGACCGGTGGCTCGACGGCGTCCGATACCGTGGAGACGCCGGCGACCTCGGTTCTCATGTCGAACAACGTCATACACCACATCGCGCAGTTCGCATGGTTGCACGACGGGGCCGTGGGAGAGACGCAGGAATTCCTCGCCTTCCCAAGGGTACCGGTCACCGTCGAGCTCCAGGATGCCGGCTCGGCAACGCGAGGTGACGAATCGCTGTCCTTCCGTCGCTATTTCATGAACGTCGCCAACATGCTGGGGGTTTACGTTTGGTTGGCCGACGATGGCAGGCCGCTGAAGATCACCGTCCCGCTTCAGAGCTTCGAGGCGGTGGACGAGACGTATAAGGACTGGTCCGAGGCGCTGATCGTCAGCGAGGCGACCCCCGATCCGAGCCCGGGATCGGGGGCCGCCTACAATAGCGAGGAGGTACGGTTCGAGTCGGGCGCGATAACGCTGGCTGGAACCCTATCGACGCCGAGAGGCCGCGGTCCCTGGCCGGCGGCCCTGCTGATCACCGGCTCTGGCGAGCAGGATCGGGACGAGAACACGCCGGGGCCTGGCGGCCTAAAGCTCGGGATCTTCCGTACCATCGCCGATACGCTGGTCCGACGCGACATCGCGGTGCTGCGCTGCGATGATCGTGGTGTGGGCGCGAGCGGCGGCGACCTGAACGAGGCGGGGCTCCGCGAACTGGTGAGCGATGCGCAGGCCGCAGTTCGTTTCTTGAGGAGTCGCCCCGACATCGACTCGGAGCGCATCGCGCTGGTGGGTCACAGTGAAGGGGGAATCATCGCGCCGATGGTTGCGGCCAGCGACAGTGATATCGCCGCGATCGTTCTGATGGCCGGTACCGCCGCACCCCTCGATTCGGTGATCGTCGAGCAGACGGTGGGACTGACGATCGCCGCCGGCGGAGATTCGGCGGACGTGGAGCGTGCCAGGACCTCTACCCTCGACTTCATGCAGGCCATCAGGGAGGGTCGCGAGCCCGAGGATGTCGAGCTGACGGCGGGCCAGCAGCGTTGGCTGCGAGAGCACATCGAGCACGACCCGCTGGCCACGATTCGTGAGGTGACGGCGTCCGTGCTGGTCGTGAACGGCGGCCAGGATATCCAGGTCGTGCCCGACCACGCCCGTCGACTGGGCGACGCGTTAGGCGAAGCGGGCCACCACGAATACGAAGTGAAGATCTTCCCCGAGCTCAACCACCTGTTCGCGGTATCGCGGGGTGAGGGGCTCGCCGAATACGTCGATCCGGATGCCGAGATCGATCCTGTCTTCTTGAGCTACCTGGCCGACTGGCTGGTCGCGCGACTCGCTAATCTCCGAAGCTGATACCGAGGGCCCGCGCGGTGGCGACGACATCGCCGTCGATCGGCACGCGCTTCTGGTGACTCAACGCGATGTCGAGCGGTATCCTCCGTACGTAGGGTGGATCCAAGGCCACCATGCAGCCGAAGTCGCCCTGCTCGACACATTCGATGGCCGCCGCGCCGAAGCGGAGGGCGATGAGGCGGTCGTACGAGATAGGAGCACCGCCGCGCTGCAGGTGGCGCAGCGCCATGGCCCTGGACTCCTTACCGGTCCGTTGCGATATGTCGTTCGCCACCACCTCACAAATGTCACCGAGTCGCTTGGTCTCCGGATCCTTGAAGACCGGAGCGCCTCCGGCGGGAAAGGCGCCTTCGGCGACGACGACGATGGTAAAGCGTCGGCCGGCCCGCTCCCTTTCCATGACCTTTTCACAAACCTTGTCGATCTGGTAGGGGATTTCCGGGATGAGGATGACGTCGGCCGTGCCGGCGACTCCGGAGAACAACGCGATCCAGCCACTATCGCGACCCATGACTTCGACGACCATGACACGCTCGTGGGCCTGGGCGGTCGAGTGCAGGCGGCCGATGGCCTCGGTCGCGATGTCGACGGCGGTGAGGAAGCCGAACGTTAGGGAGGTGCCCTCGATGTCGTTGTCGATGGTCTTGGGCACGCCCACGACGGGCAGGCCCTTCTTATAGAGTTGCTCGGCGATCTTCAGGCTGCCGTCGCCGCCGATGGCGATCAAGGCCTCGAAGCCGCGTTCGCGAAAGGCTTTGATGACCTCGTCGGAACAGTCCACCACCTCTGTCGTGCCATCGGGCTGTTGGACCGGGCGCGCAAACGGGTTCCCCCGGTTCGTTGTGCCCAGTATGGTGCCGCCGATGTGAGTGATGCCGCGGACCGAATCCCGGGTGAGCGGGACGATCTCGTCCTCACCCAGTAGCCCGGCGTAGGCCCGATGGATCCCGTAGACCTCCCAATCGCGATTCAGCGCCGCGAGGGTGGCGGCTCGGATGACGGCGTTCAGCCCCGGCGCGTCGCCGCCGCCGGTATTGATGGCGATCTTCTTCTTGCCCATGCGAAACCTGCCGGCCCGTACGTAAGCGTGAGATGCATGACCACTCTGTAGAACGTCGCTCACTACAACACTAAGGTCTCCGCTCGCTTTGCGAAATTCGGCTCTCTGGACAGCCGGCGGCCGGCCGCTCATTCTATCCCTCTCGTACTCCCAACAAGCCAGCGCTCCGCAGCCGCGGTGAGCAGCGCGGTGGGGCCGCCAACGCCGGAGGTTGCAGATGGGTAGGATCGACGTCGGCCGCGTTATTCTGGGAGGCTTGCTCGCCGGCCTGATCATCAACCTGAGCGAGATGGTCCTCGGCTTGGCCGTCATGGCCGAAAGCTGGGAACTGGCCCTGCGAGAGCTCGGTATGGCGCAGCCGGGCGGTGGTACGATCGCCGTGTACCTGGTGGTCGGGTTCCTGCTCGGGATCATCACCGTGTGGATCTATGCCGCGATGCGACCACGTTTCGGCCCCGGACCGAAGACCGCCGTGCTCGCCGGGCTGGTCGTCTGGCTGCTCGCCTATGCTTGGCGGCTTCTGGACATAGGGCTGACTGGTCTGTTCGACCCCGGGCTTCTCGTGTTGCCGGCCGCCTGGGGGCTGGTAGAGGTCGTGATAGCAGCGCTCGCCGGCGGCTGGCTCTATCGCGAGACCACAGCGTGATGCACGGCGGATGGGTTCCTGGATACTGATCTACGACGGCGATTGCGGATTCTGCCGGCGGCAAGTCGAGCGGCTCATGCGTTGGGATCGCGAGCGCCGGGTGCAAGCGATTCCTTTCCAGGAGTTGGACCCGGTGCGCTTCGGCGTGAGCCGAGCCGACGTAGAGGAGGCGATGCATCTCGTTTCGCCTGCGGGAGAAGTCTGGCGCGGTGCGCAGGCGGCGCGTGAGTTGCTGCGCTTGCTGCCGCGGGTTCGCCCCCTGGTGTGGCTTTTCAGCCTGCCGGGTGTCATGTTCGCAGCGGAGCGTGCTTATCGCTGGGTCGCGAGGCATCGCCACCGCTTTGGATGTGAGAGCGAAGTATGTCGCCGCGGTGGGGTGACGGGAGAGGCCTGATCGGGGAATGATCTTCCGCAAACTGATACTGTTGTTCATCCTCGTCCCCATCGTGGAGCTGGCTCTGCTCATACAGCTGGGTCGGTGGATCGGTCTGTGGCCGACGCTCGGTCTGATTGTGGTCACCGGCATCTTGGGGGCGGCGCTGGCGAGCCGAGAGGGGCTTCGCGCCTGGCGCGCCTTCCAGATCGATGTCTATCAAGGTCGGATCCCCGGCCGCCCGATCCTCGACGGGTTGTCGATCTTCGTCGGGGGCGCCCTCTTGTTGACGCCCGGCTTGCTGACCGACTTCCTCGGGTTCACGCTGCTGGCGCGACCGAGCCGGCGGTGGCTGCAGGATCGCCTCGCAGCTCGATTTGCTGGCAAGCTGGTGAGCCGGGGACAGGTCTACGTGCAGACGACTGCCGGGTGGAAGCGCCCGGATGCCGACCCGGAGGCTGGCGGAGCTGGACGGCCGAGGGGGCGTGAGATCGATACCCCGGGCGCCGAGTGAAGCCGGGGGGAATGATGTGGCAAGTAAGACGATGACGTAGGACGAGGCGATGCGCTGGTTCCTTCAACGCTATTTGCCGGAGTGGGGCGCGATCCCACTCCGTCTGGCGCTGGGTTTGGTCTTCATGGCGCATGGTTGGGCAAAGCTCACCGGACCGCTCGGCACGCCAGAAGGCTTCAACATCGACACTTGGGGTTGGCCGTATCCCGTCTTTTGGGCTTGGGTGGTCGCCCTCGTGGAAACGTTCGGTGGACTGCTCGTCATCGTCGGGCTAATGACCCGGCCAGCCGCTTTTCTGATGGCCTGCGTGATGGCCGTGGCGATCCTCAAGCTGAAATCCGATCTGGGACTGGTTGGAGGCTTCGAGTTCGACTTCGTTCTCTTGATGATGGCACTCGCCTTGTTCGTGACCGGTGCGGGCCGGCTGTCGGTCGATCGCGATATCTTGGGTTGGGGTGGGCCGCCAAGACGTAGTCGCGTCGGTGAAACGCCCTATGATTGACATCACTCGACCGCTCGCTCGCGACACTGCGACGTGGCCCGGCGACACACCGTTGGCGATCGACTGGACGCTGCATGTAGCCAGGGGCGACACCGTTACCCTGTCTCGTATCACCTTCAGCCCCCACGTCGGCACACACGCCGACGCGCCCGCACACTACGATCCGGATGGTCATCTGACCGGAGCGTTCGAGCTTGCGACGTTTCTCGGGCCGGTGCGCGTCATCGATGCACGCGGACACGAGGCTGTGACCGTAGAGGTTCTGGAGAAGTCTGAGGCTATCGGCTGCTCACGTGTGCTCGTCCGATCGCTGGACACAGTGCGGCTCCAAGAGTTCGTCAGCGACTTTCCCCCGCTCAGTCCTGAGGGTGCCGTCGCCCTGGTCAATGCCGGGTTGAGACTCTACGGAACCGATGCGCCATCCGTCGATCCTGTGGACAGCGCGACGATGAGCGCGCATCGAATCCTCGGCGGCGCCGGCCTGCCTATTCTCGAGAACCTCGACCTCTCGCGTGCCGATCCCGGCGACTATGATCTCATCGCGCTGCCTTTGAAACTGGCAGAGGCGGAAGCGGCGCCGGTGCGGGCCATCTTGATGCCCCCCGGTACACTGAAGCGGGATCGTTGAGCTAGCGCGGGAAAGAAACTGCGATGCCGAGCTGGAACGTGCTGGTGCTACCGGTCGCGTCGTCCGACTGCGGAGTGCCGCCTCCCAACAGATTCTCTTTGAGCCAGACCCCGCCGAAGGATACGGACGGCTCGATCGCCACCCGCTGCGACAACTCCCAGATGAAACCGGCCGTTATGCCGGCCAGAACTCCGGCACCGCTCCCCTCGACCCCATCGCCGCTTACACCCTGGCGTACGTAGGCCAGCCGCCCGCCGAAGAAAGGTGCTAGGCGTTCCGACGAGTACAACCGGAACACGTAGCGCGGATCGATGAAGACCACCAGGAAGTGAGTGTCACTCGCCGAGCCCGTGTTGCTGTGGCGGCTGTACTGGACTCCCAGGACTAGCTGGAAGGCGTTCTCCCAGGTGTAACGCCCGGTCGCTTGAGCGCCAAAACCACCTTTGACGGCCTCCAGTTCGTCGCCGCTGAAGTCCACGTACCCGGCGCTCAGTCCGAACCCGAAGCCGGCCGGTGCAGGGTGCTCCTGCGCCGCCGCGTCGGCCGCAAAGGCGGCGATGGCCATGGAAGCGGCGAAAAACGCGCTCGAGCCTCTGCTCATGCTGAAGGTCCACATAGGGCAAACGGGCGTTGCCGTGTCGGCTCGTGAATAGGCGCGGCGGAACTCGGGTATTGTATGCTGGGGCACGATGGGTGGCAACGGCGACTGGCGCGGCGAACCCGCGGCCCAAATATTGACTAGCTGCACTGCAAACCGACTAGGAAAGGGGCGGACCGAAACGGTCGTCCCGCGATCCTCGTAAGGGAGGAAGAGGTCACACCCATGGCTTTTGCTCTTTTCAGCCACCTCATGGAACGGCGGGTGCCCCACATCCTGGGGCTGTACCTGGCCGCGTCCTGGATTGTGGTCGAGTTCGTCAACCTCCTGGTAGACCGCTTCGCGCTGTCACCGCATCTGATCGGGTTGAGCATGGTCGGCTGTGGCTTGCTGATCCCCAGCGTGCTGATGCTGGCTTACAATCACGGCAAGCCGGGTCGGCAGGACTGGTCGGCGGCGGAGAAGGTTGGAATACCGCTGAACTTCTTGGTGGCAGCCGCCATCGTGGTCGTCGTGTTCTCCGATCGGCCGCTCGGTGCGACGACGACGACATTGACTCTGCAAACGGAAGAAGGCGGGACGGTCGAGCGTGTCGTACCGAAGAGCGAGTTCCGGAAATCGGTGCTGGTCTTCGGGTTCGAGAACCAGTCGGGCGATTCGACTTTCGCCTGGCTGCAGCTCGGCATCAGGCTGGGACTGATCATCGATCTACAGCAGGACATCTACCTCCAGGTGGGGGGAGGGGAGGAGCTGCAGGCGAGTTTGCAACGAGTCGGACATCCGCTGGCCGTCGGCATGTCGGTGCCGTTGATGGCGAACATAGCCCGTGAGCAGCATCAGGACTACTTCACCTTCGGATCGTACACGCACGAGGGCGACGAGCTTGTCGTCGACGTGTCGCTGTACGAGACCCGGCGGCAGCGGCGGGTCTCCGAGCGCACGTATACGGGCAAGGACATCGGGCTGGTCGATGCTATGACGGTCCAGCTCAGGCGTGACGTGGGAGTGCCCGAGCGGCACATCGAGGAGACGAAGGATCTGCCCGTTGCCGATATCCTGACACGCGATCCCGAGGCTCTCAAGTACCTCGTTCTTGCCTTCAACGAGACCATCACGACTAACGATTGGGTGGCCGCTCGTGACTATCTCGAGCGCTCGGTCGCGGTAGACCCCACGGCGGTCTTCGCGCAGTACTACCTCGCCGTCACCTATCTGATCCTCAACGAGGCCGAAAAAGCGGACAGCGCGGCAGAGATGGCATTGCGGTATCTGTACAAGCTGCCCGAGAGCTGGCAGTACGATGTTCGCTACGTTTACTACGAAGCCATTCGGCCGGACCCGGTCAGGCGATTCCGGATCGCCGAGGCGCGGGAATGAGATCGACAAGGCCATCGCCGAGTACGAGTTGATCCTCGAGCTGGCGCCGACCCAGTACGAGTATCTGCGCGAGATCGGGAGTATCTACCGAGGGAGGCAGGAGTTCGAGCCGGCGGTCGACTACTTCGAACGTTACATCGCCGCGGTCCCCGACGACCCTAGCGGGCTTCGTGCCCTCGGCGCTGTTCACTGTGACATGGGAGAGCATGAGCGCGGCAAGGCCTACTTCGAACAGGCCTTGGCGCTCGATCCGGACAACGTGGGGTTGCTGAGCGATCTGGCGACTGCTGAATTCAACCTCGGTCGCTTCGATGAAGCGCTTGCCCAGTTCGAGGACGCGCTCGCGGTAGCCACGACCGCACAGGACCGGGTGGTCGCCTTCTGGCGCTTGAGCAGGCATGCCATGCTGAGGGGCCGACCGGCTGAGTCGATCGAGTACAAGGAGCGAGAATGGCGCGAGCGCGAGCGGTACAATCCAGCCGCGCTCGTGATGACCTACTACAAGTTGCCGGAGCTCGCCCTCTACGTGGCGGCGGGTCGCGAGGAGCGTGCTTTCGAGATCCTGCGGACCGCGGAAACCGAGCTGGCCGAACCGCTCAAGAGCACCCTCCCCGCCAGCTATCTCGGCGTTTATCTCGAGCTCAAGGACGCCGATCGCGCCGAGCAGGCGCTCGCCGACTTTGAACGGTATGTCGAGCGGGAAGCGGCCGAGGGCTGGCGCGGGATGGTGCTCGACGCGCGAGGTCAGATACATGAGATGCGCAACGAGTACCGGGAGGCGACAGAGAGCTACAGGCGTGCCCTCGAGTTCAACCCGAACGATGTCTACGTCAAGCGTCGTATCGCGCGCTGCCATCGCCTGCTGGGGCAGTTCGGCGAGTCAGAGACCTACCTGAAAGAGCACCTGACGAGAACGCCTTTCAACCCGGACGCACACCACGAGATGGCCCTGCTCTACGCCGAGATTGGCGAGCGGGAGAAGGCGCTCGAGCATCTGCGCGTTGCGCTCGAGGTCTGGAGCGAGGCCGAGCCGGGCTTCGGGCCGGCGCGGGAAGCGGCGGCGAAAATGGCCGAGCTGCAGGCGCCGGCGGCCTCCTGACCTGGTCGTCGTAACCTTCTCGCTCGTAGCGAGCGTGTCTGCAACGAAACGCCTTTGCAACATCAAGGCACACGCGTCGTACCGCAGGACCTCCGCGGTCTGGGCACGAAGCGCCCCGTTCGTGCCGCGTACTTCCGGTACTCGCCTCCAAAGCGGCTCAGCAGTGCACGCTCTTCGATCGGCGTCCTGCGGACGACGGCAGTCAGGGCGGCGAGGCCGCAGAGAGCGACGAACAGGCTGGCCGTTATAACGCTGTAGCCCAGAAGTAGCACGGACCAGGCGCTGTAGAGCGGGTGTCGGATCCAGCGGTAGGGCCCGGTTGTTACAAGAGAGTGTCCCGTGCCCGTCCCCAAACCGGCCGCGAGGTTGGCACCCAGGTGGCGGAACGCCCAGGTGAGTCCGGCCAGTCCCAGGGCGGCCGGTACTATACCGAGCGCGCGCGCAGTGTCGGGAAGTGGGAGCTGGGACCAGGTCATCCAGGCGGGGTGCACGAGGTAGGTGGCCAGGCCGCAGTACATCAGGAAGGTGAAGAGCTGCTCGGGAACGCAGAGGCCGCGTAGGAGTTCGGGCAGCTGGCGCCGCCGCAACCTCGCCCGGCGTCGGAAGTACGTCTGGACACCGTAGTCGAGGACGAATAGCAGGGTCAGGACGATTCTGAGCGTCGGTTCGTCAATCAGCATGGCGAGTCTCGGGTATCTCAAGCTGGCTCGACCAAGGTCGGCGGCGCAATGTTGGAGGCCAATGCATAGAGCCCTGGCACCTGAGCGAGTGGACCGGCCTGCGGCCGACCCGGAGCTTCTGTCGGAGAGCCTGAGCGACCTGGCGTGGATGAACCGCTACTTGGGAGTCGCCGCCGGAATCGTTCGCCAGCTGCATCGTCTGATCGGTGATCAGCGCGCTCGGCGGCTGAGCGTACTCGATGTGGGCGCTGGCGGCGGTGACATCCTGGCGGCGGTCGAACGATGGTGTGGCCGCCGGGGGATCGGTTGCGACGGTTGGGCCCTCGACTCCGGCCGGGCGACGGCGAACATCGCCGCAACCCGGCTGGCCGAGTGGGTCGAGGGCGGGCGCGTTCAGGTCGTGCGTGCTGATGCTCGGTCGCTTCCGTTTGGCGATCGCTCGGTGGACGTTTCGATTAGCAGTACCTTCCTACACCACATGGAGGAGGATGACGCGGCTCGCGTGTTGCGCGAGATGGCCAGGGTCAGCCGTATCGGCATCGTAGTGACGGACCTGCGCCGTGGCCGGGCGGGCTACCTCGCGGCGTGGACACTGGCAAACACGGTCTGGCGCGGGCACGACTACACGCACCACGATGCGCCGGCATCGATGCGTGCCGCGTTCACGATAGCCGAAGTGCGGGAACTTGCGGAGCGCGCCGGCTTGGCGGCGCGCATCGGGCCCCAACTATGGTTCCGTTGGGCGCTGCGCTGGAGTCGTCAGCGGTGACGAGCTATGAAGCAGAGGTCCTGATCGTGGGCGCCGGCCCGGCCGGCTCGGTGCTGGGGCTCGAGCTGGCCCGGCGTGGGCGTGACGTGCTGATCCTCGAGCGTGCGCGCTTTCCACGAGACAAACCGTGCGGTGACTGCGTGAACCCGGGCGCCGTGGCAGAGCTAGGCCGTCTGGGGCTCGCCGACCGTCTGAGAGAGCGGCTGGCACCGCGGCCGCTGCGCGGCTGGCGGGTCGAGGCGCCGACCGGTCATGCCTTCCGCGGTATCTTCGGGTCAGACCGCGAAGGCTGGGCCATACGTCGTCGGGAGCTCGACGCTGCGCTGCTGGACGAGGCACGCGGAGGGGGCGTCCGTGTTCGCTTTGGTTCTCGCGTGACCGGGGTGCTCGAGGGGGATCGGCGGGTCGAGGGGCTCGCGGTTCGGGATCGTACGTCGCTCGGCGAGATCCGGGCGCCGTTCGTGGTCGGGGCCGACGGAATTCGCTCGGTGGTGCAGCGTCGACTCGGGCTCAGCCGCCGGCCGCCCCGGCTGCGTAAGATCGCTCTGGTAGGACACCTCGCCCATGGCAACGGCGATCAACGGTTCGGTGAGCTCAGGGTCCGTGACGGTCGGGTGTGCGGCTATGCACCGGTGCCCGGTGGCGCCAACATCACCCTGGTGGTCGGCCAGCACGAATCGCCAGCGATCGCCGGTGCGCCCAGCGAGTTCCTGTTGACCGCGCTCACGCACTTCCCGGATGTATGGGTTCGCGTGCTAGAGCTCGGATTGGAGACGGCCGTCATGGTGACCGGCCCCTTCGATTGGCCGGTCCGCCGACCGTGGGTGCCAGGTGCGCTGCTGGTTGGCGACGCCGCGGGCTACTACGACCCGTTCACCGGCCAGGGGATCTACCAGGCGTTGCGTAGCGCGCGGCTCGCGGCGGCTGCGGTCGATGAGGTGCTTGACGACCCGAGCCGCGAGCGGGCGGTGCTGCGGCGCTACGCCCGTCGCCTGCGGCTCGAGTTCGCTCCCAAACGCTGGCTGCAGAAGGCGATCGAGGCGGCGGTGAGCCGGCGGTCGGTCATGTCGAGCTTCGCCGACCTGCTGGCGGCCGGGGAGGGCCGGGCGGCGGACCGCCTGCTGCGCGCCACGGGCGATCTGACTCACCCGGCGGCGTTGCTCGATCCCACGCTGTGGCTGCGTGCGGCACTCGGTATGAAAGGCGAGATAGAATGATCACGCACAACGAGGTCGTGATGGAGGCATCGCCGGCCCGTTGCTTTGAGGTCGCTGCCGACGTCGAGCGCTGGCCGGAAATCCTGTCCCATTATCGCTGGGTTCGCTTCCAGCGTCGCGACGGGTTCGGCCGCGGACTCGTCGAGATGGCAGCGCGCCGCATGTTCGGTCGCGCCGGCTACCCCGTATGGTGGGTGAGCGAGATGTCGGTCGACGAGTCGGTGCCCATCGTTCGCTACCGACATGTAAAAGGCATCACCAAGGGCATGGCAGTCGAGTGGCGCTTCCATGCAGCCGGCGACGCCACCCGTGTGGAAATCGTTCATGATTGGCCGCGCGGTCCCGGCTGGCCGCTGGTCGGCAGGTTCGCGGCGAAGCGAGTCATCGGCCCGATTTTCATCCATCACGTCGCGGGGATGACGCTGGACGGTGTCAAGAGAGCAGTGGAGGCTAAGTGATCGTAACGAGGAGCAGTAAAGGCGACGGGCGGCGTCGCGTCGCCGTGACCGGTATCGGTTGCATCACGCCCACCGGTACAGGGGCCGAAGGACTATGGACCGGCCTCGAGCAACGCCGTTCCGCGGTTCGCCGTGTTACCCAGTTCGATCCAGCGCCGTTTCGCAGCCACATGGCGGCTGAGGTGGACGGGTTCGAGCCGGCCGACCACATGGACGGCAAGCGGGCGAAGCGCCTCGACCGCTTCGGCCAGTTCAGCGTCGCGGCGGCGCGCATGGCGCTCGGCGATGCCGGGCTCGACCCGAACCGCCTGGCGGCCGACCGCGTCGCCGTGCAGATGGGCTCGGCGCTGGGAGGCGTCGCCTACGCGGAGCGGCAACATCAGGCTTACGTGTCACAAGGGCCGAGCGGGGTGGATCCCTTGCTCGCCCTCACCGTGTTCGCCGGTGCGGCGAGCTGCAACATCGCCATCGAGTTCGGTTTTACCGGCCCGAACTCGACTAACGGAATGAGCTGTGCCTCCGGCGCCATCGCGATCGGCCACGCGTATCGCCTGATCCGAGAGGGGGAGTCGGATGTCGCGTTGGCCGGCGGCGCCGAGTGTCCGCTTTCGCCGCTCTCTTACGGGGCCTTCGCGCTGATTCGTGCCATGTCCAAGCGGAACGACGATCCTGCCACCGCCAGCCGACCGTTCGACCGGGAACGCGACGGGTTCGTCATGGGTGAGGGTGCCGCGGTGCTCGTGCTCGAGGAGTGGGGACACGCCGTGCGTCGCGACGCGAAGATCTACGCCGAGCTCTGTGGGTTCGGTACCACCAACGATGGTTATCACATGACGGCGCCGCGCCCCGATGGCGTGCAGTCGGCTCGCGCCATCGCGCTCGCGCTATCGGATGCCGGCGCCGTGCCCGACGAGGTGGAGTACGTGAACGCACACGCCTCTTCCACTCGGCTCAACGATCCGGTAGAGACGAAAGCGATCAAGACTGCGCTCGGCGAACGAGCGTATCGCGTGCCGGTGAGTGGCACGAAGGGCTACTACGGCCACCCGCTCGGCGCGTCGGGCGCCATCGAGGCGGCGATCTCGGCGCTGACGATCGAGCGCAGCTGGCTGCCACCGACCCTCAATCTCAGCGAGCCGGACCCCGAGTGTGATCTGGATTACGTTGCTGGTGAAGGTCGATCAACCGGGGTCGGCTTCGTGATTTCGAACTCGTTCGGCTTTGGAGGCATCAATGCGACGCTGGTGCTGAAGGCGCCGGCTTGACGCCGCGACCTACCTTCGGGCCTCCTTCTCTTTGGCCCGCTTCCGCTTCTTCGCTGGACGCAGACGCCGGGTTCCGTAGGAACCGCGCCACAGCTTTCCCTTACGCGACTTTCGGTCCCCTTTCCCCATGAGTGCTTCCCTCGACGGTCAACTTGACTGGGCGTGCCGGAGCCGTAGCTTTGTCTCGTATGGTGGACTGATTTGTGGCCGCTTGCAACCACCATAAAAAAAGCCTAAAGAGCCGGGCGCCGCGGAACTCCTCGACAGCCGCGGTGGCTTCTGAAGAGAAGTTCAACGCGACCCGTGCTCATCCAGCGGGTCGCGCTTGTTTTGGCCGGCGGCCACCTCGTGCGATCGGAAGTGCCATGCCCGATTTCAGAGCCCTGATCGAGAACGGTAGCGCCCATCTGTTCGATGGTGCGCTGGGCACCGAGCTGTACCAGCGCGGTGTTTTCATCAACGTCTCGTACGACGAGATCAACCTGAAGCGACCCGAGCTGGTGCGGGAAGTGCACCGTGCCTATCGGGAGGCCGGAGCGGAGATCCTCGAGACCAACACCTTCGGTGCCAACCGGGTGCGACTCGACCGTTACAGCCTGGGCGATCGGGTCCACGACATCAACAGGGCGGGCGCAGAGATCGCCCGCCAGGTAGCCGGCGACGAGTACTATGTGGCCGGCTCCATCGGGCCGCTGGGCATCCGGATCGAGCCTTACGGCCCTACGGCCAGAGAGGAAGCCCGGGCCTTCTTCCGGGAGCAAGCGGAGGCTTTGGCCGCAGGCGGTGCTGACGTCTTCATCATCGAGACGTTCGGCGACCTGTCGGAGATCGAGCAGGCGATCCTCGGCTGCCGCGATGCCGCGGATCTGCCGGTGATCGCGCAGATGACCATCCTTCCCGACGGCAACACGGCCTACGGCTACGATCCTGCCCGGATCGCCCATCATCTGGACGAGGTCGGGGCCGACGTCATCGGTCTGAACTGCAGCGTGGGCCCGGCGCTCATCCTCAAGGCGATCCAGAAGATGGCCGAGGTCACGAGTCGGCCGCTCTCGGCGATGCCGAACGCCGGCCTGCCACGCGAGATCGAAGGTCGCAAGATCTATATGGCGTCGCCCGAGTACTTCGCCAAGTACACGCGCCGATTGATCCAGGCGGGTGTCCGCTTCGTCGGTGGGTGCTGCGGTACGACCCCGGAGCACATTCGCGCCATGGCCGCGCAGGTGCGGGCGCTGCGGCCGCGCCACCAGGAGGTCGTGGCTGCGGCGGTGCGCGAGGTCGAGCGCCGCGAGGCGCATCCCGGCGTTGTACCGGTGGCGCCGGCCCAGCGCTCGCAGCTCGGTCGGAAGATGGTGGCGGGCGAGCTCGTGACGAGTGTCGAGATCCTACCGCCCAAGGGCAGCGACCCCGGCGATGTGGTCGATAAGGTGCACGCTCTCAAGGCCGCCGGCGTCGACGCTGTCAACGTTCCCGACGGACCACGGGCGATGATGCGGATGGGGGTCTTGGCCAGTTGTGCGATCATCGAGCGAGAGGTGGGCCTGGAGACCATCCCGCATTACACCTGTCGCGATCGCAACCTGCTGGGGATGATGAGCGATCTGCTGGGCGCTCACGCTATGGGACTGCGGAACCTGCTCATCATCACCGGCGATCCGCCGAGGATGGGGCCGTATCCCGACGCGACCGCCGTGTTCGACATCGACTCGGTGGGTCTCACCAACCTGGTCCGCAAGCTAAACGAGGGGCTCGACCCCAGCGACAACCCACTCGGGTCGGCGACCAGCTTCTTCCACGGTGTGGGCGTCAATCACGCATCCGTCGATCCCGAGTACGAGATCCACCACTTCGAGTGGAAGGTCGACGCCGGCGCGCAGTTCGCCGTCACACAGCCGATCTTCGACGTCGAGCGCTTCCTCGAGTTTTTCGACAAGATCGCTCACGTCCGTATTCCGGTGATCGCCGCGATCTGGCCGCTCGTCTCACACCGGAATGCCGAGTTCATGGCCAACGAGGTGCCCGGCGTCGTCGTCCCCGCCCCGGTCCTCGAGCGCATGCACGTCGCTTCGGAGCGGGGGAAAGAGGCCGCGATGGGGGAAGGGCTGGCTATCGCTCGCGAGATGGTGGTAGCACTAGAACCGCACGTGCAGGGTGTACAGGTGAGTGCCCCGTTCGGTAAGGTCGATTTCGCGCTGCGGGTATTCGAGGCGCTGGGGGGCGCGCGCTAGCCTAGTCGCCACCCCGATCCGCCGCTTCCACTCGCCGACCAGAAGGTCCAGGCTCGGCAGCGAGTGGGCGGGGCAAGCAGTAGGGCGAGGCAAACGATCTGAGCGCGCCGGGCGATGTGGTGCTGAGCGTTCATGCTGGCGAGCTCCTGGTTGTGCGACTCCGTCAGTCGAGGCGGGATCCGATCAATCCGTCTACCTGCAGCCGACAAACCGCACGCTGCTCTGCCGGTCGCCGATCACTTCGCCCAGGTGCTCGACGACATAGTCGATGTCTTCCCCCGTGGTGCCCACGCCCAGCGTCATACGGATGGTGCAGTGGGCATCCTCGTCGCTGAGGCCCATAGCCACGAGCACGTGCGACGGGTCGGGGTTACCCGACCTGCAGGCGGAGCCGGACGAGAAGAACACACCGTGCCGGTCGAGAAAGAAGACCAGCGACTCGCCGCGCATCTCCGGGAGCGTCATGTTGAGCGTGTTGGGCAGCCGCTCCGTCGGGTGACCGTTCAGCTTCGCCCCGGGAACGAGCTCGCGGATCCCCGCCTCCAGCTTGTCGCGAAGCCCGCGCACCCGCTCCATCTCCCCTTGGTTCAGCCGGCGCACGGCCAGCTCGCAGGCTTTGCCGAAGCCGACGATCCCGGGGACGTTCTCGGTACCGGCCCGAACTCTGTGCTCCTGACCACCGCCATGAACGAGGGGCGACAGCTCGACGCCCTGCCGCACGTAAAGCGCACCCACACCCTTCGGCCCGTGGATCTTGTGGCTCGAGATCGAGAGCAGATCGACGCCCAGCTCCTCCACATCGATGGGCAGCTTGCCCAGACCCTGCACGGCATCGGTATGGAATAAGACGCCACGGTGGCCTGCGGCGCGTGCGAGCTCCAGGATGGGGTTGACCGTGCCGACCTCGCTGTTCGCCATCATCACGCTGGCAAGAACGGTCCGGTCGGTGATTGCCTCGGCCAGGGCCGCCGGGTCGACCATCCCCGCCGCGTCCACCTCGAGGTAGGTGATATCGAAGCCGAACGTTTGCAGCGACTCACAGGTCTTCAGCACTGCCGGGTGCTCGACGGTCGACGTGATAATGTGGTTGCCTGCGTTGCGCTTGGCGAAAGCCACTCCCTTGATGGCCAGGTTGTCCGACTCCGACCCGCCGCCGGTGAACACGACACGCCGGGCCGTGCAGTTCAGCGCCTGAGCGATCACACGACGTGCGGACTCCACCGCGTCACGCGCTTCAGTTCCGCGGCTGTGGATGCTGGACGGATTGCCGTATGCGTTCCGCAGGAAGGGCAGCATGACCTCCAGCACCTCGGGGTCGACGGCCGTGGTGGCGTTGTGGTCCAGGTAGACCTGGCGCTGTGGCCGGGCCGGCCTGGAGAGCTCGACCACCGCCTCGCTTTCCGACTCGGTCGTCAGGCGGCCGCCGCTCGAGCCCTCGGCTTTCACCACGTCGCACAGCAACGCCTTGTAGACGGGAAAGCCCGAGATGGGGTCGTAGCGGCTGAGGTCGGTCAGGTCGTTGACGTTGCAATCCTGCCATTCCTCTGGACCAAGCGGTCCGCCGCCCCCCATGTTGGCGTCGATCGCGCCTTCAACGATCTCGGCGGTGACCCGCGCCTGGTACCGTACTCTGCCGCGCGGGCTTACCACCCAGACCCAGTCGCCGTTCTTGATGCCACGCTGCTCGGCGTCCCGGATGTTCATCGTCACCTGTGGCACGGGCGCTCTACGGCTGAGCCCCGGCACGCCGTGATGTTGGGATCGGAAGTCGGCGAAGATCCGTGTTCCCGAGTTGAAGACGAGAGGATAGCGCTCGGCCAGCGCCGGCTGGGCTAGCGGCCCTTCTCCCGGCTCGGTGTAGACGGGCAACGCGTCGTAGCCGTTCTCTTCCAGGATGGTAGAGGCGATCTCGAACTTGCCGGAAGGCGTCCGGAAGCCGGGTCGCCCATCCTCGCGCAGCATCCCCTTCTCCCACTTCTTGTAACTCATCATCACGGTAGGGATCTGCACCTCGCCGCCGGCGGCGCGGATTTCTTCGAGGGTGAACCCGGAGCCGTCGAGCACGTAGCGTAGCAAGTCCTCCTCGCTGCGCGGATAGGCGGCGCCGTAGCCCAGACGCTCGGCCAATTCGGTCAGTATCAGGTAGTCGTTCCTGGCCTCGCCGACGGGATCGATGACTTTCTCGCGGATCTTGAAGATCGGCCCGTAGGTCATGTACGAGGTGATCTCGTACATCGTGGTAGCCGGCAGAACGATATCCGCGTAGGCCGAGTCGGCCGTGTGGTGGCGGTTGATGCTGACCAGGAAGTCGAGGGCGCCCAGCGTTTCACGCCAGATGGCCGGGTTAGGCCACGCGGTGATGATGGAGCCTCCCAGTATCGTCAACGCGCGGATTCTGTAAGGCTCACCCTTGAGCACCGAGTCCGGTAGCGCGATCGCGTGCGACTCGCCTCTGTACGTGCTGTACACCGGGAAGCGGTCGCGGCCCAACGCCTTCTTCGGGTCGGGGTTGGGGATGAGGCCGGCGCGATTGACCGGGAACTGGTTCTCGCGCATGCGGATGGTCAGGCCGCCCGGCACGTCGAGTTGGCCTGCCAATGCCCAGAGGGTGAATACGGCGCGAATGGCCTGGACACCGCTGTCAGAGTACTCGAGCCCGGTGTACATGATCGGGCAGGCGCCGCGGGCGCGGGCGATGCGGCGGCCCAGGTCGACGACCTTCTCCGCCGACACGCCGGTGATGTCCTCGACGACCTCGGGCCGGAAGTGTTGCACGTAGCTCTTCAGCGCCTCGAACCCGACGGTCCAATTGTGCGCGAAGTCCTCATCGAAGAGCTCCTCCTCGATGAGCGCATTGATCATGCCGAGTGCGAGCGCGCCGTCGGTGCCGGGCCGGATGGGGATCCACTCGGCGCCTACCTCGCGGGCGGTGTGGTTACGCTGCGGGTCGATGCAGATGACCTGGGCGCCGCGCAGCACCGCACGCTTGATCTGCTCGTGGGCCAGCGGCGGCGAATCGGTGGCCGGGTTGGCGCCCCAGATTACTATCAGCTCGGCGTTCTCGATGTCGTGATCGGTCGTCTGGTAGTACTCGCCGAAGGTGACATGGGGCGCGATCATTGCGAACGACACATAACAGAGTGCGCCAACCCCCAGCGTGTTGGGCGAGCCGAACGGGAAGAGGACGCTGGAGGCGGACGAGATGGCGACACCCGCCGGCTGGAACACGTCGCAGAGCGCGAGCTCGAAGCTGCCACGGCCCGTGTAAATGGCTGCCGATTCGGGGCCGTATGCCGCCTTCAAGCTCTGCAGCTTGTCGACGATGATCTCGAACGCGTCATCCCAGGAGATACGCTCGAACTCGTAGGTGCCCTTGGGGCCAACGCGGCGTAACGGGTATCCGAGGCGGTCGGGGTCGTGGACGATCTCCGCCGAATGGAACCCGTTGGTGCAGATCATACCCAGCGGGTGGTCCTGTGGCCTCACGCTCTTCATTTGCCCGTGCTCAAGGGTGATGGTCACCCAGCAGCCGGCCGGGCAGATACCGCAGAGGCCGTTCTTCTCTTCGATGTGAGGACTGGCCGCCGCATCACGGCGGCTCATGGTGGCCTCATACATGGGGGCGGATCAGGCTGTCCTCGACGCGCTCGAGCAGCAGGAGGGCGAACCAGCGTTTGTCGTCGGCAAACGCGCGCCGGACCGCGAAGCCGTACACGGAGAGTTCGTCGGCGAGCTCGGGGAGGCGGAACTTCCTACTGATTTCCACCAAGATCCGCTCGCCGCGCTTGACCGAAAACCTCTGGTCGAGGGGTGCGACGTAGACTTCTTGATCGGAGGTGAAACGCACGGCGATATCCATGCGCCTCAGGTCGGCATTCCACTCACCGACGTAATCGATCGAATCGAGGTCGACATTAGCGCCAAGCTCGCGATTGATACGTGTGAAGTAGTTCTTGACGAATCGTGCGGTGAACCCGGCGGCGTCGTTGTATGCCGCCTCGAGCACGCCGACGTCCTTCAGGAGATCGACACCGAGCAAGAAGAAGTCACCCGCCGGCAAGTGGCCGGCGACGGCACGCCAGAAGGCCGTGGCCTCGGCGGGATTGAAGTTGCCGATCGTGCTGCCCAGGAATATGACCATCTGCGGTGAAAGCTGGCGCAGCACGGGGAAGGCGCTGGGATAGGGGCCGTTGATGCCGGTGAACTGGACCTCGGGAAAGCTGTCGGCGATGGAGCGACTCGCCTCGCGCAGCGCGCTGACACTCACGTCCACCGGGACATAGAGCACCTCGGCGCCGCCCTCCGAATAGGCGGACAGGAGATATTCCGTCTTCACCGAGTAGCCGGAGCCCAGCTCGACCAGAGTGACCGGTCCCGTGATCCGGCGGATCGTGGCGGCGTGCTGCTCGAGGATCGCCGCCTCGCTGCGCGTCGGATAGTACTCGGGTTGGCGGGTGATCTCCTCGAACAGCCGACTCCCCTCCGCGTCGTAGAGGAACCGGCAGTGCAGCCACTTGGGGTCATCGCTGAGCCCTGCCGCCACCGAGCGCGCGAAGGCTTGCACGGGTTCGCTGGTGCCGGGGGCGTGCACGAGGGCGGCGCCAGAGCCTAGAGCCTCCTGGAAACGAACCGGAAAGTCAGACATTGGATTCGCAAGATAGAAGTCGGCACGGTGCGTCGCAAAGTCGCGGCTGCGGCGCGCCTACGTTCTAAGAATGCGGGAAAACGGCGCCGGGTTCCCGGGCTACCAGCCGACCTTTTCTACGGTGACGCCCCGCGACGCGTCGGTGATGTACTCTTCGGCCTCGAGCCCGTAGAGCCTGTGGTAGTTCTCGCCAACGTAGCTCAGGAAGTCCTCGACCAGCGCTGCGGTCACGATGTTCACCGTACAGCCGCCGAAACCGGCGCCGGTGAGGCGCGCACCAATCACGCCGGGCGCTTGTCTTGCCAGCTCGACGAGCCCATCGAGCTCTTCCGAGCTGACCTGGTAGTCGTCGCGCAGCGAGCGGTGTGAGGCGAACATCAGCTCGCCGAACCGCTCGGTCTCACCGTGGTCGAGCGCCGAGGCGGCGAGCTGGACCCGCTCGATCTCGCCGACCACGTGGCGGGTGCGGCGATCGAGAGGCGGCGGCAGGTGGCGGAGCAGAGATACGAGCTGCTCCGGCTCGACATCGCGCAGCGAGCGGATGTCGTCGTCGACGGCGTTCAGGCGGCTCAGCGCCTCCTCGCACTCGCGGCGCCGCTTGTTGTACTCCGAATCGCGCAGCTCACGCTGGACGCCGCTACAGAGAACCACGATGCGCATCGCGGATGGCAGTGGAACGTGGCGGATCCCCAGCGAGCGGCAGTCCAGCAGTAGGGCTTTGCCGGGTTGTGCGCAGGCGGCCGTGACCTGGTCCATGATACCGCAACGCACGCCGACGTACTGGTTCTCCGCGGTCTGGCCGAGCTGAGCGAGCTTGAGCTCGGGGAGGTCCAGTCCCGAGACCTGGCGCAAGGCGGCGGCGAAAGCGACCTCGACGGCGGCCGAAGAGGAAAGGCCGCCGCCGATAGGCAGATTGCCGACGAGGGCCGCGTCGAGCCCGGCCACCGGTAGACCGGTCTGCGCGATGGCCCAGGCGACACCGGCGGGGTAGGCGGTCCAGCCGGTGAGCGAGCCGGGTGTGAGCTCGGCGATGTCGAACTCCGCCATCTCATCGAACCTGTCGGAATAGATGCGGACGTGGCGGTCGTCTCGCGACCGGAAGGCGACCGCGACCTCGAGATCGACGGCGACCGGTAGTACGAGCCCTTCGTTGTAGTCGACGTGGCCGCCGATGAGGTTCACGCGGCCCGGCGCCCGGCTCAGGAACTCGGGCCGGCTCCCGAACGCCCGCTCGAAGGCTACGCGAGCCAGGTCCAGCGGTGATTGCTCTCTAGCAGGGTCTGTCGTTGACATGGTTGCGGCACCACTCTACTCTCGAACGTGATCGGTCGGTACTCCCCGCGCCCCTTCACCTCGTGGGCTATGGACCGGTTCGGAACACATCTCTGCCGTCTAACTGCACTCGCCGCGATCGCCTTGGGCCCCCAAGCGCTCGGGTTGCCGACACCGACTGCGTACGCGCAGGCCGCCGAGCAGCCGCGGAGTACCTCAGTCGAGCTACGGCAGCTCGACGTTCTGATCGTTCTCTACACCCGCTCGTTCTCACAGACCCTGACGCACGCGCAACTCGAGCGTGTGCACGAGGAGGTGCTCGAGTTCGTCGAGTTCTACCGCACCGCGGTCGGCGATGCGGTGGATTTCCGCATCTCGCTCTTGCAGATCGACCGCGAGCTAGCGCTCGCCGAGATCTCCGAAGTCGCTCCCGGCCGTTACTACCTGGGGCGTGAGGACATCGAAGACGAACTGGTCCGCCTCGGCATGCTCGACTACGAGTTCGACGAGGTGATCGCGCTCTACGCCTGGAACGATGCGAACCCCGAGGGCGCGTCGCTCGCCTACGGCGGCGGTGCTGTCGGACCCGATGGCCACTTCTTGGGCGACGCCGGCTACAACTCGATCGGCGTCTTCGCCTGGGATCCCGGCCGTATCTCGCAGATCATGATCCACGAGGTGCTCCACAACATCGACGACATGTTTTCGATGAGCGGCATGCCGGACGGTTTTCTCAACTCGGACGAGATGAGCCGCAACATGCCGACGCTGCTTGCGGAGCGACCGGGCGCCTTCCTCCCGCACTATAATGATGACGAGATGATAAATTACGCTGAGCGGGAGCGTGCGAACAGGGCGACCTATCCGTGGGCGATGCAGCTGGTCTACTACGGCTGGATCTTACAGCGCACGCCGCCGGAAGCCTGGCTGCGACTGCGCTACGGCCGGGTGGTCGTTCCCGGCGCGCGGGTGCGTGGCCCGCGACCGCTGTACGAGCGGATCTTCCTGAGCCGCGCGAACGAACGGGTCTACCTACCGGTGGTCTCCGCCGAGGGTGCGCGGCCGCCGTCGGCGCAGATAGCGGACGAGCCAATCGCGCTGGAGCGCCGGACGTATGAGCACACGGATTTCGACGGCGGCACGTTGTTCGAGGGGACCTACTACGCGGGTTGGCTGAAACTCGCTCGGGACGGCGAACCCACCTCGCTCACGGTGGGTGACGGCGCGGTGGAGATCGTGCCGCTGGGCATGGGTGATCTGGCTGCCCCGAGCCGGATAGTCACTTATACGGCCACGGTCGCCGGAACCGGTCAGGGGATCCTGTGGGCCGAGGCGCGGGAGGCGCGCTTCGGCGAGCCCGGCCCGCTCATCGCGGACGCCACATTGTCTGCGACGAGCGGAGAGGATAGCCTCGCCCTCGCTGAGCGTGAGCCCGGCCGCTTCGCCTTCGCTGTGTCGGAATTGGGCGTGGGCCGCCACTCTCTGTCACTGAACGCCGATGCCGCCGGTCTCGTGTTCGTGCCACGTAGGGTCGTTATCGAGCGCCGCTCGCCGTGGCGCATAGAGGCTGAGAGCCGGCTGCTCACCAGCGTCGGCACCCCACTCGGCATAACGATTCGTGTTGCCCGCGACGTGGGCGCGCGGGATTCCCGAGTCACCGCCCGGGTTGGCGGTCGCGAGCTGGAATTGCGCGAACTCGAAGACGGCCGCTACAGCGCCGTGCTGGACGAGGGGCTGAAGCCGGGACTCGATACGGTACACGTCACCGCCGAGCTGCCCGGGATGGATAGTGTCGAGGTGCTCGAAGCGGCGATACCGGTCTACTCGGAGCCGCGTGGCTGGATCGAGGTGCCCTCGCGCATCGGCGTGCAGGCCGGCCAGCTCCTGACCCTCGAGGCGCGGGTGCGGGATCGGATGGGCCGGGTGGTGGAAGGTGCCGGACTTCCGGTCGCGACCGTGATCGGGCCCGAGCTGTTGATGATGACCGAGGAAGAGCCCGGCGTTTACCGGGTTCGTTTCGAGCCTCCCGTGGGTGATCATCGTATCTATGTGATCGGATTGGAAGGACGATTCGAGCGTCGTGTGGTGGCACTACAGGTCCGCTAGCTCGGTCTGGACCGGGCCGGTCGTCGCCTTGCTCGCCTACGCGCTGACCTCGGCGCTGGCCGGGCCGCAGCGGCATGAAAGACCACGTGTCGCCGTGGCACCGGCGTTGACTCTGGGGCTGACGATCGACGGCGAACTCTCCGAGTGGGAGAACCTGCCCGCGATCACCCTGGACTCTGCCAGTCACCTGCTGACCGACAGCGCGCTCTACGATGGAAACGCCGATCTGAGCGGAGCGATCCATTTCGTCTGGGATTCGCTCTATCTCTACGCAGCGGGAAGGTTCGCCGATGATTGCTTTGCGGTGGGCGCCGCCTGGACCAGCGATCGCGTGAACTTCGTGTTCGATTTTCGGAACGACAACCACCCGCTGAGCTACGGTGGCACGGCGCCCGGTGGCTCGAGTTGGCAGCCGGACGATAGTTGGGTGTACGCTCACATAGTGGGCGACGGCCAACCGCCGTATCCCGTCATGCGGCTCGCATACGACTACCATGGTCCGATCGATGGCGCGCTGCTCGTCTCCCGAGGCGTTGAGGGTGGCTGGACCTTCGAGATGCGCGTTCCCTGGGTGGGGCTGCCGGAGTCGCAGCCGTTCGTCGGCGCGGTCTTCGGCTTTCAGATGTTCGTGAGTGACGGGGATGAGAGCGGGCGGCTGACCGAGATCATGTGGAGCGAGCGCTGGGGTTACTCGCGGGACGCCGGGCTCCAGTGGGAACTCTGGAAGCTGGGGAAGCTGGTGCTGACGGGAGCGCCGTTGGCACAAGAGTCACCTGAGGAGGGTGTCTGACCGTGGTCGATCCGCTACACCTTCTGCAGCGTACCGACAAGTTCTATCTGGGGTCGGGTAGTGGCATCATCTTCGCCCCGCGCTTCCCGCGCTGGCTCGAGTATCCCGGCTTCTGGGACGAGATCGACGTCTATCACTACCAGCTTGCCCCGCTCTTCACCGTCACGATGCTGAACGAGCGTGACGGGTTGCCCTGCGGTCGGGTGGCTCTGAGACAGCTGGGCCGCCGCTGGTCGCCGGCGGAACTGATTTGCGAGTACAAGGCGGAAGATGGGCTGCACGCCTGGGAGCACCGGTCGGTCGTGCCGGGTGGCTGGTTCGTGTCGGAATGGAAGTTCCACAACGCGGGCAGCGTCGACAGGTCGCTACTGGCGGTGGCGTGGACGGTCCAGGACGCCGATGGCGTCGACCTCGGAACGGTGGAAGCGAGGGTCGGCGGGGTGCGCTTCCGGCGCGCCGTTCAGGATCTGCACATCCACCGTGTCGGTGTCGATGTCGAGCTGGACGCGCCGGTCGATGGGGTGGTCGGCTGGGCGCGCCTGGCGGAGCTGTCGAGTTTCGACCCACACTGGGAACTCACTCCGTTTCCCGAGAAATGGCGTCATAGGCTCGAGACAAGCGTCCAGGTCAGGGGCGTGACCTCGGCAGGCGCCCTCTACGCGGCTGTCGCCTCACGGGTCCGCATCCCCGCGGGCGGTGAGGCGACGGCGACGCTCAGGGGCAAGGTGAAGGCCGAGAACACGGGCGACGTGCAAATGACGAGTAACCGCGCCGCCCAACTGAAGGAGCACATGCCGCCGCCGCCACCGATCGCCGAGGTCGAGCCGCCGGCCGGTGCCGAGCCCGGTGCGGTGAGCCGGGTGGGTTGGGACGCGTACTTCCGTTCGGTGCCCGAGTTCACCTGCTCTGACCCATTCTTCGAGCGCTACTGGTACTACCGCTGGTACGGGCTGCAGCTCTGCAGTCACGAGGGCGGCACGGGCAACCATCCCTATCCCGGTTGCTGCGAAGGCACCGGCTACTTCCATGTACCAATCGCTTACAGCGCGGGTTGTCACGCGCGCGAGCTACGTTGGCTTCCCGATCCGGCGCACGCGCGGGGCGTCATCCTCAACTTCCTTGCCCATCAGAAGGAAAGCGGGGCGCTTCACGGTCGTATCTATGTGAATCACCTGGCGCACACCGACTTCTACTTCGCGAACTGGGGCGACGCCGTACTGGCCGTCGACGCCGTGCATCCCGACGACCGCTTCCTGCAGGCGGTCTACGCACCGCTGGTCCACTATAGCGAGTGGCTGGGCGCCGAGCGCGATCCGGACGACAGTGGCCTCATCGATGTGGTCGATCACTACGAGACCGGTCAGGAGTACATGAGCCGCTACATGGCGGTGAATGATGAGGCCGACAGCGAGGCGTGGGGTCGGAAGATTCGTCTAAAAGGCGTCGATACCACGGTCTACACCTACCAGCTGCAACGCGCGCTGGCCACCATCGCCGAGCGACTGGGCGATGCCGATGGCGTGAGGAGATGGGAGAACGCGGCGGACCGGACGGGCGATGCGATCATGGGACTCATGTGGGACGACGCGAGCCTGATGTTCTCCGATGTCGATCCCAGCTCGATGAAGCGGATCGGCATGAAAGCAGCGGTCCACTTCTACCCGTTCTTCACTGACCTGGTAGGTCCCGAGCAGGTCGAAGGCCTGCGCTCGCATTTGCTGAACCCGGACGAGTTCTGGACCATCTATCCCGTGCCGTCGAGCAGCGTCGACGATCCCTACTACAGCCCGGACGCCGAGTGGAAGGGGAAGCGCCACAACTGTCCTTGGAACGGCCGCGTCTGGCCGATGGCGAACTCGCATGTGGCCGAGGCACTCGCCAGGGCATCCATCGATCACGATCCCGGCCTGCGCGATCGCACGGTGGAGTTCATCCGCAAGACCATACGCATGATGTTCCACGATGGCGATCCTGCACGACCCAACTGCTACGAGCACTACAACCCGGAAACCGGTGAACCCTCACTGTACCGAGGGTTCGACGACTACCAACACTCGTGGGTGAACGATCTCATCGTAAAGTACGTGGCCGGCTTCCGGCCGACCGGGCTAGGCTCGTTCACCGTCGACCCGTTCCCCTTCGATCTCGAGTCCTTGCGCCTGGCACGACTGCCGTTCCGCGGCCGGCAGGTCGGTGTGGAGCTCAGGGAGACGCGCTTCCGGGTCCGGCTGGATGGGGAGATCGTCGCCGAGTCATGGATCGGCGAACCTGTGGAGGTCGAGCTCTAGCGGCGTGCCATGCGCAGCCACCCAGCTCTGAGTCGCTGCGTCCACACCAGCCATCTCTCACGCCAGCTGCCGGGAACGGGTCGCAGCCGGCAGTCGAGAAGTTGTTCGGCCGGCAACAGCGGATTGAACAGCGTATCGATTCGGCTCACCCGCTGACCCTTGAATTCCAGCAGATCGACACCCTCGAACTCGACGCGGCGATTCGTGGGCGCGAACCCTGGCGGCTCCAGGTAACCGGTGCCGGTCGCAGTGATTCTCCAGGGCACAGCGCAACGGCTGCCGTCGGCGGCGACGCAGATGGGATACCTGATCTCGAAGTGGAAATCGGGGAAGGCACGCAGGACCGATTCGCTGAAGCGCCGCACTGCTTCGCGACCCTCGGCCGGCGCCGGCATCGCCGGGTCATCCCAGACGACATCCTCAGCGAGCAACGCGAGGACACCTTCCAGGTCTCTCGCGTTCCAGGCGGCCGCCAATCGCTCTGCAGTTCGTATCGCTGTCTCGTCGTTCGTCATCAACCGAATAGCCGGAGTTGAACACCTCGCGCCGGTCGGCGGAAGGCGTCGGTTGACAGGGTGGGCAGCGAGGGCCGGAGACCCGCCCGCTTGCACGTCACTTCGAACAATCGACGCAGTTGGTCGGCGTAGAGACCGGCACCGCACCCGCGCACGCTGAAGCGAGAATCGTAGAGCCGGCCACCGCGGACCTCTCGGATCCGGCCCAGCACCTTCTCCCTTCGTTCCGGATAATGCTGCTCCAGCCAGCGCTCGAAAAGGGAGCCCACGCCGTGCGGCAGCCTCAGCATTATGTAGCCGGCACTCAGCGCGCCGGCGTTCGCCGCTGCCTCGACGATGGCGGGAAGCTCGTGGTCCGTAAGGCCAGGGATCACCGGGGCGACGGTCACCGCCACCGGGACGCCTGCACCGGCCAGGCGAGCGATGGCCTCGAGGCGCCGCGCCGGGGACGAGGTGCGCGGCTCCATTCGCCGTTGCAGCCCATCGTCCAGGGTCGTTACCGAAAGCGCTACTGCGGCGGCCCCGTGCCGGGCCAGCTTGACCAGCAGGTCGATGTCGCGGGTCACCAGGTAGTTCTTCGTCGTGATCGCCACCGGGTTGCGGAACTCGGCCAGCACCTCGAGGCAGCGCCGGGTCAGCCGCAGTCGGCGCTCCACCGGTTGGTACGGGTCGGTGACCCCGCTCAGCAGGATGGGCTGCGGCTGCCAGCGCGGCGCGGAGAGCTCGCGTCGCAGCAGGTCGGGCGCCTGCTCTTTCACTAGGATCTTGGTCTCGAAGTCGAGCCCCGCCGAGAACCCCAGGTACTCGTGGTAGGGCCGCGCGTAGCAGTAGACACACCCGTGCTCGCAGCCGCGGTAGGGATTGACGGTCGTGTCGAAGCCGACGTCGGGGCTGTCGTTACGGGCGATGATCGAGTGTGAACGGTCACGCAACAACTCCGTACGGGGAGCCGGATCATCCTCGCCGCGCTCGCCATGGCGCACGACGCTGAGTGATTCGAAGCGGTTGGCCGGGTTGTCGCAGGCGCCGCGGCCTCGGATCGGCGATGCCTCCATCGGGCCCCTTCGGTTCGCTGGTCTCAGGCGTGGGCTCGCACAAGCCGTGCGAGCCTAAGATGCACTTTCGGGTTTTCTTCGGCAAGGGCCGGTGGGTCAAGGGCTTGCGGCCGAGCCCCGGTCCGCAGAGTTTCCGGTCTCTTCTCGAGCACAGGAGGCGCGTACGCATGACGAACATGAGGGGAAAACTCACCGCCGGGGCCCTAGTCGGGATCGGGTTGGTCGCGGCGCTCTATGCGTTACAGGCCCGCCGGCTGCCGGGGGCGAGCGAGGTTGCTCTGGAATCGGCGGGCGTCACGGTCTACAAGACCCCTACTTGAGGCTGCTGCGAATCGTGGGTGGGTCACCTGCGAGAAAACGGATTCGCGGTCAGCACGGTGGACGTGAGCGAGGACGACCTGCTGGCGATCAAGTCGCGCTACGGTATCCGCCGCGACCTGGAAAGCTGTCACACTGGTACGGTAGACGGTTATGTCATCGAGGGTCACGTTCCGGCTGACGACATCAGGCGACTACTCCAGGAGCGGCCCGAGATCGTCGGCCTCACCGTTCCGGGCATGCCGGCAGGGTCGCCGGGGATGGAGGTGCCGGGCGGTCGCAGGGAGCCGTTCGACGTGCTGGCATTCGACGAGCAGGGCAACACGGAGGTCTACTCCAGCCACTAGCCGGCCTGCAGCGTCGACTCGAGTTTGCCAAGCTGATGTGAGGCGGAGTGCCTTCGGGCGCTCCGCCTCGTTGCTTAGCGCGACAATCTCGCGCCGCCAACCGAACGATGTGTTATGATAGACGCTGGCTCGAAAGGGACCGTTCCCGATGCCCGAACGTGCAAAGGTTTTGTTCGTGCGGCCTGCCGGGCCCGCGTCAGAAGAGAGCGAGCGAGCCTTGACCTGGCTCGAGTCGTCATCTGTAGCGGAGGTAGGTGTCGTCACGCTCTCCGAGCTCGAGGAAACGCTCCTCGGCTACGGCACGACCGTGTGGTTCCACTGGACGGAGCCGCCGGCTATCCCTCACGCGAGTCGTCTGGCCCTTGACGCTCATGTCCGCGCCGGCGGCGGTCTCGTCGCCACGTTGGCAGCGGTGACGCTTCCGGTACAAATCGGTTGGGAGAAGACCGCGCCGGACGAGTCGAGCGACCGGCTCTGGTCCCCGGAAGCGGTGGACGAGTTGGCCGGCGGGTTCTCCGGCGCGCCGTACTCGCGCGGCCTGCAGAGTTTCCGCGGTCACCCGTTGTTCGACGGGCTGGGTAGCGGCGTCTACACCTGGGTGCCACGGGAAGGTGAGCGGCTGATCCGCTACGCCTACACGGGTACGGCGTGGCCGCAGAAGGGTCGCGTAGTCGCGGTGGAGAGGGCCTACATCACCGTGAACCCGGAGCGACGGGTGGCGTGGGAGTACGCGGTAGGTGACGGCTGGGCCATGTGCATTGGCGCCTACGTCTACTTCGCCGCTCGCGACCGTTACGAACAGCATCGAGAGCGGCTCGTGCGCAACGCGCTCGCGCGCGTCGCGTCGAACGGGCACCGGGTACGGCTCATGGGAGGCGTCTGGCGGTCGCCGACGCCGACCGTCGAGCTCGATGAGAGAGTGCCCCCGGTCCCCGAGATCGGCGCCGGCGTCGAGCTGGCCTTCGATAGTCGCGACGACTTGCGGTTGGGACGCGAGCCAGGCGATGCAGGCTACACGCTGGCCGGTACCCGTGCGCTTCTGGTCGGCCGGGAGAGGGAAGGTCACGAGGAGATCTGGTTCCACCCGTTCCGCGGCGTGGCGCGCTGGGATTACGGCATGACGGCTGCGTCGTCGAGCGCCGCGCGCCAGAGCAGCGACCGCCCAGACTCTGTCGTTGCCACCCGGTACGTGGTGGCGCCGGGAGTGATCGAGCGTGGGCTCAACGCCGGCGGGCGTGTGGTGGTCGAGCGCACGGCGGTCGCACCCGACGAAGCTGGGGTGCTGGTCGAGTTGCGAGCGCTCGATGCTGGAGAGCCTGTCACGCTGACCTGGACACTGGAGACCGATTTCCGGCTTACCTGGCCCTACCCGGCGGGCGCGCTTGGCCGCTTGGGTTATGCGAAGCGCGGTGGCGCCGTGAGCCTGACAGCCGAGACGGGCGAGTGGCTGGGCGTCAGGGTCGACCCGGCGCCGGGCTACATCTCGGTGGACAATCTATCCGACGACCAGCGCTCGCGCGTCCGCATCTGGGCCGAGCTGGAGCTGAGCGGTCCCGTCCGCATCCTGCTGCTCGCTGCCAACCGTGACGAGACTCCGCCGGTCGCAGTCGACCTTCGCGGCTGGGCGGAGCGTCGCTTCGCGGCACGGGGCCGCCAGCGAGCGGCAGGCCCCGTCCTCGACTCCGACGACGCCGAGCTGCAGAAAGCCGTGGAGTGGGCGAAGTGGAGACTCTCGACCTATCGGGTTCACGTGCCGGAGCTGGGTACTTGTCTGGTGGCCGGCTACGGCGGCTCGCGGCCCGGCGCGTTCGGGGACGGCAGGCCGGGCTATGCGTGGTACTTCGGGCGTGACGCCTGCTGGACCGCGTTGGCGAGTCTGGCGGTAGGCCAGGACGAGGCGGCGCGCGAGGTCCTGGTGTTTCTCGGCCGCCACCAGGACGTGAACGGCAAGATCTTGCATGAGTGTACGACCAGCGGAGTCGTGCACTATGATGCAGCCGACTCGACGCCTCTCTATCTGTTACTGGCAGCCCGTTACCTGGCGGCCACCGGCGATAGTGTCACCCTGCGGAATGAGTGGCCACACATCCTAGCCGCCTATGAGTACTGCCTCTCCACTGACACCGACCGTGACGGTCTGATCGAGAACACGAACGTCGGGCACGGCTGGGTGGAGTTCGGGCGCCTGGGCGACCATCACGTCTCGCTCTATCTGGCCGGCATCTGGGTGGCGGCGCTGACGGAGCTGGAGAGCACCGCACGCGCCCTCGATGAGCCGGGCTCTGCCGAGGAGCTGGCTTATCGCGCCGCCGCGGCACGGGCATCGCTCGAGCTCTCGTTCTACGATCCGCTCGAGAGCCGTTATGCGAATGGACGGCGCGCCGACAGTTCACTCGACATGGCAGAGACCATCATGACCGCCGTACCGCTGGCGCTCGGTGCCGTGCGGCCGGAGCGCTGCACGAGTTGGCTCGACAGGATGGCGAGCGAAGATTTCACGACGCCCTGGGGTGTACGACTACTCGCGCGCTCCGATCCGCAGTACGAGCCGGGCGGATATCACGCCGGTGCGGTCTGGCCACTCTATACCGGTTGGGTGAGCCTCGCCGAGTCGAAGGCGGGCCGCAGCGAGGCGGCGCGTCGGCACTGGGAGCAGGCGGCTCGGCTCTACCGGCTGCACGCACTCGGCGCCTGGCCCGAGGTGCTGCACGGAGACGAGGGATACGCGATCGGTGTGACCGCCGACCAGGCGTGGTCGACGGCGATGACGTTGCTACCTCTGGTCGAACTCTACTCCCAGCGCACCCGGTAGCGGCAGAACTCGCCGCCCTTGGCGCGGCACTCTTCCTCGACGACCTCGACGCTGGACGCGCCACACATCTCGAGCGCCCGCTTGTACCAGCCGACTACCGTGAGACAGTCGGCAGCGGAGAAAGTCTCCGCCTCGTAAGTCGTCAGGTAGCCTTCCCGCTCGCCCGTCTTCTGCCACTCGCGGCGCCCCTTCTGGTAGTACAGCCCGTAAATCTGCGGCGCCTTCCGTAGGAAAGCCTCAGGATCGCCGGGCGTCAGGAAAGAGGCGTGAAAGGTGGTGAGGTTCTTGTCCGCCGAGGCGATGCCCAACTGCTCGAAGAACTGCGGGTCGCCGCCAGCGAGCACGTTGACGATCGCATCGTCCAGGCGCTTACCGACCTCGAAGGGAAGCCAGGTCGACGGCAGCATCTTCTTCAGCGCTTCCTGGTCTTCAGCGCCGAGACTCGCCATCAACTTCTTCACACCGTCCGCACCGAAATGCTCCTCGACGAACTCGAGCCGGGACTTGAGAACCGAGCCTTTGACCTTTTGCATGCCCTAATGCTACGGCCCGGGCAGGGGCCGGCAAGAGCGAAGCATTGGGGTAAGGCCGCGCGTCCGACGAGGGCGGAACTCGGTGTTGCAGAACGAAACGCAGGCCGGCGGTTCGCTGTCTCTCAGGGACACACCCGCAGCGACCGGCGCGTAGTCTAAACCTTTAAACATCATGAAGTTAGGGTGGAGGCCCTGCCCGCCGGCCCGGGAACCCTTCTTGCACCTGAGCCCAGCGAGGGACAAGGACGAGTACACCCCGGCCAAGGAGGTACGGTTATGACCCGTCCAGGTGACTTCACGAGAGTCCTGACGCTAGGCCTGGTCGGAGCGCTGGGCTGCGGCGGGGCGGTCAAGATGGCGGAGCTGGACGAGGCCCCGGTGGGCACCGAGGTGGTGGTCGAGCGGAGCGACGGCGATCGGCCCGATTGGATCACCGCTCCGCCCGAAGACGATGACGGGATGAAGTTCTTCTCGGGCGGCGAGGAGGGATACAGCGACTTCGCCATGGGGCTGCGTCTGGCCAAGGCCGAGGCCTGGCAGGAGCTGGGTGAGAGTGTGCTCGGCATCTGGAGCTCGCTTTTGCAGGCCAGCGAGGTGGGCGGCAAGGATCGTCTGCAGCAGTACGCCCGCAACTTCCAGGAGCTGGCGGTCAAAGAGATCAGCCTCAGCGGGACGGAAGTCGAGGAACGCTACTACGAGAAAGTGGCGGTCAAGACGAGCTACGGCGTCACGTATCACTACAATGCCTTCGTGCTGCTCAAGGTCCCGGAGGACGAGTACCACATGGCGCAGCTACGCGCGCTGGAGCAGTTGAGGAACCGGGCGAAGCGCGAGGCGAATCCGGACGCCGAAGAGTTCATCGACGAAGCGATTCAGCGGTTGAACGAGATCCAAGGGTGAGGCTTAGGGCGCAAGCCCTGGCGGCGTCGCTCGTCGTAGCCTGTGGTGGTGGTGCGGCGCTGGAGCGGTCGGCTCCCGAGCGGCCCGCCTGGGTCGAGCTGACGCCAGCCGCGCGCGATTCGCTCTACTTCGTCGGCATCTGTTCCGAGCTTCCTTCGTATCAGGAAGCGCTGCGATGCGCGCGCGGCGAGGCGCTAATAGACGTCGCCGCGTGGGTCGGCGCCCGGTTCTCGTCCTACGTCTACGATCGCTCGACCGAAGAGACACGGGCCGCTGGCTCGGGGAGTTACCTCGATGCCGACCTGTTTCTGGCCGACGTTCGGCGCAGTGACACGTACCACGAGGTCAGTGAGAACGACTTCGGTACGCGCTCGTACTACGTCAGTGTTCTGCTCGCTTACCCGCGCGCCGTGGCGGAGCAGGAGAAGGCACGGATCGAGGAGACGACCTTCCGGGCCGAGCGCATGGTCGAACAGGCGGTCGAGCGGGCGCCCGGTGTCGCTGGTGAAGGTCGCTGGGGTGCGGCGATGGAAATCCTGGTAGCCACACTAAACGAAGTCGTCGTGCCCCGGAACCTTCACCGCGCCGGGCACACCGCCCGGCTGGCGGGTCTGGCCGAATCGCTGGTCACGCCCCTGCAGTTCGCCGCTCGCGTTGGGGACCGGGGGGTCGAGCTGAGCGCGAGCTACGGGGGCGTGGCGGCGGCCGGTGTCCCGCTGGGTTGCTATCTGGGATCTGAAGTGATGGCGGCCTTGACGGATCAGGATGGCCGTGCGGTCTGTGAGTTGCCGGAAGCGATACCTGGGGGGACGGGTCGAGTCATCGCGCGCCCCGACATAACGGGCTACCTCGATGCCGTTCCCTCGGGTGCATCAGAGATCGCCAACGCGCTGGGTAAGCTGCTCGATCGATCGGTGACGATCGATGTCGGTGAGCCACTGGACGTCGAGCTGGCGCTGGCGGAAGACGGTCAGTGCGGAGCGGTGATCGGGGCCCTGCGCGAGCAGCTGGAAGCCGGTGGTGTTCGTCTCGTGCCCCGGTCCAAGGGGGTGACGGTTCTCGATGTAACCTGTGATGTGCAGGATAGCGACGGCACGGGCGAGCTGTATACAGCGACGGCACGCGCGACGCTGTCGCTCGAGTCGGGTTCCGGTCGCATCAGTGATGATCTGGCATCGGTGAACGGGCTTGGCGCCACGCGGGCCGCGGCTCGCGAGGAGGCGACCTTGCGGCTCGTGCCTCGGCTGACCGCCGCGGTCATGAAGCTGTTGAGAGATCTCGATGTTGTGCCAGAAGACTAAACGCGCGCTCGCAGGCGGTCCGGGAATATTACTGGGTTCGCTGCTGTGGCCGGCCGTCTGCGGCGCGCAAAACATCGACCCCGTGCGGGACGAGCTCGACGGACACCTCGCGCGGCTCGTGACCGAGGTCCGCGCCTCGATCGCCGACCTGGAGAACTATGAGCCGTTGGTCATCCTTCCGGTCCTGCACGACGAGCGGGGCTACCGGGTGCGGGCCAGCGATCTGCTCGAGCGCCGCCTGGCCACGGCGCTGGCCGCGCAGGCAGTCCGGGTCATCGACCAGGCGACGCGCCAGCGCATCCTCGAGGACTTGCAGACTTGCTATACGGACGAAGCACCATTCTGCCGCGCCCGTGATGTCGTCGGCCGTTTCGCGACTGCGGGCAGCATCTTGGAACCGTCGGTGTTGCCGGTGCGTGGCGGCGTGGAGCTTCGGGTGAAGCTAGTCGTCGCCGCGGGCGCATCGGAGCTCACCGCCGGCGAGATATTGGGAACCTGGAGCGTGGTGGTACCGCCGCCAGCGCTCGATGCCGAGCGGGACCTCGTGCCGGCGCTGGGTGCTATCTCGTACGGGCTGCCGCCGGCCGCCGGCGACTCGCTGTCGGCGGACGCGGTGGGCGAGCTGCGGGTCGACGTGCGAACACAGGACGAGAGCCGCGCCTGGGTCCAGATCGATGGGCGGGTCGTCGTACCGGCGCCGGTGACGACGACGACCACCGCCGGACGTCACTTGCTGACCGTGACCGCGGTCGGCCACCGTCCGTTCAGCGACTACGTGCACGTGCCGCCCGGCGGCATAGTGAGGCGGGAAATCGTGCTCGCCCGGGGCGTGGGGACCGTCGTCGTGGAGTCGAATGCCGAAGACGCCCACGTCTATCTCGACGACGAGTTTGTTGGCACCACGCCCTGGGTGGGCAGGGAGATCACCGCCGGCCGTCACCAAGTGCGGCTCGAGCGGCACGGCTTCGATCCCGACACGCGCGACTTCACGTTGGAGCACGGCGAAGAACATCACATCCGGGCCAACCTGAGCGAGCATCCCGGCGACATCGTGGTGACCTGCGTGCACGACGGCATACGCGTGTACCTGGACTACGAGCGCGGCGGCCCCGTCGGGAGTTGCAGCACCGGAGAGGCGCTGACCATACAGGGTGTCTCCGCCGGCGCGCACCTCGTATGGGGCACACGCGGCTCCTATTCGTCGGACACGCTGAGCGTGAGGGTACGAGGTGGTGAAGCCGTTCCCCTGAGGCTGGGGCTGAGGTTCGGATCCGAGCGGCGTTCGGAGTCCGGACAGGGCGACTGGGACGCCATGGAAACTCGTCGGCGGCCGAACGGAGTGTATCTGAGCGTCGGTTGGGTCGGCGGCGAGGCCGAGTGGAAGATGGCGCTGTTCGGCGACGTGGAAAGGTTCAGCGTCGAGGGCAACGGTCCGCGGCTGGCAGCGAGCCTCTACTCGGCGGGTTGGGAGCTGACCGTGGGTGCGGACCTGATATTCCTGGAGAGGCTCCCTGACTTCGAGGGAAGCAACCAGTACTACGAATTCTTCCTCGACCTGACTCGCTTCTTCAGAATCAGCAAGAACCTGCAACCCTATGTCGGAATACGGGGCCACTGGAACACACTGAAGCTGAGAGACCCCGAGCCCTTCGACGAGAGGTTCTCTTCGACCGAGCTCGGCGTCGGTGGCGACGTAGGCCTCGATATCCGGCTGGGCCGTCGGTCGTCACTCGAGTTGGGTGCCTTCTACAGCTGGACCGGGCATCGGGATCTGATCGAAGAGGGTGATGGCCTCAGCGAGCCGATCGCGGCTTTTGAGGTAAGCGATTGGGAATTCGCCGGCGGCTACGCCGTGCTCAAGGTGGGCGCCGGTTGGTGACTAGGAGCCGCTCCGCTTCGTGGGCAGCGCCCACTCGGCATCCGGATCCTCCATGTCCAACTTGTTGATCCCTCCCGGGAACCGGCTCTGAATCCGACTGTACTCGTTCCGCATGTCGGAGTCGGGATGCTGCCAGTCATGGATATAGACCACCCGCTCGACACCCGCCTGGAGCAGCTCCTTGGTGCAACCGAAGCAGGGTCGCATGGTGCTGTAGATCGTGGCCCCTTCGACCGAGATGCCGAAGCGCGCGGCGGCAAGCAGGCAGTTCTGTTCGGCGTGGACGCAGATGCACAGGTCGTAGCCCTTGCCGGATTCGAAGCGCTCGGGGTGGGCACAGCGCTCGCAACCGCCGTCGAGGCAATTGGGCATCTTCGACGGTGTGCCGTTGTAGCCGGTGGAAAGCACGCGCCAGTCTTTCACTACTACGGCGCCGACGCGGCTGCCCAGGCAATTGGCGCGCTTCCGCACCGCCACCGCCAGGCCCATGAAGTAATGGTCGAAGTCCGGCCGCTTTATCTCGGGTCGATTCATCGCGAGTCCGTCTGAGGGTTCTTGAACCGTATCTCGTGTTCGTGGTAGCCAGCGGGCCGCTCGTCGAATGAAATCCAGAGCGTCGAGCGACCGCGTGCCGATCCGGTCAGCGTCGCACCGCGGACGTCGCGGGGCGCGCCACGCGGGGTGATCAGGTCGATGTCATAGCCGCGGCCGCCGCGGCCCTCCAGGCTCAAGATGTAGTCGCCGCTCACGGAGTCGTAGCGGAAGCGAATAATATGCAGGCCGGCGGTTTCGCTGCCGACGTGCGGGTGGGAACGCCGGGGCGCCAAGCCGATCCCCGGCTCGTAGAAGATCGAGACGCGCGCTTCGTCTGTCACGTTGAAGTCAAGATCTGCTCCTGGTGTATCGTCCCTGGTCACTCTGTCGAACCGTACGGTCTCTCCGTCCAGCTGCACGTCGAGCACACGTGAGCCGGGCGGCAGCCCTGGTGCGAAGCTCACGCGCAGTGAGTCTCCCGCGCCGCTGCGCCGGAAGTAGGCGGTCAGCACCTCGTCACCACGAAGGACGTCGATATCGAGCCGGCTCGAGCCCACCGGATAGCCGTGAACCGACAGCGAATCCCAGTCTGCCGGGAGCTTCGGCGTGAAAGAGAGTCGGCGCCGCGGGGCATCGGCCGCGAGTCCGAGCAGCCCGCGGAAGAGCGGGGTCGGGATCATGCTGGTGGCGAAGAACTGGTGCGGTACCGTCGTGTCGAGCGTGCGGAAGAAAGCCCCGGACATGAGCTCCGGGTTGCGGCCCCGGGCGTACCGGAAGGTCGATCGCGCGTTCGCCCAGAGCGCCGCATAGCCCGCATGCACACGGCCGTATTCGTAGAGCGCCCAGCTGGCAAAGCCGGTCACGAAGCCCCAGACCGTCCCCATGTTGTACTGGAGCGGATCGAAGAGCTCGTGTTCGCTGTCGAGCATGCGGGCGCCCCAATCGGAGAGCAGACGGCGCGAGGCGAGCGCGTCGAGGAAATTCTGGGCGCGCTGGTGGTCCAACAGCCCGAACGACATCGCCGTCGCCGGCCACACGGTGACCGCCGGATTCGTCCTGCCACCCTCGAGGACACCGAAGGCGTAAAGCCCCTCGTCCTCCAGGTAGTACTCGCGTTCGAGGTTGCGGCTTGCCGTCGCGAAGTTGGCCGCCGCTTCCTCGGCCAGCGCATCCTCTCCCACGGCAGCGGCCAGGTCGGCGACCGCTCGCAGACTCGCCACCCAGATCCCGGCCAGGTAGATGTCCTGGTGCAGCCCCCTGCCGATGGCGCCCACCTCGACGGCCCCCAATCCGGCGGCGGTGTTGTCGACGATCATGTCGCCGTCGCTGTCGTTGGCGAGTCCCCAGCGGTAGGCGTCGCGCACCGCCCCCCAGCTCTCGCGCACGAAGGCGGTGTCGGCGGTCTGTAGCCAGTAACCCCACAGCGCGACGACCCAGTAGGGGGTCGTGTCGGCGTGGTAGTAGGCGTAGGGGAAGTCGGTGTACCAGTTCTCCCGCGTGCGCATCGCCGACTGGGTGACCTCGTGCGGCATCTTCCCGTCTTCGCGGCGGTTGCGACGCTGGAAGTCGAGGCCGTGGCGGGCGAGCTCGAAGCCGCCGTAGGGGAGGATGCCGAGGATGTTGATCGAGGCGTCGCCGCCGAAGAACCAGCCGAAGCCGGGTCGACGGCCGCGCCCCGATGGCCCGTAGCCGGCGACGAGCCCACAGCCGAGGTCCGGGTTGCAGGCGAGCGCCTCGTCCAGGTTCACCTTCGCCCACTCGAGTGCTAGGTCGAGCTGGGGGTCGGGCGTGGTGATCGAGGCATGGTGCTCGCGGATCTGGCGGGCGTGCTCGACGCGCTGGTCGTAATAGCTCTCTGCGTTCTCGAGCAGCCGGTCGTAAACTACGGCAAGCGAGTCGCGCGGCATGATGCCGCCGGCGATGATGATGGGGATGAACTCGTTCTCGATCCGCTCGCTGTCCACGGCGACGCGGAAGACCGATGGCGCATCGGGCGTCGCGTGGGCAGGATGGGTCGAGCCCTCGGTGGCGAACGGCGAACCGACGAAGCCGTTGTATTCGCGGCGGCTTTCGGAGAGGATGAACCGCTTGTTGCTCGCGTCGTAGTACGCGTACTGCCCACCGATCCCCGCCGGCCACATGAGGTCGAGGTCCGCCTTGAACGCGGCGATGATCTCGACCGGGGTGACCGCGCTCACGTCCAGCAGGACGATGATCCCCGGCTCTTCCAGCGGTACCAGGAAGTGCTGGTGGACGGTGAAGGTGGCGTGAGTGTAGACCACCGTCATCAGTTCGGGTCGCACGATCACTCGGGTGGCAAGGCTGCGCCCCGGGATCGGTTCGCTGTAGTCAGGGATCTTGAAGGCGAGCTCGAAGTCGTGGAACAGCTTCACCGGCCACGACCACGCCTCGCAGGTACCGGTCTCGTCGCCGAAGAAGCCGGCCTCGCGGCCCACGCCGCCGAGGTAGACGCCGGGTCGCGCCGGGCCCTCCAGCTGTATGGGGCTCTGAACGACGGTGAACTTCGCTACGTCCTGCGCCCCAAGAGCTGCTGGGCCCGCCAGCAGCGCGAGCGCGGCGAGCGTCGTTGCTTTGCAGTCGACAAGAGTTGAGCGGGACATGACGGAGTTCACTCGGTCAGCGGGCCCGCATGGCGGACTACGGACATGAACAATGCGCCGGCGAGGATGAGGCCGACGAGAATCGCCCAGCGGACGGTCGGTGAGAAGCGGCGATCGCGGTCCATGACGACGGTCACGCGCGTGGCGATAATCACGATAATCCCCAGGAGCACCAGGTCCCAAAAGAACTGCCAGCCCCTCATCGATTCTCCTCAGCGAGCTGTGCGCACTGCGGTGAAAGCGATCTCGACCCGCGCGCCGCCGGGTAACGCTGCCACGGCGACGGTGGTTCGAGCCGGCGGGTCGTTCGAGAAATACTCGCCGTATACCTCATTCATCACGGCGTAGTCATTCACGTCGGCAAGAAAGACATCGCCTTTGACGACGTCGCCGAAATCGAGCCCCAGCTCTTCGAACAGCGCCCCGAACGACTCCATGATGTTGCGCACCTCGGCGGCGGTGCGGCCCTCGGTCATGGCACGCGTTTCGTCGCTGACGCCGATCCTGCCGGCGAAGTAGTAGGTGTCGCCGGCGCGGACGACACCGCTATAGGGCCGATCCGGCGCCTGGCTGTGCAGCGTCTCCCGGTCGGGCGGCGGCGCCTGGCAGGCGACGAGCAAGGTGATGACGGCTGCGGCGGCGATCCGAGGAATCATGGTCAGCTCCCCGGGCTCCAGTAGAGTCTTGGGTATTGAGAGAATCTTCCGATGAGACTGCACCGGCATTATAGCGCTGCGCATGGGCTGGGGACAGAGTGGGCCGAATCGCGAAACCTGGCCTCGCCTCGCCTCGTAGTCTTCGATACAGCGGGCAGGTGGGATGCAATAGGGGCGTCGAACTCAATGGGATGCACCCGTGCATAAGGGCGGCCGTGAGGTCGCCCACCACCTGTCCGGCTTGTATTGGACCCCCGCGTCGCCTTGCCGTGACCCTCCGAGCCCGTGTGGCCTTCCCGCACGATCTTACCACGCAGCTAACGATAATTTATCAGGAGAATTCCGATGGCATGTAGAACGTCGGCCAAATTTGGCGTCCGCGGCCTCGTGCTGTTGCTGACTCTCGTGCCGGCACGAGGCGCCGTCGCGCAACCGGAGGTCGTTCCCTTCGACTCCGAGCGCTGGAACGTGCTGACCGGCGAGCAGACAACGAGGCTGGGTCGAGAGTGCTTCTTGGGCGCGGCCTACCTGAACGATCTCGAGTTCGAAAACGGTATCATCGAGGTCGACGTGGTCGTCGATCGCGTCCGTTCCTATCCGGGGCTCGTCTTCCGACTGCAGTCGGAAGAGAACTTCGAGCGTCTCTACATTCGTCCGCACAGATCCCCGTTCTACCCCGATGCCATCCAGTATACACCGGTGATCAACCGCGTCGCCGGCTGGCAGCTGTACAGCGGGGAGGGATACACAGCGGGGGCCGAGATCCCGATCGGTGAGTGGATCCATCTGAGACTCGAAGTGAAGGGTTCGCAGGCTCGCTTCTACATGAACGACATGGATGAGCCGGCGCTCGTGATCAACCAGCTTGAGCACGGTGTGAGCCGGGGTAGCATAGGCGTGCTGAGCGAGCCGGGCGATCAAGGCTGCTTCTCGAACTTCCGCTATGTGCTCACCGACGAACTGGAGTTCGATGAGCCACCGGCCGTGGAGACGCCGGCGGGCACGATCAGCGATTGGGAGATCTCCAGAACCTACCCGACCCGGCGCGCCAACCGGGCACGGTACCCTCACTTCTACACGATCTTCTTCGCCGGCTGGCAGAAGGTGAAGGCGGACGCCTCGGGTCTGGTCGATATCTCGCGGCACGTGCCGAGAGCGAACCCTGAAGGGGACATCGTCCTGGCGCGTACGAGCTTCCGCTCGACGGGGAACGAGCTACTCGCGCTCACGTTCGGGTATAGCGATGAGCTCGATCTGTTCCTTAACGGCAAGAAGGTCTTCTCGGGGAATAGTACCTACCGCTACCGCGATCCGTCGTTCGTCGGCGTTGTGGGTCCCTACGACCAGGTGCACCTGACGCCGGAGAAGGGCCTGAACGAGATCTTGCTGATGGTTGCGGAGACGTCCGGTGGCTGGGGCTTCACGGCGCGAGCCGATGGTGAACTGGAGCCACCCATCCGCGAGCACGGGCGGCTCGAGTTGCTCTGGGAGACACCGCAGATGTTTCTGACGCCCGAGTCGGTTCAGTACGATCGACAGCGCGACGTTCTCTACGTGACCAACTTCGACGCCGAGTATGCACAGAAGAGCGAGCTGACGGGCTACATCTCCAAGCTGTCGCTGAGCGGGGAGGTGATCGAGCTGCGGTGGGTCGAGGGGTTGCACGCACCGGCCGGGCTGCGGCTTCATGGTGACAGGCTGTGGGTCGCCGAGCGTCGCAACCTGACGGAGATCGACATCGGGACCGGTGAGATCGTGGGCCGCTATCCGATCCCCGATGTCGACTTCCCCAACGATCTGGATGTCGATGCCGACGGCAACGTGTACATCACCGACACGCGGACGGGCTCGCACATCGACAGCCGCATCTACAGGTATAAGGACGGTGAGTTCGAGGTGTGGTTGGACGGACCCGAGATCGTGCGAGCCAACGGCGTCTACATTTACGGTGACACGCTGTTGGTCGGCAACACCGGGGATGGGAAGCTGAAAGCAGTTAGCCTGAGAGACAAGACCGTTACCGACATCGTCTGCCTGGGTGCCGGAGTCGTTGACGGCATCCGGGTCGATAACCACGGTAACTTTTTGGTGTCGCACTGGGAGGGACAGACGTACGTCGTCACGCCGGACGGCGAGGTCGTGGAGATACTGGACACGCTATACGACGGAGTGAACAGTGCCGACTTCGAGTACATCGGTGAGCGTAACCTGCTGATCATCCCGACCTTCCTGGACAACCGGGTCAGGGCTTATCGCCTGACCGAGCGATAGTCGAGGAGGAAAGAGAGATGGCCGAGAAGCGTGGCATGCCGCCGTGGTCTTTCCTGGTGGCGACGATCGTTGCCCTCCTGATGGTGGTCATGTACGTGCAGGCTGCCATCGACGAAGGGTT
>JBDHKD010000069.1:0-14144 GCA_039586575.1 Gemmatimonadota bacterium | reverse complement strand
TCGCTGGTCGAGAAACAACCGACAGCCGTCACGCACAGACCGACCAGGAGCGCGGGTATTGCTCTCAAGCTCGTCATGTTAGACCCCCCATTCTTGTGGGGGTGAACGCGAGGATACGACTCCACGACAGACAGCGAACTTGTAGAGGTGGCGAATCGTACGACGAGTTGGGGAGGCGGGCGGTCGACTAGCCTCTCGGTAGGACCGTCAGCGCGCCGTCGCGAGGGCTTCTACGCGGGGAATCAGTTCCTGCGCGTCGAGCGTTCGGCAGACCTCGACGAAGCCCTCTCCGGGACCCGACCACTCTAACTGTTCGACGCGGGAGCTGACCGGTGCGTTGCCATCGAGGGTGGCGAGGCGGCGGAAGAGGAGGGCGCGGTCGAGTCCCTCGGCCAGCGTCGTGGCGAGCCGTTCCATACCGCGCAGGGGGACATCCCAATCGCGTCCACTGGTGGGGATCGCTTCGATATGGCCGTAGCGCGCCAGCAGCGTCGACGCGGTCTTGGCGCCGAAGCCTGGTAGCCCCGGGAAGCCGTCCGCCTCGTCGCCGACCAGCGCCAGGTAGTCGGGTATCGAGGCGGGCCGTACTCCGAACTTCTCGATCACCGCGTCCTCATCCAGAACCCGGCGCTTGCGACGATCGAACTGCACGACCCGCGCGCCGGCCACACACTGGGCGAGGTCCTTGTCGGGGGTGCAGATGAGAACCTGTTCGACGCGCGGGTCGGCGGCCGCCAGCGCGGCACCGGCCGCCAGAGCGTCGTCGGCCTCGTACTCGATCATCGGCCAGACGACCAAGCCCATGGCACCGAGCGCCTCCTCGAGCGGCTCGAACTGTGAGAGCAGGTCGTCAGCGACCCCGGTGCCGTCCTTGTAGTCGGGCCAGAGCTCGTTGCGGAACGACTCGATCACGTGGTCCGTGGCCACCGCGACATGCGTGGCGCCCTCACCCAGCAGCGACAGCATGGAGCGCACGACACCACGCGTCGCCGCCACCTCCTGGCCTGCCCCGTTCAGGTGGGAAGGCAGGGCGAAGTAGTGGCGGAAAAGCTCGTAGGTCCCGTCGACCAGGTGGACCTTCACGTCGCGCCCTGCAGGCCGTCGAGCACCTTGGCGATGACCGCCTTGCGGGCTTTCAACATGTCGCGGAAGTCCTTGCGGTCGGTATCGGCGATCTGCATGCGCAGGTCCGAATGCGCGGTCTCCAAGACCTCTTTGAGGACCTGGACTTCCTCGTCCGAGAGATCGAGCTGGATCATGGTGCCTCCCCAGAACCGTGGCCTCTGAGCGCCCGCCCGCCACCGTCTCTGTCTCTACGAATCGAAACAACGTCCCGGTTGCCGTCAACTCATTGCAGGCCGCGCCAGGCCCTGCGTGCCCGGTCATGAGATGTGAAGCTCGCTGCACCGGATAGAAAGAAATTTCCGGAACCAGCCGGCCTCTGCGGTCCGCCCCGAGGACGCAACCTGCGACGGGTGAGTCGCTTCGGGCGTCGGACTCCCGGCGGCGTACATGTTGCAGCGTATTGCGGCGAGGTTCGCCCACCCCGGAGGCCATCCGATGGTGATAGATCGACCCCTTCGGCGAGCCGGCTGCCGGCTTGCGAGGGCTGGCATTGCGCTCGCGACCGCCCTGCCAGGCGCCTGCGATGACGGCACGCGTGACATCAGCGGCTCGGGCGACGACGGAGGCCCGGCGGTGCCGGCCGGGACCGTGGTCATCGCTTTCATCGGCGACCAGGGCTGGGAGCCGGCCGGCCAAGCGGACGGCCCGCGCGCCGTGCTCCAACTCATTCAGGATGAGGGCGCCGACGCGGTGCTGCACCAGGGCGACTTCGACTACCTGGACGACCCGGCGGCCTGGGAGGGTCAGATCGACGATATCTTGGGGCCCGATTTCCCCTACTTCGTGAGCGTGGGAAACCACGACGTGCCGATGTGGGACGAGCCGGGCGGCTATAAGGAGCGCATGGAGGCGCGGGCGGCGCGCCAGGGCTTCACCTGGGATGGCGAGCTGGGCGAGCGGGCGGCGCTCGAGTTCGAGGGGATCTACATGCTGTTCGGCGCGCCCGGGACTTTGGGTTCCGACAACGGCGCATACGCCGACTACTTCCAGGCACGGCTGGCGGCCGATCAGTCGGCCTGGTCGATCTGCAGCTGGCACAAGAACCAGAGGTTGATGCAAGTGGGCGGAAAAGGCGATGAGGTGGGCTGGGCAGTCTACGAGCGCTGCCGCGAGGGCGGCGCGATCATCGCCACCGCCCACGAACACAGCTATAGCCGCACGCATCTCCTGTCGGACGTGGAGAACCGGACCATCGCTTCGGCGTCCGACACACTGAACGTGACGAACGGCGCGAGCTTCGTCTTCGTCTCCGGGCTGGGCGGCAAGAGCATCCGCGACCAGGAGCGGCATGGCGAATGGTGGGCGGTGGCTCATACATCGGACCAGGGCGCCAACCACGGTGCGCTGTTCGGCGTGTTCGGCGTCGACGGCCGCAGCGACCTGGCGTTCTTCTACTTCAAGGATATCGACGGGTTCATCGCCGACGCGTTCTGGGCGGTGAGTGAAGTCGAATGAAGATGAGAAGGACGAGGATGGATTAGGTTAGGGGCCGGCAGGGCAGCTCCGCTTCTGCTGTTCCTGGTTGTTTTCGCTTGCGAGTCGGCGGAGGAACCGCTGGACCCGAACGATCCCGGCGGTCCGTCCCCTCCCCCAGGCGGGAGCCCTACCACGGGCGTTTGGATCAGCCAGGAAGAAGTGACTGCACTGCCGGCCTCATCTCTCCCGCACTCCCAACCAGAAAGCCTTGGAGGATCGGGCCCCAATACATATGTTTGTAGTCTCGCTCTGCGAGGCGCTCCCCCGCCCCGTCCGACCGGGAACATCTGATTACCGGTAATTCCCACTCAGTATGTCGCTTAGGAGCTCGGTGGAAACCTCGGTACTGACCCGTGCCGGCTTTCGACGCCGGCCGCCGGACCCGGCGCTAATTCTGAAGAGCGTTCTCAGGATCGCGGTGTTCGCCGCGATCATGGGGGCAATCCTCTTTGGGTCGGCGGGCAGCACCGACTGGCCGATGGCCTGGGTCTACATCGGGATGTTCAGCGCCTCCTCGCTGCTCAGCTCGTTCATGCTGCTCGCCACCAACCCGGAGCTGCTGGCCGAGCGCAGCGGGGTCAAGGAGGATGCACGTGAGTGGGACAAGCTAATCGCGCCGCTGGTCATCGTGTACGTTCCGATGGCGATGTGGGTCGTAGCCGGAATCGACCTGAGGAACGGTTGGACGGGAAGGGTTCCGCTCGACCTGCAGCTCGGCACGCTGTGTATCGCCGTGCCGGCCATCCTGCTCGCCAATTGGGCGATGAAGACGAACGAGTTCTTTTCGCTGTTCTTCCGCATCCAGCGCGAGCGCGGGCACCACGTAGTGAGCGACGGGCCCTACCGCTTCGTGCGTCACCCGGGTTACGCTGGCGGCCTCACCTTCAACCTGACGGCGCCGCTGCTCCTGGGCTCATTGTGGGCGTACATCCCGGCGGCGCTCATCACCGGTCTTTTCGTGCTGCGTACCGCGTTGGAGGACCGAGCGCTGCAGCAGGAGTTGGAGGGATACATTTACTACACGCGGCGCGTGCGGTATCGACTGCTGCCCGGCCTGTGGTGACCCCCGAGTTCTTTCCTCAGGATCTCTTACAGTAGGTGTTCCCCTCACCGGCGAGCCCGGCGACCATGTCGTCGTAGTCGGGGCTGGCGCCCGGCACAACGTGGTAGATACCGGCGGAAAAGGCGGGAAAGACCGTGCTGGGCGTACCGGCCATCAGGTCGCCGACGAAGCGCGCGATGCCGCGCATGGCATCGCAGAGCACCGGTAGCGCCGCCCCCTCATCGAACGCGGTGTAGAACTCGAAGCTCAGCAGCTCGTCTCTCAACCTGACGTCGTAACCGCTGAAGGCGGGCTCGCCGCCTGCCACGCGCAGGCCGGCCAGCCTGTTCTGGTAGTAGGCCGCGGCGCGGTCCTGGAAGACCGCGAACTGCGCCCGGCCGTAGGCGAGCGGCGTGCGCAAGAGCTCCGCGAAGAGGTAGCCGGCAGCCTCGCCGTCCAGAGTCAGGCGGTACCAGCCGTCGGCGTAGTCGCTCACCTCGACCTGCTGGCCGCGGACGACGTAGCCGGCGACCGAGCAGCCCCGTGAGCGACAGCGGCGAACGTTCAAGCGATCGGCATCGACGATCATGGTCGCCGGGACGGCCGGCCCGAGCGCGTCGAGCGGCAAGGTGCCCGACCGGGCACCGTCGTCGTAGTAGGCGACGCGGCCGTCGTCGGAGATGTCGGTCAGGTCCACGGACACCGTGTCACCGAGCTGGACGCGGCCGGCCTGTCTGAGCACCACCATCTCGGTGGCGGCGGGCGCGGCGGCGGGCCGGTCGTTGGTGGCGGCGGCGGAGCAGCCGGCAGCGGCGACCGCCACGGCAATCGCGAGCGTGTGTGGCTTCCTCATCCCATGGATCCTTGTCTGGTCGTCCCAGGGCCAACGAGCCAGGAACCAACACGGAACGAGGCCGTTTGTCCAGTGTTTCAGATCAACGGCGATCAGCGGCGTGGGGTTCGGACCCAGGGAGCGGCGGGGAGTTAGGGAGCGCTAATTAGAATGAGGAAGTAACTCAGCAAGGGAGACTGCGAGTTGGGGAGCGTACCGCATCCCGATGCGTCTCCCCAACTCCCTCGCTCCCCTGCTGAGTTACTCCCTAACTCTACTAACGCTTCCCACCTCCCGTCCTCCCGTCCTCCCGCAGTGCCACGCCGAGCAGCCGGTCAACCTCTTCGTTCAGCGGGTGGTCGGGGGGAAGCTCGCGCAGGTTGACCGGGTGAAGGTCGTGAAACGGTTCGACGAGGTGCCGCGGATCCGCGCCTATCCGCTCGAGCTCAGCCAGGTGTTCGTCACGCTATTGACGAACGCCGCCGAAGCGATCGACGAGACCGGGACTATCACGCTCAGCACGGTGGCCGACGGCAGCGATGTCTTCGTCACGGTGGCCGATAGCGGCAGGGGAATCCCTAGCGAGGAGCTGGAGACGCTGTTCGACATCGGCTTCGTCAAGAAGGGACCACGTGTGCGGATGCGATTGGGCCTGGCCAACGCCTACAACATCATCAAGAAGCACGGAGGCGAGCTCGACGTGCTGAGCGCGGTGGGCCGCGGCACGGAGTTCACCCTCAAGTTACCGATCAACTAACCGAGGGTCGGCCTGCCCTCACCACGCATCGCAACTTACTGCGCAGGCTCACTCGACGCCGACAGCGCGAGCAGCGCCGCCAGCACCCCCAGCACAACGCAGCCGGACCAGAGGACCGACGGGTTGATCGAGTAGACGGCCGTCCCCAGCGCCGGGCCGAACACGAAGGCGAGGCCGAAACTGAAGCCCCAGGCGCCCTGGTAGCGGCCCCGTAAGTGTGCCGGCGCCACGTCGGCGACGTAGGCCCCGGCCACCGGCATGAAGCTGATCTCTCCCAACGTCCAGGTGATGACCACCAGGGCGAGGGCTGGCAGCGTGCCGGCGAGTCCCGTCAGGCCGAAGCCGACGCCCAGGAGTGCCAGCCCCACCGCCATGACGGGACGCGGACGCAGCCGCTGGGTGACCGACACGATGGGCAACTCGAAGAAGATGATCAGCAGCCCGTTCAGCGAGACCAACGTGCCGTAGGCGGCGCTCGAGAACCGCTCGCTCACCTGCATGGCGAAGGTCGAGAAGACCTGCACCAGGACCATCGCCCCGACCACCGTCGCCAGCAGGAAGCGAAGGTAGCCGCGGTCCGCCAGCATCGTGCGTAGCCAATCCCCTCCACCGCCCTCGTCGCGCGCCCGCTCGCCGTGGGGCAGCGCCGCGAGCGCTACCAACCCGAAGACCGCCGAGGTCAGCGCGTCGCCCAAGAAGATGAGGAAGAAGGAGCGCTCGGCCAGGAACCCGCCCACAGCGGGGCCGGCGGCGAACCCGGCGTTGACCGCGAGCCGGTTCATCGCGAAGGCCGGCACTCGCTGGCCCGCCGGTGTGAGGTCGGCCAGCAGGGCACCCGCGGCGGGCCGGTAAGATTCGGCGGTGAAGCCGACGAGGCCGGCGAGCGGGATGATGACCGCCAACCCCTGGGCCTGCGATAGGGCTAGCATAGCGGCGGCGGACGAGAACATAGAGAGGGCGATGGTGTTGCGGCGCCCGATCCGGTCGGCCAGGTAGCCACCCACCGGTTGAGAGGCGAGCGACCCGACGCCGTAGGCGCTCAGAGCGATGCCGGCCTGCGCGGCGCTGTATCCCTCACGGGTCAGGTAGATGGCCAGAAAGACGAGAACGAAACTGCCGAACTTGCTGATGAACGTGCCGGCGAACAGCAGCCAGGCGGCGGGTGGCAGCTCCTTGATGCTCCTGCGCAGGGTCGGACGGTCGACCGCCAAGTTTGACTCGCTATTGGGTCTGGAGGCGCAGCGTCGTCTTCACCGTGATGGGCCAAGACATGCCTTCGGCCAGCTCGGGAACGCCGACCACCGAGACCGTGCCGGAGAAAGACTGCTCGACGCTGCTGCGGATGATCCAGCCGGTCGCCTCATCCATCTCGAGCCGCCCGGTCTGCGAGCCCAGGATATCGAACGCCATCGAAACCTGGCCCATCTGCATGGGCGGCGCGTCCGGGTTGGTGGTGAGCCCGGATTTCACTTCGATGTACGCCACCCCGCCGGACCGCTCCTGCAGCGTGTACGTGTCCTCGACCTTGATGGGGAAGCCGGTGGTGATCACGTACTCGCGCGACCACGAATCGCCGACCGTCACCGGGCCGCTCGGATAGACGGCGACCAGTGCCGAGAACAGATCCTTCATCGCCTGGTCGCCGAACATATTCTCCAGCTGCTGCCGCGCCGCGTCCGCCTGCGGGCCCTCCGGCAGACCCAGCTCGTCGAAGACCCGCTCCATGATGTTGTTGAACCCGCGGGCCTCCAGCACTCTGCCGCTGGGTGTCATCCGCGTCACGAAGTTCTGGCCGACCAACGCTGCGTAGCCGCGCGCCAGCGGGTGTATGTCGGTGGGCGGATCGGACGAGTCGTACTCGATCGGTCCCATGAACCCGTCCATCGAGAAGCGAACCGCGTCATAGGTCCACTCGGCGACGGCGGTCCCGTCCTCATCGACATCGGTCACGCGCATCGTGTACCCGATGTCGGTCGTCTGCTGGACATCCTGCGGTTGGCCGAAGACGTTCTGCGAGATCTCCTGGCCCGTCGACATGCGGACCTCGAAGGCCTGACCTTCGGTGAGCCGTAGCTCGAGCAGGACCACATCGCCCTGCTGTGCCGCCGCCCAGGTCGGAGTCAGTGCGGCGAGTGCCGCGGTCAGCGTCAATGCGCGATCGATGCTCATCGTGATGTCCCGTCCTCGTCACTTGACCGGCCGGCGGCCGTCGCGGCCAGCTCCTGGAGGATGGCAGCGAGCGGCCGGCCGAGCGACTGCGGCACGCTGGTGTTCACCTGGACGGCCACCGCCAGCCGCTGCTCTGGGAAATATGCCATCTGAGTGAGGTAGCCGGGGAAGAACCCGCTGTGGCCGTAGCTCGTTCCGAGCGGCGTCTCCTGGATGATGACACCGAGGCCGTAGGTAACTCCGGGCCCGAGGCGCGCCGGCACTCCGTCGAGCATCGCGTCGAGGAGCTCGGGGTCGAACGCCTCGCCCTCGTACAACGCCTTCGCCCAGCGGGCCAGGTCCTCGGTCGTCGAGGCGAAACCACCACCCGCCCACTCGAATTGTGGGTTGATGGCGAAGCGCCCATCGGGCAACACGACTTCGTCCGACCGGGTGAAGGGATTGCCGGCGCCGGCGTAGCCCTGCACCAAGCCGGGTATCGTGCGGCTGTCGGAGGGGACGGTGTTCTTCAGGTCGAGCGGCTCGAGCAGCCGGCGCTCGACCTCGTCGTAGAGAACGCCGCGTGTGATCCCCTCGATGATCATCCCCAACAGGATGTAGTTGGTGTCGGAGTAGTCCCACCCCTGGCCGGCGGCGAAGCTGGGCTCCTCGTCGAGCACATAGGCGACGAGCTCCGCGGGCTGCCACCGCCGATCCGGGTTCGCCGTCAACTCGACCACGAACTCTTCCTTGAACTCGTAGCGCATCACGCCGCTGGTGTGGTTCATCAGGTTGCGGACCGTGATGCTCGCCGCGTTGGGAACCCGACTGTACCACGGTCGGTCGCCCAGGTACCGGGAGACCGGCGCATCCAGATCCAGCTCACCCTCACTCACCAGCTGCATGGCGACCGCAGCGAAGTAGGTCTTGCCCACGCTGCCCTGTAGCATGCGGTCGGACGGCCGCATAACCACGCGGCGCGTCGAGTCCGAGTAGCCCACCGCCAGGGCCAGCGTCGTGCCGTCGGCGAGGGTCACCGCCGCCGTCGCGCCCGGGAAGTCGGCCGCCGCATGCATGGCCGTGAGCGCGGAGCGCAGGCGGCCACGCAGCGCCGCAGTATCCGGCGCGGTCGCCGTCTGAGCCGCGAGCCCAGCAGCGGTCATCAGGACGAGGACCGCCGGTCCTACAGAACCGACACATTTTAGATGTCTGCCGACAGTCATTGTTATTCCTCAGCGCCGGGCACGGGAGCCAGGACCCTCAAAAGCTGCCCCCAGGAGCGGGCGCGGTGCAAGCCTGCGGCTCTCCAGTGCTCTGCCATGAAGAAGCCCCGCCGCACACCGTGCGACGGGGCTTCTCCTCGTTGAGGTTGGGGCGCGCTATTTACTGGAGAGTATGTCGCCGATGATGTCGGCGATGGCGCCACCCACCGAGCTGCCATCCCCGGCTTCCTGGTAGTAGCCGTCGTCCTTCGCCTTGCGGATAACGGCGATTACCGTGTCCTCGGTGATTTCATCCTTCGACTCCGGGGCCTGACCCCGCTCGATCGGATCGGCCGGTCGCTCGAACTGCAGGTTCCAAACCGCTGACAGATCGATGTTGTCGAACCACACACCGCGGCAGTCACGGCAGACATCGACCGTGAACTGATCGCTGCGCACACGTTCCAGGGTCGAGCTGCAGCTCGGGCAGTCGATCACGTTCTCGTGGCCGCAGGAAGGGCACTCGCCGGCGTTGCGCGTCATGAAGTGACCGCACTGGCACTCCACCGTGTACAGCTGCTTTTTCATCGAGATCAGGCTGCTCAACACTTCGGGAGGGCAGAAGCGCAGCTGCCGCACCTCGCCGGACTCGAACCAGATGCCGCCGCACTTGTCACAGTAGTCGAGCGTCAGCTCCAGCTCATCCGAAGGTCTCAGCTTGTCCATCTGAACGCCATCGCACACCGGGCAGTCCAAACGCTTTCCGTGCTCAGCCATCAATCATCCTCCTCGCCCTGTCCTCCAAATGGGAGTGTCTGGATATCGTTCTACACCGCGGCTGCGGTGGCTACCTGCCGATTGAAGCGAGGGAAGCGGCGCGCGGGCGCCACAAGGCATGTCAGGGAGGGCAACACAATACCAAGCCCGGCATGGACTTGGGGGATCGGCGACCCCGTGGGTCTCGGAGTCGCTCCTCGCGCCATGGGGGATGTACCCGATTGGCAGCGCCGCGTTCCCCCGCGCAACCGCCAGCGACCGCGGCCCGTCGCCACTCACCCTAGTTCGGGGCGCTACCAGCGGCTTAGGTTGGAGCCACCTCGGCGTCCCCGGCGTAGCGGCCCCAGCCTCGCGTGGAGCGAGTCAGTTCGGCATATGGTTGACCACCCAGCGACCCCTGCGGGGACGGCCCCCTTCCGGGTTTGCGGCTCGTGCGAGATGGAATGGGCGAGCTGGCAGGATTTTGTCCTCGATCCCGATATCCGCCTGCTGGGCCTGCAGGCCGTCCAGAACCTGCCCGACGGCAACCTGCTGGTGTTCGACCACAGCTGCGGCAGTTCGATCTCGCTGTTCGCGAAGCGGATCCGCCACCTGATGCCGAACCCGGGTGCCGCAGCCAAGCGGGGCGAGCCGCTGGGCCTCGACGAGTGCCGGCCTCACTGCCAGCAGCTCGAGGAGCTCGCACACTGCGACCGCTCTTGCGTCCGGGCGCGCGACCGGCGCCTGGTCCAGTGGGTCCTGCAGCTCAAGCGAGGATCGCAATGACCGAGCCGCAGCCTACCGGCGAAATACCGGAGGCGCTCCGCGCCGTCCTGCCGGATCGCTACGCTCTGGACCGAGTCCTGGGACGGGGCGGAATGGCGACGGTCTACCTGGCCGAGGACCGCAAGCACGAGCGGCGACTCGCGATCAAGGTCCTCCACCCGGAACTCGCCGCCTCGATCGCCAGCGAGCGATTCCTGGAAGAGATCCGGCTCGCCGCTCCGAAGGCCACGCCGTGGTCACCGACTTCGGGATCGCCAGAGCGATCACCACGGCCGGCGGCGACAACTTGACCCGCACCGGGTTCCCGGTGGGAACGCTGGGCTATATGAGCCCCGAGCAAGCGGCGGGACGCCGCGACCTCGATGAACGCACGGACATCTATAGTCTCGCCAGCGTCTTCTACGAGGCAGTGATCGGCGGGTTGCCGGGGATGTGGATCGACGCCGATTACCAGAACTCCTCTGGGATGTACCCGGGCCAGCCATACTCGAGCGCGATGCTATTGATGATCTCGCTCGCCAGGGCCATCCCCGCGTCGCCGTTCGTCATCACCACCGCACCCTCTCCGGTCGTCAGGTAGGCATACATGAGGGCGCGGTAGCCCTCATTGCCGCCGTTGTGCGTAAACCAGAAGTGCTCGCCGTTGCGGCGAACGAGGAGCCCGAGCGAGAAGTTGATGAAGCGTTGTGTCGTCAGCGCGGCGGCGCTCTGCGCGGACAAGAGAGCTTCAGGTGTTTGGTTAGCCGCCGCGTGCACCGCCAGCGCGAAGCGCGCCAGGTCCGCCGCCGTGGTCCAGAGGCCGGCAGCCGCGAGCTCGGGCTGGATGCGCCAGTGGCCAGGCAGGGGCGTGCCGTCCTCGTGGTGCCCGACGGCGGCAAGAGCCTCCAGGTCGCCGGGCAATGGCTGCTGGAACGTGCTGTGCTCCATGCCGAGCGGTGTCAGGACGAGACGGTCCATCAGGCTCGGGAAGTCCTGGCCGGTGACATCCTCGAGCAGCTGCTGCAGCACGAGGTACCCGCCATTCGAGTAGCTCCAGCTCGAGCCGGGAGGCTGTGCGATGCGGATCGGTGGTGTGCTCGCCGGTGGTGCCCCATCGAGCATCTGGGTCAGCGTCGGGAGGGCATCCCCGGGCGCGTAGCCGGGGAAGACGAACCTGCTCAAACCAGCCATGTGTGCCATCACCAGCTCGACCGTGACGGAATTGCTGGACCCGGCATCGCTATCGGGAAGCCTCCAGCTCTGGAGATAGTGATTGACGGGGGCGTTGAGCGCGAGAAGCCCCTGATCAACGACGCGGAGCGTGGCAAATGCAGTGAGCGCCTTGCTGATCGAGGCGGCCTGGAACGGCGTCTCGTCAGACACGGTCTGGCTGCCCCCCGCGACCGCTCTCCCAAAGGCACGAGCCCACTCGACCTCGCCGTCGTGGATGACCGCGACACTAACCGCCGGGACGCCATAGTGCGCCATGCGTTCCTCGAGCGTCCACTTCTCTGCCGGCACCGATCCCGGCGATTGCAGCACGTGGAGGCCGCTGACGACACGTCTGATGCGGGCCTCCACATCTTGATCACTGGATCGGGTTATCGGCCAGGCGGCTACTGCGATCAGGCCACAAGCCAGCGATCGAAACACACTGGGCCTCAGTTTTATTTCAGCGACCCTCGATTACGTGACGAGATACAACGCCCGCACCGGGTCGAGCCGCATGGCGCGGCGCGCCGGCACCAGGCTGGCCGCCAGGGCGACGGCCGACAGGAAGAGCGGCGCCGCGACGAAGGTGGCCGGATCGAGTGCCGAGACCCCGAACAGGCTGCCCGCCATCAGCCGGCCGATCGCGACGGCGAGCGCCAGGCCGAGGATAACGCCCAGGATGACGCGGGCCATCCCCTGACGGACGACCATGCCCAGCACTTCACCGCCGGTGGCACCGAGTGCGATGCGCACGCCGATCTCGTGGCCCCGCTCGGCCGTCGCCTGCGCCATGACGCCGTAGATGCCGACGGCGGCGAGCAGGAGCGCGGCGGCGGCGAAGCTGCCGAGCAGGATGGCCATGAACCTGCCGTCAGCGGTGCTGGCCCCGACGTAGGCCGTCATCGTATTGACCTCGGCGATCGGCTGGGCCGGATCGATCGCCAGCACCGCCTGGCGTATCGGCTCGATCAGCCGGGTCGGGTCGCCGGCGGTCTTGACCGTCAGGAAGTAGGCATCGTCGTTGTCCTGCCAGTGGGGCATATACCACTGCGGGAGCGCCTCCCGGACCACACCGTTCAGCTTCACGTGCCCGACGACGCCGACCACCTCTCTCCAGGGACTGTCGCTCGAGTAGTCGCCGGTCTTCAGCCGCTTGCCGATCGGATCGTCGTTCGGCCAGTAGCGCTCGGCCAGCGTCGCGTCGACGATCACCACGAGCGGAGCGTCCTGCCCGTCGGCACGCGTGAACTCGCGCCCTCTGAGCAGTGGAATGCCCATCGTCTGGAAGTAGTCGGTCGAGACCGAGCTCACCTCGGCAAACGTGTACACCCCGCTTTGCTCCGGCGGCTCGCCCTCGACATGGAAGGAATTCTGCCAACCACCCGGCGCCATCGGCAGCACATAGCTCGTCGCCGCCGACCTGACACCCGGGATCGCTCGCACCCGGTCGAGCAGCTCGTGGTAGAACGCCGTGCGCTGGATCACCTCGGGATAGCGGGCAGTCGGTAGGTTGATTTCGACCGAGAGCACGTTCTCGGGGTCGAACCCCGGACTCGCCTTCATCATCTTGACGAAACTGCGGACCGTGAGGCCGGCGGCGATCAACAGCGCCACGGCCAGGCCAACCTCAACCACGACGAGGGCGCTGCGCAGCCGGTTGCGCCCGACGCCGCCCGACGAGCGGGCCCCCTCTTTCAGATGCTCCACCAGGTCGGGCCGTAACGAGCGCAGCGCCGGCATTAGGCCGAACACGAGACCGGTCAGCAGGGTGACGGCCAGCGTCGCGGCCACCACCCGGGCATCGATGCCGACCTGGAAGACCGGCGCGAGCTGGTCGCCGCGCAGTGCCAACAGCGCCCGCGTCGCCGCGTGAGCTAACGCAATACCCACAACACCGCCCAGCACCCAGAGCGTCAGGCTCTCGGTCAAGAGCAGGCGGACGATGCGCGGCCCGTTAGCGCCCAGACTCGTACGGATGGCGATCTCGCGCTGCCGAACGGCTCCACGCGCCAGCACCAGGTTGGCGACGTTGGTGCAGGCGATGAGGAGCAGCAGACTCACGGCGAGCAGCAGCAACATCATCGGCTCGCGGAGGTTGCGCGTCATGCGTTCGTGCAGCGAGGCGACGTGTACGCGGCTGCCCTCGTTCGTATCGGGGTACTCTGCCTCGAGCTCCAGCGCCACGCGCTCCATGTCCTGGCGCGCGCGCTCCAACGTCACGCCCGGCGCGAACCGCCCGATCACCGCGATACCCGGGTGGCTGCCGCGGTTGTCGATCCAGTTCTCGGCGAACTGCTCGATCGCCACGAAGACGTCGATGCGCTCCAGGTCGCCGCGCACCGGAAACTCGAAGTCGCGCGCCATCACGCCGATGACCGTGTAGGGATTGCCGTCCAGCGTCAGCGAGCGGCCGATGACGCCCGGGTCGCCACCGAACCGATCCTGCCAGAAACCGTAGGCCAGCACCACGACCCGCTCGCCGCCCAGCTTGTCTTCGGCGGGCAAGAACGTGCGTCCCAGCAGAGGCTCCGCCCGCAGGATCGGAAACATCGAGGCGGATACCCGGACCACGTCAAGCTCCAACGGGTCGCCCGACTCGGTGAGATTGATGCTGCCGTCGTTGAAGGCGGCCAGATCCTCGAACACGCGGTTGCGCTCCCGCCAGTCGAGGAAATTCGGATAGGTCACCATCGCGTTCTCGAACGACGCCAGTTTCTCCCACATATAGACCAGCTCGTCGGAGTCGGCATAGGGGAGCGGCTTCAGCAGCACGCCATCGATCAGGCTGAAGATCGTCGTTACCGCGCCGATCCCCAGCGCCAGTGTCAA
>JBDHKD010000143.1:0-5485 GCA_039586575.1 Gemmatimonadota bacterium | reverse complement strand
GCTGAAGAGAGGCGATCGCGAAGGCGCCCCGGAGGGCGAGGGCGACGAGCGTCGCACCGGTAGGGAACGCCGCACCAGTAGGGAGCGGCGCAGCCGAAGCCGTCGTGACGGCCGCCGGAGCACCAGCGACCTCTACCAGAGCGACCTGGACCGCCACCTCTGGTCCTGGGCCAGCCCGGGCGCGAAACGGCGGCGCAAGGAGAAGTCGAAGCGCGTGCGGCGGCGCCGGTTCGCCGGAGTCGTGGCCTCGGCGGCCGGCGCGCTGAGCGCCGCGGGCCTGTCGTACTTCCTGTACAAGCGGCTCCGGGAGGATGAACTCCCCGAGGACCCCGAGGATGCCCAGGGCGACCTGGACGAGGCGGACTTCGAGGAAGAGCGGTAGGCGGTAGACAGAAGACAGAAGACGGTAGACGGAGGCCGACGAGCCAAGAAGCTGGCTTGTCGGCCATTCTTCACTTATAAGTTGTGCGTTGCCGACCTTTTTTAATGATACGGCGACCACCGAGACCAATGTCCCCACAATACGTTCAGATCCTGGGTTACAACGCCTTCACCGATCGGCCGTTCGCGGGCAACCCGGCGGGCGTCGTCACCGACGCGTCGGGGCTCGACGAGGAAGAAATGCAGCTCATCGCCCGGCAGATGAACCTGGCGGAGACGGCGTTTCTCGTGCCGCCTTCCTCCGCGGATGCCGATGTACGGCTGCGCTGGTTCACGCCGGCCCAGGAGGTCAGGCTCTGCGGGCACGCCACGATCGCCGCCTTCACCGCCGCGGCGGAGCGCGGCCGCTTCCCGATCGAGCCGGACCAGGAGCGGGGGTTGCGGGTGGAGACCCTGTCGGGGGTCCTGCGGATTCGGATCGGCAAGCGGGACGGTGCGGTGCGAGTCGCGATGCAGATCCCGGTGCCCGGCTTCGAGCCCCTGGAGCTGGACCGCCCGGCCTTCGCGGCGCTCTGGGGCGTGACCGAGAGTGAACTGGAGGGTGACTGGTGGGCTCTACCCAGCACCAACTATTGGTACATCCCCATCCGCGACGGTGACGCGCTACGCTCGCTTACGCTCAACAGCGAGGCGCTGGCCGAGATCGACCCGGGCGCCTCCTTCGCCTTTTTCACCGGCGACACCGTCGACCCTGACTCCCACTGGCACCTCCGCTTCTTCGCGCCTTTCCTCGGTGTGCCCGAAGACACAGTGACCGGCAGCGCCCAGGGACCGATGGGCCCGCTTCACCTGCAGCTGACCGAAGCAGCGGCCCGGGACGGCTGGAAGGAGCTCAAGGGTGAGCAGGGAGACACGCTCGGGCGGCCGGGACGGGTCATCGTTCGGGTTCACGCTGCGAAGGGGATCGTCAATGATCTCGAGATTGCAGGCGGGGCGGTAGCGATGTTGGAAGGGCGAATGTGGATCTGATGCAGAGGGGCCGCGAGGCAAGCCACGCGGCCCAATCTTATTTCGAGTATTCTATGCTTCAATTAGTCAATTGGTCATGGAATCCCGAATTACCATCTAATTCCCACCAGCATCCCCGCCAGCGTCCGGATCCAGATTCCACCGCCGCCACCATTCCTCCTCTTCCTCCTCCTCCAGCCGGCGAGCGGCTTCGTCCACGATGCGCTGTGCTTCCAACACTTCCGGGAGATCGTCCTCGTCACCGAACAGTCGGCCGGTGAAGCGCACCTCATACTCGAAGAGTCTGGCCCGGAGATCGCCCATGATCTTGATCAGCTCCGGGGTCGCCTCCAACAGGTCGCCCTGCTCCTCCAACTCGATGATCGCGCGGGCGAGGTCGATGAGCTGCTGCCGGAGTTCCTTCGGGTCGATCTGGTCGGGTTTCTTCTCCATCCGTCGCCCCTTCCCGTTAACGAGCCTCCCAGCGGGAACCGCCGGGCACCAGCTACTACCTTTTCTACCCTCCAATCCGAATATGTGCCCCGCCGGCTCCCGGACCGCTGGACGTCGAACGGGATCCGCTACGCTACCACTGCACACCGGACGGGCACCGCGCTGGCTTTTCCAGCGCATGACTGAGTTGGCCCGCGCCCTGACCGAGGCGCTCGTCATCGAGCACGGCCCGACCATGTTCCTCGAACGGCTCGCCGATCCCTTCTGGTTCCAGGCATTCGGTTGCGTGCTCGGGTTCGACTGGCATTCCAGCGGTGTGACCACCACGGTCTGCGGCGCCCTCAAAGCGGGGCTGGCGGGGGCGGAAGCGGACACATCGATCTACGTGGCCGGCGGCAAGGGCGCGGCCTCGCGCAAGACGCCGGACGAGCTGCGCGCCGCCGCCTTTAGCCTCGGCCTCGACGGCAAATCGCTGGTCTACGCAAGCCGCATGGCGGCGAAGGTCGACAGCGCCGCCGTCCAGGACGGCTATCAGATCTACCACCACTCCTTCTTCTTCACGCCGACCGGCGACTGGGCCGTCGTCCAGCAGGGTATGCAGGAAGCCGACCGATCGGCGCGCCGCTACCACTGGCTCTCGACGCGGGTCTCCGATTTCGTCTGCGAGCCGCACGCGGCGATCTGTTCGGAGGGGCGCGGGGACGCGGTGCTCAATCTCGTGGCCACCGAGTCGGCGGGAGCACGGAGCGCCGCGGCGGAGATCGCGCGGGAGCAGCCGGAACGTGTCGAGCGCGAGGTGGCAGGCATCCTGCGCCTGGAGTTGCCGGAGCGCCATCACGTGGACATCCGGCGCGACGTGCGCCCGCGCAACCTGGGCAAGGTGCTGCTCGCGACCTACGAGGCACAGCCGGCCGATTTCGAGGCGCTACTGGCGCTGAAGGGCGTCGGCGCCAAAACGATCAGGGCCCTGGCGCTCATCGCCGAGCTGGCCCACGGCCGGCCGGCCAGCTTCCGCGACCCGGCACGCTTCGCCTTCGCCCACGGCGGCAAGGACGGTTACCCTTACCCCGTCGACCGGGAGAACTACGACCGCTCCATCGAGTGGCTGCGCGAAGCTGTAGGCCGCGCGCGCCTGGGTAACAGCGACCGGCTGCACGCGCTGCGGCGGCTCGCCCACTGGGAGGCCCCGTGAAACGCAAGCGTATCGCCATCGCCATCACCATAGGCATCGCTATCGTGATCGGATCCTCGTTCCTCTCCTGCTCGCCCGGCTACGTAATCCGTGCCGCTTGCGAGGAGGCCCGCATACTCACGCGCCGCCGCTCCATCAACGACATCCTGAACGATCCCACGCTCGACATGGAGACGCGGGCGAAGCTCGAGCTCGTCGTGCAGGCCCGCAGTTTCGCCGCCCGCGATTTGAGGCTCGAGGTCGGCGACAGCTACACATCGTTCGCCGACATCGGGCGCGATACCCTGGCATTGGTACTGTCCGCCAGTCCGGTGAACCGGCTGGCCGCCCACACCTGGTGGTTCCCCATCGTCGGACGCGTACCCTACAAGGGATTCTTCAGCCGGGAGGCGGCGGAGAGAGAAGCGCGCAAGCTGGAGGAGCGACACTACGACACCTACCTGCGACCCACCGCAGCTTTCAGTACCCTGGGCTGGTTCCCCGACCCGCTGCTCTCGACGGTTCTCGGCCAGGACAGCGTGGGACTCGTGGAGACGGTGGTGCACGAGGTGACGCACAACACCCTGTTCGTTAGTGGGCACGTGAAGTTCAACGAGAGCTTCGCCAACTTCGTCGGCTCGGTCGGCGCCATCGAGTTCTTCTGCGGGCGCGGCTACGACGAACGGCTCTGTGACCTGGCGACGGGCCGCTGGCACGACACGGTGCGGTTCAGCGAGTTCCTCGACCAGTTGTGGACCGACCTTGAGACGCTCTACGGCGAGGATCTGCCGTTCGACTCGCTCATCCCGCGCCGCACGACCCTGCTGGAAGCGGCGGCCGAGTCCTTCCGGCGCAACTATGCCCCGACGATGCGCACCACCGGCTTCGCCCGCTACGACCCGACGCGTCTCAACAACGCCTCGCTCATCGCCCGGCACCTCTACTACCACCGCCTGCCGCTCTTCCAGGCGCTCTACGAGCAGACCGCGGGCCTGACCCAATCGATCGAGCGAGTCGCCGCGGCGGTGGACGGCGCCGCCGAACCCTGGACGGCTCTCAAGGGCCTGCTCGAGCCACCGTCCGGCCGCTGAACCGAGGTCGGAGCCGGGGGACCGCTCGCTCCGGCCGACCCGGGGGTCGGAGCCGGGGACCGCTCGCTCCGGCCGACCCGGCAGTCGAGGTCAGTGGTTACCGAAAGCCCCTCCGGCACCTCACCCCCAGACTCTCCTTGAAAACCTGAGCCGGGTCGCTAACCCCAGCTCCGCTCGTCGGTCCCCGGCTCCTCCCGGCTTGTTTCGAGGATGCTGACGGGCGGTCCACGCTCACCCAAGGGTTGCGGGTGTCGGGGCGGGTCGTTGAGCGGAGCTGGGGTTAGCGACCCCGCGCTCTCGGCGCAGCCGAGAGCGCGGGGGAGGCCGGAGCGAGACGACCCGCCCCGATGCCCAAACCCGGAATCCGGGTTGATATCCGGGCCGCTGACCTTATTAATTATGCGATCCGAAGCTCGCGAGGCGGGTGGAAGCGCCCGCCTCTTCTGGTTTCTCGCCGTAATAAAGTCGCAGGACCATGGCCGAGAAGTACGAACCGGTAGCAGTCGAGACGAAGTGGCAGAAGCGCTGGGATGAGACCCGGCTCTACAACGTCGACATCGAAGGGGCCGAGGCTCCTTTCTACAACCTCATGATGTACCCCTACCCGTCGGCGGAGGGGCTGCACGTCGGGAACGTCTACGCTTTCACCGGCGCCGACATCCACGGCCGCTTCAAGCAGCTGCAGGGGCACACGGTCTTCGAGCCCATCGGCTTCGACGCGTTCGGCATCCACTCGGAGAATTTCGCGCTCGAGCAGGGCATCCATCCGATGGAGCTCATCCCCAGCAACATCAAGAACTTCACCAGGCAGCTCAAGCGCATGGGGTTCATGTACGATTGGGAGCGGGTCGTCGACGTCACCCGGCCCGAGTACTACAAGTGGACCCAGTGGATCTTCCTGCAGCTCTACAAGGGCGGCCTGGCCGAACGCCGCAAGGCGCCGGTCAACTGGTGCCCGTCCTGCAAGACCGTGCTGGCCAACGAGCAGGTGATCGACGGCCGCTGCGAGCGCTGCTCCACCGAGGTGACCCAGCGCTTCCTCGACCAGTGGTTCTTCAAGATCACCGACTACGCGCAGCGGCTGCTCGACAACCTCGAGTGGATAGACTGGTCCGAGTCGACCAAGCGGCTACAGCGGAGCTGGATCGGCCGCTCGGAGGGCGCCGACATCGATTTCCAGATCATCAGCCACCCGGACAAGAAGCTACGCGTCTTCACCACGCGGCCCGACACGCTGTTCGGCGCCACTTTCATGGTGCTGGCACCCGAGCATCCCTACGTCGACCAGGTCACCACCGATGCACAGCGCGCCGTCGTGGAAGAGTACGTCAAGAATGCGCTGGCCGTGGATCTGAAAGAGCGGCGTAAGGGCGGCGAGGAG
>JBDHKD010000142.1:0-6022 GCA_039586575.1 Gemmatimonadota bacterium | reverse complement strand
AAGAGCAGGCTCGACAGCAGTGCGGCGGCTACCAGGACGAGGGCGGCGGCGACGGCGGCGTAGACGTGACCCGGCACCGCGAGCAGTTTCGCCCGCCAGCGCTCCAGGTACTGCTCGAGTCCGTCGCGCCAGACGAAGTTAAGGGCGAGTGCCACCGCCAGAATCGCCGCCGTCCACAGCAGCCAGCCGCCGAACGTGCGGCCGTAACCCAGAACTTCGTCGGCGGCGGTGAACCCGAGCCAGGTCGACCAGGGCAGAAAGATGATGATAAACAGCACCACCGACAGCGCGGCGAAACCTAGCGTTCCCCAGTTGCGCCCGCGCGCCACACTCATTCGACCTTCCCATCACCATCGGATGGCCGCTGGTCCAGGCCCAGCACCCCGGTCGCGTATCCGGCTATCGGGCTGACCTCGCTCAACAGCATCTGCGGATGCAAGTGCCGGCCGCTCCCGGCGGGCAGTTCGCGCAGCGCATCGAGCAGCGCAACGTCCAGCCTGATGAGTATATGCGAGACTTCAGTTGTCACCGGCGAGAATCCACCGCGAGCCAGCAATACGTAGTCGGCGTCTTGAGTCACAGCGTAGTGGGCTATGTCATCGAGCGTGGCATAAGGCATCGTCCGCCACTCCCAACCGGCCCAATAGGCGAAACGCGGGTGCCAATGGATGACTCGGTCGGCATCGGGGAGCGCCGCGGACAAGGCCTCGCCGGCCCAACGATCTTCGTCCGCCACGACAAAGAGGTTCCGGGCCAACTCGCCCGTCGACCGGCGGCCGACGACGACCAGCGAGGCGATGACCAGAGCACCGACCAGACAGCGAGTCGTCAATTCCCTGCAGCGAGGCAGGCGATCGGCGATGGCCAGAATGCCGCACGCCGCCCAGAGCGCCAGAGCCGGCACCAGGTAGAGAAAGAAGCGCGGCAGGGCGGCGAGGTACAGGCTGATCACAAGGCTGGCGCCGAATCCGGCCAGGAGGAAAGTCGGGAGTTCCCGTTTGCGGGCCGCGACGATCCCGATCACTACGAATGGCACAAAGAGAGGCCCGCATAACGTCCAGAGCACGTATCCGTAGTTGAGCAACCGGTTCAGGACACGGCCCCACCACCGGCGCTGTACCGGCGTCTCGGCCGCGGCAAGCCGAGCGAACTGGCTCTTCTGCTCCGTCCTCGACACCCCCTGCGGCGTGCCCCAGTAGGGGTTCAGGAAATGATGATGGCCCGCATCGAGTCTGTACCAAGACCGCACGAAGTTCTCCAGGTGGGCGTCGCTCCTGAACACATCCTGAAGCGTCTCGGCCGTGGGCTTCATCGTCGCCGGCTGGCCGCTGAGCATCCACTCGCCGCTCGCCTGACGCAGGTAGTACAAGTGCGGGCCGGCTGTCACCAGGAAGGCGAGCACGGCCAGGGAGGGCACGGTCAGCCCCCGCACGTCACCGCGGGCGCGCACCCACTGAGCGCCTCGGGCGACCACGTAGAGTCCGGCGAAAACGACCGCCTCTGCCCGCGTCAGATAGGCGCAGGCCATCAAGCTCCCCGCCACCCACGCGAGGATCAAGGCCGACCAGCCGCGCCGTCTCAGCGCCCACTCGCCGCACGCCAGTGCGGCGAACAGGAAGAACAGGTACGTCGGCTCCGTCCCCGCGTACATGTGAAGCCACATGGGACCCAGTTTCGGGGCGACATCGATCAACGTCGGCCAGGCGACCAGCAGGGGGACCGCCGTCCAGGCGACACGATCGCCGGCGCTGCGCCGCAGCAGGTACCAGACCGGTACGATCAGGGTCGCGCCGGCGAGGGCCGAGATGGCCCGCTGAGCCACCAGGAGCTCGAGTCCCGAGAAGCGGGTCACGGCAGCGCTCGCCAGGGGCACAAACGGTCCCAGGGCCATATGGGGTAACCCGTTGAGCTGTGGGCCGCCGCCCTCGAGGAAGCTGCGGGCGATGAGCAGGTACATCGCCTCGTCCCAGTCGAGGTACTCGCCGCGGAGCCAGAAGAAGAGACAGCGGACCAGGAGTGCCGCGGCGACTACGACAGCGAGGCGCACTGCGACCTGTCGGTCACTCGCCTGCTTCAAAGCGGGCCAGCTTCCGATAAAGAGTCGAGGGATCGATGCCGAGGATTTCGGCGGCCCGCGTCTTGTTGCCGCCTTCAGCTCTCAACACCCACTCGATGTACGCCCGCTCGATGACCTCGAGCGGTGGGTTCGCAGGCACCTGCCCGCTGACCAGCGGCATCGGCTGCCGCTCGAGGACCCGCTCCGGCAGAACCTCCCGGTTGATTACGTCGCCCGGGGTCATCGCGACAGCGCGCTCCAGGGCGTTCTCCAGCTCGCGCACGTTGCCCGGCCAATCGTATTCCATCAAAACCTCTAGGGCTTCCCCCGCCAGCCGCTTCGGTTCGGCTTCGCGCCGCCCCGCGAACCGCCGCAGGAAGTTCTCCGCCAGCAGCGGGATGTCGTCACGCCGTTCGCGCAGCGGCGATCTGTTCGTCGAGATCGGCATTGGTCGCGGCCACAATGCGAACGTCGACCTTGATCGGCTCCGTCGCCCCCACAGGGATCACCTCGTGCTGCTGGAGCACATGGAGCAATCTCACCTGGGTCGCCGGCACCATCTCGCCCACTTCATCGAGGAACAGCGTTCCGTCGTTGGCCGCGAAGAACAAACCTTCCTTGTCCCTTAGCGCACCGGTGAAGCTTCCCTTCACGTGACCGAACAGCTCTGACTCGAGCAGGCTCTCAGGCAGCGCTCCGCAGTTGATACTGAGGAACGAGTTCTCGGCGCGGCTGGATAGCTCGTGTATGAATCGAGCCAGCACTTCCTTGCCCGTACCGCTCTCACCCTGAACGAGAACCGTCGATTCGGTGGGCGCGACCGTCTCGGCCACCTGTAGGGCTTCGAGGAAGTTGCGGGACTTGCCGATCGGTTTGGTCGCGGCGCTGGCATCACGCTTACGGATCTCGCGCCTGAGCGAGCGGTTCTCGAACTTGACTCGCGCGAAATCCAACGCCTTGCGAAGGATGGCGATCAGTTCCTCGTTGGTGAACGGTTTCTGTACGTAGTAGAACGCACCCTGGTTCACCGCTTGGATCGCCGACTGCAGCGACGCCTGTGCCGTCATCAGCACGACGGGCACGTCGGGTCGCCGCGCGCGCGTCTCGGCCAGTACATCGATCCCGCTGACCTTCGGCATGCGAACATCGGTCAGCACGACGTCCGGGCTCTCGGTCAGTTTCTCGATGGCCTCCGAACCAGAGAAGGCTGTGATGGTTTCGAAGCCTTCACGTTTCAGGAGGACTTGTAGCGTCTCGACTAGACTCTCCTCGTCATCGACGATGAGGATCTTGGGCCTGTTGTTCGTCACGTCCTCTTCTCCCCTGCAGCTTCAGTTGGGGCGGGGGTTTTCTTACGAGGCAGGCAAACGGTGAAGCGGGTGCCCGTCTCCGGGCTCGATGCGACGAGGACGGTACCGCGATGCTCGCGTACCGCCCGGTGGACGATGGCCAATCCGAGACCGCTTCCTCCGCGCCGCTTGGTGAAGAACGGATCGAAGATTCGCTTGAGATCGCTCTCCCCGATACCGGGGCCGCTGTCGGTGACCTGCAAGATGACCGGGTCCACGATATCGATACCCGGCGGCGACGAATCGCCTTCCGCGTTACGGACCTCAACCTCGACCAACGTTTTGCCGCCGGGTGCTGCTGCCTGGAGGGCGTTGAGCACGAGGTTGGTCACCACACGGTGCATCAAATCCTCATCTCCTTCGAAGAGCACCGGCTTTTCCTCCAGCGATACCCGGATCTCGACATCGTCGCCATAGGCCGGATGTTGTTGGACCACCTGCAGCGCGTGACTCACGATCTGGCGCAGGTCCAGCTCCCGCGTCCGCTCGATGTGGACGCGGGCGAAATCGATGAAATCGCTCAGCAAGCGGGACAGCCGATCGGATTCCTTGAGAATCAGCTGCGACAACAGACGGTCGTCCTCATCGGCGGCCGCACCCAGCCCCAACTGCTGAACCGAGCTGCTGATCGAAGCGAGCGGGTTCTTGATCTCGTGGGCGAGCGACGCCGAGAGCTCCGCCACCGCTTCCAGCCGCTCGCTTCTCTGCCTGAGCCTTTCCATCCGCACCCGATCCGAGATATCACGCATGATCGCAGTGACCGAGGGCGGCCCTTCGCGCCGCTCCAGCACCGCGGTGCTGATGCCGACGGGTACATCGGCGCCACCGTGGCGCACCCGGATCTCGGCGCTGGCCACGGGTATGCGGTGTTTGCGCGTGCGGTCCATTACCGTGCGCAGACCGGTCGAGCGGCGGCCCAGCTCTTCCATGATCGGCCGGTCAAGCCACTCCACGAGCGAGATACCGAGCAGGGCCTGCGCGGCCGGATTCGCGTATGCCAGTCGCCCCTCGCCATCGATGGTGAGGACGGCAGTCGGGATGTTGCTCAGTATGTCTCCCGTATCCAGGCGCAACTGTTCCAGAGCATCCTCCATCGAGCTCAGCTCGGCGCCCGTCTCGCGAAGCTTGGTGCCGATCAACCCGACCACCAGCGCCACGGACACGAAGATCCCCAGCTGCAGGGCGACGACCATGTTCACCGCGGTTCCCTGTGCCCACACCGCATCGGCGATATAGGCAACGCAGGCCAGCAATGTGACGAGCAATCCGCTGCGCAGCGGTAGCAACAGCGTGTAGGCACTGATCAGGAGGATGTAGAGCGGCGACACCACACTCTCGCTACCGCCAGTGGTGTCGACAACCAGCGTAACCAGCACAACGTCGAGTACGGCCTGCCCGTAGAAGAAGCTGGAACCCGGACGTTGCTCGCGTATGTGCGTGTACCAGTATGAGGCCGGCGTGTGGATCAGCGTGACGACGAGCGCCAGGGTGGCCGCCAGTGTCTTGGTGGGTGCGGCAGCCGACCACATGAACACCGCGGCCACGAAAACGCCTCCGGCCAGCCCCAGCCTCGCCATGTACACCCAGCGCAGGACCTCGAGGCCACGCCCGATAAGCCACCGGCCTTTCTCGGCCGTGGGCGGTTCGGCTCGAGCCTGCTCCGACGACGCTTCCAGGTCAGCCAAGGCGCCACCCCTTGTCGCTACCAGACAGCGACCGATCCTTCATCGACTCACCCGCCGGCTGGTTATCGTTGCCATCTCAAGTAATCCTCGCCATCGCCTGGAGGGCGATCGCTCTGAGCACCACGCGTTAGGGGGAGGGACCTCGAGGAGGCAGTCATGCAGCCAACATCGGTCGACTCAACCGCAAAAGCTTAACACCGACTCTTGCAAAATGCAAGAGTGCCTCCGGCCGTAGGACAGCCGACCGGGTGTGCCGGGCGCAGCGCCGGCGATCCTAAGAGGCCACCTGCAGGCGCTTGTAGATCGCCAGGAATCCAACCGAACTGACCCGCCGATACTGGGCGAAGATCTCGCGGAACCGCTGATCGCGCGAGAAGAAATCGACGTAGGTGAAGCCGCGCATCTCCCAGTTTGGTGAGAAGATGTCCACGAATAAGAGATCGGGCTCGTACTTGAGGAGGTCAGCCACGACGGAGTCGATGAGGTACTTCTCCAGCTCGCCCGCCTCCTCCAAACGACCGTAAGGGAACGGCTCACTACCGGGCGTAACCCCTTCGTAGATCGCCGGCAGTAACCAGAGGCAATTGAAGCGCGAGCCCCATTCGACGTCGGTGTAGCTGACCAGTGGCCAACCTACCTGCATAGTCACGGCCAGTGTGCTGATCGTGCCGCCTGGTGCGTGTTCCTCGACCGCGTCCATCATCTGATAGAGGAAGATGGGGGTCTCGCCCAACCTGACCCAGATTCTCTCGGCCGTTGCGTGCCTGACCACGGCATACCCGAGGGTCAGCGCTGCGACCAGCCCCAAGAATGCGCGGCTCAGGTATCGATAGCTGAAGCGACCGGTCAGCTTTCGTATCCCGTCGAAGCCTACGGCACCCAACTGTAGAACGAGGAGCGCCTCTACGGGAATCCAATGGTAATCCCAACCT
>JBDHKD010000141.1:0-6484 GCA_039586575.1 Gemmatimonadota bacterium | reverse complement strand
GGGTGCCTCCGGCTGCAACGCCTGCTCGATGGCGCCGGTCATGGCCTGCGTGGCCCGCGCGATGTGGTCCAGGTGGTCGGCGACGCTCCAGGCCGATACCCGCTCGACGTGATAGGAGAGTCGTTCGTCGGTTTCCGCGGCGAGCTTCTCCAGCTCCTCGCACTGCCGCAACACCGCGTCGTAGGTGCCGCTGCAACGTGGCCGGGCCGTTCGGGTCGCGCTCATTTCGGGCTCGGGTTCAGTTGGGAGGACCGGTGTTGACCTTGAGCTCCTTCACCTGGGTTGTGATCTGCATGGTGCCCGAGTTGAGCATGCGCTCCATATTTTCCATGCGCTGCCCCATCATCTGCTCCACGGCGGCACGCTGGGCCTCGGGCATCTCGGCGATCCGGCGCTTCATCTCTTCAAGCTCCTCCCGGGCCTTCTGCATCTCCTCCTCGCTATAGGCGTTTTGCATGCCGACCACCCTGTTCTCGGTGACGAACGGGAGGATCATGCCGTCGACCTCGCGGTAGTCCTTGAAGGCGATCTCCATCGCTATATCCTGCCATCCCCTTCCGCCCAGGAGCTCGCCGTTCAGCTCCAGCTTGCGGATCAGGTAGTCGCCGGCATCGAGATAGAAGGTGCCGTGCGTGGGTCGGAAATCCTCCTCGTCGTCGGGCGTCTCGGGGTCGAAGTCAACGCCGCTGAAGTCATCGACCGTGACGACGAAACAGTCGGAGCCATCCACCGACTCCCTGCCCTGCAGGTTGGCTCGGTCGACCACTTCCATGAAGCCGTTGTAGAACAGCCCGGCGCTCTGCTGCGTCGCGCCGCCGTGGTGCTTGAGGACGAACGTCGGCCGCCCGCCGACCAACTCCTTCTCGAAGTAGTTGGTGACCTCCATCCCCATCACGTCCATCACCACGGTGTAGTTCTCGATTCCAGCCGCGCGGTCCTCGAAGCGGGCTATGGCGGTCTCGATCACCTCGGCGGCCGACTGGCCGGAGGCCGCGGGGGCGAGGGCGAGAGCGAGGACAACGGATAGCAGAGCGACGCGGAGAATCTTGCCGGACATGGCGGTGCTCCTCTGGTTGAGGTTTCGCCTGATAAATCGCGCCCAACGCTAGCCGGCCGGGCGTGGGCACACAAGCCCCGGTCCGGGCACCAGGGTCGTCCGCCCTTCCCAGGATCGGGAAAGGTCCGTCCCGCAGGCGGTCACCGGACGATCGGACCCTCGAGCCGCGCGACCATGCAACCTCTTGCCATACAACGATTTATAGAGTAGGCCTCCCTGGCACGACCCCTGCCAACGATGGCGGACGACGTTCCGATTGACGCGGGTTCGCCGGTCAGAGACAGATCGAGACTGAGGTGCATCATGTTACTCATAGCGTTGATCGTCGGACTGCTCGTCGCCTGCACCGGGCAAGAGCAGGGGCCCCGGACCGAGGAGATCGTCTTCCATTCCGGGTCGTTCAAGCTGGTGGGCGATCTCAGGCTGCCGGGAGGGAGCGGCCCTCATCCCGTCGTCGTCTTCGTGCACGGCGACGGACCGAACAACCGCACCTCGGGCGTCACCTACCCGCCGATCATGGAGCGCATGCAGCGTGTCGGTTATGCGACCTTCGCCTGGGACAAGCCGGGGACCGGCGCGTCGACCGGCCGCATCGATCGCAGTCGCCTGGTCGAGCAGCGGGCGCAGATCGTTCTCGACGCGATCGCGCTGCTCAAGGATCGCTCAGATATCGACAGCGAGATGATCGGCCTCTGGGGGATCAGCCAGGCGGGCTACGTGATGCCCCGCGTGCTTACGAGGAGCGACGACATCGCGTTCATGATCGCGGTTTCCTGCCCCGGCGAAGCCGGCGCCGACCAGGGCGTCTTTCTGCTCACGGCGCAGGCGGTATGCGCCGGGCTCCCGGCCGAGGACGCGGAAGAGGTCGAGCGTCTAGTCAACGGAGCCGGACGCGCTCAGACGTACGACGAGTACCTGCGGTACAAGGCGCAGCAGGCGAACTACCCGGTGCTGAGCGAGATGACGCTCCTGGGCTTCAGCGTCGAGCCGCGGCCCGAGTCGGACTGGCACGCGGACGATTTAAACGGCGAGTACTTCCGTGATCCGCTGGAGGCCATCGAGGGAATCACGATCCCCGTGCTGGCCTTCTTCGGCGAGCTGGACACGCAGGCCGATCCGTTCCAGGGCGCGGAGGCTTACCGAGCGATGCTGGCGCGCGCCGGTAACCCGCGTTCCCGCGTCGAGCTCATCCGAGGGACCGACCACAACATCATCATATCGGAGACCGGCTGTCTGGTGGAGCGCAACCGAAGGGCGCGCCGGGGTTGGACGAACTACGCGCCGCAGTATCTGGACACGCTAGAGGAGTGGCTGCGGGAGCTGCGTCGCTAGCCTGCTACCGAGTTCTCCGGCGGGCGCGAGCGTTTCTGCGCCGGGCCGCCGCGGCCTTCCTCTTCTTGGCCGCACTGGGCTTCTCGTAGAAGCGCCGCTTCTTCATATCCTTGAACAGCCCGGAACGGATCACCTTGCGGCGGAACGTCTTGAGCGCCCAATCCAGACTGTCGCCTTCCCTCAACCTCACCTCGACCATGACCCCTCCCGACAAAAAGGGCAAAAAAAGGCACGGGACCCGACGAAGTCTCCGGTCCCGTGACCGAATAGCGGTTTCGGGGCGAAGGCGCGCCACCGCCCTGAAGTAATGCCTGAACCTAGCACAACCTGGACCTCACGTCCAGTCAAGCTGTTGACAGGACCCGAGATAGTGCTATGCTTATGCGCCGTTGAGATTACCAGCGACTACCAGAGGGACCTGGCTCAAACGCCGGCCCCTCGTTTTGTATTAGCTACGGAAGGGGCTGTACCGGCAGGGTGCCGGCAGCCGCAACGGTCAAGCCCAGCGCGGGGGCTAAGGTCCGCGCAGAACGTGTAGTCGAAGGAGTACGGCAGATGCGTACGACTGGAACAGTCAAGTGGTTCAACGACAGCAAGGGCTTCGGGTTTATCACGCCCGAGGACGGGCAGAAGGACTGCTTCGTCCATCACACAGCCATCCAGGCCGACGGCTTCAAGAGCCTCGCCGAGGGTGAGCGTGTGGAGTTCGACATCGTGCAGGGCGACAAGGGCCCGGCGGCTGCGAACGTGACCAAATTGGGTGCCTAAAGCCTGATTTTGTTATAGCCACTAAGGGGGCCACCTCGATGAGATCGAGGTGGCCCCCTGTCTTTTCATTCGTTGGTCTGAGGGTCGAGCTAGTACATGTTACCGAGGGCCAGCGCCGCGGCGCGACGGACGCCGGGCTCCGGGTCGTCGCTCAGCAGGCGGGCGAGCGACTGGACGGCACGCTTATCCTCGACCTCGCCGAGCGCCCATGCCGCAGCGGCGCGGACCGACGACGCATCGTCGCGTAGCGCGCGCAACAGCGGGTCGACGGACTCGGGAACCTCGGCGTAACCCAGCCCAACGGCGGCGAGCTGGCGCGTGCGGGCGTCGGGGCTGGCCAGCGCATCGAGAAGCGAGTCAACGGCGCGCGAGTCGTCCGTGCGACCGAGCAGGCGCGCCGCGACGCGCGGGACGCACGCGTCCGAGTCGTCCAGCGCCGCACGAAGCGGCGCGATCGCGCCGGGATCATCCAACGCTCCGCTCGCCCAGCGGGCGAGCTCCCGGTGCTCGCTGATCGCATCGGGCTCGCGGTGCATCCTGCCCCAGCTCCAGCCGACGCCCAGCGCGCGGACGATCAGCTCGCAGGCGATGGAGTTGGTGCCGCGCACGGCGTCGAGAACCTGCCCGGCGCGGATGGCATCGGACGTGCCGGGCTGAGCGGGTACCGTCTCGGCGCGTGGCTCGACGCCGAGGGTGGCGGCCGCCGCGGCCAGCATGGTCACGGCGGCCAAGGTCGGAACTCGTCGCAGGGACATCATTCTTCGTTTCCTCCCAGCGCCCGTGCCGCGGCTCTACGGATCTCGGGATCCTCATCGTCGAGCGCCTCAACCAGCAGCTGATAGGCGGCCGGGTCTTCGATGTCGCTAAGCGCGTGGATCACAGCACGTCTGGTGTCGGCGTCCGCGTCAGAGCTGCGGAAGAGCGCGGCCAGTCCGGGAACGGCGGCCGGGTCCTCGATGTCGCCGAGCGCGTGCACGGCGTAGCGCCGGACCTCGAGATCATCGTCCTGGAGGGCGTTGATCAACTCAGGAGGTGCGCTGCTCAAGTCGAGGTCGCCGAGCGCCGCGGCCGCGTACCTGCGGACCTTAGCCTCGGAGTCGCCCAGCGCTGCGGCGAGGCCCGGAGCCGCCCTGGGATCTTCGATCTGGCCCAGCGCCCAGATCGCGGCCTCTCGAACCCGGGAATCGGAGTCGCGCAGCGCCTCGATCAGCGGATCCACAGCCCGACCGCTCTCGATCTGGCCGAGGGCATGGATCGCCAGCAGACGCGTCTCTACATCGGGGTCACTCAGCACCCGGATGAGCGGCTCGACGCCACGCGGGTCCTCGATCTCACCGAGCGCCCAGACGGCCATCTGCCTCACCTCGGCGTCCTGGTCGTCGAGCGCCCGTGCCAGCGCGTCGACGCCGTTGGCATGCTCGATCTGGCCCAGCGCCCAGGCGGCCTTGAGCCGGACGCTGGCCTCGCCGTCGGACGTCAGGACGTCCGCAAGCGCCGGCACGGCTCGTGAATCCTCGATCTCGCCGAGCGCCCAGACCACGTACTCGCGGACCTCGGCATCGCTGTCGCTGAGCGCCGAGCTCAGCGCGTCGATCGCATCCGGCGACTCGATGTTACCCAGCGCCTGGATCACCGCCAAGCGGATCTCGCGGTCGGGATCGCCGATCGCGGCGGCCAGAGGCTCGACCGCCCGCGGGTCCTCGATATCGCCCAGCGCGTGGACCGCCATCAGGCGTACCGCGGTCACGTCATCCTGTCGGAGCGCCTCTCCCAGCGCCGGGACGGCGCGCGGGTCTTCGATCTGGCCCAGAGCGTAGGCCGCCGCCTCGCGGACCTCGGGATCGGAGTCGGTGCGAAGCGCTCGCATCAGCGCAACGACGGCGGTGGTGTCCTGAAGCGAGCCCAGCGACTCGACCACGATGCGGCGCATCGCGATGTCATCGTCGTCCAGCGCTCCGATGAGCGCGGTCACCCGCTCGCTCGTCGCCTTCCCCTCGCTGGGATCGGTCGCGGACTGGACGCCGCGCTCCGGGCCCATCGCCGCCAGCGGGACGGCCGTGAGGGCGACGGCGAGGACGACGAAGGTAACGGCGGAGGGAGTGAGGCCGTGACGCCTCACGCCCGGCTCGAGGATCGCCAGGAGCCGGCCCTCGAACTCGCTGCGTCGCGCCATCGGCAGCGCCACGGCCGGAGTCCAGGAACGACCCGCGGTCCGAACGATCTCTATTAGATGTCCGGCGTACTCCGAGGGTGCCGTGCCGGCGCGCAGCACCAGGTCATCGCAGGCACGCTCGCTCTCCGACCGCAGCCGGCGCGCGCCGAGCCAGACTAGCGGGTTGAACCAGTGGAGCGCACAGGCCAACTGCGACAGCAGATGCGCGATCATGTCGCCGCGACTGAAGTGGGCGAGCTCGTGCAGTAGCACCGCTCGGCGGCGCTCGTCGCTCCAGTCTTCCTCCTCCTCCGGGAGTACGACGATCGGATTGACTACACCGCAACTGAACGGAACCTTGGCGTGCCGGCTCGATACGAGGCGGACCGGAGCCTGAATTCCCAACCTCGCACGCACCCGGTTCAGCATCAAGGTCCAAGCTCGCCCATCCAGCGGGAGGCCGCGCCGCGCGATCACGGACGTGGCGATTATCCCGACCACCAAGCGGCCGAGGACGACCAGGACGCCAGCCAGCCAGATAGCCGCGAGGAGCCCGGTCAGGCCGGGCAGCTCGAAGCGCGCCGCCCCGGACTTCGCCTGTGCGACGAGCGACGGCGCCCGCTCATCAGTTGCCGCCTTCTCCCGAGTCGCGATCGATGGCCCGACGATGTCCTTCGCACGCTCGGAGCTGTGTATGATCGGCTGCGGCGCGGCCTCTTCGTAGCTCGGCGTCACCTCAGCCGCTCCGGTTGCGAACGGCAACTCGAGCCGCCAGGGGATCACGACCGAGAGCACCGGGATCATCAGCAGTCCGGTCAGCCCGATGCTCCAGAACAGGTGGCGCGTCGCCGCCGAGCCCCGGCGCAACGCACCGACGACGGCAAAGAGCAGAGCCAGATAGATCACACCCTTCACCGCCGCATCGGCCAGTAACGTCATCGACATGGCTACCTTCCTTCTTGCTCAGCCCGTCTCGCCAGCTCGGCGAGTCGTTCGAGGGCTTCGTCCGTGATATCCGCGTCCGATAGCTTGATCAGCGCCAGCGCCGCCCGCTCCGCCGAACCTTCGAAGAAGGTGTCCACCAGGTGACGTAGCGCCGTCCGCCGCGCTCGCTCCGCCGGCACCACCGGCAGATACACGTAGCGCGGACCGTCCGGCTCGTGCCTGGCGTACCC